>NZ_OMOQ01000001.1:1807950-2410600 GCF_900302475.1 Defluviimonas aquaemixtae
GCTCCAGATAGCGGCTGACGGCGTCGCGGATATCGCGGTGATCGTCGACGATCAGGATGTGGGGCGTGTCATTCATGCTTGAAATGTATGCGACCTTGGCCCGCTTTTTCCCCGGAAAATTGTCGCAGTCCGTAACCGCCGACCGGCTTGCGACAGATTGCGACAAATCGGCTTTCGTCGGGCATGGCGGTGCGTGGTGGCGGGTCCATATTGCGGGTATCGCAACGACGAACATGAGGTGATGTTCATGACACGCAAATCGCTTTTCGCCATCGGGCTTGTCGCCGCAGCCGTCGTCGCCGCGGCCGCCTATGCCGATCCTTGGCACGGCCAGGGCGCAGGTCCGGGCATGATGAACCAGCAGGGCGGCTACGGCATGATGGGCGGCCCCGGAATGATGGGTGGCCAAGGCATGATGGGTGGACCCGGCATGATGGGCGGCCAGTTCGGCGGCTCGGACGACATGATGCGGATGATGATGCGCATGCACGGCCAGATGATGGGCGGCGGCATGATGGGCGGCATCGGCCCGCAGGGCGGCTTCATGCCGGACGGCATGATGGGCGGTGTGGGGCCGATGATGGAAGCGTTCGACGCCGACGGCGACGCCAACGTGACCCCGGAGGAGCTGCGCGCCGGGCTCGAGGCACGCCATGCCGAATTCGACGCGGACGGCGACGGCGCGCTCTCGCTTGCCGAGTTCGAGGCGCTCCATGGCGCGCTGATCCGGGACGCCATGGTCGACCGCTTCCAGTCGCTCGACAACGACGGCGACGGCCGTGTCACCAAGGAGGAAATGGCGGTACCGGCCGACCGCATGGAGGCCATGCTCGAGTTGCGCGGCCGCATGTTCGGCGGCCCGGCCGATCAGCGACCGACCGAACCCGGGACGAATGGTGGCCAGATGCCGATGATGGATAACAACTGACCAGACCCCGTTTGCCCGCCCCGGGCCGGCAAACGGGAAACTTCTGACCTGGAGACGAGCAATGATGGGATTTGGATTTGGCGGGCTGTGGATGCTCTTGATCGCGGTTCTGGTCATCCTCGCGATTCTCGCGCTGGTGAAGTATGTCAGCAAGGGATGAGCGGAGGCGGACATGACCTATACGCACGATCGGATGATCCCCGGTGCCGATTTCGACGAGGTTGACCGGCGGGTCCGGGCGGCGCTCGGCGACAGGGGCTTCGGCGTCCTGACCGAGATCGACGTGAAGGCCACGATGAAGAAGAAGCTCGACGCCGAGATGGAGCCCTACCGGATCCTCGGCGCCTGCAACCCGCAGATGGCCCACAAGGCGCTGGAGATCGAGCCCCGGGTCGGCGCGATGCTGCCGTGCAACGTCATCCTGCGGCAGGTCGAAGGCGGCGTCGAGATCAGCGCCATCGACCCCGTCGCCTCGATGGCGGCGATCGACAACGCCCGGCTCAAGGGCCTCGCCGGCCAGGTGCGCGAGATGTTGAAGGAGGCGATCGAGGCCGCCTGACCATGCTTGCGCCAGTGGCGCGGGCGGCGGAAGATGTGCGGCGCGATAGCCTCATGCAGATCGGATGACGCCATGACGCGGGAACCACACCCGCAGCCGCCGCCGGAAGGCCGCGCCAAGGGGCGCGATCTTTGGCGTGCCGTTGCGGCCGTCGCGATCCTTGGATTCGTCCTGCTTGCCGTCTTCGGCTGGGACCTTCCGGCCGATCTCAAGTCCGCCCTGTCGCGGGACCGGATCGAGGCCCTGGTGGAGAATGCCGGCCTTCTCGGCCCGGTGGTGATCGTCGGGCTCATGACCGTGGCCATCGTCGCGACCCCGATCCCGAGCGCGCCGATCGCGCTCGCGGCCGGCGCGGCCTATGGCCATGTCGTCGGCACGGCCTATATCGTCATCGGGGCCGAACTGGGGGCGATGATCGCCTTCGGCCTCGCCCGGTTCCTCGGGCGCGACGTGCTGCTCAGGTGGCTTGGTGACAAGGTCGATATCGGGCTTCTCGGCTCGCAGAACGCGCTGTCGCTGACCGTGTTCGCAAGCCGGCTCATGCCCTTCGTGTCGTTCGACCTCGTGAGCTATGCCGCGGGGCTGAGTTGCCTGCATTTCTGGCGCTTCAGCCTGGCGACGCTGGCGGGGATCATTCCGGCGAGCTTTCTTCTGGCGCATTTCGGCAGCGAGGTCGCCAGCGCGGAGATCGGGCGCATGACCTGGGCCGTGCTTGGGCTCGGCCTTCTCACCGGCGCACCGCTGATCTGGGCGGCAATACGCGGCCATCTGCGCCGGAATTCGGGCGGGTCTTGACCTTCCAGTCACTGGAAGCCCCATCTTGGTGCAAAGCTTCGTTGAGGGAGTCCCAGGAGATGGCCAGCAATTGAGACACGCGCATTCCGCAGCCGACACCGCCGAGGCCGGATCCGGCCAAGAACAGGCCGGCACGATCTACACCTGCCCCATGCATCCCGAAATCAGGCAGTCCGGACCGGGCGACTGTCCGGAATGCGGCATGCATCTGGTTCCAGAGGGCGAGGCTGCAGAGCACGGGCACCATCATTGCGGCCACGACCATGCGGCTGAGGTTGCGTCGGGGCGCTACGACGCCGTGCCGGCTGGTCACACGGGCCCCGTCTATACCTGCCCGATGCATCCCGAGGTGCGCCAGACCCATCCCGGCTCCTGCCCGATCTGCGGCATGGGGCTGGAACTGGAATCCGCCGCGATGGCCGAGGAAGGCCCGAACCCGGAGCTTGTCGATTTCACCCGCCGCTTCTGGGTTGGCGTGGCGCTCTCCCTGCCGATCCTCGTCCTGACGATGGGGCCGCTTCTGGGTTTCGGCGCCGTGCGCGAGGTCTTCGGCGAACGCGCGGCCCTCTGGATCGAACTCGTGCTCGGCACGCCGGTCGTCTTGTGGTGCGGCTGGCCGTTCCTGGTGCGTGGTTGGAACTCGTTCCGCAGCCTCAATCTCAACATGTTCAGCCTGATCGCCATGGGGGTGATGGCCGCCTGGATCTTCAGCGTGGTCGCGGTGCTGGCGCCCGGCATCTTCCCCGAGGGCTTCCGCGACGCCGAGGGCCATGTCGAGGTCTATTTCGAGGCCGCGGCGGTGATCGTCACGCTCGTGCTTCTGGGCCAGGTGATGGAACTCCGCGCCCGCGAAGGGACCGGCAAGGCGATCCGGGCGCTTCTGGACATGGCCGCGAAGACCGCGCGCGTGATCCGCGCCAATGGAGCCGAGGAGGAAATCCCTCTCGAACAGGTGCAGGTCGGCGACCGGCTGCGCGTCCGCCCCGGCGACAAGGTGCCGGTCGACGGCGTCGTGACCGGGGGCCGCTCGTCGATTGACGAGTCGATGATCACCGGCGAGCCGGTGCCGGTCGAGAAGGTCGCGGGCGACCCGGTCACGGGCGCAACGATCAACGGTACCGGTAGTCTGATCATGGAGGCGACCCGCGTCGGCGCCGACACGATGCTGAGCCAGATCGTCGAGATGGTGGCGGCGGCGCAGCGCAGCCGGGCGCCGATCCAGAAATACGCCGACAAGGTCTCGGGCTGGTTCGTTCCGGCGGTGATCGGGATCGCGGTGCTGGCCTTCGTTGGCTGGGCGCTCTGGGGGCCGGAACCGGCGCTCTCCTACGGGCTCATCGCTGCAGTCTCGGTTCTCATCATCGCCTGTCCCTGCGCGCTGGGTCTGGCGACGCCGATGTCGATCATGACCGCCACCGGGCGCGGCGCGCAGGCTGGGGTCCTCATCAAGAACGCCGAGGCGCTGGAGCGGTTCGAGAAGGTCGACACGCTCATCGTCGACAAGACCGGCACGCTGACCGAGGGCAAGCCGAAGCTTGTCGACGTCTTCCCCGAACCGGGCCACGACGAGACCGAGGTGCTGCGCCTCGCCGCCTCGCTCGAACGCGGATCGGAGCATCCCCTGGCCGAGGCGATCGTTGCGGGTGCGGCAGAGTGCGGTGTCGATATGGCCGATGCGAAGGAGTTCGAGGCGGTGACCGGCAAGGGCGTGACCGGCAAGGTCGACGGCAGGCCAGTGGCGCTCGGCAACCTGAGTCTCCTCGCCGATCTCGGTCTCGATGCGGGCGCGCCGGCCGACAAGGCGAATGCCCGCCGCGACGCGGGCGAGACGGTGATGTTCGTCGTCGTCGAGGGCGAGGTCGCAGGCCTCGTCAGCGTCGCCGACCCGGTGAAGGAGACGACACCCGCCGCGCTGAAGGCGCTGCACGATCTCGGCTTCCGCATCATCATGGCCACCGGCGACAACGAGCGCACCGCAAGAGCCGTGGCCGCGCGCCTCGGCATCGACGAGATCCGCGCCGATGTTCTGCCAGAGGACAAGGCACGCATCATCAAGGAACTGCAAGACGGGGGCGCCAAGGTCGCGATGGCGGGCGACGGCGTGAACGACGCGCCCGCCCTCGCGCAGGCCGATGTCGGCATCGCCATGGGCACCGGTGCGGACGTGGCGATCGAAAGCGCGGGCTTCACGCTCGTCAAGGGCAACCTCGACGGCATCGTCCGCGCCCGCCGGCTGGCCCGCGCGACGATGCGCAACATCCGCCAGAACCTGTTCTTCGCGCTGATCTACAATGCCGCGGGCGTGCCCATCGCGGCGGGCGTGCTGTTCCCGGTCTTCGGCATCCTCATCAGCCCGATGTTCGCCGCCTTCGCGATGAGCGCCTCGTCGATCTCCGTCGTGCTAAACTCGCTCAGGCTGCGCAGCGCCAACATCTCGGAAGGAGAGTGACATGACCGACCTGCGGCCCGTCCTCCTCCTGCGCGCCATGCTTGCCGCGCTCCTCATCCTCGGAGCGCGCGCGGGCGCCGCGCTTGCCCACAGCTTCTCGATCGGCATCCTGGCCACGGGCGACGGGGCCGAGGCGCGGCTCGCCTCCGCCGTGCGCGGCTTCCTGATCGCCTCGGCCGAACGCGACTCACATCCCGACGAGACCTCCGACGGCCATATCGGCGGGCTCGACGTCCATATCGTTCCGCTGCCCGGGGCCGCGGCGGCAGGGATCAAGGGGCTCATGGGAACACGACCGGCGACGCTGGATTTCCTGCTGCTCCTCGATGGCAAGGCGTCAGAGCCGCCACGGCCCGGAACGCTGCCGGGGCTGACATCGGACACGATCTTCCTGCATCCGGGGGAGTTGCCCGAAACCCGGCAGGACCCGGGCCGCGCGGAAAGCTTCGCCGCCCGCTTCCGCGCCGCCTATGGCATCGCCCCCGATCAGGCCGCCGCCGAGGGCTACAACGCAGCGCGGCGCATCGATCTTGCGGTGCGCCCGCTCGGCACAGTGGGGGACGACGCAGCGCTCGTCCGGTCGCTCACCGAGACCCAGGGCAGGATCGAATGGTAGCAGGCACTCGTACCAAAGCTACGGATGGTGTGACGGCCGAATTAGGGACTTGTCCACCGGCGATCCGCCTGGCACCGACCGCGCGCTGAGGCCGCCGTGTTCCTCGCCCGCGCGGACCGTTCCATCGTAGCGCTTCGGTATGAAGGCGCGCTCGATGCACCGCAGCCGGTTTCCCGCCTGATGCCAAGCGCACAAGCATTCAACACGATCGGTTGTGGCCATTCATGTCGGTTTCGTCGCCCTGAGTGTGCAAGGACGAACCCCCGGGTCTTGCAACAACGAGTGTAACCTTGAAGCCCAACTTCGTGACATCACGCGGAGACCGTCGACTGGCGGCGCACTTTCGGATGCTGCATGTCGCGAAATTCCAGACCTGACATTCAGTCGGAGTAGGCTCCTCGCGCGAGTGTCGCGCATTGTGTGAGGTCAAGTGGTGCGCATTTTCGCGGGCGCCGCGAAAGTCCGGTCTCACGGGCTGCGCCGCGGCGTCGCTATACTCAGTCGAACGGCAGGAGCGGGCCGTCTGCAACGCGCCTGAAGTCAGTTTAGAGCTCAAAGTATCAAACGCTGCGCTTCAGGCCAGCGGCTACGACAGCCTCAATCCTCGCCCTTGCCGCGCCAAGGATAGCTCACTCCGCCGAGCCTTGTCCGGGCCAGAGTGTGGTATCCGGATGAAACTGCGACCAGGCGAACCAAAATGCCTGATGGCTCCCAAGGTCGGTGCCGTCTGCGTCAACGGCCTTTATGCCGCCAGCATCCAGTTGAAGACGGACGTTCTCGAACGCGATCTCATCACCGTCGCTCAATGCCAAGAACGCCTGACTGCGTTGGAACGCCACAGGCTTGCCGGACGCCGTGACAATGCCGATGATATCCTCGTGTATGGGCAAGCGCGGATCGACATCGCCGACTGGGAATATCGGCCCGTTGGCATCACGGCCGTTGCGAAAATCGAAATCGCGACCAAGCGCCAGTTCTTCCACGAGCACCGTCGTCTGAGGGTATGTCCTTTTCCACGTTCCCCAATCGGTGGTCACGACAGAGGCCTGTTCCAGTTGCAGGTTCCGTTCCGCAAGAGGCCCGGTCACCGCCTTGCCGAGGAACGTGTCAAACACCGAAAAGGTGTTCACGTCGTACATCACCTTGTTAGAACGAATTAGCAGCCCCGATGTTCGCAGAACGGGCCGCGCAATTCCCTCCGGCAGCCGGTCGGTGAAATAGGCCTGTGCCGCACCGCACAAAGTGCAGTATGGAATGCCGAGGTCACGTCCGCCCAAGGTATCGTTGACCATTTCACGCACCTCCATGATGCGCCGCGGATACGCCCGATACTCTCCGTTCACCTCAATGCCGAAGACGATATCGTCGTCCTTGAGCCAGGTTGCATCTTCGGCGCTGCTGACTTCGGGATTGTCGGCCGCGGGAATGCAGTTGCACGGCTCGTCTGTCGTATCATAGGCGCGATCGTCTATGGGCACGCCGCCCCAGGACACGAGCCGCCAGTCGATGTCGCCTTCAACAATGATACGGTCCCAGCCGGGAACAAGGCTTGTGAAGATGGTGCGCTTGGCCCGCAGGTAATCAGGGGGCGCCGGGATGTCCCATGCAATGAGATGGTCCGTCACAACCCCCCACTGATTTTGGTTCGGTACGTCTATGTCCAACAATGTCGTGGCAGCACCGGCTAGTTCTCGGCTTAGCGGTTCGCCGCCGGCAAATCGCATCAGATCACTTATGATCCAGACGAGCCGGGGATCTTTTGACTCAGCGATTTCACCGAGGGCGGCCGATTGATCTTGCCCCCAGGTTGACTCGATCGCACTCTCGAGAAAGGCCACCTGCACCGCAGCCTGCAAGGCTTCGGAAAGCGGGCCGTCCGGAACTGCGGGGGGAGTGCCAAATTGCTCGACCACGTAGTCTGGTAGCGATGTCGTTTCTTGAGCACGCAAGGCACCGGGCCAAAACAACGCAAACGCAACCATTGACGCAACTGCGACGATCCGGGGGTGAGCTTTCAAAGCCATTGCAGGGCCTTTCGCGCGCCAGATTCCTCTTCAGACGCACAACCTCCGATAGCCCTTCTGCAGTGCAGCTTTCGAGCGATGGGCGGTGCGGGTCACACCACAACACAGTCGACCTAAACGTGCTGCATCGCTAGTCACGATTATATCAGCATTCGGTGAACGCGGCGGTCGTTGTGTTTCGGTGGGTTCGTACTTGGGCTGTCTGACTGGCACTCAAGCTGTGGCGATAAGGAAGGACCGCTCTGGCGTAAGCTGCACCGCAGAACCCAGAACGGGATGAATTTCCGCTATGGGCCGAACGAGGACCCCGCCGCATGCAAGCGCTGTTCACTCCGGTCATCGGTGAAGACGCGGTACGTTACCTGGCGGCCAGGCGAGCCGAGTTCCGCTGACCTCCCGGCATTTCAAACCCTTGAGCGGTTGCCTCTCCTACTCCTACGAGGATTGCGTTCGACCGGCAGGCAGGGGCGAACCGCGACGGCCCGCCCCTGGGACTTCGCTATGCATTGTTGGGCGCGGCGAGCGGCCCGCTCGCATTGCCAAAGGCAATGAACGACGCTCCGGCGAAGATCATGTTGATGCCGACGAGAAGCCCGATGAAGACCAGCGACGATCCGTTCGCCATGCCGGCGATCACCAGGATGCCCAAGAGGAGCGACATCGCGCCCGAGGCGAAGACCCAGCCCCAGGCCCGTTCAGGCCGGACCCGGAAGGCGAGGATCATGCGCGCCACGCCTTCGGCGGTGAAGAAGACGCCGAGCATCAGCGTCAGCGCGACGACCCCGCCGAACGGATTGGCGAGGAACACGACCCCGCCGACGAGATAGATCGCCGCCAGGATCAGTTCCCAGAAGAAGCCGCTCCATTCCTTGGTCCGGAAGGCGTGGACGAGGGTGACGATCCCGCCGGCCAGCATGGCCGAGCCGACGAGGATCTCCATCGAAAGCGTCGCGACAAGCGGGAAGGTCAGCGCCCCGACGCCGGTCAGGATCAGGACGACGCCGAGCGCGATGAACCAGCCGCGTCCGATTTCCCGCTCCTGGGTGTCATGCGTTGTCGTGGTCATGGCTGATCCTCCGCGCTCAGTGGGCATACCGGAAGGCCGGCATCTCTTTCAGCTTGGCCTCCGTCGCGCCCGGCAGGACCAGTTCGGCCTTCGGGCCCGGCTCGAAGAGGCCCGCAGGCACCGCGACCCATTTCGAGCCCATGCCGAGGAAGCCGCCGACCTCGACGATGGCAAGGCTGACGTCGCCGCCGGTGCCGACGATCAGGTCATGGACCATGCCGACCTCTTTCTTTTGGTCGTTGTGGACCGTCTGGCCGATCAGCTTGTTGGCGCTGTAGCCGTTGGCGACGACGCTTTCGACATGGACCTCGACGCCCATGATCGAGCCGCCCGCGACGGGCTTTTCCTCGGCGACCGCGAAGGTGGGGGCCGCGACGATCAGCGCGGCGGCAAGGGGGGTGAACACGGTTTTCATGGTGGTTCTCCTTCTGGTGGTGGGGTGGCCGGCGGCACCATTGCCCCGGCCGCGATCCGCGCCCGTCGGCTCAGCCGACGTGGTCGCGATATGCCTTCACAGCGGCTTTCAGCGCCGCCCAATGCCTCTCGGCCTGCGCCTTGGCATCGCGGGCGGCCTCGTCGCCCTCGGTCTCGATGCGATCGGCGATCTTCCGCATCTCGGTGCGGGCCTTCTGCCAGTCGGCGCGGAGCTTACCTGCCTGGTCGCAGGTCCAATCATCCGCCGCCTTGCCGGAAGCTTTCACCTTGGTCTCGAGCGCACTCAGCTCGGCGTCGATCTGGTCGAGCCCGGCCCTGGCCTCCGCGACAAATTCGTAAGATTTCGTCATTCAGTCGTTCCCTTTCTCATCCGGCGCCAGATGGATCCGGCGCCTGTCGATGAGCGGAAACTGGCACAGACCACGGGGCCGCGATGAGTGAATCACGGTGAAGGATGTGGTATGGGACCCGCGGGAGACGCGCAGAGAATCCCAGTCAACGATCAATCGCCACGGGAGCGGCATTGTGAGCACGACCGCCACCGCACCGATCAGCCGGGGCGTGGTCGAGCAACAACTTGATCGCATCCTCGCCAGCAGCCAGTTCGCGGGCACGACGCGGCTGAACCGGTTCCTGCGCTATTTGGTCGAGCAGTCGCTCGCGGGCAATGCCGCCGAGCTCAAGGGCTACGCCATCGGCGTCGACGTGTTCGACCGGCCCGAGGATTTCGACCCCGCCATCGACACGATCGTGCGCGTGCAGGCGGGCAAGCTCCGCATGCGGCTCGACCTCTATTATGCGCAGGAAGGAGTCGACGATCCTCTCAGGATCGTCATTCCCAAGGGCTCCTACTCCCCGCATTTCGAGGTCGCATTCGACCCCGAAGCCGCCGACGAGGCCGCGCCCGGCGAAGCCGACACCGCGCGCTATTCCATTGCCGTCCTGCCCTTCGACAACCTCAGCGGCGACCCGGCGCAGGAATTCATCGCCGACGGCTTCACTGAAGAGATCCTCAACGCGCTGGCCCGGTTCCGCGAGCTCAAGGTGATCTCGCGTCACTCGACCTTCCGCTACAAGGACCGCCCCGCCGATCCGCGCGACATCGGCAACGATCTGGGCGTGCGCTACATCGTCGAGGGCTCGGTCCGGCGCTGGGAGGATCAGGTGCGGGTGACCGCGCAGCTTATCGACGCCGAGACCGGGGCGCATCTGTCTAGCGAGGTCTTCGACCGCACGCTGAGCGCGCAAGGCCTCTTCGAGATCGAGGAGGAGGTCGCCGCCCGCATCGCCGCCGAGATCGCCGAGCCGCATGGCGTCATCCACCGGCTCGGCACGCGGCGGCGGGCGGGGACCGAGGCGCTTGACGCCTATGAATGCCGGCTGCTCGCATCGGAATACTGGCGCAAGCCGACCGAGGAGACCCATGCCCGCGTCCGTGACCTTCTCGAACGCGCAGTCGCCATCGACCCCGACTATGCCGGCGCCTGGGCGATGCTGTCGATCGTCTACGGCGACGAGTTGCGCGGCGGCTACAACCTGCGTCCCGATCCCCTGAACCGCGCGCTGGCGGCGGCGCAGCGGGCGGTTGAGCTCGATCCCCTCGACGTCGCCGGCCATCACGCGCTCTTCCTCATGCACTACCATCTCGGCGAATTCGGCCGCTTCCGCGCCGCCGCCGACACCGCGCTCAGGCTCAATCCGAACTACCCGGATATGCTCGCCGACCTCGCCGTCTGCACCGCGTTCACGCGCGACTGGGGCGAGGGGCTTCGCATCATGAAGCGCGCCATGCGGCTCAGCCCCAATCCGCCCGGCTGGTATTACTGGCTCCCCGCCTGGCGTCTCTATCTCGACGATCGCCATGAAGAGGCGCTGACGCAGGTGCATCTGGGCGGCAAGAGCGCCTGGGGCTTCGAGATCCTGTTCGAGGCGATGGTGCTCGGCCAGCTCGGGCGGGTGAAGGAAGCGCGTCCCTTGGTCGAGGCGATCGAAGCCGATCCCGACCGGTTCAAACACCTCGTCAGCCACAACTTCCGGCTTTGGCACGCGCCCGACGAGCTCAAGACGAAGATCCGCGAGGGCTGGCGCAAGGCGGGCGTTGTGACCGAGCTCTGATCCGCCGGTTAACCCCCGGCATACCGTGACTCACTCCCCGCCGCGCACGGCGCCGGACATGCTGTGGGTGTTCAATCCAACAACGGAGACGGAAATGCACATCCATCAAGACACGATCGACGGCACCTGGAACGAGTTCAAGGGCGCCGCACGCAGCGCCTGGGGCAAGCTGACCGACGACAAGCTCGAACAGACGCGCGGCAATGCGGAGTACCTGGCCGGTCTGCTTCAAAAGGAATACGGCATGTCGATCGAGAAGGCGCGCGACGAGATCGACGCTATCGCGGCGCGTTATGATAACATGGCGCTGAAGGGCGACTGGACCGCAATCAAGGGCAAGGTCCGCGAAGCCTGGGGCGATCTGACCGATGACGAGATCGAAAAGACCGCCGGTCGCCGCTCGCAGCTCGTCGGCCTCCTCGAGAAGCGCTATGGCGAGAACCGGGCGAAGGCCTGGGAAGCCGTGAATGATTTCGTGAAGCGCAACTTCTGACCCTTGCGGCGCCGTTCGGGGCATCCCGGCGGCGCCTCTTTCGCCACGACCTAGACCACCCAGCCCGCATCAGGGTTCCGCCGATCTTTCGGACAGATCCCATGGCGATGCGCCAGAACCGCCGTTCGACCAACCGCAGTGAACGTCGTCACGCTTCGCCGACGCCCATCTCAGTAAATTTCTGCGCGACGCGCGAACGGCCGCTTCGGTGAAGCTGCACCGCAGCGCCGACAAGCAGTGATGAACGGCGGGAAAGGGCCGAGCAACACCTGACCACTGCCCGTGGCTCGCTGCGGCACCACACGACTGTTCCGAGTCCAATTTGGCCGATTTTGTGTCACGCCTGAATTGGCGAATGAACACGGTCGCGCGGGGGCGACGCAAGCGCCGCATCAGATGTCAGGAGGAATGAGCACCAGCTTTCCCGGATAGGCCTTCGCCACAAAATCGGCCTGCGCAACAGCGATATCCGAGAGCGGATAGGTCTTTGAGACCAGAGGTTTGACGGCGCCCGTGTTTATCAGGGCGACCAGCTCGGCGAATGTCTCGTGCGGCGTATAGGTACACCCGTAGATCGTGAGGTCTTTGAGATGAAGCGTCCGAAGATCCGCGTTGACGATCGGTCCGGCGATCGCTTCAGACCTGGCGTAGCGGCCCGCGAGCATCAGTGCCTCGACAAATGCCCGCCATCCGGGTCCGCCGACGACGTCGATCACCACTGTTCCGGATTTGGGAGGTGGCGTTTGGTCGCGATCGAGAAGCTCGTCGGGACCGGCGGCGCGCACCATCGCCTGCTTCGATGCGCTGGCCACCGCGCAGACACGCGCGCCCCGGAGTTTCGCGAGCTGGACGGCGGCAAGGCCGACCCCGCCGGACGCCCCGGCAATGACTACGCGATCGCCGGGCCCGACCCCGGACCGGCTCAGCAGGTTGAAGGCCGTCCCGTAGGCGCAAGGTATCGCGCCAAGCTCGATATCCGTCAGCGGCGCGTCGGTGACATCGTGAAGCTGGTTGGCGGGAACCACGCAATTCTGCGCGAAGGCTCCGTCGAATTCCGAGCCGATGGCCAGAATCCGCGTAGGCTCCTTTTCTGTCGGATTGGGCTGGCTGGTCGGGCAGATCACGCGCTTCCCGACAGCGACTTTCCCGGCCTCGGCGCCCAGGGCAACAGCCTCGCCGCAGAGGTCGCTGCCTTGAATCCGCGGAAATTGGAGGGCGCCGGCCCATCCACCGTCGTCGACGTCCGCCGGATGATCGCATTCCTCTGTGCTTCCGGTGACCTCCTTGGAGTACCAACCGATGCGCGTGTTGATGTCGGTATTGTTGACGCCTGCGGCAGCACCCGGACGAGCGCCTCTCCGGGACCCGGCGCAGGGGTCGGGATCGACTCGTTCCAGCAAAGCATCTCCGGACCGCCATGGCCGGTCAGTTGAACGCCCTACATAGATTCCGGCAATGCCATTTCCCACCTCCGCCCAGATCGGACAAGTTTCCTGAAACTTTGCATCATCGCGCCCGTCATGCGGAGCGAGTCGCGCGTCAACCGCCGGCCTCCTGCTCGCAATCCCCGCCTAACTGACGGACGGACTCCCGCTCAATGATCCGGCTGGGCAGGAGTTTCGGCACGAGCGCTGCATCACTCTCGAGGTGATCCACAAGCTGACTGGCCACTTCGCGTCCCATCCCAGCTGCAGGGAGATCAATCGTGGTGAGCGGAGGCATGGCGTCCTTTGCCCAATCCAGATTGTCGAAACCCATGACCGACATGTCATCGGGAATTCGCAATCCGGCCTCGGACAGACCGAAGTAGGCGCCTAGTGCCAAAACGTCGGAGAAGCACAACACTGCGGTCACACCGCTGTGGCGCGTCAGGATTTCCCGGATCACGCTCTTGCCACCCTCAACGCTGAGACTCGTTTCGTGAAACTCAGTTACAAGTGGCTCCGTTTGCACAGAGGCCGCACCTTCACGCCGGGCGACCGTCCGGTCGCTTTCTGCGAGGGGTCCGTGAATGACAGCGAGGTTGCGATGTCCTTTCGCGGCGAGAAAACTAACGGCATTCGCGGCAAGATTGAAATTGTCGTATCCGATCGTCGGACTCTTGCAGTCCGGATTCCAGATCGACGTGAAGACATGCGGTACTTGGCGTCGCTCCAGCATCTCCACCATTGCTTTGTTATGCGCCGCCCCGCTGAGTATGAAGGCTTCGGCACCCATGCCGAGAAGTTTGCGCGCCGCCCGAAATTCCTCGTCCTCGTCGCCGTTGGAGACGGCCAGAACGAGCGAATAATCCCTCTCTGCCAAAGTTTGCTCGATGCCGGCGATAAACTTTGCAAAGACCGAATGTTCGATCGTCGGGATAATGGCTGCGATCGTTCTGGACTTTTTGGTAGAGAGGGCGCGTGCGGCCGGGTTGGGGAAGTAGTCCAGCTTCTTGCACGCCTTCAGAACACGGTTGCGGGTCTCCGGACTGACCTTATCGACGCCGTTCATGACCCGCGAGATTGTTGCGATGGAAAGCCCGGTTTCCTTCGCGACATCGCGGATGCTTCCTACTTTCCTGGCCACGAGACACCCGCTTGTATCATTCCGTATGATTAAACTTGACGTACCGGCAGGGCAAGTGTTTTATGTAACCGGTTACCTAGTCATTCGTCGTTGATTCTAAGTGTTCGACAAGCTTACGTGTGATGAAATGTAACCGGTTTCACTTCGCGCTGCGAGGCGCGGCTGAAATCGACGCGGAACCGCCATGGGGGGGGGAGAGTCCGTGCTAAACATCGAGGCCGCCACGCGGCTACAGCGCTTTCGCTATCAGGGCATCAAGCAGGCAGACAGCCTGAAACTGTCCGTCGGCTGTGGCGAAACCGGGCGCGTGCGCGTCTCAGCTGGTAGCATCGTCTCGCTGACCAATGTGGATGGCGGCGCCGGCGCGTGGCTAACCGCCATTTCCGAGCGCGACAGGAATTTCGGTCTGTCCGCGCTCGAAGTGCCACCGCAGGCCGCCTCGACGCTCGATCCCGCCGCATTTGACTCGCGTATGATGGCCGCCATCGCTTCTGAACGCGGTGGGAAGCTCGAGGACGCGCGCGTGCTGCGCGTCTTCGACGAGGGGGTCGCGCCCGGCGAGGTTCATCTCGCGCGGGTGACGTCGGATGCTCTGCTGTTCGTCATCGTCCCTAAGTCCCGCGACTACATCACCGTCGGCGGCGGCGGCCAGATCGCGGTGAGCATCAAGCCTCCGGTAGGCGACAACAGCGGCCTCGTCCTGCCCGAGCCGCTGGGCAAAATCCGCGACGAGTGGCGCGTAACGCGCGGCACCGCCAGGGCCTATGAGTTGAAGAAGGGCCAATTCGTCCAGATCATCGACGTTGAGGGGCAGCAATGCTCCGACTTCATGGCGATGCGGAGCGATGCGCTGGATGCCGGGAAAGAGCGCTACATCGATTCCACCGTGTCGCGCACGATGACGCGCAGCGCCTACCCGCTACCCGGCCTGCACGACAAGTTCTACGATCAGGACATCCGCCCGCTTCTGGCGGTCCGTCAGGACACGGTGGGTCGGCACGACACCTTCGCGCTGGCCTGCACCGCGCGGGGGTACGAAGAGCGCGGCTTTCCGGGGCATCTGAACTGCTCCGACAACATCAGCAGTGTCTTCGCCCCCTACGGTATCCAGCCGCGTCGGGCATGGCCGGCGATCAACTTCTTCTTCAACTCCTGGATCGACTGGCACGATCACAACATCTCGGCCGACGAGGCGTGGTCGCGCCCGGGGGATTACGTGGCCATGCAGGCCTTGATCGATCTCGTTTGCGTCTCGACCGCGTGCCCGGACGACGTCGATCCGATCAACGGCTGGAATCCGACTGACATCCACGTGCGCATCTACGAAGAGGACACGTCCATTTCCCACTCAGTTTCCTGGCGTGCACAGCCAGATGATGCCGGAAGTCTGACACGACATTCGGCGTTCCACCCGCGCACCTCGAAGCTGACGACACGCTTCCACGCCTCGCGCGACCTCTGGGTTCCGGCGCAGTACGACGCGACCGGCGCTGTCGAGGAATACTGGGCCTGTAAGAACGCGGCGACGTTGCAGGACATGTCGGGCCTCAGGAAGTTCGACGTCGTGGGCCCGGATGCCGAAGCGCTACTGCAGCACTGCCTAACCCGCGACGTGTCGAAACTGGCCCAGCATCGCGGGTTCTACGCACTCATGTGCGACAAGCGGGGCAGCGTGCTCGATGACGGCACGCTATTCCGGCTGGAGCCAATGGCGTTCCGCTGGTGCTGCGGGTCGGACAATTCCGCTGCGCATCTGCGTGAGCAGGCGGAAATCCTCGGGCTGAACGCGCGCGTGCTCTCGCTCGGGCACCGCATGGTGAACCTGGCGTTGCAAGGGCCGAAATCGCGCGACATCCTGCGCAAGGTCGTGTTCACCCAGCCGACGCGCCCCGCGCTCGACAACCTCAAGTGGTTCGGCTTCACGATCGCCCGGCTCCACGATCGCGACGGCCCAATGTTCATGCTTTGCCGGACCGGGTTCACTGGCGAGCTGGGTTACGAGATATTCTGCGACCGCGACGATGCGCTCGCGATCTGGGACGGGCTGATGGAGGCCGGCGCGCCGCACGGGCTGGTTCCCATGGGCGGCGAGGCGCTGAACTTGCTGCGCATCGAGGCTGGGCTGATGATTGCGGGCGCGGAGTTCGGGCCCGACAGCGACGCCTTCGAATCCGGTCTGGGCTTCGCGGTCGACCTGAAGAAGTCCGATTTCCTCGGCAAAGCTGCGCTCGAGCGCAATGCCGCCGCGCCGCGCCGCAAGCTTGTGGGCCTTCACTTTGCCGGGAGCGAGGCGCCCTCGCACGGCGACGCCCTTTTTATCGGCCGCGAACAGGTCGGGGTCGCCACCAGCGGCTGCCACTCGCCGCAACTCGGCCACGCAATCGCGATGTCCCGCGTGGCGGTGGAGAACGCCGAGATCGGCACAGAACTTGAAGTTGGCAAGCTCGACGGGCGCATGAAGCGGCTGCCCGGCGTCGTCGTCGCCCTGCCGTTCCTCGACCCGAAAAGAGAGAAGGCGCGCGCGTGAGAGATAACGGATCAGAAGCTGTCGTCGTCACACGGAACGTGTGGAAAATCTTTGGCGACCTGGCCCAAGAAGCCATGGAGGCCGTCCGGCGGGACAACCTGTCGAAAGCCGAAGTGCTCGAACGGTTCCAGGCCGTCGTCGGCGTGCGGGATGTTTCGATCTCCGTGGGCGAAGGCGAAATCTTCTGCATCATGGGGCTGTCGGGTTCCGGAAAATCGACGCTTGTCCGTCATATCAACCGGCTGATCGAGCCTACCGGCGGAGAGATCCTGATCAACGGCGTCGATGTCGGCGGCCTGAACGCCGAAGACTTGCGCGTCATGCGCGCCGACAAGATCGGTATGGTGTTTCAAAACATGGCGCTGTTGCCGCACCGCACGGTGCGCGACAACATCTCCTTCGCGCTGGAACTGAGGAACGTCGACGCCTTCACTCGCGCCAACGTCGCCGACCGCGTAATCGAGCTGGTTCACCTTCAGGGCTACGGCGACCGGATGCCGAGCGAACTCTCCGGCGGCATGCAGCAGCGCGTGGGCCTCGCCCGTGCCATGGCCGCCGATCCCGACATCCTCCTGATGGACGAGCCGTTCTCCGCCCTCGATCCGTTGATCCGCCGTGGGCTTCAGGACGAGTTTCTCGATCTCTCGAAGTCCATGAAGAAGACGACGCTGTTCATCACCCATGACCTCGACGAGGCGATCCGCATGGGGACAAGGATCGCGATCATGAAGGACGGCGAGATCGTGCAGACGGGCACTCCGGAAGAGATCGTGACCCAGCCGGCGGACGATTATGTCGCGGATTTCGTGGCCGGCATCTCAAAGCTCAAGCTGATCTTCGCGCACACGGTGATGCAGCCCGTCGAGGCCTTCGAGAGCAATGGGAGGAAGCTGCCCCCGCTCGAAACCTGCCCGAAGGCGGGGCCCGAGGACAATCTGGACGTGCTGGTCAGCCTCGCGGTCGATCAGGACAACCCGATCGTGATCGAGAGCGACGGCAAACCGGTGGGCGTCGTGACGAAGGATGCGCTCCTGCACGGCATCAAGGGCGAGGTGTGAGCCGATGACAATGGAACCCGATCTGAGAAGACCCTTTTCCGAGTTCGCGGAGCAAAGCGGAGACTACTACTCCGATGTCTTTCTGAAGATCCAGAAGTCGACGCTGGACCGCTTTCACATCAACAAGGCGGCACTTCTGGGCAGCTTCGTCTGGGCGGCGCTGCGCGGCAACTGGACGCTTTTCGTGATCGGATTCGCCGTCGACCTGATCGCGGTGGTCAATCTATCGCTTGTCCACAAATACACCAAGGCCGCCGCCGACAACGCGGACAAGGACTTTCTCGTCCAACGCTATGAGGGCTGGTCCCAGTCCCATCTGATGGGCGCCATAGTTGCGTTCGTCCTCGGGCGGCTGATCTTTGCCTGGGTGGCTGACAGGCTCTACGCCAACCAGTATTCGAGATGGCGCGTGAACAGAGAGGTCAACAGCGGCGTTTCGACGTCACGCCTGATCCTTTGCGCTCTGATCACCCTTCTGATCTTTCCGATGATGATCTACCGGTCCACGCAGTTCGCTCCGGACGAACGCACCTGTATCCGGCAGGACCGCGCCATGGCCGAAGGCGAAGCCGTGCCTTTCAAAGATCGGTTCGACTGCTTCATAATCGGTGAATTTCCCACGCTCTTCTGGATCGAGCGGCCGGATGACATCACCTTTCCCCGGGACGACGCGGGCAATAGGATCATCCAGCGTACGCCGCCGAACCCTGACGCTCCGCCGGTCAACCTCAACACCTATGTGTCGGAGGCGATTGACAACGGCATTGCCTACCTGACGGTATTCTACGGCTTTCTTTTCGACGGCATAACACAATTCCTGCGGGGGATGCTAAGCGCGATCACCTCCGTATTCGTCGGCACGCCCTGGCCGATCACGATGTGCGCACTTCTCTTCATCGCGTACAAGATGGCAGGCACGCGCACGACGATCTTCGTCGGAGCTTCGCTGATCTACCTCGCAGTGTTCGGCTTCTGGCAGACGGCCATGGACACGATGTCGCTTGTCGTGGCGGCGTCGATCATCTGCGTCGTTGCGGGCTTGCCATTGGGGATCTGGGTCGGAAAGTCGGCGCGCGGGCACGGGATCATGACACCGATCCTCGATGTCATGCAGACGATCCCGTCCTTCGTCTACCTGCTGCCCGCCATCGCGTTCTTCTCGATCGGTAAGCCGCCGGGGATCCTTGCTACCGTGATCTTCGCGATGCCGCCGATGGTCCGGCTAACGGCGCTCGGCATCCGTCATGTGCCGGAGAACACCAAGGAAGCTGCCCTCGCCTTCGGCGCGAACCCCCGCCAGCTGCTGACAAAGGTCGAGCTTCCGCTGGCGCTGCCCTCGATCATGACCGGGATCAACCAGGTCGTCATGATGAGCCTATCGATGGTTGTCATCGCCGCGCTCATTGGCGCGGGCGGCATGGGCTACATCGTAACCGAGGCGCTTGAAAAGACCGAAACCGGACGCGGAGTCCTCGCTGGTATCGGAATTGCCCTCCTTGCGATGATGATCGACCGGGTGGTGCAGAAAGCGAACAGGGCCCGTCACTAGTCAACCAGAACCGGTGCCAATGGCGCCGCCAACACGAAAGGGAGAAATATGAAACTATTCGGAAATCTGCTCGCAGGGGCCGCCGTGTCCGCGCTATTCGCTTCCGGTGCCGCCGCGCAGGACGCCACGGTCAAGATCGGCGATCTGAGCTGGACGGGCGCCTCGGCCATCGCCCATGTGATCGAAGCCGTGATCGATGGTCCGCTCGATTCGGAAGCCGAAATCGTCACCGGCCTCTCGGACGGCAATGTCATCGCTGCCGGCATGGACAAGGGTGACGGTTCGGCGGATGTCTACACCGATCTCTGGATGCCTAACCGCGAGGCCATCTGGAACGAATATATCGACGGCGCACAGACCGTCGGCCACAACATCCCCTATCTGGGCACCCAGAAGATGTATGTGCCGTCCTACATGGCGGAACGGGTGAAATCAGTCGAGGATCTCAAGGATCCGGAAGTCGCCGCGATGTTCGACAAGGACGGCAATGGCAAGGGCGAGTACTGGGCCGGCGACGCCGGTTGGAACTCCACGCGGATGTGGCAGGTAAAGTTCAAAAGCTACGGCCTGTCGGAGCTTTGGGAGCCTGAGATTCTGCCTGACGCGACCTTCAAGGCGCAGCTACAGACCGCGATTCAGCGCGAACAGCCGATCCTGTTCTACTACTGGACGCCGGAGTGGGTTCACGCTGCCTATGACCTTACGCCGATCGAAGAGCCGGAGCGCACCGAGGGCTGCGAGAACGTGGACCTCGAAAAGGAAGACTGGCTGGAAGTGTCAAACTTCTCCTGCGCCAGCAGCGACGCGGAAATCTTCGTCGCCTACTCCAAAACCTTGGAAAAGCGTAATCCGCCGGTGGCGAAGTTCCTCAGCCAGATGCAGCTCGATCCGGACGTAGTCAACGAATGGATCCTGAAGATCGGCCGCGACGGCATGGACCCGCGCGATGTGGCCGAGGACTGGGTCGCGAACAACATGGACACCGTGAACGAATGGATTAACTGAGCGATACAATTCGCAGCCCGACGCGGAGTCTCCTGTCGCGTCGGGCATACATGCATGGCATTGCTCGGGCATGGGGGTTTTCGGACGAATTCCAACCCATTTCCTTCCCTCAGTCAGTTCGGGTCAAGACAGTGCGGATGAAAGCGAATGGAACAGCTGACCGCATTCTGCTCGGTCTTATCGGGATATTATTGTTGTTCAGGAAGGCGCCTGAACAATCGAAAGCTTGAACGGGTAAGGCAGGCCCGCGCTTGGTGCAAACGCCCCAACCCGTCGGCATTTCCAATACACGCATCGCGAGGAGCCTGAAGCGCGGCTGGAGCGTTCGCGGCAAAACGCAGGTTTGTTGCGCCGAAGACTCCCGAATATCCATATCGCTACGCGATCGATCAAGGTCCGGTGCGGCGGGCCGCAACGCAGCATGGACGGCTTCGGTCGAGTTGCCGGTATGGGCCGTCCGCGTGGGACAGCCCATTTCTGCTAGATTTCAAATTGCTTCCGCGATAGCCAGCGCATCTTCGAGCTCGACGCCGAGATAGCGGACCGTGCTGTCCATCTTGGTGTGGCCCAAGAGCAGTTGCACCGCCCGAAGGTTGTCGGTCTTGCGATAGATGTGCGCGACCTTGGTGCGGCGCATGGAATGCGTGCCGTAGGAGCTTGGCTCGAGGTCGATGGACGAGACCCAATCCCGAACAAGGCGGGCGTATTGCCGCGTCGAGATGTGCAGGCGTTCGTGGAACCGGCCGGGCCAAAGGAATTCTGATCCGATCATCATGGGTTGCTCGAGCCAGGTCGCTAGCGACGCGCGGGTCCCCTCGGTCAATTCGAACCGAACCGGTTTCCGCGTCTTGCTCTGGATGATCGAGGCGCGTTCCTTGACTTGGCCGGCGGCATAGACGTCGGCGACGTTTAGCTTGACGATATCGCAGCCCCTGAGCTTGCTGTCGATCGCGTTGTTGAAGAGCGCGAGGTCGCGGAAGTTCTCAGCCAGCTCGAGCCGGACACGGATCGCCCAGACCTGTTTCGGCAGCAGCGGGCGTTTCTGGCCGACAACGCGGCCCTTGTTCCAGGCAGGGCGGCAGGCGCGAATGGCCGGTAGGTTTGCAATTGTCATGGCGGATCCTCCGATCCGCCACGCCCAGCCACATCTCCAACCCGACGTTGGCGGCTCACGGTAGCACGCTAACGTACGACTGCGGAGAAGGTGGGCCCCGAGCCCAACCTGTAGACTGCTGCATTCCGTGCCAATTTCAACTGCGGCAAGCAAGGCGCGCCCGCCCGTAGAGTTGCGGCGGGATCAGTTTTCAGTCAAACGCTCCAACTGAAACCCGTTTCCTTCTCTGACCGGCTCCACAGCTTTTCCATTACGGCCTTGTCCAAAGCGAAGGGTTCCAGCGTGCCCTTACCGACAGGACCGACCCACTCCATGCGGCCCGTGGGACCGTAAAGAGCCTTCTGATCCAGGCCGCCCTCGGTTGCGCACATGACTTCCGGATAGGCGCCCTTTTCCGCCGATTGAACCAAGGGCGACAGGGTCATGATGTAAAACACGAATCTTGAGGTGAGGCTGCCGCTGGTTTTGATGAGCGACGTTGCGGATGACCCCGGATGGCAGACATAGACTTCGACGTTCTTGTTTGCCGCTTTCACCCGGTCTTGCAGCTCGTAGGCGAACATCATTTGAGCCAGCTTGCTTTGGCTGTAAGCGGGATTGGCGCGATAATTCTTGTCCCAGTTCATGTCGTCGAACTGGATTGTCCTCAAGCCCATCTTGTAGCCAAGGCTTGCAACGACCACGATACGGCCCCTTGACTCGTCGATGCGGTCGAAGAGCATGCCGCACAGGACGAAATGACCGTAGTGGTTGGTGCCAAGCTGGCTTTCGAAGCCGTCCTTGGTGGACTTCTGCATGGGCACCTGCGCGATGGCCGCGTTGCAGATCAGCGCGTCGATGCGTGGAACCATCTTCAACACCTCTGCCGCCGCGTCGCGCACGCTCGCAAGCTCCGCGAGGTCCATGCGGACAAAGCTCACGTCGGCGTCAGGGCCGAATTCCTTCTTCAGCGTCTCGACTGCGGCTGTCGACTTCTCCGGGCTGCGGTTCAGCATCACCACCTTTGCGCCCTTTGAAAGAAGGATGCGCGATGCCTCGAACCCCGCACCGGCATTGGCGCCGGTGATGACGTAGGTCTTGCCTGCAAGTGAGCCGAGGCGCTCGGGCGTCCAGCCTTTGGGTCCAAATTGGCTGTCTTTCATCTTCATGCTCCTTCCAGCGACGGCTGAGGAGCCGCTCGGTATGGGTTTTCATCTTGAACGGGTAGATAGCTCTCTCGTCCGTTCCAAAACAGACGATATCGTCGCGAATACTTGCCTAATTGTATCATGGTGGTTGTCCCGGCAGATATGACGGCATTAGGTTGGTCACATGTGCAATGAACAGATCAAGCACCTCCTCGAGGGCCGGATCCGTGAGGACGGCCTGATGGAATCCGGTGTGAAGGGGGTGAAGCTTTTCCGGGCGACCAGTCCGGTTCACTGTGCCCCTGCGGTCTACGAACCCAGTGTCATCGCCATTGTGAGCGGGGCCAAGGAGGCTGTGCTGGATGGTGAGCGATATGTCTACGACAGCAGCAGGTACATGTGCTGCCCCATGTCGATGCCGGTGAAGGCAGGGACACCTGCCGCATCGCCGGAAAACCCTCTCTTTGGCGTTTATGTTTCACTGGATCAGCGCGTGATGACCGAACTGGCCATGGAGATAGACAGCGCCGGGGGCACCATCCGATCAAATAAGGGTGGTCCGCGTGCGCAAGGGATCAGGCTCGCGCGTTGGGATGAGGCGTTCTCGGACGCGCTGTTGCGGCTGCTGCAATTAGGCGACAGCGAAACGGATACGGCTGTCCTTGGGCACACGCGCCTGCGCGAGCTCTACTATGCAATCCTGAAAGGAGAGGCAGGCTTCTTTGCGAGACAGGCGTTTGGCGTCGGAAATGGGATCGCGCGGTCCATCGCGCATGTGTCTTCCAATCTGAACACGCCAATCTCGATCGACAGTATGGCAACGCGCGCGGGCATGAGCCGCGCCGTGTTTCACCGAATGTTCAAGCAGGCCACGACGATGTCACCCATTCAATTCGTGAAATCCATGCGCCTCAACAACGCTGCGATGAAGATTGCCGGGGGCATGACCGTGAATGAAGCGGCCATGGATGTGGGTTACGTCAGCCCGTCTCAGTTCAGCCGGGAGTTTAAACGGATGTACGGGCAGTCTCCCAGGCAGTGGAGCGATGCCCAGCAACTCCCCCTTGGGAGCGGCGTGACGGACGGCGCGCTTCAATGATATTGGGAACAATTTCACCGTGGACCTATTACATTCACCATGGCGCAAGCGAGTGTTGGGCGAAGCGAAATGAACGCCTGCTCCGTCCCGCGTTGCCGAACTCCGTCTTGGCGCTGATCTCGCACACGCGGCGAGTGACCGGTTTGATGAAACTGCAATGCAGCGTCGAATCGCCGAGCGAATGGCAGGATTGGGCCGCCAGCGACAAAACAGTCTCGCAACTAAAGCGTTTCGGGTGAAACCTGAATCGCGGGGATTCCCTTGAGGCGTGGTTTGCGATTCATCCCATTCAGGAGGATCGGATCATGTCATTCGTTAGCCAAGAAGGTTAAGTGGACAGTCAATACAAAAAACGCGATGGGGGCGAAATGTGGGGCCAGATGAGGGTTTGAGGCGAGACTCAGATGAATTTATTATTTAAAATCAGAATATTAAACGTACTAATTGGCGGAGAGAGAGGGATTCGAACCCTCGAGACGGTTTCCCGCCTACACACTTTCCAGGCGTGCGCCTTCGACCACTCGGCCACCTCTCCGTGGGGTGCTACTTAGCGTTTCAGGCGAACCCGATGCAAGAGGGATCGGCGCGAAGTGCCGTACGCTGCCATTCGGTGCTTCAGTCCACGAGAACAAGGCTCACGCGCCGGTTCTGCCTGCCCTTCTTCTCAATCTTGCCGATCGCGACCCGGCCGATCTCGCCGGTGCGGGCGACGTGGGTGCCGCCGCAGGGCTGCAGGTCGACCTGATCGCTCCCCGCCCCGATCCGGATCAGCCGCACCCTGCCCTGCCCCGTCGGCGGAGCGACCGACATCGTCTTGACGAGGCCGGGATTGGCGGCGAGATCCTCGTCGGTGATCCAATCCTCCGTGACCGGCAGAGCGCGCGCGATGAGAGCGTTCAACTCCGCCTCGAGCGCGGCGGGGTCCTCAGGCGGCTCCGGCATGTCGAAATCGAGCCGGCCCTTCTCGGACCCGATCTGGCCGCCGGTGACCGGCAGCGGGATCACCACCGACAGGAGATGCAAGGCCGTGTGGATTCGCATGTGCCGGTAGCGCCTTTCCCAATCCAGCGTCTGACGAAGCTCGGCGCCCACGGGCGGCAGCGCGGCGGTCTCTGCCGGGACAAGGACGACGGACCCGTCCGCGCCCTTGACCGCGGTGACGATCGGAATGCGTCCGCCCTCCCACAGAAGTTCGCCGCTGTCGCCCGGCTGGCCGCCACCCTGCGGATAGAAGAGGCTCCGATCGGGCACGATTCCGCCGTTTTCCGTCAGCGCCGCGACGCGCGCCGTGGCCTCTGTCAGATAGGGGTCGGCGCGGTAGAGATCGGCTTCTCTCATCAGTCGTCTCCGTTGTCGTCTTGCGGATCGTTGCGGATGTAGCGCGGATCGGGCTCGGCGGGCGGCGCCGGGGGGGGCTGCGTCTCCTTCTCAACGTGCGGGCGCGCGGCTTCGCCCCCAAGCGCCTCGGGGTTTCGAATCCAAAGGTCGCGCTGCGCAAAGGGTATCTCGATACCCTCGGCCGCGAAGCGTTCGTTGATCTCGTGCAGGATCTCGGTCTGCACGTCGAGCTTGAAGTTCACGTCCGACAGGATCGTCCGGATCTCGAAGTTCAGGCTGTCGGCGCCGAAGGCCACGAAATGCACTCGTGGCGCGGGATCGACCATGACCAAAGGCTGGGCTTCGGCGATCTCGGTCAGGATCGTTTGCACCTTGCGGGTATCCGTGCCGTAGGCCACTCCGACCGGGATGATCAGACGCCCGGTGAGGTTCCCGCGCGTGAGGTTGGTCACCACGCCCGAGACGAGATCGGCATTCGGCACGATCACGTCGGTGCGGTCGAACGTCTCGATCCAAGTCGACCGGACCGAGATGCCCTTCACGGTCCCGAACTGGCCGTTGACCTCGATCATGTCGCCTTCCGAGATCGGCCGCTCGATCAGGAGGATGATGCCGGAGACGAAGTTCTGGACGATGTTCTGAAGGCCGAAACCGATACCGACCGACAATGCGCCGGCGACGATGGCGAGCGACGACAAGTCGATCCCCGCCCCGGTGATCGCGATCAGGGCGGCGAGGAGGATACCGACATAGCCGATGCCCGACACGACGGCGTTCTGCACGCCTTTGTCGAGCTGGGTGCGCGGCATCACAACCGACTTCAGCGCCCCCTGGAACAGCCGCGTGACAGCGTACCCGATCGCGAAGATCAGCGCGAAGGTCACGATCACGCCCGGAGACAGCCGGGTCTCGCCCAGCGGTATCCCTTCGGAGAAGCTGGTCCAGATTTCGATCAGATCGGTCACCCGCGCGCCCCAGACCAAGGCGAAGAGCGGCAGCGCCAGGGTCGTCAGCCCGAAACCGATCAGGACGGGGATGAGCGCGTCGCGGCCCTCCTCGCCGCGCCGGCTCGCCAGAAGGTAGATGTCGGTTCCGAAGCGCTGCAGAAGCAGGATGATCCCCATCAGCCCGAGCGAACCGACAGTGGGCCAAATGAGGGCGTTGGCGGCGGCGACGTAACCGATGAGGGCAAGCGCGGGCGCAACGACGGCGACGGCCAGAACCGCATTCGCGATCAGTTTTTGGATGCGCAGCCGGAAATCGGCCTGATCCTGTCCCACGCCGGCGGATTTGGGCCGCAAGAGAAGGCCAAGCCGGAAGAGGAAGATCGCGACGAGACAGACTGCCGGGGCGGCCCAAACAGCCTGCGCGGCCAGCGACAGGGGCGGCCGGACTTCGGTGGTAAAGGCGTGGCGGAAGGCTTCGAGGGCGAGAATCAGCGCAAGCATGGAGACGTGAAAGCGCGCCTCGGCCGGCCGTTCGGTAAGCCGAACCACCGCGCCCGAGGATCGGAAGAGCCAGCTTCCGATCCAGCGTGCTGCAAAAAACAGGAAGGCCGCGATGGGCAGGACCTGGATCAGCGCGCTCATGCGCGTGCCCGCCATACCGGTAATCTCGATGGCGATCACCAGCAACACCATGCCGCCGACGGGCACAATCACCTGTCCGAGCGACAAGAGACCAGCGGCGACATGCCGCGCCCGGATCGAGGCACCGGTCTGGAGCCGCTGCGTGAGCCGCTCGATGACGTCCGAGCCGCGCCACATCAGCACGGCGGCCACGGTGAGGAGCAGCAAAATGATCGGCAGCTTGTTGCGGAACTCGGCCCGACGCGCGTCGTCCTGCCAGGCTTCGCGCGTCTCTGACCAGAGTGTTTTCGTTCCCTGCGTGGCGACGGCGACGCCCGCGGGCCAGTTGACCGGGTTTAGCGGCGACGGAGACAGCCTCAGAAGCTCCGAAGCCTGCCGCGCGCGAATATTGGCGTCAATCCGGCGGATCAGCCCGTCGGCGTGGCTGTAGGCCTCGACCGCTTCGAGTCCCGGTGCCTGAAGCCGCGCGAGTTGATCGTTCAATTCCTTGCGCCGGGCGGCGATCTCCGGCGCATCGGGGCTTTCCTCCGTCGGGGCTGGCCCGAGCGCGGATATCTGGTTCTTGACGGTCTCGATTTGCGCCGCGTTCGCGCTCTGGGCGCTGAGGAACCTGCCGCGCCATTCGACGATGGTGGCACGCAGGGATTCGAGCTTCTCGTTCGACGTACGGTCCGCAGCCAGTGCCGCCTCGGCTTCCTCCGCGACGTTGTTCCAACTCGCGTAGTCAGGCGCAGTCGCACGCTGCTGCGCGACGGCGGAAAGAGGCGCAATAACCGCGCCTCCAGCCGCCCCGAGCACCAAGCAGAGCGCAAGGAGAAGACGGCTCAGCACGCGCATCAGTCCTCGAAGACGCTCGGCAGCGCGCGCGGCGCGCGGTCGAGCCAGTCCGGCACCGGCAGGCTCTTGGCGCGTAGGAAATCCGGGTTGAAAAGCTTCGACTGGTAGCGCTGGCCATAGTCGCACAGCACCGTGACGATCGTGTGCCCTGGCCCCATCTCCTTCGCCATCCGGGTCGCGCCCGCGACATTGATGCCCGTCGAGCCGCCCATGCACAGCCCCTCCTCGGCCAATAGATCGAAGATGATCGGCAGAGCCTCGGCATCGGGGATGTTGTAGGCCATGTCCGGCGTGAAGCCTTCCAGGTTCTTCGTGATCCGACCGTTTCCGATACCTTCTGTGATTGAGCTGCCCTCGGCCTTAAGCTCGCCGCGGGCGAAGTGGTTGTAGATCGCGGAGCCATATGGATCGGCAAGACCCATCTTGACGCCCTTTGGACCGAGCGCGGTGGCGACGCCTGCCAGCGTTCCGCCGGTGCCCGTGGCGCATATGAAGCCGTCTACCTTGCCGCCGGTCTGTTCCCAGATCTCGGGCGCCGTCGTCTCGACGTGGGCCTGGCGGTTCGCGACATTGTCGAACTGGTTGGCCCAGATCGCGCCGTTGGGTTCAGTCTCGGCGAGCTTCGCGGCAAGCCGTCCGGAATAGCGCACGTAGTTATTCGGATTCTTGTAGGGCGCAGCGGGAACCTGGACGAGCTCGGCTCCGGCAAGCCGGATCATGTCCTTCTTCTCTTGGCTCTGCGTCTCCGGGATCACGATCACCGTGCGGAATCCCATCGAGGCACCGACAAGCGCCAACCCGATCCCGGTATTGCCCGCCGTGCCCTCGACAATCGTGCCGCCCGGGCTAAGGTGACCCTTCGCGACGGCGTCGCGGATGATGTAAAGCGCGGCGCGGTCCTTTACCGATTGACCGGGATTGAGAAATTCGGCCTTGCCGAGGATCTCGCAGCCCGTGATCTCGCTGGCCTTCTTCAGCCGTATCAGAGGTGTCTTGCCCACCGCATCTGCCAGATCGCTGTATATCCGCATGGGGGGTGCCCTCCTGTCGCCTGCCACCTTCCTAGGGCGCGGCGTGGCGGACCTCAAGCCCCCCGGGGCGCAACCTCCCGCGCCTTGGCATCCGCGCGCAGACGTGGCCGGTTCCGCGCCAGCCACTCGGCCAGGATCACCAGCGGTGCGGTATTCGCCTCACCGCTTTCGACAAGCTGCTGAAAGCGCTCGAAGGTCACGACATGGGCGCGGATGTCCTCGGTCTCGGACGGAAGCCCCCCGAGCCCGGCGGCGGCGTCGGGCAGATCGGCGATGCCGACATAGGAGTAGAGATACTCGCCCTTCGCGGCGGGCGAAGGGTAGTAGTGCCGGGCTGGAATCAACGCTTGAAGCTCCAGCCCCGCCTCCTCGCGCGCCTCGCGGACCGCCGCCTCCTCGGGCGTCTCGCCGCCATCGACGCGGCCGGCGACCGCCTCCAAAAGCCAGGGCTGGCTGTCGCCGCGCGCATAGGCGCCCATGCGGAACTGCTCGATAAGAAGCACTCGGTCACGGACCGGATCATAGGGCAGGACGACCGCGGCATCGCCCGAGATGAAGACAGCGCGGTCAACCTCGGGGCTCATCTCGCCGTCGAAGCGGCGAAACCTGAGGTCGAATTCCTCGACCGCGAAGTAGTTTGAATAGACCTCCTCTACGCGGCTCGTGACGACGTCGCCCGGCGACGCGTGGCGACGCAGGACCGAACCCCCTGCACCGGTTCCGGCCCTCGCCCGCACGCGCGCACCGCCCCGTATCAGCATCATCGGATAGCGTAGTGCCATCCCGCCCGGATCGCGCGCCCCAAAGCCGCGCATCACTTCCTCGGCGGTCGCCGTCACCACCGCGCCGAACCGCCCCGCCCAGTCCGCGAGCCGCCAAGCCGGTCCGGCCTGCCATCGCTCACGCGACGGAAACCACGCAACCGCCGTGACCGGTCCCGCCTCAGTCTCGACCGTGACCTCGTGCGGCTCGTGGCCGATCACTGCGCCGTAATACTCAAGCAGCGCCGCCTCGCCCTCGGTAGCATCGGCTAGAAGCCCGCCCTCAGCGGTCGCGCCATTCTCGGGCTGGACGAGAGCGTGGGCCCGCCCCTCGGCCCAGCTGACGGCAAAACCCGGCAGCCGCGCCGCAAAGAGCTTGGCGTCGCGGCCCAGCACCACGCGCCGCAGCGGAGCGTGACACAGCGTGCCGTAAAAGAAGAAGCCGCTCACCGCCAGCGCCGCGCGGCCCATTCCGACAGAAGCCCGGCCAACGCGCCGCCGATGATGAGAACAACAAGCACGTCCCAGGCCAGCATCGTGCGGAAGAACTCCACGCCAATGTCGAAGATGCCGACGACCGCCTCCATCGGACCCTTGTAGGCCGGCCTGAATGCGAGCAGCAACATTTCGTAGGTCGAGAAGATCAGCAGCGCGAGCCCGACCATCACGGCCGACGTCTTGACGCCTGTATTGACTGCCTGCCAGTTGCCGCGCCCCGCTTCCGGCCCCATCACGCGCCAGCCCGCGACGAGCCCGATCAGCGCCGAGACGAACGAGAAATAGCCGAACTGCGTCCCCTCTGGCATATGGGGCTTGAATATCTCGGCCGCGAAGAATGCCAGCACCGCGAACGCGAAGGCGGCGAATAGCTTGGCTGCGGTGGGCATCTAGACTGCTGGCCTCGTCACAATTGTTATTTGTTACGTCGCAGTTTCCGCGCTGAACGGCCTTGGCGCAAGAGGCAAGCGGAATTTCCCGGCCTGATGGACGCCAGATCGAATCCCATCGTTGCGATTTCGTCGCTAAGGTCGCCGCGGCTGTCCTCCCGCTGCCGCTGCAGTTGGCCGGTGCTCAAGTTGCGCGCGAACACTCTTTCGCATCAAAGCCAAGCGCGCCGAAGTTCGCCCGAATCCACGAAGCTCGCGGGGAAGACATCATGCTGCAGGACACTTTAATGTTTTAACTCAATGCCTTACAATGTAATCCACATGTACCGTCAATGAGGAACACTTCTGCAAGACCACTCACAGGCCCGAAGAAGGCCAACTGAGATACATTCGCCGGGAAAGCCGGCCCGGCATTCTCGTTCACTGACCAACTCCTCAGCGCAGTGCCGGACCGCAGCGAAAGCGGCGATCTTCCCTGTCATCCGGAAACCGCAGGTCAAGGCCGACGTTCGCGCGCGCAGCGCCGAACAACGCCTCAGCAAAGACATCAACGACGGCGCGCCGAAACCGTTGCCTCCTCGGCGACAATCGCCTTGATTTGCGCACGTGCCGGGGAATCAACAGGCCATAGCGTCGAGCGACGATTGACAGACGCCCCCCTCTATGCCCGACCCCGTGACAACGACTTATCCGCCGTTCGAGCTTTGGCGCTCGTAGGTGTCAAGGGCGCGCGCGCGACCTTCGGCCAGATCCACGATCGGCTCAGGATAATTCTGATCGGCGCTCAGCCCCCAGCTTCGCGGGATCGCATCGAAATAGCTCAGCGCTGTGTCGGGCGGGTCCGCCTGCCCTTCGGCGATGAAGGCGCGGCGATAATCCTCCCGAGGGTCGAACTTCTTGGCCTGCGTGTCGGGATTGAAGATGCGGAAATAAGGCGCCGCATCCGGGCCGGAACCTGCGACCCATTGCCAGCCCATGGCGTTCGAGGCCGGGTCCCAGTCAGTCAGACACTCGGCGAACCAGCGAAGCCCGACGTGCCAATGCGTCATCAGATGCTTCGTGAGGTAGGATGCCGCAATCATCCGCGCGCGGTTGTGCATCCGACCCGTGACATACATCTCGCGCATCGCGGCATCGACGAAAGGCTCGCCCGTCATGCCGCGCCGCCAGCGTTCGGCGTCGTCGTTGTCTTCGCGCCACGGAAAGCTGTCCCAGCCGTCGCGCCAGTTCTCGTCCGCGAGCTTCGGGTGGTGATACATGAGATGACAGGCGAAGTCGCGCCAGCCGAGCTCCGACAGGAACTTGTCCGCGCCGGTATTGCCTTCCTCGCGAGCCCGGATTGCCCGCTGCCAGATGCTGCGCGCCGAGATTTCGCCCCAGGCGAGGTTTTCCGAAAGGCCCGAAGTCGCGTCGCGGGCGGGGATATCGCGGGCCTCCCGGTAGTCCGTCATGCGCTCCTCGACGAAGCGCTCGAGCCGCGCCTGGGCCGCCCCTTCGCCCACGACCGCATGGCCGGCCGCGACAGCGGCGCCCCGATTCATGGCTTCACCCATACCCCAGTCCGAAAGGTCTTCGGATTCAGGCCATTGCGACGGAATCTTGATGTTATTCGGCGAGTCGAGAGCCGGGCCGGGATCGCGGCCGCGAATATTGCGCCAGAAGGGCGAATACACGGAATAGGGCCCGCCGCTTTGGGTCTCGACCGTCCATGGCTCGAAGAGTACTGCGCCCGGAAAGCTCTTCGCCTCGATCCCGCCAGCCGTGAGGGCCGCCTTCACCTCCTTGTCCCGCGTGATACCCGCCGGATCGTAGACGCGGCTCCAGTAGACCGCCCCCGCCCCGGTCTCCCCCACCAGCGCCTTGAGGAGATCGAGCGCGCGGCCCCGCCGCAGGACAAGCCGCGAACCGCGCTTGGCCAGCGCCTCCGCGAACAACCGCAGTCCCGTGCCCAACCGCCACTTCGCGGCCGCGCCGAGCGCCTCCACCGTTTCGTCGTGGAGAAAGACCGGGATCACCGGCCGTCTTGTCGCAGCCGCCGCCGAAAGCGCGGCATGGTCGCCGAGCCTCAGGTCGCGGCGGAACCAGATGATGACTGGGGCGTCCTGCATCGTGTCGTCTCCTTCTGCGTCAGACCTGCAAGCGCCGAGCCTCTGGTGGTCAGAGAACCTCGTCGAGCGCCGCAATCAGCCGCGCGACATCGTCGGCACTCGTGTAGTGCACCATGGACAAACGCAGAACCCCCGCCTCCGGTTCTATTCCCAACGCCCTGAGCGGCCTGACCGCGTAGAAATCACCGGCCCAGCAGTTGATCCCGTAGTCGGCCAGCGCTTCCGAGACCGGCTCTGCCGGGCGGTCGAGCGCGACCGAGACCGTCGGTGCCCGCCGGTTCGCGTCGCGCGGGCCGACTAGCCGGAGGTCATTCCGCGCCGCAAGATAGTCGAGAAGCGGCTGGCAGATACCCACTTCGTGCGCGCGCATGAGCGCATGCACAGCCATTGCTCGTTTCCCCGCGTCGGATTCGGGCGCGAAATGATGCGCGTGAAGCGCGTCGAAATAATCCGCGATCCCCGCTGACGCCGCCACCTGCGCGTGGTCGGGGCCGGCCGGCGTGAAGCGCTTGTATAGCGTCTCCCCGTTGAAGAAATGCCCCTGATTGGGCAGCGCCATCCCGAGCGTCTCGCGGATCGCCATGATCCCCTGATGCGGCCCGTAGACTTTGTAGGCCGAGAACAGGTAGATGTCGGCGCCGAGCTCCGCGACGTTCGGAATGCCATGCGGCGCGTAGCTCACGCCATCCACGCAGGTGGCTGCGCCCGCCTCATGCGCCAAGCCCGTGATCTCGGCGACGGGATTGATCTCGGCGATCACGTTCGAGCAATGCGGGAAGCAGACGAGCCGGACCCGTCCGTCCGACAGGAGCGGCGAAAGCGCGCCCGGGTCGAGATGCCCGGTCTCCGCGTCGATCCGCCATTCACGGATCTCGACCCCCTCCTCGCCGAGCCGCCGCCAGGGCCCGGAATTCGCCTCGTGGTCCTGATCGGTGACGACGATCGCCTCGCCGGACTTCAGGTGCCGTCGGAAGGCCTGGGCGAGCACGTAGGTGTTCTGCGTCGTCGAGGGGCCGAAGCTGAGCTCATGCGTCTTGATCCCCATCATCGGGGCAAGGCGCGCACGCGCCTCGTCCATCTCCTCGCCGCCCGAGGCCGAGGCGGCGTAGGGGCCGTAGGGTTGCACCTTGCGTTCGCGGTAGAAGCGGATCAGCCGGTCGATGACCTGTCCGCAGGCGTAAGAGCCGCCCGCATTCTCAAAGAACGCCTTGTCGGCCAGTTCCGGCACCGAAAAGGCGGGAAACTGCGCGCGCACGAATGCCGGATCGAACCTGGTCATTTTTCCCCCGTTCGCTGCTTGCAGAAGTGCTAGCGGAGTCGCGGAGAAGAGTAAATTCGCCGACAGGACCGAGCTCCCCGGCCGGCGCGAGCCGGACGCAGGGAGATCTTTCACCTGCGTCCACCGCGTTTCCGAACGCGGCACCCTGAGGATCGTCTCCCGCATGAGCGGCAGCAATTGCGCCGCGGCTTCCACACTGACGAACCGGCGCAAACGCTGGGCCGGGCGTCGGCAGACTCAACATGGCACCACCCATTGCGAGATAGCTGGTTGAGGAACAGGAACTCCCACGCCTGGTCGTCTCGGGCACGCGCGCCTCTTTCGAGGCGATGCGATGCTTCTCCGCACCCTCTTGAGAGCCGCCAGGAGGGTATGAACATGCTGTGACAATCTTTTTTGTTTCAATAGATTGCCAATCATTTGACGCTCGAAGTGCGCCCCATCTCAGACTCTTGCCGTGCCGTCCAGCCGCCCCTATATTGGTTCTGTCCGGGGCAACCCGAACTATGGACATAAACGCGCTCGCAATAAGCGGATCGGACCCGGGGGCGGTACCCGGCGGCTCCACCAACGCCCCGTTATTGGCGGGTCATGGGGCCGAAATAGGATCGACGAACGTCTAAAGGGGTTTGCTTTGTCCCGGTGAGGTACCACCGTTATCGGTCCGCAAAGTACAGTTGCCAATAACAACCGTGCTCCGGTCGCTCTGGCTGCGTAAGCAGTTCGGGTAACCGAAATCTAAGCCCTTGCGCCTAGCAGCGTAAGGCGGGGTTCGCAGGCACCTGGCAACAGAAGCCTGCACTTCTCCCTTCATGCTTCGTCAAGGCCTGTGACCTAGGATCGGCTCCGCAAAGACGATCACATCCGGGACCGTATGATGCCATGACCAAGCTCGACCTTCTGTACGACTGGTACCGGCGCGTCTGGATCGAGGCCGATCTCGACGCGATCGACGACTACTTCGCCCCGCGCTGCGGTGCCAACGGGATCCTGTCGGACGGCCAGGTCAGCGCGGAGGATTTCCGCGCGCTCGTCCCCGCGCTCCGCGCCCTCGTCCGCAACCTCGATATTGGGATCGACCGCAGCGTCGAGGCTGGCGACTGGCTCTGGGCGCAGATCACGGTGCACGCCCGTACCGCCCGCGGCGTCGACCCCATCAAAGCCACGGGACAAGTCATGCTGAGGTTCGAAGGGAGTCGCATCGCCGAGGCTTACAACAGTTTCGACTTCATTACATTTTTCGAGCAGACGGGACTGCTGCCCAAGGATGCCTTTCTTCTGCTCCTGTCGGGCGAGCGACTCGGCTGAGCCGCGCCATTGGCCTGAACGACGGGACTTGCCGGTGCGCCGGCCGCTTGCCATGATCGCGCGGTGACGCACGCGCGCTTGATCCTTGCCGGCCTAGTGGCGCTCGCCGGCCTTGGGCCGTCGATGGCGCGGACCTGTGATGTCGCGCTTCTCCTGACCATCGACGTCTCCGGTTCCATCGACCGGGGCGAGTACCGGCTTCAAGTCGACGGGCTGGCCGACGCGCTCTTGGACCCCGAGCTCGCCGATGCGCTCCTCCTCGGCCAGGTCGCGCTGTCTGTCGTGCAGTGGTCCGGTACGGGACGCCAGACGGTCTCGATACCATGGCGGCGCATGCTGAGCGCCGGCGAGGTCGCCGATTTCGCCCGGCGCGCCCGCGCCCTGCCCCGCGCCTATACCGGATCGGACACCGCCGTGGGCGAAGCGATCGGCTTTTCGGCCAGGCAGTTCGGATCGGTCCAGGATTGCCGCCGCAAGGTCATCGACATCTCGGGCGACGGTCCGCAGAACGCGGGCGGGCCCCTTGCCCCTGAACGCGGAGGCGCGGCGCTGGCGGGGATCGAGATCAACGCGATCGCAATCGAGGATATGGGCCGTGCAAGCCCGATCACGGAGTTCTACCGGCGCTTCGTCATCACGCGGAACGGCTTCGTCATGACGGCGCGGGGGCTCGGCGACTACCCCCGCGCGATCCGCGCCAAGATTCTGCGCGAAGTGTCGAAGCCGCTCGGCTGAGGCTTGACGCGCGGGCCGTTGGATGCCACCTTTTTGCGCATGGGGCCTGCGACCGCGCCCCGTGAGGCCACGGCCCAAGCGTCGCATCCTTCACATGCCAACGAAAGGATGCCCCATGCCCGGTTTCGCCTCGATTTCCGCCCAGCAACTCTTCCGCCTCGTCGGCACGACCGACTGCCCCGTCCTCATCGACATTCAGATCGAGCCGGATTTCGCCGCCGATCCCCGGCTGATCCCCGGCGCGTTCCGCCACGCCCATGACCGGATCGAAACGCTTATTCCCGACCTCGTGGGACGGCGGGCGGTGGTGATCTGCCAAAAAGGGAAGAAGCTTTCCGAAGGTGCCGCCGCGCTGCTGCGCTGCCACGGCGTCGAGGCCGAGAACCTCGAAGGCGGCGCGCTCGGCTGGGTGGCCGACGGCCTGCCGATGATCCCCGCGGCCGTGCTGCCCACCTCCAATCTCTGGGTCACGCGGCACCGGCCAAAGATCGACCGCATCGCATGCCCCTGGCTCATCCGCCGCTTCGTGGACGCAAGCGCACGGTTCCTCTTCGTCACCCCCGCCGAGGTCGAGGCCGTCGCCGAGAAGTTCGGCGCCACACCCTATGACATCGAGGGCGTAACCTTCTCGCATCGCGGTGAAAAATGTAGCTTCGACGCCTTCCTCGACGACTTCGCGCTGCATACCGAGGCGCTCGACCGGCTCGCCACCGTGGTTCGCGGCGCGGACACGGACCGCCACGACCTCGCGCCGCAGGCGGCCGGACTTCTGGCGGTTTCGGTCGGACTGTCGCGCCAGTTCAAGGATGACCTCTCGCAGCTTGAGGCCGGCATGGTCGTCTACGACGCGCTCTATCGCTGGGCCCGGGACGGCTTCGACGAGGGCCACGACTGGCCGGCGGGGCGCAAGTCATGAAAAACGAGGAGCCGCTCTGGCGCGTCTTCGGCCGCATCGGCGTCCTGTCCTTCGGGGGCCCGGCGGCGCAGATCGCACTCATGCATCGCGAGTTGGTCGACCTGCGAGGCTGGCTGAGCGAGCGCGAATACCTCCGCGCCCTGTCGTTCTGCATGCTCCTGCCCGGACCGGAGGCGATGCAGCTTGCGACCTACGCCGGCTGGAAGCTCGACGGCATCCGGGGCGGTCTAATCGCCGGTGGGCTCTTTGTCCTGCCGGGGGCGATCGTGATCCTCTGCCTTGCCGCGCTTTATGCAGCGTTCGGCCAAGTGCCGCTGGTCGCGGCACTGTTCCTGGGCGTGAAGGCGGCGGTCGTCGTCATCGTGATCGAGGCGCTGCTGCGCGTGGCGCGGCGCGCGTTCAAGGGGCGAACCGAGCAAGCCATCGCGGTCGGCGCCTTCGTCGCGATCTTCGCCCTCGGAGTACCCTTCCCGCTCATCATCCTCGCGGCGGCGGCGATCGGCGCGGCCTTCCTTGCCGAGCGGGATACCGATCCGACGCCGCTACCTGCGCATCCGGGGCTCGGTGCGACGCTCGCAGCGGGGCTCGGCCTCTGGTGGGCGCCGGTGGCCGCACTCGCGCTCGTCGGGCAAGGATTCCTCGTCGAGATCGGGCTTTTCTTCTCGAAACTCGCTGTCGTGACGTTCGGCGGCGCCTACGCGGTCCTTGCCTACATGACCCAAACCGTGGTGCAGGACCATGGCTGGCTGACCACCGCGGCGATGATGGACGCGCTGGGGCTGGCCGAGACGACGCCGGGTCCGCTGATCCTCGTCACCGAGTTCGTGGCCTTCCTCGCCGGCCATTCCGTATCGGGTCCGGTCATGGCGATCGCCGCCGCTGGCCTGGCGCTCTGGGTCACGTTCGTGCCCTGCTTCCTCTGGGTCTTCGCCTTCGCGCCCTACATCGAATGGATCGCGTCGCGCCCGCGCCTCGCCGCCGCGCTGTCCGGCGTCAGCGCAGCGGTGGTCGGCATCATCGCCAATCTCGCTCTTTGGTTCGCGCTCCATCTCTTCTTCGCGCGGCTCGGGGCGCTGCCCGGATCGGACCTTCCGCTGCCAGTGCCCGACCTAGCCACGTTCCAGTGGAAACCGGCGCTTGTCGCGCTGGTCGCGGGCACTCTCCTGCTCCGGCGGCACTGGCCGCTGATCCCGGTTCTAGGGGCCGCCGCACTGGGCGGTCTGGCGCTGTCGGCGGCCGGGTGACGCGGCGGAAACCCGCGAAGCTTCCGCCCTTTTATTCCGTTTCGAATCCCTTATGCTGACGCCAGATCATTTCGAGAAAGCGCACACATGAGCAGACCCATCGACTATGGCAACCTGATGCACCGCGCCATGCGCGGTCTGATCGAAGAGGTGCTTCGGGGTGTCGAACGGGATGGTCTGCCGGGTGAACATCACTTCTTCATCACCTTCGATACGCGCCATCCCGACGCGAAGCTCGCCGACTGGCTGCGTGAGCGCTATCCCGAGGAAATGACGGTCGTAATGCAGCACTGGTTTGACGGGTTGAGCGTCGATCCTGACGGCTTCGCGATCACGCTGAACTTCGGCGACACGCCCGAGCCGCTCTATATCCCCTTCGACGCGGTGCGCACATTCGTCGACCCCTCCGTTGAGTTCGGACTGAGGTTCGAGACGCAGGAGGAAGAGGACGACGAGGACGACAACGGAGACCAGCCCCCCGAAGAGGACGGCCATCGCGATGCTGAGGTCGTCAGCCTTGATCAGTGGCGCAAATAGGGCCGGTGCGGCGTTAGCGCAATCTTCCGTACCGCGTCTTGGCCCGCCGGAGGGAATCGCTTAGCTAGGAACGGCAGCCCCCCAGACGGACCGACCGCCATGACCAAGACCCGCACCGAGACCGACAGTTTTGGCCCGCTCGAAGTGCCGGCCGACAAGTACTGGGGGGCCCAGACCCAGCGGTCGATCATGAACTTCCCGATTGGCTGGGAACGGCAGCCCGTCGCGATCATCCGCGCGCTTGGCGTGATCAAGAAGGCCTGCGCACAGGTCAATATCGCGCAGAGCGACATCGATCCGAAGATCGGCGAGGCGATCGCGGCGGCGGCGAGCGAGGTGATCGAGGGCAAGTTCGACGACAACTTCCCGCTCGTCGTCTGGCAGACCGGGTCGGGCACGCAGTCGAACATGAACGCGAACGAAGTGATCTCCAACCGCGCGATCGAGATGCTGGGGGGCGAGATGGGCTCCAAGACGCCTGTCCATCCGAACGATCACTGCAACATGGGCCAGTCCTCGAACGACACCTTCCCGACGGCGATGCATGTCGCGATCGGGATGATGGCGCGCGATGTGCTCCTGCCGGGGCTCGAGAAGCTGCACAAGGCGCTCGTCGCGAAGTCAGGCGAGTTCAAGGACATCATCAAGATCGGCCGGACGCATACTCAGGATGCGACGCCCCTGACACTCGGCCAGGAATTCGGCGGCTATGCCCACCAGGTCGCCAAGGGGATCGAACGGGTCAAGGCGTGCCTGCCCGACATCTACGAGCTGGCGCAGGGCGGCACGGCGGTGGGCACCGGGCTCAACACGAAGCAGGGCTGGGACAAGCGCGTCGCGGCACAGGTCGCCGAAATCACCGGCCTGCCCTTCGTCACCGCGCCCAACAAGTTCGAGGCGCTCGCGGCGCATGATGCAATGGTGATGTTCTCGGGGGCCCTGAAGACGGTCGCCGCCTCGCTCTTCAAGATCGCCAACGACATGCGGCTTCTGGGGTCCGGCCCCCGCTCTGGCCTCGGCGAGCTGATCCTGCCGGAGAACGAGCCGGGCTCGTCGATCATGCCGGGCAAGGTGAACCCCACCCAGGCCGAGGCGCTGACGATGGTCTGCGCTCACGTGATGGGCAACGACGCCGCCGTCGGCTTCGCCGGCAGCCAGGGTCATTTCGAGCTCAACGTCTACAATCCGATGATGAGCTACAATGTCCTCCAGTCGATGCAACTTCTCGGCGACGCGGCCTCGAGCTTCACCGACAACATGGTCGCCGGAACCAAGGCTAACGTGGAACGCATTGAGCGGTTGATGAAGGAAAGCCTGATGCTCGTCACCGCCCTCGCGCCGACCATCGGCTACGACAACGCCACGAAGGTCGCCAAGACCGCGCACAAGAATGGCACGACGCTGCGCGAGGAGGCGATCAATCTCGGCTTCGTCGATGGACAGACCTTCGACCGGATCGTCCGGCCTGAAGACATGATCGGGCCGAAGGGCTGATGGCCGAGATCATTAACCTCCGCTCGGCACGCAAGACCCGCAACCGCGCCCAAAAGCGCGGCCAGGCCGATCAGAACGCGGTGCGTTTCGGACGCACCAAGGCTCTCAAGGCGCTCGAAAAGGCACGTGCGGATAAGGCTCGCGACCTGCTGGATTCGCACAAGCGCGAGGATCGGGAGGGGTGAGCCGGCCGGCCAAGCGGTCGCTCACGCTCAACGGGCACCGAACGAGTGTTTCGCTTGAGGACGAGTTCTGGTCCGCCTTCCGGGACCTGGCAGCCTCTGCGGACCGGCCGATCAACGCGCTTGCCGCCGAGATCGACGCCAAGCGCGGCGTCGAGACAGGGCTCGCCACCGCGATCAGGCTTTACGTGCTGAAGGAATTGCAGGCCCGGCTGAAAAACCGGACCGGGAACTGAGCGCGCTCAATTGCTGAATTCGCCGCCCGAATAAGGATAGAGCGCCTGACGGATCCGCTCCGCGAGGTCCCTTTCCTCCTTCTCCGTATTCGTTAGCCGGCGCTTGCCCGGCGTTCGACCGTTCAACTCGCCATGAAACAACGCCTGGATTTCTTCGCGAGACAAAGTCGGCGACTCGGGCTCGGCTTCCACCTGAGTGTTGATACCGACCGAGCGCCACGATGGCACAGCAATCCTGAGGAAGCTCGGAGCAGACAAAACCGACGCAGCAAAGTCCGGAGCGGACAAGGCCAGAGACTTAAACGACATAGTTACCCCCGTACCGTGGCTGATTGGCAAGATTCAGCCGATTACACACGATCGGTCATATGAGCAGGATTTGGCCGATCGCAAGACACGCAAAAAACGAATCACCGAGGTGACATCTGAAAATTGGCCTAATTTGGCCGCAATAATCAATTCAAGGTTGCGTTTCAGGATTGTTTCAGTCCGCTCACGTGTTGTGACGTTGCGTCACGTGCGCTGATTCTCAGCTGAATCCCGTTTCGTGAGCGGACTGTCAAGTGGGCAATGGGAACAGGAATTCCCCCCGCGATCGTTTCGTAGCGGAGGTCGCGGAGCAGCATTGCGAGAAGAAGTGGCCCCTCGATCATCGCGAATCCGGCGCCAGGACAGGCGCGCGAACCGCTTGAGAACGGCAAGTAGGCGACACGAGCGGATGCCCGCCCCTCGTCCGTCCGCCAGCGGTCGGGCGAAAATCCATCGGGGTCGTCCCAGAGCCGTTCGTGGCGATGGACATGCCACGGCGAGATCACGACCTGCGCACCCGGCCGCACCTCCCGGTTGCGCATGACTTCGGCGCGCGCAGTTTCGCGCACCATCATCGGCACGGGCGGATAGAGGCGCAACGCCTCCCGAAAGACGTCTCGGGTGAAGGAAAGTGTCGCAACGTCGGAGAATCCCGGCGTCTCGGGCAACGCGCGCGCCTCTGCCGCGACGCGCTCCTGCGCCTCCGGGTTGGCGGCGAGAAGGTAGAGCGCCCATGCCAGCGCCGAGGCCGAGGTCTCGTGTCCCGCCAGAAAGAAAATCGCGACCTGATCGACCATCTCTTCGGTATCGAACCTACGGCCCGTCTCGGGGTCGCGCGTCGTCATGATCTTGGTGGCGAGGTCATCGGGTGCGGTGTCGGCGCATATTGCCGCCATTCGGTCTTCGGTCAGTCGGGTGATCAGCGCGCGGATCGCGCGGGCGGTCGCCCGCGTACGCCGACTGTGAAGACGCGGAAGGAATCGCGGCAGAGGCAAGAAGGCCCCGAGGTTCAGCAGCGGCTGCGCGCGCTGGTGGGCGCGGAACTGGGCGAACACGTCAGCCGCGATTTGATGCTCGATGGGGATCGAAAAGAGCGTGCGAAAGATCAGGTCGGCGGCGGCATGACTTGCCTCGGCCTCGACCTCCACCACTTCGCCGGTCCTCGCAGCCATCCGGTCGCGTGCCGCCACCGCCGCCGCCAACATGGCGGGGAAGGTCTCACGCAAGCGCCCGCCCTCGAATGCGGGATCAATAATGCGCCGCTGCGCCCGCCATTCCTCTCCGTTGGTCACGAACACCGAGCGGCCGAGAAGCGGCGCGAGCCCCTCACGAATGCGGTCGGATTTCGGGAAGTCACCCGGCCTCTCTTTCAGCACAAGATCGATCAGCACGGGATCGTTGCAAAGGTATGAGCGGAAAAACGGCGTCCGGAACTCCGCCATCCACGCGCGGTAGAGCCGCGCTGGCTGAGCCGACAGGATGTCGCTGCGAAAAAGCCTCAGATAGCGCCAGAGCGAGACCTTGTCGGGACGCGAGGGCGGCTTGGGCGGGATCATGCGACGTCCCGATAGCGGTTAAGCGGCGTCTCGATCCGGCTTTTCGATGGGGCGCGGTCGCGGTAGCGGGCGGCGAGCGTCAGCGGCCCGGCGGTGATCAGGAAATAGTCGTAGTCGCCCGGCCGGTCGAAGGCGCAAAGATACTGGAAATGCAGCCGGAAGAAGCGCCAGCGCAGCGCGCGCCAGCGATCGGGACTTAGCGTCTGAGTGAAGGCGGCGGAGACGACAAGCGGCCAATGCTTGTCCGCGGGCGCGACGCCCGTAACGCTGACCGGATCACAAAGCGCAAAGGCGCAACCATCCCCCGGCGCAGTGACGTCGATCCAGGTGATCTCGTCGCGCGCGGACAGGTAGGCCAGATCGGCCCTGAGCCGCCGCGCCTCCGGCAAGAACGCAACCATCGGCACGACCTGGCCGAGCGACAGGAAACCCAAAGCGGGGCCGTCCTGACGCACCCTCCCCGCGCGGATCAGGTCGGCGAGGATCGAGACCGCAAGATGGGCGCCCGATGAATGGCCGACGATGAGCACCTCATCCCAGTCAGCGCCCAGCGCCTCGGCTATCCGGTCGGCGAACTCGGCCATCCGCGCCTCCAGCGCGGGCGGATTGGCCCCGCCCGCCGCCGCCGTGAAGGCATAGTCATGCATGAGGTAGTAGGCGAAGATCCGGTTGTCCGCCTGCCGGAACCGCCACAGGACGGCCCAGACAGCGGCCATACCAGCGATCCAGCCTATCGCCTCCGGAAGACCCAGCGCCGCGAGCGCGCGACCGACAAGCCAGACCACTCCCGATCCCGCCAAAAGCGCGACCGCGAGTTCCAATATGAGAACGGCGATCGGATAAAGCGCCGCGATCGTCGGGCCCTTCCGCAGGCGGGCGAGCCGGAAGATCGCGCCGGAGACAATATAGGTACGCGCTGTGCGCAGGAGCTGAAGGTAAGTCGCTCCGATGCCGTGGCTCATCGAAGCGCGCACGATGTCGGACCAGACGAGAACTTCCAGATCGGCATTCACCGTCGTGGCGCCGGTCGAAAGCTTAACATGCCATCCGTAACCGCCGTCGCCGCCTCGTGGCCTCAACGCCATCTCATAGCCGCTGACCGCGGCCTGCGCGGCGCCTTCCTTGCGATAGAGCTCTCGGTAACGGCGCGGATGGATGGGATCGTAGCCCGGAATGTAAAACACTCGCCGCCGCGCTACCTGATCGGGGTTGTCTGCCTGCATCGTCCGTCGGCTGCCATCCGCTCGCTCTCGGCCGATGCTAGACACGAACCTGCCGTCGGACCAAGCCCGAAATGAGCGCGCTCACAGCTCTTGACCGGCGAGGATTGAGCCGGCGGCCCGGCCGAGCTGGCGCGACACGTCGACGAGAACGGCGTCGAAACCTGCGAACAGCGCGCGGTTCAGAACCTGCCCCGGGGCGCTTTCGGAAAAAGCGATGTAGTCACCGAGCTCGGCGTCGTTCAATGGCGCGTAGGCCATGGCGAGATAGGAGTGGATCCAGATGTCGGTGTCCTCCCGGATCGCCTCTTCCTGCGACCAGATCTCGGCAATCACCTCGGATTCGTCCATCTCAGGACCAAGCGCGCCAGCGTCGCGCAGTCCCATGTAGAAAGCGTAGTTGGCATTTAGACCGCCCGAGACGTTCGCCTCGACCAGATCGTTGACCGCGACGAACTCCTCGATAAGGTCGAGACGCGGGTCGTTCTCGGCTTGCATCTCCTGCCATTTCAGGCGGCTTGCATCCTCTACCGCTTCGTCGAGAAGCGCGCGTCGGGCGGATATCTCGAGCGTCGTGATCCGCTGGCCGAGATCGGACTCCAGAAACGTTGTCATCGCGGTCGTATCGGCAGCCGCACTCGCCAGGTCGCGGGCAAATGCGTCGTGGAAAATCGGCAACATCCGGTCGATCGTGTAGATCTCGTCCACCTCCGCCTGCCAATCCACGCCGCCCGATCCGGGAAACATGTCCGCTTCCAGGCGGCTTCCGTAAGCGTACCCCTCTTCGCTCATGACGCCGAAGACATCGCCCATGCGCAAGGCGGTCTCGATTCGGGTCGCGTCCTCGTCGGCTGAGAAGGCCGCCGTGGCAAGCGCAAATATGGTGACGAAGGCAGAGGAGAGGCGACGCAGCATAAGGCGGTTCCCGGACGGTTCGCGCCTACACCTATCCCTCCTCGGCAGCGATGCCAAGCGCGCCCATCGCCGCAGACCGCACCCCGAACCGTGCCAGCAAAAAACGGGTTGATCTGTACGTGCGGGACGGCTACATCCCGCCTTCACGACGACCCTCAGAGCGGAGAGGTGCCGGAGCGGTCGAACGGGGCGGTCTCGAAAACCGTTGTGGGCGTGAGTCCACCCAGGGTTCGAATCCCTGTCTCTCCGCCAGCCGCCCGACAATCTTACTTCGCCGCGACCGTCATCGAGTTGCTGCTGGATAACCGCACGGTGAAAACCGATGGGCATTCCCTTCGCTCCCTGCGTCACAGCTTCGAGGACAGGATGCTCGACCGGGACTTGGACGAACAGGTCCGGCGCGACCTCATGCGCCACATCCTGAACGGGCTTCGATACGGGAGTGGGGAATACTTGAGAAGCTGGCGGCGGTCATTGAAGCCGTCACTCTTACGGCCCGGTTCACTGGCCTTAGACAAGCGAACATGACGAAGTCAGGTGATCGGGTTGTCGCGCTAGCCCGTCTGCACCAGGCTGATGGCGGTAGCACTTCGTTGCGCCCTTGAAGCGACAGGCCGCCGGATCTTCTTTCCGCTCAACTTCTGCCTTTCCACGGCACGAGAAGATTCTCAGCTTTTCTCATCAGGATGTCGATAGCAAAGCCGATCACCCCGATCAGGATGATCCCCATCAACACGATATCGGTGAGTTGGAACTTCGAGGCCACCATGATCATCATGCCCGCACCTTCCGATGCCGCAACAAGCTCTGCAGCCACGACGGTGCCCCAGCACACACCCATTGCCACGCGTGCCCCGGTGAAAATCTCCGGTAATGAGTTGGGCATGATCACGTGGCGCATGATCTGAAGTTTGCTTGCCCCGAGTGAGTACGCCGCGTGTACCTTCGAGATATTCACCCCAGACACGCCTGCCCGGGCCGAAATCGCCATGATCCAGAGCGAGGCCAGGAATAACAGAATGATCTTTCCTGTTTCACCGATGCCAAACCAGATAATAACCAACGGGATCAGTGCCAGCGGCGGCACGGGGCGCATGAATTCGACGATCGGTTCGAACCAACCGCGGAACCAGTCGGACAACCCCATCGCGTACCCAAGCGGGATGCCCAGGAGCGCGCCAAAGAAGAAACCCGCGATCACCCGGAATAGCGAGTAACCAAGGTGCTTCCACAGCGTGCTGTCGCGGTAGCCCTCATTAGCAATTTCAACCACGCGGCCCACTACTGCCTCCGGAGGCGGCAACCAAATCGGCTCCATTTGCAGACCCGAGGGCGGGGCAAAGCTGATTGCCCCCTTATCGGTCAGCGCGAAGCGGCCGGCCGGCGTTCTGACTTCGCCACCATCGTTGATCTCAATCCCGTCAATAGCCACCACGTGCGCGCCGTCGTTGCGTTTGGCCTCGTCGTTCTTGTCAAACAAGATCGTTGTCGACCGCGAGGCGCTCATCGCCACCGCGTCGTTCTTGGCGATGCCCTCGCCCTCATCGACGTCGAAATTTTCGGTTGTTTCACCGAAATCGAAAACACGAACGTGCACAGTGGCATCATCACGAGCGCCGTCCGCTGTCTCGAGGGTATAGGTAAAGGAGGTGTCGCCAACAAACGGACCCGGCGCATGCAGGAATCCAGGCACCCAGTCTGAGCCGGTGAACGACCCCCATATGAGAAATATTGTCGCCACCGACACGATCGAGGCGGTTCGGTTTGAAGTTACAGCGCTTTCGTCGCCAAACGTCACCGTCTTAAGCGAGGTGTAGTCGTGCACGGTGCGATGCACGAGGAACCGGACGATCAGAAATGACAGCACGAAGACCGACACATAGACGGCAAGGATGAACAAACCGATCATTGCGGTGCGGCCTCCGCGCGGCCCATGATTTCTTCTTCCATGTCCCAGATCATTTCCAGGATCTCTTCGCGGGTCTCGGAATAGCCTTTGGCGTGTTTCACTTCGCGCAGATCGGCACCTACGCCCAAATCGGCAAAAGGCAGATTGTATTCCTTGTGGATGCGCCCAGGGCGAGGCGCCATGACAAGCAGGCGTTCGCCCAACAGCAATGCTTCTTCCACAGAGTGGGTGATCAGGATGATTGTCTTGCCGGTTTCTTTCCAGAGCTTCAGCACGAGGCCCTGCATCTTCTCGCGCGTGAGCGCATCAAGCGCGCCGAGCGGTTCGTCCATCAAGATCACGTCCGGATCATTGGCCAGGCAGCGGGCCAGGGCTACGCGCTGCTGCATGCCGCCGGACAGTTCATATATCGCCTTGTCCTTGAACTCGCCCAAGCCGGTGACGTCGAGCAGGTGATCCACATGCTCGCCCCATTGTGCCTCGCGCTGCCCCTTCATACGCGGACCGAAGCTGACATTCTCGCGAACATCCATCCATTCAAATAGCGCGCCCTGCTGAAACACCATGCCGCGTTTGGCATCCGGACCAGTGACGTTTTGCCCGTTCAGCACAATCCGCCCCGAGGTTGGAGCGAGAAAGCCAGCGACGATGTTCAACAAGGTGGTCTTGCCGCAGCCAGAGGGCCCCAGCACACTCATCAGCTCGCCCGTCTTGAGTTCTAGCGAGACTTCCTTGAGCGCCTGAACATGAGTGCCATTCGGAAGATCGAATCGCATCGATACGTTTTCGATTGAAAGCGCGGACACAAGATCTCCAGACCTGACATTAAGGAACGATGGCGCGAGAATCCCTAGTCCCGCGCCACGCCACTTTTTTCCTACATGCCGCCAGCAGCGGTCAGCGGGCCGGCGTTCACCGCGTTCTCGTAGGTTTCGAGTGCAGTGTCGATCGAGCCTGCTTCCACGAACACATCTGCAACGCCCTTCATGAACTCTTGCGCGCCACCGTCAAGCCAAGTGGAGCTCAATTGCTCTTCAATCGTCGGGAACGCGAAAGTGGAAATGGTTTCCATTGTCGCCTGCTCATCCATGCCCGCATCCTTGGCGATAAGTGGCAGCATCTCGGCATGGTTGGCCGGATCGGCCCACATGGCGTTCGCATCTGCCGTCACCTTGAGGAACTTGGCAACCAGGTCACCGTTCTCCGCCACCCAGGCGGCTGGTCCCGAGGTTACATCGAACACAAGTATGCCAAGTTCGGTCTTCTCGGCGCCGCTCAGAAGCACGTTGCCATGTTCAAGCGCGCGACGCAGCGAACCACCCCAGCCGCAGAACATGTCGACAGCGCCCTGGGCAATCGCCGCGGAACCATCGGGCGGATCCATGTCGACCACGTCCATGCTGGCGACATCGACACCGAAATGAGTCATCTGCTTGATGAAGCCGTAGTGTGCAGCAGTGCCGAGCGGTACGGCGACCTTCTTGCCAGCCAGTTCACCGGCGTTGGACTTGTCGATCTCAAGTTCGGCGCGCACGACGCAGTTGTCGTTTTCAGCATAGGAGACGGCAACGTCAAGGATTTGCAGGTCCTGCCCGGCGGACGTCGCCACCACGAAGGGAGGCACGCCTTGGCTTACTGACAGCTGAACGTCACCGGAGGCCATGGCAGCCGACATCTTCACGCCGCTCTCGAAACTGACCCAATTGATGTCCACACCAAGGGCTTCTTCGTAAGTGCCCATCTGCTTGGCATATTCAAATGGCATCGGCCATTCGAGGAAATACGCGACGGTGATCTCTTCGGCGAAGGCCTGCGACGCAGACAACGTCGCCGCGCTGGCCGCTAGCGCGGCAATGATCTTGTTTTTCGTCTTGGATTTCATAGTTCACTCCCTGTGGATTTGTTGATCGCTCCACCTTGCCGGCAGATTAGCAGCTAAAGTTGGACGAGCCCATCTTGCAACGCCGATATGCATTCCCCCCCCTGTGGGCACCCGGGCTGTGCCCGGAAAACGTGGTGGCTGCGAATTCCAGGTATCGCTCCAAGCCGTCATCCGGCCGTTTCGGCCAATTCTGACCGCCTGTTTGCCACCGAGCAGCCATAGCCTTGCTCTATCTGAAGATTGGCCTCCAAACTAGCCACATTTGCCGAAGACCAGTTCATCTGGGTGATGATCTCGTCACCTCAGTCGTCTGCCTGGACAGTCGCGGCAAACCCCATGGCGCAAGCAGATGCCAGAATCAGACTATCATGCGCTTCTCCACTTTGATCCGTTGCAGCACCGGACGGCGCACGATCATCTATCGGCTGGCAAGCTTCCACACATTCCTCATCTGTCAGACGCAATATTTTCTATTCCTATTTTTTGACATCATTGCTGTTAGAATATATGAATAACGTGACGCCGTCGAAGGACTTTGGTACGTTGCCCAATGTCTCACCAAACCGCACCCAAGGATCTAAGCCTGAAATGGCTTGAGCTGTTCCAAGTCTGCGCACGAAAGGGCTCGCTGCGGGCGGCGGCGGCAGAAACCGGTCTCACAGTCAGCACCGTTTCGCACCATCTTCGCAGTCTCGAAGGCCATTTGGGGGTTGAACTGTTCAACCACTCCCGCAGGCCTATGGTGCTGACGCCAAAAGGGCAGGTTTTTCTGCGGAACATCGACGATGCGCTATTCTCCATTCGCAAAGCCAAGGCCGAAGCCTCGGCGGGGAGTATTTCCGGGGCCAGCTATTTGAGGCTGGGCACCATCGAAGACTTCGACAGCGATATCATTCCCGAACTGGCCGTGTTCCTGTCGGCACAAATGCCTTACTGCGATTTCCTGTACCACACCGATTCCAGCCACTCGATCATCGAGATGCTGCGCAACCGTCAACTGGACCTCGGTATTACCAGCAATCCGACCGAGCGGCTGCGCGATTTGCAGGACCGCCCACTGCTGCGCGATCCGTTTGTTGTGGTTCTTCCGGTGGGCAACGAGCAGTCGCTGTCGGATATTGCCGAGGGCCGGACCAAACTGCCGTTCCTGCGTTTCTCCAGCAACCTGATCATTGCCCGCCAGATCGAAAGCCAACTGCGTCGTTTGGGCATGAGTCTGACGCACAGGTTCGAATGCGGCAACAACCAGACGCTCATGGCGATGGTGGCAGCCGGGGCCGGCTGGACCATTACCACCCCGCTGCTGTTTTCCCGGGCACGGCGGTTTCATTCGAGGCTGCGGATGCACCGCTTTCCGGGCAAGAGCTTCGCCCGTACATTGGCGATCGTCACCACGCCGGACTGTTCCCGGTCGCTCATCGATCTCGTCGACAGCAAGGTACGCACCTTGATCAACACTCATGCGATTTCTCCGTTTCATCGGAGTTCTCCTTGGCTGGTGGACAGCTTCAAGCTGATCACCTAGCGAACCGGCACATGCACGGCGTTGGATTTGGCGGCCAAGGTGAGGTTCAGAGGAAGTTGAACCGCTTGCGGATTGCCCGATCCTGTCCGTCGGTCAGGTAGGCAGGGTGATGATGGCATAGAATCTCCCGCGCCCGAACACGTGCCCGTGCCCAGGCGTCATGCGCGCCCCGTTCAGCCCAGATGCGCGGCTCGTCCCGATCAGCAAGCGACGGGTAGAAGTATCCCGCTCCATGGCCGCAAAGGTGTGACGACCGCCCAGGAAGTGGCCTTCGCCCAGCACGGCGTCGCGGATAGCGTCAATGCCCAGGGTTTCCTCGTTGACCTCGACCCCGCGCAGGGCCCGGTATGTGTGCGAGTGCATCTCGTCGTCCAACACGAATGCCTCGAAGCTGACCCCCAGCAAAGATGCCGTCATGCCGGAGCTTTCATAAATCAGGTTGCCACCTGCCAGCGCCGCCGCCAGCGACGTGATCCCCTTCTCCATCCCGTGTTGCGCGTCGATCGCCTTGGCGTCGGTCATCGAACAGGCGACGCCGGAGGGCAGACCAAGCCAGTTCGACAGTTGCGCCGACGCCGCGTTCAGGACTGCGGCCTCGCCGCTGCCCCCTGAAAACGCGCCGGTTCGCAGGTCACTCACAAGCGGCCAGTTGGAAAAAACCGTCGGAAAGCCGGGCTGGATCGCGTGCACCATGACCAAGCTCGCGCGCGTTTCGGCCAGGGATTGGGCAAGAAACCCGGCCAGTGTTGCCGGTGCAGTGGCACCGGCCTGCGCCGCTGTGATGCAGGAAATGGGAATATTGTGCTTGATGCACTCATAAACCACATCAACGGCATCTTCACCGAAGCGCATCGGCGAAACGACCGGACTGATATGGGCCTTCATGAAAGGGCGCTTGGCGAACTCGCCCGGGCCCCCGGCGGCAATGTCGGGCATCTGGACGATCGGCTCTAGATGTTCGGCCAGGGTAAAGCTTGTCGCTGTCGGTCTGGTCGTGTTCTTCAGCAGCGCGTAGACGGTGTTCGCGTCCAGATCGAATCTGTCCGGTACATCCGTTGCGACGCAGCAGCGGGTGAACCAGCTGACATTGGTCAATACGTCCTGAAGCCGGGTGAAGTCGTGCAGATCCTCAAGCGTCGATGGCCGATAGTGACCGCTGTCCAGGTCCAGCGTCTGCACCGCCGCACCGCCGGTTCCGAAATGCACCCGATTGCCGCCAACCTCGATTGAGCGACTCTCATCGCGCCCGTGCAGGACAAAGGTTCTGGCCGCCTGATCGACCGCCTTCTCAACCAGAGCTGGCGATAACAGCACCCTTCCGAAGCCGTCATCCTTTGCGCCAATGGCCAGCAGATCGGCATGAAGACGTTCCGGGACCTCTCCCATCCCCAGTCTTTCCAGCAGATCCAGCGCCGCGCCATAGATCCGCTGTATCTCCGCTTCGGTCAGGGGTTTGTACGCGCCGCCAATCTGGCCGGGCGGGCATGGATTGAACTTGGGCTTGGCCGCACGCTGCGCCAGCCGCTCTCGTCGGCCGCTCCTTGTGCCCGGCTGCCCGGCCATGCCGGATCCTCTGCTTATTGCGTTGGAAGGCTAGCCAATGGCGTTCACCCGCTGGAATGCAACGCTTGCCACGTTATTGCGGGCTATTCGTAAATATCATTCGAATTGTTCTCAAACAGCTATCCGCAACGTTGCGAACGCAAGGCGCGACCATATCACGAACAGTGGATGTTGGAGGCACTCCAATGAAATCGCGCACCAAGGTCGTGGTCATCGGCGGCGGCATTGCCGGCTGCTCGACGCTCTATCATCTCACCCAAGAAGGCTGGAGCGATGTAGTATTGGTGGAACGCAACGAACTGACCAGCGGGACGACATGGCATTCGGCCGCGCAGGTGACGAATTTCGGCATGAACCAGACTATGGTCGGTTTGAAGACCCATTCGATCAATCTTTACAAGGAGCTGGCTAGCGACCCGGACTACCCGATCAACTACCACCACGGTGATGGCGGTATCCGCCTGGCCAATTCCGAAGAGCAGATGCAGGGCTATCGCCATTTCGCCTCGATGGCGCGGGGAATGGATGTGCGTTTCGAGGTGATCGATGCCGAGGAATGCGCCCGCCGGCACCCGCTGATTTCGACAGACAACCTGATCGGCGGTCTTTGGGATCCGCTGGATGGCGACATCGACCCGGCGCAGCTGTGCCAAGCGCTGGCGCGTCGCGCCCGCAAGGCGGGGGCCGAGGTCTATCGCAACACACCGGTGATCGGGCTCACCCAGCAAAGAGACCACACGTGGACAGTGCACACCGAGCTTGGCGATATTGATTGTGACATCGTGGTAAACGCTGGTGGCTATCGCGTCAACGAGGTCGGCGCGATGATGGGGGTTCATCATCCAGTCGCCTCGATGGAGCATCAGTACTTCCTGACCGAAGAAATCCCGGCCATCAAGGAGGCAGGGCACCGGATGCCGCTGATCCGCTGCCCGATCAGCGACTATTATTGCCGCCAGGAAAAGAACGGGCTCTTGGTCGGGTTCTACGAACAGGGCTGCAAGACCTGGGGCATGGACGGGATCGATCCGAATTTCGTGAACGCGCTTTGTCCGAATGATCTGGACCGGGTGGCTGATGTGCTCGAAGGCGCATTTGAACGCATGCCGGCGCTTATGGAGGTGGGCATCCACACCGTGGTCAACGGCCCGATCACCTATACCATCGACGGCGCGCCGCTGGTGGGGCCGATCCCGGGCAAGCGCAATGCTTTCTGCATCATAGGCCTGCGCGCAGGTCTCGGCGAGGGCGGCGGCCATGGCTGGCTGCTGGCGCAGCAGATCGTCCATGGCGAGGCCTGCTACGACACCTGGTGCATCGACCCGCGTCGGTTTGCCGGCCACGCCAATGTCGAACTGACCGCGCTCAAGGCGGTCGAAGACTATCAGAACGAATTCCGCTTCCACTTTCCGCATGAACACCGCCCCGCCGGGCGCCCGGCCAAGACCACCCCGCTGACGCCTTTACTGGCCGCAGAAGGCGCTGAGTTCACGGTGGTCAACGGCTGGGAGCGGGTGGACTACATCAGGCCGTCGGCTGACTTCCATCCCTCGCTGTCGTTTCATTTTGACGAGGCCTTCGACATGGTCGCGGCCGAGGTGAGGAACGTGCATGAGAATGTGGGGCTGTGCGAGGTCAACGGTTTCAACCGCTTCGAGATCACCGGCACGGACCGCCATGCCTTTCTTGACCGCATGTTCTGCGGCAACGTCACCAAACGGGCGGGTCGTGTCGGACTTGGCTATTTGCTGAACCAACATGGCATGGTCAAGGGTGAAGCCACGGTCGCAAACCTGCCCGCCAGCGACCGCGGCCCCGAGCGGGCCTGGTACGGTTCGGCAGCGGCCAGCGAGTTGCATGACATGGATTGGCTTACTCAGCATGCCCGCGACGGAGAAGATGTGCAGATTCGCAGTCTGACCAATGATCAGACCATCCTGGTTCTGGCCGGCCCGAAGGCGCGCGACGTACTTTCCTCCTGTGCCCGGGGCGACTGGTCGAAACAGGCGTTTCCTTGGCTAAGCGTGCGCGAGTGCTTTGTAGGCTTTGCTCCGGCCACGGTGCTGGGGGTCAGCTTCTCGGGCGAACTCGCCTACGAAATCCATGTCCCCAACGCATCTCTCTATGCCGCCTGGCTGGCGCTCCGACAGGCGGGTGCCGCTCACGGCATGAAGCTGTTCGGAGCGCGCGCGGTCGAATCCATGCGGATCGAAAAAGGCTTTCTTCACTGGAAGGCCGAAATTCTCACAGAGTTTGACCCGTTTGAGACCTCACTCGATCGGTTCGTGAATCTGGAGAAGCCTGATTTTATCGGCAAGGACGCCCTGCGGAACCGACAGGGCGAGGGGCTGAGCAAGAAGCTTGTGATGCTGAAGATCGACACGACGCACGCTCCGGCCCGTGGCGGTGCCTCGCTGGTGCAGGGCGATACGGTCGTCGGCACCGCCACCTCGGGCGACTGGGGCCACCGGGTTGGCATGAACCTGGCCTTTGGCTTCGTTGAGTCCGAACTGGCAGGAGTTGGCAGTACCATGCAACTCGACCTCTGCGGCGATCTCGTCAGCGCCGAAGTGATTTCACCTTCACCTTACGATCCCGACCATACCCGCATCCGTGGATAGGCACATCATGAACGACGTTCACTGCGTAATCCTGCGGTCTTAAGAGTGATCGCGGTTATTCGGGTATGGTCACGCGCTGAATTCGGTGCCACTCCCATACAACGCGGAAATCTGCTCGTAGCCCGGCGGCCCTCGCGTTGCCGGCGCCACCCAACGAAAAGGACCTCGAAATGCACCTGTCACGTTTTCCCCGAGTCCATCTCGCGCATTTGCCGACCCCTCTGGAGCCGATGAAACGCTTGTCCGGGGAACTCGGTATTGATCTGTGGATCAAGCGCGACGACTGCACAGGAATGTCGACCGGCGGCAACAAGACGCGCAAGCTGGAATTCCTGATGGGTGAGGCGTTGGAACATGGCGCCGACATGGTCATGACCCAAGGCGCGACACAATCCAATCATGCCCGCCAGACTGCCGCCTTTGCGGCCAAGCTGGGTCTGACATGCCACATTCTGTTGGAAGATCGCACCGGCTATAACTACGCCAACTACAAGGGCAACGGCAACGTCCTGCTGGACCACCTCCACGGCGCGACGACCGAGAGCTTTCCTGGCGGTCACGATATGGTTGGCGAAATGGAGCGTGCGGCCGAGAAGAAACGGGCCGAAGGTCACAATGTCTACATCATCCCCGGCGGCGGATCGAACCCGACCGGCGCTTTGGGCTACGTGAACTGCGCTCTGGAACTGGTCGCGCAGGCCAACGACGCGGGGCTGAAGATTGACCGCGTGGTTCACGCAACCGGGTCGTCCGGAACCCAGGCGGGGTTGGTAACCGGGCTTTGCGCGATGAACGCGGGCATCCCGGTGCTGGGCATCGGCACCCGTGCGCCGCAGCAGAAACAGGAACAGATGGTCCATGACCTGGCCTGTAAGACCGCTGAAAAACTGGGCTGCACCGGAGTGGTCAGGCGCGAAGACGTCCTGGCCAATACGGACTATGTTGGCGAGGGCTACGGCCTGCCGACCGACAGCGGCATCGAAGCGATCCGCCTGTTTGCCGAGCTGGAAGGCATCCTGCTTGATCCGGTCTATTCCGCCAAGGGCGCCGCGGGCCTGATCGAACTGGCGCGCAAAGGGACCTTTAAGGGCGAACGTGTCGTGTTCCTGCATACCGGCGGGTCGGCAGGCTTGTTTGGCTATGACTTCGCCTTTGACCACGCCGACCGCTGGATCAACCTGTAAGGAGAGGGCCGCCGTGGCACCTAAGTTCGCAAGATCGATCACGCAGCAGGACGCTACCCCGATCGACGCAGCCTTCGCCGCGCAGGCGGTCGCGTCGACCCGAGTGGCGGCATGCGGGCTCGCCCCGTGACCCGTCGTCGTGTCGGCATTCTGGGCGGCATGGGGCCCGAGGCGACGATCCTGCTGCAGCAGCGGGTTCTGGCGACGGTGCGGGCGGTCGATGATGCCGACCACATACCGCTCTTGATCGACATGAACCCGCAGGTTCCCTCGCGCATCGCGCACTTGATCGAGGGCACAGGCGCGGATCCCGGTCCGGTGCTGGCGGCGATGGCGCGGCGCTTGGAAGCCGCTGGGGCGAGCGCGCTGGCGATGCCTTGCAACACCGCCCATCATTACGCCCCGGACATCGAGGCAGCCGTGTCCATTCCGTTCTTGAACATGATCGACCTGTCAGTTGGGAGGGCAATGTGCCACCTGAACAAGGGTGCCAGCATCGGCATTCTCGCCTCGCCAGCGGTGCGCCTGGCCGGCGTCTTTGACGCGCCTTTGGAAAGGGCGGGTCTCATGGCGCTCTGGCCCGAAGACGCCGGCCGGATGCTCGATGCCATCCGGACGATCAAAGCCGAAGGCCCCACGCCCGAGACTCGCCGCACACTCGAAGACGCCGCAGAAGATCTGGCCTCCAGGGGCGCGGCGCATCTGTTCGTCGCCTGTTCGGAATTCTCGCTGATCGCGGATGCTTTGCCCGGCGCCGTCCCGGCCACCGACACGGTCGATGTACTGGCCGACGCGATCCACGACCACACCTTTACGAATTGGAGTTGACCCAATGGCCATCTCCTATCTGAAAAAAGCCGATCCAAGACCCGTTTCAGAGAACAACGGCATCCGCGACATCGTGGCCATCATGCTGAACAACATCGAACGCGATGGCGAAGAAGCAGTGCGCCGCTACGGCGAAAAACTGGACGGATGGACCGGCGAGATCGTCTTGTCGGGCGCCGACCGCAAGTCTGCCTGCGACCGCGTTCCCGCAAGCCTCAAGGACGACATTCGGTTCGCCCACGCCAATATCCTCCGCTTTGCCGAAGCACAAAAAGCCACGATGGGGGACTGTGAGATCGAGTTGATACCGGGCCTGATCGCGGGACAGAGGCAAATCCCGGTGTCGAGCGCGGGCTGCTACGTGCCTGGGGGGCGCTACAGTCATATCGCCAGCGCATTGATGACTATCACCACCGCCAAGGTCGCGGGCGTCCCACACATTACCGCCGTTTCGCCACCGCGCCCCGGGACAGGGATTCCCGATGCCATCGTCTATGCGATGGATATCAGTGGGGCGGATCTGATCCTGAATCTTGGCGGCGTGCAGGGCATCGCCGCCATGGCGCAAGGGCTCTTTGGCGCGACGCCCGCCGACATTCTTGTCGGCCCCGGCAATTCCTATGTGGCCGAAGCCAAACGCATGCTATTTGGCAGGGTCGGGATCGACATGTTTGCGGGCCCCACGGACTCGCTGATAATCGCGGACCACACCGCTTCGGTCGAAACCGTGGCCTGGGATCTGGTCAGCCAGGCCGAGCACGGTGCCGACAGCCCGGTCTGGCTTGTGAGTACCGAGAGGGCACTGGCCGAAAGCGTCATGGCCAGCGTGCACACGCTGATCGACAGCCTGCCCGAACCCAATGCTTCGGTTGCGCGTACCGCTTGGGTGGACCGCGCAGAGGTGATCCTGTGTGACAGCCGTGACGAAGCTGCAAGCGTGTCCGACCACTATGCCCCCGAACACCTTCAGGTACAGGCCGCCGATCTCGACTGGTGGCTGAACCGTCTCACGGCCTATGGATCCTTGTTCCTGGGCAAGGAAACGACCGTATCATTCGGCGACAAGACCGCTGGCCCAAACCACGTCCTGCCGACCAGCGGCGCCGCGCGCTATACTGGCGGCCTGTCGGTGCACAAATTCACAAAGACCGTCACCTGGCAACGCTGCAATGAAGAGGCGTCCCACCAGTTGGCCGAGCGGACTGCACGGATAAGCCGGATGGAGGGAATGGAGGGCCACGCGCGCGCTGCAGAACTGCGGCAGAAACTCGGCGCTCACTAGGACGCAGCGTTCTGCGCCACGCTCCATGCTTTGGACAGGATATGAAGAAGCGTGTGCTACCGTCGCTCCCGCTGATCGGGTTCCATGATGCCATCTCTCTGCCAAGACCACCGCGGGGAGGCAACCGCCAAAGGCAGAAAGCGGGCGCTGGCGAATGCGGCAGGTCGCGCATCCCCCCCTGCCCGCGTGCGGCTCCGAAGCGGTTTCCCATGCGTGCAGGCAGACCTACTCGGATTTCAGAGTCGGCCACAGACGTTCGAAGAATATGTTGTCGAGGAAGCGCCCCTTTCCGCCCACGGCGATGCGCGACCGAGCGCGACACATCGTGAGCGAGACATGGACACTCAATTCACCTTGTGCGCCTTGCGACGGAGATCTTTGCCAACCTGGTCAGCCGTCGGCTTCTGTGTTCCAGCTTTCCGTCTCATCTTTACTCCTTGATGGTTCGGATGAGCCGCAATCGTTCCTTTGGGCAAATCCCCCTAGTCAGGCCCACAGGTGCTGATCCCGTACAATCAGAGATCCTTCGCCGCAGCATCTGAACAACCCTTCAGGCGCAGCGGCCCCGGTACCTGAACCAATACTCGCCACGGATCAAATTTCGCGAATGCCCCCCAAGAGGCATTTGCGCCGACTCACTATTGGTTTATGAAGTCCGCCGACAAAGACAGAAAAGCAGGCGCATGTTCGATCATTCCGAATCGTCGCGGCACGAGCCCGAAACGCGGGCCGCTAGAGAGTGGGTCAAGGTACTTTCAGACTACCGCGAGTCTAGTTCGCTGCGCAGCACGTTCGAGCTTGCAGTCACCGCGGGGCCCTTCGTTCTTCTGTGGGCTCTGGCATGGTGGTCGCTGTCCTACAGCTACTGGCTGACCTTGACGATCTCCATGTTCAATGCGGCCTTCCTGTTGCGGTTGTTCGCCATCCAGCACGATTGCGGCCATGGGGCGTTCTATGAAAACCGGACCGTGAGTGATTGGCTCGGACGGGTGATCGGCGTGCTTACGTTGACCCCCTATGACGTCTGGCGGCGCACCCATTCCATGCACCACAGCACGTCTGGAAATCTCGGGCGACGCGGCATGGGCGATATCCACACGCTGACAGTCGCGGAGTACCGCGCGCTGACACCGCTCAACCGCTTATTGTACAGGCTTTATCGCCACCCCGTTGTTCTGTTCGGTCTGGGGCCGGGATATCTCTTTTTCATCCAGAACCGATTGCCCTTGGGGCTGATGGCCAAGGCCAGATACTGGGCCAGCGCAATGTGCACGAACGCCGCGATCCTCGTGGGGTTGACCCTCATCCTGTACTTCGGCGGCCTGATGCCGATCTTGTTGATTTTTCTGCCATCGACACTTCTTGCTGCAACGGCGGGGGTCTGGCTGTTCTATGTGCAGCATCAATTCGAGACCACGCATTGGGAAGCTGAGGAAGACTGGCAACTGCATGATGCAGCCCTGAAGGGAAGCTCGCACTACGTGCTGCCGACTGTGCTGCAGTGGCTGAGCGCCAACATCGGAATCCACCATGTGCATCACCTTCACAGCCGTATCCCGTTCTATAGATTACCTGAAGTGCTGCGCGATCACGCGGTCCTGGCCAGCGGCAATCGAATGACGATCCGAGAAAGCATACTTAGCGCCCGGCTGCATCTGTGGGACGAAGAGTCCAAACGGCTGCTGTCGTTTTCACAGGCCAAGGACCGTTATCGCTGAGTCGACAGAGGTCACGGGATCAACGCGCGCACGGCAGGTGTCTCGGACCAGAGTTGCTGCGAGCGCCCGGGAGGCCTAAATTTGCTATTCACTGGTTTCTAGCGACTGCTACTCACGCCTGGCGGCGGATGTAAGGTAAGCTATTGAAATAATTAAGATATACAAATTGAGCTCTTGAGCTGTAACAGAAAATACCTTTGCCAGACACCCCCTTTGGCCTAGTCGGATTTCGCCCACTGTCATGGGTGTCGACTAAATGCGCAGCCAAAGTCAGTTACGGTCGGGCGGAGCAGTGCGCGACTTGATCGAGCCTGTATCGTCGCAGCCGCCCGCCGCTCAGGCTACTCCATCCTGCGCAAGTCCGCGATCTGCGCCGTCCGAACATGCGGGGTAAGCGCTTTCTCGATCCGCTCCTGCCGTCTTGCTGCTGATAGTGCGAGTCCTGTCGCCATGTGGGTTGAGGATAGGGCACCAAAAATGGACGGCCGTTTGGACGGCTCGAAGGATGGCTGCGCGGGCCGCATCGAGGTGATTGAGGGTCGCACGGGCCAGCGTCAGCGCAGTGAGGTCCAGCGGGTGCGCAGTGCGGCCGAGAGCCTGGCACCGGGGGCGAAGGTGGCCGATGTGGCGCGACGGCACGGGGTGACCCCTAATAGGTCTACGACTGGCGCAAGAAGCTGGCCGCGGGGACGCTGGCGTTGTCGGCCGAGGCGATGGCGAAGCCGGCTTTTGCGGCGCTGGTCGTCGAGACGCCCCCAGCGCCAGCCCATCTGCGAGACAGCCGGAACGAGGAATCGCGGCGCCGGATCGAGGATCTCATGCCCTGGGCCTCCCGAAAACCGTCACGCCTCGCAGAATCGGGGGCCGGGAAAGCGATTCCTGTTGTCGGCCGCACGCACGATGATTCACTTTGTTGCGCGCGGTTGGCGCTCTCGGGCGGCTTACTCGTCGCGGATTTGGGGGCGAACATGCCCAAGTGGCGAGATTGTTTCACGACAAACGATCCGATTTCCACAGGCCGCACACGCGTCGCGTGTCGCTTGGAAGAAGGCCGTTGGTGGCCGAATCCGTGAACAATGCCGCACTACATGTGCAAATTTCAGTTCCGATTGTACGTCCGTTCGCCGAATTGTTTCGAAACTGTCCACATGTCGGCGACAGAGCGCCCACACGCACAGGTTGACCACAATATATTGTGACGAATTTCGGTGGAATATGGCCTATACTGGCTGTATTCGGCGAACCTTGCGCCGGGTTCAGAAGGTCGGTCGCGTCGCGATTCCCCGGATATGGGAATGATTCCGGCGCCCAGGCCAACCCGGCGGGCAAGCAAGGTTGAAGCGGAGCGGATACGAGCGGCCCGACACGGCTGCAGCAAATTGACAGAACGAACCATATTTCGAACGCAACGATGAACGATGAACACATCCTGAGCGCCGTGGTCGAGGCGCTGTCCAAATCCGAGGCAAAGGCGCCCCCTGCGCCGTCGAAACCTGAGCGTCCGCGCCGGTCGGTCGAATGGACGATTGGGGGCTTTTGCGACGACGCCCGCGTGACGACGTCGTTCGGCGAGCTGCCAATTCAGGCGCTCAGGCGTCGCGATCCGCTGCGTACGGTCGAGGGCCCACTCGCCCGGGTAGAGCGGGTTGACCGGATCCAACTGGACGAGGCGTTCCTGGAACAGAACCCTGACGCCCAGCCGGTGCGCATTCAGGCGGGCGCGCTCGGACCGAACCGGCCCAAGACGGACGTACTGGTATCGCCGCACCAGGCGGTGGGCGTGGGCCAGTACGGCAACGACTTCCGGCGCGCGCGCGATCTGCTTGATCGGCCGGGCGTGGTGCGTCAGCCGGCACTGGGGCTCAGTTACTATGTGTTTCAGTGCGAAGCGCCAGCGACTGTCGAGGTTGAGGGCCTAAGTATCCACGTCAGCCCCTAGTCAACCTAATCGCCGCCGCGCTCCTCTGGCAGGCCCCTGAAACCCGTCGCCACGACGAATTTCTCGGAACTGTCCGCGCGGCTTGCCGGCGGTTTGACATTCGCGACCTTCTGAAATGCCCGCTTCAAGAGAGCCTGAAGTTCATTTTCCGCCCCGCCGGCAAGGACCTTGGCCACGAAGGTGCCGCCCTCCTCCAAAACGTCAAATGCAAAATAGGCCGCCGCCTCGCAGAGCGCGACGATGCGCAGGTGGTCCGTGCCCTTGTGGCCCGAAGCGGCGGCGGCCATGTCCGACATCACAACATCGGCGCGACCGTCGAGCCAGGCCTTGACCTTGTCGTCCGCTCCGTCCGACAGGAAGTCGAGCTGATGTATCTCCGCGCCAGCGATCGGCTCGACCTCCTGCAGATCAATTCCGAGGACGCGCCCGACCTTCTTGCCCGGATTCTGGCCGAGCGCGTTCACGCGCTCCACCGCGACCTGGCACCAACCTCCCGGCGCGCAGCCAAGGTCGACGACACGCGCACCGGGCAATAGGAAGCGGAACTTGTCGTCAAGCTCGAGGATCTTGAAGGCCGCCCGTCCGCGGTAGCCCTCCTTCTTCGCGCGCTGGACGTAAGGATCGTTGAGTTGCCGTTCGAGCCAGAGCGTGGAGGACAGCTTTCGCCCCTTCGCGGTTTTCACGCGCACGCGAAGATCGCGTTGCCCGCGCCCTGAGGTCCTGCCAGCCGGAGTTTTCGCCATGATTAGCGCCCGCGAGGGCCCTCTCCACTTCACCTTGGCCCCAATACCCGTGTCCCGCCCGCGACGCAATCGCACCGGCTGACGCGGTCAGAATGGCCCATCCTCGAGAACGCCGTCCGCGGTCATCTGCGCGTAGAGAAGCCCTTCGCGCAGGCCCCGGTCCGCCACGGACAGTCGATCCGTCGGCCACAGCCGCATCAGCGCCTGAAGGATCGCCGCGCCCGACATGATCAGAGAGTGCCGGTCGCGGCCGATGCGTGGATCCTTGCGCCGGCCTTCGGGGCCGAGGTGAAGGTAGTCGCGGATCACGCGGTCGATCTGGTCAGACGTCATCCTCAACCCGTCCACTTTGGTGCGGTCGTAGCGCCTGAGCCCGAGATGGCTCGCCGCGACTGTGGTGACCGTCCCTGACGTCCCGATGATCTGGAAGCCTTCGCGTGGCTGCGATGAGTTGTAGGGCGAGAAGTCGGCAAGGTTCTCTTCGAAGAACCAACTCATGAGCGCGAACCGCGCGGAATCGTCCTCGACGTCGGCAAACTGGTCTTTGAGCGTTGCGACGCCAAGCGGAACCGAAATCCAGTCCACGACTTTCGCCGCCGGAAACGGACTGTCGGGCGGATGGAAACCCGCGTGCAGCCGCATGATCGCGCGGGGCCGCTCGGAACGGGGCACGGCAGAGAGGTCGATCCAGACAAGCTCGGTCGAGCCGCCGCCGATATCGACGACCAGAAGCTGCTCGGTCTTGGTCGAGACGAGAGGCGCGCAGGACACGACGGCCAGCCGCGCTTCTTCTTCCGGCTCGATGATCTCGAGCGGCAGAGCGGTTTCGCGCGTCACGTAGCGAATGAATTCAGATGCGTTCGTGGCGCGCCGGCATGCTTCGGTCGCGACGAGCCGCATGCGTCTGACCTCGTGCTGCTCGATCTTTCGGCGGCAGATCTGCAACGCCTGAACCGTCCGCGCCATCGACCCACGGCTAAGCCGGCCCGATGCTTCAAGTCCGAGTCCAAGCTGAACGGACTTGGAAAAACTGTCGACGACGTGAAACTGACTGCCCTTGGGCTGGGCAATCAACATCCGACAACTATTTGTCCCCAGATCCAGCGCCGCATAGAGCTGCGCGGGGTCGGGTCTTGGGGTGCCTGGCGGCTCGACCGATCTCGGGAACGCGCCCGCACCTCCGGGACGCCTGGGCGCCATCGTTGCGCCCTCCGATATGCTGTTGTCTTCAATCTATCCATCGACCTGCCTTGGTGCAAGAGACGCGTCAAGCTCGCGCCCGGTGGGCATTGCCCCGCCCGTCCGCCGGAACACGCGCGAGACGCCTTCGCACCCGCGGGACCGGATGCGCGAAAAACGACGTCGCTCCGGTCGCGCACAATGTCGAAAACCGTCCTAGCCCGTAGCGCGGCGCAGAGTATTGAGGGCGCCAACGAAAGGATTCGGCATGGCAGAGGTCACCATAGTTTACTGGCGGGACATTCCGGCGCAGGTCATCGTCGGCAAGGGTCGGCGCGGCGTGAAGAAGCAGCTGCCGGAACGGTTCGAACAAGCGATCGACCGCTGCGCGATGAAGATCGGCGCTCGAGATACCGACACCTATCTCGCGGAGTGGCGCAAGGCACAGCCCGTCGAGGTGGCAGGCGAAGATCAGGCGGTGGCCGAGGCGGAAACCGCCCGGCTTGTCGCCGAGTACGACACCGAGCGTCTCAAGGCGCTTATCGCGAACGATGGCTGGGCGTGACAGCCGCTAGGCTCCGGAGGACTGCTATGGCACTTTTGAACTTTCGTCGCAAGGAAACCCCTGCGTTCTCTCCGGCCCGGGAGGATGTCGAGGCCTTTCTTGAAGGATACTCGATTGAGGTGATGCCCCGTACGGCCGAGAAGGTCGAGGATTTTCGCGACCTGCTGCCCAAGGGCTCGCGCGTTTACATCGCCCATATCGACGGCACGCCGATCGACGAAATGGTCGCGACCGCCAAGCGCCTGCGCGGCGAAGGCTACAAGGTCATGCCGCACTTCCCGGCACGCATCATCAAGGACAAGGCGACGCTCGCCGACTGGATCGCCCGCTATCAGGGCGAGGCTGACATCAAACAGGCGCTGCTGCTCGGCGGCGGCATCAGCGAGCCACAGGGGGATTTCCACTGCTCGATGCAGCTGATCGAAACCGGCTTGTTCGACCGGTTCGAGCGGCTCCATGTTGCCGGCCATCCGGAAGGTAACAAGGACATCGACCCTAACGGATCGGACGAGAACGTCATGGAGGCCTTGCGCTGGAAACAGGCTTTCTCCGAGCGCACGGATGCCAAGATGGCGATGGCGACGCAGTTCTGCTTCGACGCCAAGCCGGTCATCGACTGGGTCAATCGCCTTAACGCCGAAGGCATCGAGTTGCCGGTCCATATCGGCATCGCAGGCCCTGCAAAACTCCAGACGCTCATCAAGTTCGCCATCGCCTGCGGTGTCGGGCCTTCGCTAAAGGTGCTTCAGAAGCGCGCGATGGACGTCTCGAAGCTGCTTCTGCCCTACGAACCCGACGATGTCATCTGCGCGCTTGCGGCTCACAAAGCGGCAAATCCCGATTTCGGAATCGAAGCCGTGCATTTCTTCCCGCTGGGCGGTATCAAGACCAACGCAACCTGGGCGATCGAGCACGGCGGCAAGTCCGCCGTTCCGGCCTCGCAAGCCTGATCACACGCAAGCCTGATGAATCGAGGGAAGTATGACCCGCACCGTCATTGAATCGAAATCAAAAACCGTCGTCATCGGCTTCGAGGAGCCATTCTGCGTCATTGGCGAGCGGATCAACCCGACCGGCCGCAAAAAGCTTGCCGCCGAGCTTGAGGCGGGTGATTTTTCCACCGTCGAGAAAGACGCGTTGGAGCAGGTCGCCTGCGGCGCGATGGTACTCGATGTGAACGCGGGTGTGGTCTACAACTCCAACCCCAACCCGAACGAGACCGAGCCGCCCTTGATGACCAAGATGATCGAGATCGTCCAGGGTCTCGTCGATGTGCCGCTCTGCATCGATTCTTCAGTTCCCGGTGCGCTTGAGGCGGGTCTGGCGGCGGCTAAGGGCCGCCCGCTCCTGAACTCGGTCACCGGCGAGGAAGAACGGCTGGAACTCGTCCTGCCGCTTGTCAAGAAGTACAACGTGCCGGTCGTGGCGATTTCGAACGATGATACCGGCATCTCAATGGATCCTGACGTCCGTTTCGCAGTGGCGAAGAAGATCGTCGAGCGCGCAGCCGATCACGGCATCCCGGCTCATGACATCGTCGTCGATCCCCTTGTCATGCCCGTGGGCGCGCTTGCCTCGGCCGGTCAGCAGGTCTTCACGCTTGTTCGCCGCCTGCGCGACGAGCTGGGCGTCAACACGACCTGCGGCGCGTCGAACATCTCGTTTGGGCTGCCCAACCGGCACGGCATCAACGCGGCCTTCCTGCCCATGGCCATCGGTGCGGGCATGACCTCGGCGATCATGAATCCGGTCCGCTCGGTCGAGATGGAGGCTATCCGGGCTGCGAACTTCCTGATGAACCACGATTCCAATGGCGGCGAGTGGATCAAGTTCGCCCGCGTTCTGGAAGCAGTGAAGGAAGGCAAGGACTTCGCCACGGCTTCGGTCGATGTTGCCTCTGCGGGCCGTCCCGGTCGCGAAGGCCGCCGCCGCCGCGGCTGAACATCGGTCATATCCCGGCCACCAAGCCCCGGCTCGCCGCCGGGGCTTTCTTTTTTTCAGATCGCTCTCATACCCCTGCGATCGCGCGCAGCGCATGCGCCCGTCGTGCCGGGACCGCCTGCACCTCGAGCCCGGTGAAGACATGCATCGTCCCGAGATCACGGTCGATCACCGCGTGGTCGCTAACCCACCCGCCCATTGCGAGATAGGTCCTCAGGAGCGGCGGCATCCCTCTGGCCGCCAGTTGCGGGTCGGGCGCCCGCCCCCTGAGCCGGCCGCCGAAGCGAAATACGCTTGGCGCTTTGATCTCGGGCAGCCAGCGCTTCGGCGCCAGGTGCCGTTCGCGCAGCATCGCGAAGGCGTCGAGATGTGGATCTGCGTCCGTCCCGATGAAAGACGAGCAGCCGAAAATCATCTCGACACCCTCGGCGTCCACGAAGGCCGTCATCGCTCCCCAGGCAACGCGCAGCACGTCGGGATCGTGGCAGGCCGGGTCGAGACAGAAGCGCCCCATCTCGACCATGCGCCCGCCGAAGCCGGACAATGCCGACAACTCGTAATGCTGCGCCGAATAGCATTGCGCGATCTCGCTCCCACGGCGGAGCACCAGCAGCCGGAACGCCGCCACTAGCCGGCCGGTCCGGGTCTCTTCGACCAAGACATGGTGGCAGATCTCATCGTGGGAATCGGCGTCGCACCGCGCGTCCCCGACGCCGCCGCGGAACGCCCGCCAGCGCAGGTCCAGCGCCCGATCCACATCCTTGCGCCCGTTGGCAAAGCGGGCGACATAGCGGCCCTTGCTCATGTCCAGCATCTCCGATGCACTCCTCGTTGGCGCGCATCCTGTCGCGCCCGGCGTTTTTCCTGCTACATTCTACGCGAGAACTGCAACGAAACGACAACAGAGCGGAGAGCCGGAATGGCCGCGAAGATTGTGAAAACGGATGAGGAATGGCGCAAGCAACTCGGCGATCTGGCCTACAAGGTGACACGCCAGCACGGAACCGAACGCGCCGGCACGCATGACAGCTTTCCGAAGGGGCCTGCCGCCTATCATTGCGTCTGCTGCGGCGCGCCGGTCTTCGAGTCCGAGTCTAAGTACGAATCAGGCACCGGCTGGCCGAGCTTCTTTCAGCCTTACTCGCCGGAGGCGATCGAGGAAAGCGAAGACCGGAGCTGGTTCATGCGCCGCACCGAGGTTCATTGCGCGGCCTGCGACGCCCATCTCGGGCACGTCTTTCCGGACGGCCCGAAGCCCACGGGCCTGCGCTACTGCATCAACGGCGTCGCGCTTGATCACAAGCCGAAGTCGTGACGGCGCCAGTCCATAGCACCTCAGTTGTCGTTCAGTATCTGGCCCGCGCTGATGTTGCCGATGTTGCCGAGAAGCTGGCGCAGGAAGCTCAGGCCCTTGATGTTGCTGTCGGTCACGCGGCGAGACAGGACGACCGCTTGCCCGTCCTCGAGCCCGAAGCGTTCGACATTCTCGACCGTGCCATTTTCGGCGAAGCTGACGGCGAGGACCTGGCGCTCCACTTCCTCGGGCGCGCGGGCACCGAAATGGCGGAAGCGGCTGCCGACATAGTACCAGGCTGCGCCGGTCAGAAGCCCGGTCGACGACGGGCGCCCGACGGCCTGGGCCACATCGTCGCGCGTGGACTCGCCGACAACGACTTTTTCAAGGTCCTCGTCACGCGGCACGTAGCCGTGATTTCGGTAGATCGCCGTGCAAGAGGCGAGCGCGACGAGCATCAGCACGATCGCGCCGTGCCGCATCCCGGAACCGAGCCTGCTCATTCCCACCCTCTTGCCTTGCTGCCTCAAGCCTTCTATCCGGCTTACAACAAGCCGGTGCAATCCTTCAAGGACGAAGCTCCATCCGCCGTGATCCACCTGCCAAACCATTGGGGCGCGCGACATGACGTCCGTTGATCCGATCTTCACCCATCCGTTCCGCGTCGCGGATCTCGCTCAGCGCCGGCCGAGCCGGTTCAACATATCTCCCGACGAAGCCGCGCGGCGGCGGATTGCCGATGCGCTCGGGCTCGTCGCGCTGGATGGGCTCAGCTTCAAGGGCGAGCTCATGCCGGATGGCCGCAAGGACTGGATTCTTGAGGCATGGCTGACGGCGCGCGTCACGCAGCCTTGCGTCATCACGCTGGCCCCCGTCAGCACGGAGATTTCGGAGGACGTGCGCCGCCGTTACCTGATGGACATGCCGGAACCAGAAGGCGACGAGGTCGAAATGCCGGAGGACGACAGCGCCGAAGCTCTGACGGATGTGATCGACGCAGGCGCCGTTTTGATCGAGGCGCTGACGCTCGCCCTGCCGCCCTATCCACGCGCCGAGGGGGCAGAGCTGGGCGCGGCGCAGTTCGCCGAACCTGGAACAGCCCCCCTTCAGGACGAGGCGCTTCGCCCGTTTTCGGGGCTCGCCGATCTGATGAGCAAGGGCAAGACGGAGGAATGAACACACGCCGCACAAATGCGCTCGAAAATGGCCACAAAACACTTGCGCCCGCGCGGAATCGCAGTATGTTCCCGGCCTCGCTTGAACGTTGGGTTCGCACCGGTCGCTCCGCGGTCGCCTTGTGACGAAACCCCAGGAAAACCGGGGCCCCGGCCCCAAATAACCCGAGGTTGAGACATGGCTGTCCCTCAGAACCGAGTCACGCGGTCCCGCCGCAACATGCGTCGCGCCCATGACGCACTGTCCGCCGCGAACCCGAACGAATGCCCGAACTGCGGCGAACTCAAACGCCCGCATCACGTTTGCGGCGCGTGCGGTCACTACAACGACCGTGAAGTGGTCGCCCAGACCGCCGAGATCGACCTGGACGAAGACGCGGCCTGAGGCCGCGTTGCGGTTGGCCGGCGATATGCCGTCAGCGCAGGTCATGACGCCGGAAGCCCCGAAAGCTGGGACTTCCGGACGCATTGTCATTTCCGTTGACGCGATGGGCGGCGACCGTGGCCCCGCGGCTGTCGTCGCCGGCATGGCCGAGTCGGCTGACAAGAACCCTGACATCGAGTTCATCGTCCACGGCCCGGAGGACGAGCTTCGACGGCTCATTTCGCATCGTCGTGGCCTGTCTGAACGCTGTACGATCCGTCACGCGGCAGGTGTCGTGACGATGCAGGACAAGCCAAGCCAGGTCATGCGCCATGGCGAGGGCACGTCGATGTGGTCCGCGATTGAAAGCGTCAAGAACGGCGAAGCGACGGTCGCGGTGAGCTGCGGCAACACCGGTGCGCTCATGGCCATATCGATGATACGGCTCAGAAAGCTGCCGGGCATCAACCGGCCCGCAATCGCATGCCTCTGGCCATCGCGAAATCCCGGCGGATTCAACCTGATGCTGGACGTCGGCGCCGACATCAAGGCTGACGCGCCGGACCTTCTGCAATACGCGCTGATGGGCGCCTCCTATGCCCGCAACGGCCTTGGCATCACCCGGCCGCGCGTTGGGCTCCTGAACGTCGGCACTGAAGAGCACAAGGGCCGCGCCGAGCTCAAAGCCGCGCAGGATCTGATCGAAGCTGCGACCGAGGCGGGCAGTTTCGACTACGTTGGGTTCGTCGAAGGTGGAGATTTGCCCTCGACGCGGGTCGACGTGATCGTCACCGACGGCTTTACCGGCAACATCGCGCTGAAGACCGGAGAAGGCACCGCGAAACTTGTCGGCGCCTTCTTGCGCGACGCGTTCAACGCGACGTTGCTGTCGCGATTCGCGGCCCTTCTCGCGGTTGCGTCACTTCGCCGGTTGCGCAAGCGCATCGACCCGAGGCGCCAGAATGGCGGCGTGTTCCTCGGGCTGAACGGGACCGTCGTGAAATCGCACGGCTCGGCCGACTCGACCGGGGTTTCGGCCGCGATCAAGCTTGCCTTCCGGCTTGCGCAGTCGGGCTTTCGAGAGCGTCTTGCGGCACGGGTTGCCTCTGTCGCTCAGGCGGGGCAGGATGCGGATCTAGCGGCTGTAGAAGACAGGAATTCCGAATGACGATCCGTGCCGTGGTCCGGGGCGTCGGGCACTACCTGCCCGAGCGCGTGGTCCCGAATTCCGAGTTCGAAGCGCGGCTCGACACGAGCGACGAATGGATCCGCAGCCGCACCGGGATCGAGCGACGCCACTTCGCCGCCGAGGGCGAGACGACGTCGGATCTGGGCGCTAGGGCGGCAAAGGCCGCATTGGCCGACGCGGGCCTCGGGCCCGAGGATCTCGACGCACTTATCGTGGCGACGTCCACCGCCGACCTGACCTTTCCATCGGCCGCGACAATGGTTCAGGAAAAGATCGGCATGCGGAGCGGATTCGCCTTCGACGTACAGGCGGTCTGCGCGGGCTTCGTCTTCGCGCTCGCCAATGCCAATGCGCTGATCCTCTCAGGCCAGGCGCGACGCGTTCTGATCATCGGAGCGGAGACGTTCAGCCGCATCCTCGATTTCGACGACCGTGCCACCTGCGTCCTGTTCGGCGACGGCGCCGGCGCGGTGGTCGTAGAGGCCGCAAAAGGCAAGGGCAATGCGACCGATCGCGGCGTCCTGGCCACCGATCTGCACAGCGACGGCTCGCATCGCGAGTTGCTTTACGTCGATGGCGGCGTATCCACGACCGGTACGTCGGGCCACTTGCGCATGCAGGGCAATCAGGTCTTCCGCCACGCTGTGGAAAAGTTGGCCGAAACCGCCCATGCCGCGCTCGACAAGGCCGATCTGACGCCGGCCGACGTCGACTGGATCGTTCCGCACCAGGCCAACCTGCGCATCATCACGGCGACCGCAAGCCGCATGCAGGTGCCGATGGATAGGGTCGTAGTCACCGTGCAGGACCACGGCAACACCTCGGCCGCATCGATTCCCCTCGCGCTTTCGGTCGGCAAGGAGCGGGGGCAGATCAAGCAAGGCGATCTGATCGTCACGGAGGCGATCGGCGGCGGTCTTTCCTGGGGCTCCGTCGTCCTGCGCTGGTGAATTGTTGCTTGAAAACCCACAGTCAAGCCGTTGATATTGACTTGGGTTTTCAAAGCGCTCATCTTCGCCCCAGGCAACCGGGGGGACAAGATGGGCGAAAAGACATTGACGCGCATGGATCTGAGCGAAGCAGTGTTCCGCGAGGTCGGGCTTTCGCGCAATGAATCTGCGCAATTGGTCGAAGGCGTTCTTCAACACATGTCCGACGCGCTGGTCACCGGCCAGACCGTCAAAATTTCTTCGTTCGGAACGTTCAGCGTGAGGAACAAGGCCGCGCGGATCGGCCGCAATCCCAAGACGGGCGACGAGGTTCCGATTCATCCGCGCCGTGTTCTGACCTTCCGGCCGTCGCATCTGATGAAGGATCGCGTTGCCGCCGGCAACAAGCGCTGAGGCCCGACGCCATGGAGAAATCGGCTGAGGCGTTTCGGACCATCAGCGAGGTCTCCGAACTTTTGAACACGCCTGCGCATGTGCTGCGATTCTGGGAAAGCCGTTTTTCCCAGATCAAGCCTGTGAAACGCGCGGGCGGGCGCCGGTACTACCGGCCGAACGACCTCGCGTTGCTCGGCGGCATAAAGCGACTTCTGCACGAGGACGGTCTGACCATACGGGGTGTGCAGAAACTCCTTCGTGAACAAGGCATTAAGCACGTGGCGTCGCTGTCGAAGGTGGAGCTGCCGGGAGCTGCCGACACACCCGTCGCGCCGGCGCCCCGGACGGATGAGCGGACGGTCCCTTCCGCGGGCGACCGCGCGGCCGAGCCAGCAGAGCCCCGGTCTTGGCCCGAGGCGCCCACTCCCGATGCTGCTGCCCCGGACGACATGCTTCTGCCCGACCCAAACGAGGTCGCGGCCGAAGAGACCCAGCCCGAGACAGTCGCGCGCAGGCCGGGCCCGCGCACTCTTTCGCCCGTGGCGCCCGGCGCCGAACGGCGCGCCGCGCTGGAACGCGGCGAGGCTCCGATGCATATCGACGTGCCCACGCTGCCGGCGGATGGCGCGGACAATGTCCGGACCTTCCCGGCCGAACAGGGAACGCTCGCCTTCGATGCCGAACCCGACAGCGGCGCCAACCACGATGATCGTCAACCCGCCGCTGCGATGCTGCGCGCGATGGACACGCTGCGGGCGCGCGACAAGAAGGCCGAGTTGATGTCGGTCTATCTGCGCCTTGTCGATCTGCGCGACAGGCTCGCGCGCGACCGCGCGCGCGGCGGCTGATCCGGGTTCCTAGTGTCCCCGTGACGCGTGAAGCATTGCCGGAACGGATGCGTATTGGCGCTTGCCCCTACCCTGCCAATCGGCCTATACACCGCCGCGTCGGGCCGTGGCGCAGCCTGGTTAGCGCGTCCGTCTGGGGGACGGAAGGTCGCGAGTTCGAATCTCGCCGGCCCGACCATCACCGAAACGCCCATCCCCGCACCGGGATGGGCGTTCGCATATCCGGAGGTGCTGCATGACGGGCACGGGAGTCCTCGCCGACAACGCGATCCGCGAACTGATCGCCACGGGCGCGATCGCCGCCGAACCCGCCGTGGACAGCGCACAGATCCAGCCTGCGAGTCTCGACCTCCGGCTCGGCACGACCGCCTATCGTGTGCGCGCCTCGTTCCTGGCCGGCAAGGGGCGGAGCGTAAAGGAGCGGATCGACGAATTCTGCATGCACAGCGTCGATCTGAGCCAGGGCGCGGTGCTTGAAAAGGGGTGCGTCTATCTCGTGCCGCTGGTGGAGCGGCTGGCGCTGCCCAAGGGGATGAGCGCTGTCTCCAACGCGAAGAGCTCTACCGGCCGGCTCGACCTTCTGACGCGCGCGATCACCGATGGCGGCGAGGAGTTCGACCGTATTCCCGACGGCTATCAGGGCCCGCTCTACGCCGAAATCTGCCCCCGGTCATTCTCGGTCCTCGTGCGCCCCGGCATGCGGCTGAGCCAGATACGCTTTCGCCAGGGGCAGTCCGTTCTTTCCGACCGCGATCTTGCCGCCCTTCACGACCGCGCGCCGCTCGTCTCGGGCGAGCCGGTGATCTCCTCCGGACTTGGCTTCTCGGTCGATCTCAGACCCGCCGAAGGCGATCTCGTCGGCTACCGGGCCAAGCCTCATACCGGGGTGATCGACCTCGAGCGGATCGGCTATTACGATCCGGCCGACTTCTGGGAAGAGGTGCGCTCCAAGAGCGCCCGCATCATCCTCGACCCCGGCGCCTTCTACATCCTCGTCAGTCGCGAGGCGGTAACAATACCGCCGGACTATGCCGCTGAGATGGCGCCCTACCTCGCCATGGTGGGGGAGTTCCGCGTCCACTACGCGGGCTTCTTCGATCCGGGTTTCGGCTGGGCCGAGGCCGGAGGCGCGGGATCGCGCGGCGTACTTGAGGTTCGCTGCCACGAAGCGCCTTTTGTGCTGGAGGACGGCCAGGTCGTCGGGCGGCTCGTCTATGAACGCATGTCAGAACGCCCGGCACGACTTTATGGCGCGGGGATCAAGTCCAACTATCAGGGACAGGGCTTGAAACTGTCGAAGCATTTTCGCGGCTAGAATTCGGCAGGTCATTCACGCGGACGCGGATGCCGGAAGCGGGCCGGAGCCGGTCGTAGCCCAGATGGAACAAATAAGCGTAGATCGAACAGGCGATCGTCAGCGTGAAACCGACCGCCAGCGCGCCCCGGAAGCTGTGCCTGCCCAGCAATACAAGAACTGTAAGCGTCATGATGACAGCCGTCGACTCATGCGAGAGGGCATGAACCATGCGCAGCCGATTCGGGCGGTCACTGGCGAGCCGACCTGTCACGTGCAGGTCGATCAGGTCGAAGACGGTGTTATGGATCGGGCTCCAGATCATCACCGTGACCGATAGCAATGCCATCAGAAGAAAACACTCGCTGCCGCTTCGCCCCATGATGAGCGCGTATGCGGGCACCGCAAGGATAAGGCCGCCACCTTCAAGGCAAGGCGTTTGCAGGACGCGTTCGCGAACACTGCGGAGCGCCATGATTAACCCCTGCATCAATCAAAATGATGGGGGCGGTTTCAGAACCGCCGAGAAATATTAATGGGACTGAATCGAATCAAAAGGAATCAACTGTGCCAGTCTAGCGCTGGCACGGAAACAACCGAGTCAGGGAAAGCTCACCCGATCACCTTCCCAGCCGCCGCGTGATCTTTGCGGCCTGCCGCGCGCGCTTGGCGGTTTCGCGTGCCTCATGGCGGTGCTTCGCCTCGGTCGAGGTTCCCGGAGCCGAAGGTTTCTGACCCCGCTTCGAGAACCAGCCGATGCCTTTGTTGATACCGGTATTGATGAGACGCCGCATGACGACGTTCACCACCATGTTGATCAGTCGGTTGAGAGTCATGGCCGTGGCTCCTCAGTCCTCGAACAACTCGCTTTGCCCGGCAAGGTCTTCGCCCTCATCATCGTTGATCGCCTGCCCACCGGGCAAGGGCCGATTGTCGAGAAGCCCCGCCGCGCGAAGCTCTTTCAGTCCCGGCAGGTCGCGCGCCGATTCCAGACCGAAATGGTCAAGGAAGCCTTGCGTCACGACAAAGGTAACGGGCCGCCCCGGCGTCATGCGGCGGCGGCCGAAGCGAATCCACTCCAGCTCCAGAAGCTGGTCGATGGTGCCGCGGCTGACCGCGACACCCCGGATCTCCTCGATCTCGGCGCGGGTCGCGGGCTGGTGGTAACCGATGATCGCCAGTGTCTCTACCGCGGCGCGAGAAAGCTTGCGCGTCTCGACCGTCTCCTTCTGCATCAGAAAGCCAAGATCGGGGGCCGTGCGCATCGCCCATGCGTCACCCACTTTCACCACCCGCACCCCTCGACCCTCGTAGCGCCTCCTCAATAGCACCAGAGCTTCGCCAGGGTCAGCGCCATGCGGCATCCGCGCCTCGAGCTCGGCCACGGTGACCGGATCGGCCGACGCGAAAAGGATCGCTTCGACCATCCGCTCCTGTTCGGCCATGGGCGGGGCCTCGAATAGGCTTTTCTCGGGGGCGCTCTGTTCGCTCACGACTCTTTCCGCTTGATCGCAATGGGGGCGAAGGTCTCGGCCTGCCTTATCTCGATCCGTCCCTGTTTGGCTAGCTCGAGCGAGGCCGCAAACGTCGCGGCAGTGGCCGAGCGGCGGCGCGCCGGATCGGCGGTCCACCCTTCGGGCAGATACGCCGAGATGTCCGTCCAGTCGCCGGCAAAGCCGATCAGCCCGCGCATCCGTTCGAGTGCCTGTTCCATGGTGAAGACGTGGTCGCGCTCCATCGCGTAGGGACGGAATTCGTCACGCGTGCGGATGCGGGAATAGGCCTGCATGAGGTCAAGGAGGGTTGCCGTGTAAGTAATCTTCCTAAGCCGCGTCACGTCCTCGGGAATGCCGCGCACGAAGAAGTCGCGTCCCATCTGGTCGCGCCCCATGAGGCGCGCGGCGACGTCGCGCATCGCCTGAAGCCGCTCGAGCTGGAACGCGAGATGCGCCGCCAGCTCCTCGCCCGACGGGCCTTCGTCTGCAGGATCGGGCGGCAGGAGAAGTCGTGACTTCAGGAAGGCAAGCCAAGCAGCCATCACCAGATAGTCTGCCGCAAGTTCGATGCGTAAAACCTTGACCTTGTTCACGAATTCAAGGTACTGCTCAGCAAGCTTCAGGACGGAAATCTTGCGCAGATCAACCTTCTGGGTTCGCGACAGCATGAGAAGGATGTCGAGTGGCCCTTCGAAACCTTCGACATCGACGATCAGCGCCTCGGCGGCGAGCCGATCACTGACGGACTGGGTATCTTCCTCGAACTGCGGCGGTTCAGACATGGACCTGTCCCTTCAGAAGCGCCTCAAGTTCGGCTTCCAGAAGTGCGGTGTCAACAGGATCGGGGTCGCGGCGGCAGGCGAGCGCCGCCTCGGCCCGGCCATGCGCGGCATCACTCAGCGGTCCGGCGGCGGCGGCGACCTGCTCCATCTCGGCCATCTCGCCGTTGCAGTGGAGGACGATGTCGCAGCCAGCCGCGATTGCCCGGACCGCCCGTTCGCCGGGGCCGCCGGAAAGCGCTTCCATCGAGATGTCGTCGGTCATCAGAAGGCCCCGGAACCCGATCTCAGTTCGTATCGCCCCGATGATTGCGGGATTGAGCGTGGCCGGTTCGTCGCCATAGGTAGGCGCGCGGATATGGGCGGTCATGCCCAGCGGCAGATCGGCGAGGGCCCGGAAAGGCGCGAAATCGCTCGCGGCGAGTTCGGACCTTCCGGCGGCGATTTCCGGCAGGTCGTGATGACTGTCGGCGACCGCCCGACCGTGGCCGGGCATGTGCTTCATCACCGGCAGGACGCCGCCCGCGAGCGTGCCCTCGGCGACCGCGCGGGCGTTCCGTGCGACCGTGGCCGCATCCTCGCCAAGACAGCGGTTCCGCAGGAAGTGATGGGTCTCGGCGCAGGCGATGTCGGCGGTCGGCACGCAGTTCGTGTCGATGCCCACGGCGCGCAACTCCTCCGCTATCAGCCGATGGCGAAGCCAAAGGCTGCGCTCGGCCCCTACCCCGGCCCGCGTCACCTGATCGAGCGGCGGAAGCCACTCGCGCCAATGCGGGGCACGCAGGCGTTGGACGCGCCCGCCTTCCTGATCGACGAGAACCGGGGCGTCGCGGCCGACGGCATCGCGCAATGCGCTCGTGAGACCGCGAAGCTGTTCGGGCGTCTCGACGTTTCGCGCGAACAGGATGAAGCCCCAAGGATCGGCCGCCTGGAAAAACGCGGCTTCGTCAGTGGAAAGCGTGAGACCGCCGATGCCGACTATCGCCGCTGTGGGCCGCGTTGCCATCAGCGCACCATGGCGGGTACGCATTCAGTGTTTTCGGCCTTGAGCGCGGCGCAGAACCTGCGCGCGTCCTCCAGATCGGAAAAGCCCTCGACGCGCAGCCGGTAGAAGGTCTCGCCATTGGTGGTCGCCGGCTCGATGACCCGCCGCTTGCCCTCCATGAGGCCGCCGAACCGGGCCGCGACCTTGTCCCATTCCAGCCGAGCCTCGGCCTCATCTGGATAGGCACCGATCTGGACGAGGCGGGTCCCTTGGCCAAGCGCATCGGGTGAAACATCAAGAACCGGCTCTGCCAGCGCTGCGGCGACGGCGGCCGCGGCGGCCTCGGCCATCGCGTCGTAGCCGTCCTCCGCCCCGGTCGCGGGCCGCGTCAGCGGACGCAGCGAGCGTGAGACACCCGGTATGTCGGTCGCGATTACATCCGGCGCGACGAAGGCGCCGGCCTCGGGCGGAGCAATCACCGGCTCGACCGGACCGTCGGGCAGCGGTTCGCCGGGCCTGATATCGGCGGTCATGGGCGTCAATGGATCACCGGCAGGATCGGCTGAGGCCGGGATCGCGGACGGAGCGGACTCAGGCGTCTCCTCGGCGACGGCCTCCAGACTGCCCATGGGTTGATCTTCCTCAGCCAGCGCTCCGGGTGTCGGCGCGAGCGTGAGCTGATCGGCCGCCTCGCCCGCCGTTCCTGCGGCGGCAACTTCATTCACCGCCATGCCCTGATGCATCGCAAGCTCACCGCCGGGATTATCCGGCGCGACCCGCGCCGGCCCTTCAAGCGCGCGGATCACCGGAATGCCGCGCACGTCGCGGATCGCGAGGTTGTAGGTCCAGACCCCGAGCCCCACGATCAGCGCCACCGACGTCAGCGCGCCGGCACCATTGACCCATTTCTGAAAGCCGCCACCGCGCGCGCCGCGATCGGCCACACTACCATACGGCCCATAGCCGCCGTAGTCGTCGTACTTCGCATCCGCCATGCTCTGCCTCGCTCACGACAGCGCCCCCCGACACCGGGGCCGCACTCGTCTTGCCTGCTTCGCTCCCCCGGGCGGCGCCTTTATCAGCGCATCTCTTCCACAGGGGTCACGCCAAGGATACCAAGGCCGGCGGAAATAACAACGCCCGTGGCCCGAACGAGCGCGATTTTGGCCTGGCTCGTGTCCGCGTCGCCCTCCTGCAGAAACCGCAGCGCGGGGTCGTCATTGCCCCTGTTCCAGAGCGCGTGGAACTCCGAGGCGAGTTCATAGAGATAGAAGGCGACGCGATGCGGTTCATGCCCGCGCGCCGCGATCTCCACGAGGCGCGGCCATTCCGCGATCTTCTTCGCGAGACCAATCTCGGCCTCGTGCGAGAGCTTCGCGAGATCGGCGCCGCGGAGCGTCTTGTCGTCGGCGGCGATCCCCGCCTCGGCCGCCTTGCGCAGGACCGAACGGTGGCGGGCATGGGCGTACTGCACGTACCAGACGGGGTTGTCCTTCGACTGCTCCAATACCTTGTCGAAGTCGAAATCGAGCGCAGCGTCGTTCTTGCGGGTGAGCATGACGAAGCGGGTCACGTCGGGGCCCGCCTGGTCCACGACGTCGCGGAGCGTGACGAAGGTGCCCGCGCGCTTCGACATCTTGAACGGCTCGCCATTTTTGAAGAGCTTGACGAGTTGGATGAGCTTCGCATCCAACTCCACGCGCCCGTTCGAGAGGGCAGAGACGACGGCCTTAAGCCTCTTCACGTAGCCCCCGTGATCGGCGCCGAGGACGTCGATCAGGACGTCGAAGCCGCGGCCCACCTTGTCCCAATGATAGGCGATGTCGGGTGCGAAATAGGTCCAGCTACCATCCGACTTCTGCACGGGCCGGTCCACGTCGTCGCCATGTGAGGTCGAGCGGAAGAGCGTCTGCTCGCGCTCTTCCCAGTCCTCGGGCAGCTTGCCCTTCGGGGGCTCGAGCGTGCCCTCGTAGATAAGACTCATGCGGCGCAGCGTGTCGATCGCCTCCTCGATCCGGCCCGAGGCGGCGATTGCCTTTTCCGAGGAGAAGACATCCATCCTGATGCCGAGAAGCGCAAGATCCGCCCGGATCATGTTCATCATCTCGGCGGTCGCGAACTCTCGGACGTCCGCGAGCCACTCGGTCTCGGGCTTGTCGATCAGCGTGTCACCGAACTTTTCCTTCAGCGCTTCCCCCACGGGGATGAGGTAGTCGCCGGGATAGAGCCCCTCGGCGATCTCGGGATCGAGCCCGTGCGCCTCGCGGTAGCGCTCGTAGGCCGACCGCGCAAGCACGTCGACCTGCGCGCCCGCGTCATTGATGTAGTATTCGCGCGTGACATCGTGGCCAGCGAAGGCGAGAAGCGACGCCAGCGCGTCGCCGAAAACGGCGTTCCGGGTATGGCCGACATGCATCGGCCCGGTCGGGTTTGCAGAGACAAACTCGACGTTCACGCGGATGTCGCGGCCCATGTCGGAGCGGCCGAAATCGCGGCCGGCGTCGAGCGCGGCACCGACCACGCCCTGCCAAACCTCGGGTGCGAGGCGAAGATTGAGAAAGCCGGGCCCCGCGACCTCCGCGCCTGTGATGCGCGGATCAGAGGCGAGCCTTGGCGCGAGCGCCTCGGCGATGGCGCGCGGCGGCTGGCCTGCCGGCTTGGCGAGCACCATCGCCGCATTCGTCGCCATGTCGCCATGCGCCGCGTCGCGCGGCGGCTCCACGGCGACATTGGCCGTTTCGAGACCGGCCGGCAGCGCGCCCTCGGCGGTCATCGCTTCCAGCTCCGCGATGACGAGGGCGCGGATATCGGCAAAGAGGTTCATCTGGGTCTTCCTTCGGAACGCGCCCGCCATGCCAGAGGCTCGGTGCCGCGTCAATCCTTCGGGCCGGTCCTGGGGGTGCCGGCGCGCGCGGCCGCGATCTTATCCGACGGCGGCGCGCCGCCATCCATCGGCGTTCCGCTCATCCGGTCTCTCTGTCATTCTGGCCGACTTGGCAGAGGCGCTCGTGCTCTTGAATCGCAAAGCGGTCGGTCATGCCGGCGACGTAGTCGAGGACGACCCTGGCAAGATCGGTCCTGTTCTTCGCGCGGGCGACGTCGGCCCGCCATTCCGGCGGAAGGCTTGCCGGGTCATCGAGGAAGAGCGGAAAGAGGTCGTTGACCATCGCGGTCACGCGCTGTCGCTCCTTAACGACGGAGGGCGCGCGGTACATGCGGTGGAAGAGGAACGACTTGATCGCCTTGAGGTTCTGGTAGAGCGGCTTCGAGAAGCGGATGATCGGCCCGTCCATCGCTCGAATTGCTTGCGGCGACTGCGGATTCGACGTCTGTAGTCGTGTCTGGGCGACCGCGATCACGTCCTCGACCATCGCGCCGAAGACTCGGCGGAGTGCCTCGTGGCGACGGCGGTAGGGGTCGAGGTCAGGATAAAGCCGGTCGACCTCTTCGAAGGCAGGGCCGGTGACGGGCAGCTCCATCAGATCGTCCTCGGTGAATAGCCCCGCGCGCAGGCCGTCATGCAGGTCGTGATGGTTGTAGGCCACGTCATCGGCCACAGCCGCAACCTGCGCCTCGGCCGATGCATAGGTGTGGAGTTCAAGGTCGTATTCGACATTGAACTCGGCCAGCGCGTAAGGCAGATCGCCCGTGACCGGCCCGTTGTGCTTGGCGATGCCTTCGAGCGTCTCCCAGCTGAGATTCAGCCCATCGAAACCGGCGTAATGCCGTTCGAGCCTCGTCACGATACGGATCGCCTGCGCATTGTGGTCGAAGCCACCGTGGGGCGCCATAAGCTCGGCCAACGCATCCTCGCCGGTATGGCCAAATGGCGGATGGCCGAGATCGTGGGCGAGCGCCACCGCCTCGGAAAGGTCGGTGTTGAGACCCAAATGCCCGGCGATCGTGCGCGCGACCTGTGCGACCTCGATCGTGTGGGTGAGCCGTGTGCGATAGTAGTCGCCTTCGTGCTCGACGAAGACCTGCGTCTTGTGCTTCAGCCGCCGAAACGCCGAGGAGTGGATGATCCGGTCCCGGTCGCGCTGGAAGGGCGAGCGGAAGGTGGACACCGTTTCGGGAAATTGTCTGCCCCGGGTCGTCTCCGGGTGACAGGCATAGGGGGCAAGCGTCATGACGGCCTGTTCTTGTCGCGTCTTTTCGGCGAACATATATGGGGAACAGACGTCAATTGACACGGAATTCCGACATGGAGCTGACGCTTCCGCCGAAAGTGACCCCGCGCGCGTTCGCCCGGCTGGCCGAGATCAACGCGGCCACTGGCGACGTCAAGGCGCTACGCGTCGCGGTCGAGGGCGGCGGCTGCTCTGGATTTCAGTACGATATCCGCCTTGACGACCCGGCACCCGATGATCTGGTACTGGAAGGTGACGGGCAGAAGGTGCTCGTCGACAGCGTCTCGCTGCCGTTCCTGCAAAACGCGGTGATCGACTATACCGAGGAACTGATCGGCGCACGGTTCGTGGTGGAGAACCCTAATGCGACGTCAAGTTGCGGCTGCGGCACGTCGTTCTCGATCTGATCGCGTTCCTCGTTCACAGCGCCTCACCGCCGCGCATATTTCGGTGAGGCTTGATCTGCGTCAAAGGCGCCCGAACCGGTCGGATGCAGCGTCGTGGCGCGCGGCGGCTCCCGCGGCGGCACGATGGAGCATTAATGATGCAGATCACACGACGCCGTGCGGTTGGCCTTGCCGCACTGAGCCTACCGTTTCTGCGGTTTCGGCCCGCCCGGGCGGCCAGCGCGACGGTGAAGGTCTCGCTCTGGGATAAGGGCGGCAGCTCGATGGACATGCTCGGCAAATTGCCGCGAATGGGCATGGCGATGCCTGGCATGGCGGACATGGGCAGGATGGCCACGATGGGCATCACTGCCACCCCCGACAGCGTCGCGGCAGGGGACGTCACGTTCGAGGTGACGAACGACTCGGAAGTCATGATTCACGAGATGGTGGTTTCTCCGGTCAGGGACGCGAAGACGCCCATGGCCTACGATCCAGGCGTCATGAAGATCGACGAGGACGCGGCGGGCCATCTCGGCGAGGTCGCCGAACTCGATTACGGCAAGGCGGGGGCGCTCAGACTGCCGATGAATCCGGGGCGCCACATCCTCTATGGCAACATTCCCGGCCACTACGTGCTGGGCATGTGGGCGTTCTTCACGGTGATCTGAACGGGCCCGCCGTGGTCCGGCGGCGCGGGGCCTGCCGCCGGACGGCTTTCGCCCGTCCTTCCCGGCGCGAATCCTGTGGCCGGCGGTCGGGTCCATGAGCTCGGCCATCCCGCGTTCGCGGGACAGGACAAGGAAGCGGCGAAGTGTTTCGATCCGTATGAACGTGTCGCGCCGACGACATGTCGCTTGAGGCCGCGGGCGTCGTGCCGATACAACGGGCGCAGAGGAGCGTCCCATGAAGATCGCGACATTCAACATCAACGGAATCAAAGCGCGGGCCGAGGCTTTGCCTGCCTGGCTCGACGAGGCGGAGCCGGACGTGGTGCTTCTGCAGGAAATCAAGTCGGTCGACGAGGCGTTCCCGCGCGACTCGTTCGAAGATCGCGGCTATTTCGTCGAAACGCACGGGCAGAAGAGCTTTAATGGCGTTGCGATCCTGTCGAAGCTGCCCCTGGAGGATGTCGAGCGCGGCCTGCCGGGCGGTGAAAAGGATGACCAGGCGCGCTGGATCGAAGCGACGGTGGTCGGCAAGACAGCGGTCCGGCTCTGTGGGCTCTACCTGCCGAACGGCAATCCCGCGCCGGGGCCAAAATACGACTACAAGCTATCATGGATGGCCAGGATGAGGGACCGCGCGGCAGCGCTGTTGCTTGACGAGATACCGGTTGTGATGGCCGGCGACTATAACGTCATCCCGCAGGCCGAGGACGCGGCGAAGCCGGAGGCCTGGGTGGATGATGCGCTTTTCTTGCCTGAAAGCCGGGCAGCGTTCAGGCGCATCCTTCATCTCGGATATACCGAAGCATTCCGAACCCGCGAGCCGCGCTCAGGGCACTATTCGTTCTGGGACTACCAAGCGGGCGCCTGGCAGAAGAACAACGGCATCCGGATCGATCATCTGCTGCTGAGCCCTCAGGCCGCAGATCTTCTTCAGGAGGCTGGGATCGACAAGGAGGTGCGCGGCCGCGACAAGCCATCCGACCACGTTCCGGTCTGGATCGCGCTCGACGCCTGAGATGGCACCTATTCGGCCTATTCCGCCGTCACGTCGTGGCCATAGAGCCAGTCGAACCGTCCGATCACGCGGTCCGGGGCGAACCGTCCGAACGTCCTCAGCCCCAGATGCGCGAGATCGCGCCTGAGTCCTGACAGGTGGTAGTTCCGCGCATTCGCGTTCGCCGCATCGACAATCCGCCTCGAGCGTTTCGCGCGGGCAGACTGATACGCGGTGAAGGCGGCGTCAGTTGGTTTCGCCCCAAGTTCGCGCGCCAGAACCCAGGCGTCCTCGAGCGCCATATTGGCCCCCTGCGCGAGGAAGGGCAGCGTCGGATGCGCGGCGTCGCCAAGGATCGCCGCACCCTCTCCGTGCCAGCGGGCAGCGACCGGATGACGAAAGAGCCCCCAGAGATTCGGCCGTTCGACGCGGTCGAGCCAGCCGCGCACTTCGGGCACGAAGTTCTCGAACGCTATACGCAGCGCCAGGGGGTCATCCGTCAGCGACCAGCTTTCCTCGGCCCATTTGGTCCGCTTCTCGACCGCGACGATATTTCGAAGCCGCCCGCCCCGAAGTGGATATGTCACCAGATGCCGGCCCGGCCCCATGTAGACTTGCGCAACCGGGTCGATGTCAGGTTCCGCAGGAAGCGTCGCGCGCCAGGCGACATGATGCGTGAAGAACGGTGCCACCGCGCCGTTCAGTGCTTCGCACACCTTAGAATGCAAGCCATCAGCGCCGATCAGAAGATCCGCCTCGAACTCGCCCCCCTGGGCTGTGACGAGCCGCGGCGGATGCGCACCGAGATGCACCTGCTCCACCTTCTGAAGCAGCCGGATCGCCACGCCGGCCGCTCGCGCACCTTCAGCCAGAACGTCGATGAGGTCCGATCTGTGGACGAATCTGAACTGCTGCTGCGGTCGGTAGCGCAATAGATCGAGTCGCAGCACCTGCCCGCCTGTCTCGCCGTCGATGAGTTCGACCGCCTCGGTACGCTGGCTCGTGACATTGAACGCGTCGCCCAGCCCAAGCCCGGCGATTACCGCCGCCCCGTTCGGCGAAATCTGGATACCGGCGCCGATTTCACGGATCTCGGGCGCCTGTTCGAGAATCGTCACTTCTGCGCCGCGCAAGGCGAGCGCACGCGCAACCGCCAGGCCAGACACGCCTGCGCCCAGCACCGTAACCTTACGCCCGTCGAGCATTTATTGCCCCCGCTGAAAGAAAGACACCGGAGTCTTCAGACCCCGGCGTCGGAATTCAAGAAGAACCCCGCCTTCGGGGGATCAGTCGTCGCGATGGACGCGTTCGCGCCGCTCGTGCCTTTCCTGCGCTTCAAGCGTCATCGTGGCGATCGGCCGCGCGTCGAGCCGCTTGAGCGAAATCGGCTCGCCCGTCATTTCACAATAGCCGTATTCGCCGCTCTCGATCCTGCGAAGTGCGGAATCAATCTTGGCAACCAGCTTGCGCTGGCGGTCACGAGTTCGAAGTTCCAGCGCCCTGTCGGTTTCCTCGCTCGCGCGGTCGGCGATGTCGGGTACGTTGCGCGCGCTGTCCTGGAGGCCTTCAAGGGTCTCGGCCGACTGCTCGAGCAGTTCTTCCTTCCAGACGGTCAGTTTGCGACGAAAATACTCAAGCTGACGCTCGTTCATGAAAGGCTCGTCTTCGGCCGGACGGTAGTCGTCGGGAAGAAAGACCTCTGGCTTCATCTCTGCTCCCTTCTGCCGGTGGGAATTGGATTTTCGTTCGTTCATGTTCACCCGGCACTCCTCGGGCGCTCCCATAACCGAAGCCGCCGAGGTTGTCACTAGCTCTAGAGCCGCCTTGCGGCAAATTGATGGCCCCGGTAAGAGTCTCGCCCAGCAACCAAGGCAAAGTCATGGAAATCGAGTGAAATTCAACGGAACGGAACAGTACGTCGCGACCGATGACCTGACGGTCGCGGTAAACGCATCCGTCACGCTCGAACGCCCTCTCCTCGTGAAGGGAGAGCCTGGAACCGGCAAGACCGAGCTCGCACGGCAGGTCGCGAGCGCGCTTGGCCTGCCCATCGTCGAATGGCATGTGAAATCCACGACCAAGGCCGCGCAGGGGCTTTACGAGTACGATGCGGTCTCGCGGCTGCGCGACAGCCAGCTCGGCGACGAACGGGTGCATGACGTCAGGAACTACATCCGCAAGGGTAAACTCTGGCAGGCCTTCGAGGCCGACGCGAAGGTGGTCCTCCTGATCGACGAGATCGACAAGGCGGATATCGAGTTTCCGAACGATCTGCTGCAGGAACTCGATCGGATGGAATTCCATGTCTACGAGACGGGCGAGACAGTTCGGGCGCGCCACCGTCCGATCATCGTCATAACATCCAACAACGAAAAAGAACTACCCGACGCCTTCCTGCGCCGCTGCTTCTTCCACTATATTCGCTTCCCGGAGGCCGAGACGTTGAAGCGCATCGTCGAGGTGCACCATCCCGGCATCAAGGAGACGCTTCTGGCGACCGCTCTCACGCAGTTTTACGAGATACGCGAGACACCAGGGCTGAAGAAGAAGCCCTCCACATCCGAAGTGCTCGATTGGCTCAAGCTGATTCTGGCCGAGGATCTTGCGCCCAAAGACCTGGCGCGCGATACGCGCAGCCTGTTGCCCAAGCTGCACGGAGCACTTCTGAAAAACGAGCAAGACGTGGCGCTTTTCGAACGCCTCGCCTTCCTGGCGCGTGGCCGGGGCTGATCGCGGACCGGCCGCGCCGTGCAGGCGCGGCCGCCCGCAGAGGAAACCGGGGGCACGTCCGGACAAGGGAGGGCATATGGCCCAGTCAGAGGAACTCACCATCCGCGCGCTTCGGCCCGGAGACGAAGCCGATTGGCGGCGGATGTGGCGCGCCTACCTCGAATTCTACAAGACCACGCGGCCCGAGGAGGTCTACGCGACGGCGTTCGAACGCATGCTCTCCGGTCGGCCCGGCGAGTTCCGAGGGCTGGTCGCGGAAGTTGACGGCCGACCGGTCGGGCTTGCGCACTACCTGTTTCACCGCACAGGGTGGGAAATCGCGGAGACTTGCTATCTACAGGATCTCTACGCCGAACCCGAGATGCGCGGACGCGGCGTTGGCCGCGCCCTGATCGAAGCGGTCTACGAGGCGGCGGACGCCCATGGCGCGGTGACCGTCTACTGGCTCACGCAGGACTTCAACGCGGCCGCACGTCGGCTTTATGATCGGATCGGCGCGCTGACGCCTTTCATCAAATATGCAAGGGTTTAAGCGCGTGGTCCGCCGGCTTCTGGTCATATCCCTTGCTGCAGCCTTGCTTGGCGCGTGTTCCGGGCCCAAGCTCGCGCCCGAGGCGACGCGTGCGGTGCTGCCGGAACTGCCTCCGATGCAGAATTTCGCCGCAACCAGGGCCGATATACCTAGGCGGTCCAATACCGCGATGGCGCAAGATTTCGTCGATCTCACGTTCCAGCTCGAAAGCGGACGGCCACTGCCCGTATTGACGCGGTTCGAGGGCCCGGTCCGCGTGCGTCTCGCGGGCACGGTCCCGCCGACCGCCTCGACCGACCTCGCTCGCCTCCTTGCGCGGTTGCGCAACGAAGCGGGGCTCGACATCGCCTTGGCACACAATGGGCAAGTGCCGCAGATCACGGTGGAATTTCTGCCACGGGCCTCTATGCAGCGGTTCGTGCCGCGCGCCGCCTGCTTCGTCGCGCCTCGCGTCGGGTCCTGGGAGGACTATCGCCGCGCCCGGCGAGACACGCTCGACTGGGCGACGCTGACGGTGCGCAAGCGTGCCGCGATCTTCATCCCCAATGACACGGCCCCGCAGGAAATCCGCGATTGCCTGCATGAAGAACTCGCCCAGGCGCTCGGACCGCTGAACGACCTCTACAGCCTGTCCGATTCGGTCTTCAACGACGACAACATCCATACCGTGCTGACGGGCTTCGACATGCTGATGCTGCGCGTGACCTACGACCCCGAACTGAGGAGCGGGATGACGGCATCGGAAGTCGCGGCGCGCGTGCCGGGCATCCTGTCGCGGCTCAACCCGCGCGGAATCGGAGTGGGTGGCCGCGCCAGCGACCCGACGCCGCGCGACTACGCCAACGCGATCGAAACCGCACTCGGCCCCGGGACGCTCGCTCCGCGCCGGCGCGCCGCGGCGAAACGCGCAGTCGATATCGCGCTTGCCCGCGGCTGGCGCGACGCACGGGCAGGCTTCGCATGGCTCGCGCTCGGCCGGCTGTCACTTGGCCACGACGCCCGGCAGGCCGAGGCAGCCTTCGCCCAGGCATCGAAGATTTACCATCGCGGGGCCGGGCTGGCATTGCAGGCCGCTCACGCGGACATGCAATTGGCCGCATTCGCGCTTTCAGAGGGCCGAGCCGAGGACGTTCTGGCGCTAACGGAAAGCGCCCTGCCCGAAGCGGCCGGCGCCGAAAACGCGGCGCTTCTGTCGAGTCTACTGATGCTCCGCGCCGAGGCGCTGGATCTCGTCGGCCGCGCCTCCGAGGCACGCCAGGTCAGGCTCGACAGCCTCGCCTGGGGCCGCTATGGCTTTGCCTCCGATGCCGAAGTGGTCGAGCGTGTTCTCGGCATCGCCGCCCTCTCTTCGGCCAGCAGAACAGGGCATCCATGATCTTCGTCGCAGCCATCATACTCGGCGCGTTCGTTGGCTGGCGGCGCGCCGCGCGCCGCGGCGGCAACCGACTTGACAAGATCCAATATGCCGCCACGCATGCTATCTTCTTCGCGATCCTCGGCCTTTTCGCGACGATCCTCTATTACCGGCTGACCTGAGAGCGATGTTCCTGCCCTTCTTCGAGACATTGCGCAAGACCGGGGTACCGGTCACCATGCGCGAGTTTCTCAGCTTCCTCGAAGGGATGGCGGCGGGCCTCGTGACCTACGATGTCGACGGCTTCTATTACCTCGCGCGCGCAGCGATGGTGAAAGACGAACGCCACCTCGACCGGTTCGACCGGGCCTTCGCCGAGGCGTTCAAGGGGCTCGAGACGATCACCCCCGAACAGGTGATTGAGGCGATCGACCTGCCGCGCGAATGGCTGGAAAAAATGCTCGAGCGGTCGTTGACGCCTGAAGAGATGGCCGAGGTGAGGGCGCTCGGCGGGTTCGACAAGCTGATGGAGACGCTGCGGCAGCGCCTCGAGGAACAGAAGGGCCGCCATCAGGGTGGCTCGAAATGGATTGGCACCGGGGGGACCTCGCCCTTCGGCGCCTATGGCTACAACCCCGAAGGCGTTCGTATCGGCCAGAAGGAAAGCCGTCACCAACGCGCCGTGAAGGTGTGGGATCGGCGCGATTTCAAGAACCTAGACGATCAAGTGGAACTCGGCACGCGCAACATCAAGGTCGCGCTGAAGCGCCTGCGCCGCTGGGCGCGCGAGGGCGCGGCGGAGGAGCTCGACCTGCCCGGCACGATCCGCGCGACGGCCGAGCACGGCTATCTCGACGTCCAGACCCGGCCCGAGCGGCACAATGCGGTGAAGGTGCTTCTGTTCCTCGATGTGGGCGGCTCGATGGACCCGCATGTTAAGGTCGTCGAGGAGCTGTTTTCCGCCGCCCGCGCGGAGTTCAAGCACCTCGAATACTACTACTTCCACAACTGCCTCTACGAGGGCGTCTGGCGCGACAACCGCCGCCGCTGGGACCGGCAGACGCCGACCTGGGAGGTGCTTCGGACCTATGGCGGCGACTACAAGGCGATCTTCGTCGGCGATGCCTCGATGTCGCCTTATGAAATTGCCTATCCCGGCGGCGCGAACGAACACTGGAACGCCGAGGCCGGGCAGGTCTGGTTGACCCGCGCACGTGACCAATGGCCCGCGAATACATGGCTCAACCCGCTGCCTGAACGGCACTGGCAATACACCCAATCGGTTGGCATGATCCGCGAACTGTTCGAGGGGTGCATGTTCCCGCTGACCATCGATGGTCTTGGCCGCGCCATGAAGGCGCTGACGTGATGCACGGGGCACTGCGCCCTTGAACCGGAAAGCTTGATGGGGGAACGTGACGGCCAGCTTTCGGACAGGGCGCCCGTTGTGCTTCGATCTCTCCTGACGCTTGCAATCGTCGTGGGCCTCGCGGGCTGCAGCCCCGCCACGCTGCCTACACGCGGCGCGGAAAACCCCCTGCTTTACGACCGCCGCGAGGTCGCCGTGGCGTCGAAGATCGCGATGCTGGTGCCGGGCGCGTTCGCATCGGCCGACATCTTCGAACCCACCGAGGCATGGCGCGACGCGGGCTATGCAATCGTGCACTACCGGTTTCCGGGCATGGACGGCCTGCCGCTCGACCACGCCCTGACCATCGACGGGGCGGCCGAGACCATCGTGGCGTTCGCGAAGCAGCATCCCGACAAGAAGATCCGGCTGCTGGGATACTCCACGGGCGGCGCCGTCGTCATTGAGGCTGCCCGCCGCCTGGAAGGCCGTGACCTTCGCGCCGCGGCGATCGCGCCCGCGCCCGAGCAAGCCGGGGGTTTGCCGACCCTGATCCGCGCCACCGTCGACATCATCGGGGCCGCAGCGCGCGCAGGAAGCCTCGACCGCGACGCAGTCTGGGAGGAGTATTTTCGCGTCCTTCTCTTTGGCCGGACGGGACTTTCCGATCCCGAACTTGCCCGCCGGTCGCGGCAGATTGTGGAGGCGCTGCGCGACGAGATCGTCGTTCCCGACAACGTGATGTCCGAGTCCCATTCCCGCGATCTGCGCCGCTGGCGGCTCACCGATGTGCCGCCCTGGCTGAAGACAAGGACGCGCTTTTACGTCGGACGAGAGGACCCCGTATTCTCTCTCGGCCAGACGCTCGCGCTTGCCCGCAAGGCTGGGAACGGAAAGGTCTACGCCTATTCCCAACAGGGGCATCTTCTGTTTATGACGGCACCTCGGATCTTCGACGACGTGCTGCAATTCTTCGAGGGGAGTTGACAGGGTCGCAACCGACACGGCGCCGGGCCACACAAGTGCCGCGTGGCCGGTTCCTACGTCGGCCTGTAGCGACCGGCCACGTGGAAATGGCGCTGACGGGTTATTCTTTCTTGTTCGCGCGCAGCACAGAAAGCTCCGTCACGGGTTTGCGGATCAGCTCCCCGCTCTTGGGCTTGACCATGAGATCAAACTCCGTCTGGCGGTCGCCGTCCCCTGCACAGTGCAGAACCCCGAGCTGGCTGCGGTCGCAATCCTGCGGTGCGAGCTGGAGCGCCATTCTCTCCATTTCCTCGTCGGCGCAGTCGCCGTCAGGATGTGCGGGGATGAACTGATGGACGTGGACGACCTTGCCCGTCCGGCGGTCAAAAACGAAGCACGTTTTCTTCGGTTTCGCGGTCATTGGATTCAAAAACATGTCGATACTCCTTTCCGCCCCTCAGGCCCAGTGGTAGATCATCCAGCGCGCCATGCCCTTGGTCTGGTAGACGCTGATCTTGAATGTCACGCTGGTCACATCCTGACGGAACAGGACCGGCACGAGGTTTCCACTCGTTGTGTTCTGGGTAGGAAAATTCTCGACCCCGTTCGCACTGACGCATTGAGTTATGAAGGCGTCGGAGGCGTGATGCGACTCACCTGCGGTCCACGTGCTGAAAAGCGAGCAGTCCATGACGGAGTCAAATCCATGGACCTGAACTGTGACGGAGTGGCTGTGCGGATCGTCGAAATCTCGCGCCCAGAGCCAGCCAAATTGCATGCCTGTAACGGCCATATGACTTCTCCAAATAGCTAGTAAGAATGGGTCGGATCATATCACAAACGGCGTCGATGCGCCACCTGGAGTGGTCTTACATCCATCCGGTTCCCGTACAGGAAGAGGCATGGAATCGGCGGCATCGGTGTCCGGCCCGTCATTGTCTTGACGCGGCAGGACCTTCGTCTTCACGATCTGCGCGAACGGCCATCTCGATGGCCTTGGTCGACTTTCCCTTGCGCCTTGCGCACCCCATATAGAGACAATGCTGAAACTCACCCCGATCCTTCTGGCGATTCTCTACGCGATCGTGCTTTACCGGTTCTCGGCATGGCAAACCGCCCGGCGGCTCGACGCGCAGTCGACGCCGCTTGCCGATCCGAAGCTTCTGGCGATCACCGACCGGCTGGCCGAGGCGCTCGGTGTAAAGCGCGTGCCGGTTCATCTCTTCGAGGTCGAGCCCGTCAACGGCCTTGCCGCCCCCGATGGCCGCATCTTCCTGACACGGGGCTTTTACGAGAAGTACCGCGCGGGCATGGTCACCGGCGAGGAGCTTGCAAGCGTTATCGCGCATGAGCTTGGCCACGTCGCGCTCGGCCATGCGCGACGGAGAATGATCGACTTTTCGGGCCAGAACGCGATCCGTGTCGTGCTGGCGACCGTTCTCGGACGGATCATCCCCGGTATTGGCGTCTATCTCGCTGGCTTCCTCACCTCGCTTCTCGCCGCCCGGCTCAGTCGGCAGGATGAATACGAGGCCGACGAGTGGGCCTCGGCGCTTCTCATCAAGGCCGGGATCGGGACGGAACCGCAAAAGAGCCTATTCGGCAAGCTCGAAGGTTTGACGGGACTTGCCGGCGCGGGCGTTCCAGCCTGGCTGATGAGCCACCCGAAGACCGCAGACCGGATCGCCGCAATCGACGCGAACGAGGCGAAGTGGGGCGTCGCGCGGACGTGACGGGCGCGAGGCCTCGCTTTGGCCGTTCCCCTACTGGTGGTCAAAAAAAAAACGAGCCGGACCGGAAACTGGTCCGGGCGGATCTCGCTGCCGTCGAAAAACATGAAGTCCAAGATGGTCGAAGGTCCGATCTCGATTTGGCCGTCCGATATCCCGGTGCTATTCTTCGCCAATGAAGAGCCGCTACGATCCATCCCCCGGTTTGGCTGCCCGCCCGTACTCGTTTTCCGGCGACCCGCTGTCGGATCTTCTGTCCAGTATCCAGCTCTCCGGCGCGCTTTTCTTTCAGGTCGATGCCAGCGACCCGTGGTGCATCGACATTCCGCACTCGGACGTCTATCGCGCTGAGCTCATGCCGGCGACACGGCGCGTGATCTCCTATCACGTGGTGGTGGCGGGGCACGGGATAGCAACCGTGACGGGAGACCCTCCAATACCGTTCGAAACCGGCGACATCCTCGTCTTTCCGCGAGGCGACGGTTACCGCATGGAAAGCGCGCCCGGCGTTCCGCCCGAGTTCGACCGCGCAGCGACCATCGCCTTCTTCCGCGACATGGCGGCTGGGCGGCTTCCCTACATCGTTGAGGAAGGTGGCGGAGGAGAGCCGCATGCCCGCTTCGTCTGCGGCTTTCTCGGTTGCGATCCGCTGTCCTTCAACCCGCTCTTCGCCCAGCTTCCACGCCTGCTTGTGATCCGACGCATCCGGGATGGCGACGATACGCTCGCGAAGCTCGTCGACATTACGCTGGCGGAGTTCCGCGTCGACCGCTGGGGCGGATCGCGCCTGCGGTCGGGTCTGAGCGAGCTCATCTTCGTCGAGGCAGTCCGCCGTTACCTGGCGCAGGAATCCGGGGAGCGAAGGGGATGGCTTGGCGCGCTCGCCGATCCGGTCGTGGGCGCGGCGCTTCGGGCCATACACGCCGAACCCGCCCGGCCCTGGACTCTTGGCCAACTCGCCTCGCAAGCGGCCTCCTCGAGATCGGTGCTGGCAGAGCGCTTTGCGGAGGCTACGGGCCTACCGACGATGCGCTATCTCGCCACATGGCGGTTGGAGCTCGCAGCGCGGCTCCTCGGCGACGGTGGGGTCAAAGTGGGAACGGTTGCGCGGCGCGTCGGCTACAGTTCCGAAGCCGCATTCAGCCGCGCGTTCAAACGGCAAACGGGCCTCTCGCCAGCCGATTGGCGCGCCGGGCGCCGATCCACCGACGACGTTGCAAACTGCCTCAGTCCAGCGGCTGGGCGCGCTCCACGAGGCGCGCAAAGCAACTCGCGCCATAGGGTGCCGCTTCGTCATTGAACTCGTAGGCCGGATGGTGCAGCCCCGCCCCAGGCCCTTGGCCCAGGAAGAGATAGCAGCCGGGCCGCTGCTCAAGCATGTACGAGAAATCCTCGGCTCCCATCTCGCGGCCGCCTGCGTCATTCACGCCCGCGGCACCCGCGATTTCGCGCGCAACATCGGCTGCGAATGCGGTCTGGTCAGGCGCGTTGACCGTTGCAGGATAGCCGAGCTCGTAATCGATCTCGGCGCGGACGGCGAAGGCGGCGGCCTGGCCTGTCACGATCTCCTTGAAGCGGCGTTTGACCTGCATCCGGACCTCCTCGCGGAAGGTGCGGATCGTCGCCACGAACCGGGCGGTCTCGGCGATGATGTTTGACGCGGTTCCGGCATGGATCTCGGTCACCGAGACGACGACCTCGTCGAGCGGGTTGACGTTCCGGCTGGCGATGGTCTGGAGCGCGCCGACCATGCCGACGACGGCCGGGATCGGGTCGATGCATTCGTGAGGATAGGCTCCATGCCCGCCCTTGCCCGTCACGACGACGCGCGCGGTGTCGACGGCGGCCATGATCGGGCCGGGCGTCGTCACGAAATGACCGAGCGGGATGTTGGGCACGTTGTGCAGCGCGTAAACCTCGGCAATGCCGAACCGCTCCAGTATGCCCTCCTCCACCATCACCTCGCCGCCGCCGCCCTCCTCCTCGGCGGGCTGAAAGATAAGCGCCACGCGGCCCCGGAAGCGGCGCGTCTCGGCGAGGTATTTCGCCGCGCCGAGAAGCATCGTGGTGTGCCCGTCATGGCCGCAAGCGTGCATGACGCCCGGCACGGTCGAGGCATGGTCCGACCCCGTCTCCTCCGCGATGGGCAGCGCGTCCATGTCCGCGCGGAGCCCGATGGTCGGCCCCTCGCCGCGCCCGTTCACGATCGCGACGATGCCGCTTTCGGCGATGCCCTCATGCAGTTCGTCCACGCCGAACGCGCGCAGGCGCTCGGCGACGAAGGCCGCCGTCCGGTGGCAGTCGAAGCCAAGCTCGGGATGGGCGTGCAGGTGGCGGCGCCACTCGGACATTTCGGGCGCGAAATCGGCGATGCGGTTCAGGACGGGCACGGGGGCACCTCGCTCATGCAGACCGAACGACGATTCCAGAGTCGCGCGTCACAGGCAATCCCGATTCCGAACACCGACCCGGTTCACTCGATGGGGAGTGCCCGCTCGATGAGCCGCGCGAAATAGCTCGCACCTACCGGCGCGGCGTCATCGCAGAAGTCGAAATCCGTTTCGTGCACCATCGGACCGATCCCCTGCCCCATGAAGAGGATCGCGCCCGGGCGCGCGGCCAGCATCGCGCCGAAATCCTCCGACCCCATGAGCGGCGGATGGTCCGAGATCACCTTGCCTTCGCCGCTGATCTCGCGCGCCACCGACAAGGCGAATTTCGTGCGGGCCGGATCGTTCACCGTCGGCGCGAGGTCGATCCGGCGCCCAATCTCGACCTCGACGCCCATCGCCCTGGCGATCCCCTCGCCGATGTCGCGTATCCGGGTGCGCACCATGTCCTGAACCTCCGGCCGATAGCTGCGGATGGTGCCGCCGATATGGGCCTCGGCCGGAATGACGTTGTGCGCGCTGCCGGCATGGATCTGCGTGATCGAGACGACGAGCGCCTCGCCGGCGTCGTTGTTGCGCGCGACGATCGTCTGGATCGCGGTGCCGATCGTCAGCGCCGCCGCGATCGGATCGCGCGTGTCCTGCGGGCGGGAGGCATGGCCGCCGCGCCCCCGGATGCGGATGTCGAAATCCGTCACTGCGGCCATGAACGGACCCGGCCGCGTGATGAAGACGCCGAGATCCTGCTTGGGCGAGGTGTGGAGCGCGTAGACCTCCTCAATGCCGAACCGCTCCATCATCCCGTCGGCGAGCATCGCCGGACCGCCCTCGCCGGTTTCCTCGCCGGGCTGGAAGATCAGCGCGACGGTGCCGGCGAAGTTGCGCGTAGAGGCGAGGTACTTCGCCGCGCCCAATAGCATCGTGGTGTGTCCGTCATGACCGCACGCATGCATTCGCCCGGGCACGGTAGAAGCGTGGTCCGCCCCGGTCGTCTCGGTCATCGGCAGGGCGTCCATGTCAGCCCTGAGACCGACGGTCCGGCCCTCCGCCCGGCCCCGGATCAGAGCGACTATCCCGGTGTGCCCGATCCCCTCGTGGATATCATCAACTCCTATCTCCCGCAGCCGCGCCGCGACGAACTCCGCCGTCTCGACGCAATCGAGTCCGAGTTCGGGGTGGGCGTGCAGGTGACGCCGCCACGCCTTCATCTCCCCGGCCATTTCCGCAATACTGTTCAGAACCGGCATGGTCTCGCCTCCCTCGATACGGCCAGCCTAGACCAACACGCGAATGGGAAGGAAGCCCGATGAGCGGCGACGACAGCCAGCAACTTTGCCTCGACCCCCATGGCGGCATGCCCCGGCTTCTTGAGATCATGGCCCGGCTGCGCGATCCCGAAACCGGCTGCCCATGGGATGTCGAACAGGATTTCGACACGATCGCCCCCTACACGATCGAGGAGGCCTACGAGGTCGCCGACGCGATCGAACGGCGCGCCTGGGCCGAGCTGCGGGGCGAACTCGGCGATCTTCTCCTGCAAACAGTCTATCATGCGCAGTTGGCCTCGGAAGCGGGTCATTTCGACTTCGACGCGGTGGTCCGTTCGATCTCCGACAAGATGGTCGCGCGCCATCCGCATGTCTTCGGCGGCGAATCTCGCGACAAGACCGCCGACGATCAGACCCGCGACTGGGAGCGGATGAAGGCGGCCGAGCGTGCGGGCAAGGCCGAGCGGGGCACGCTCGACGGGATCGCGGCGGGGCTCCCGGCGCTGACGCGGGCGCTTAAACTGCAGAACCGCGCGGCGCGTGTCGGCTTCGACTGGCCCTCGACCGATGATGTGATCGACAAGATCACCGAGGAGGCGCGGGAGCTGAACGAGGCGCGCGAGACGATGAGCGAAGCCGAGACCTTCGAGGAATTCGGTGATCTTCTCTTCGTCGTCGCCAATCTCGCCCGCCATCTGAAGATTGACCCCGAGGCGGCACTTCGCGCGGCGAACGCCAAGTTCACGCGACGGTTCCGCGCCATCGAAGTCGCGCTCGCCGCGCTCGGTAGGCGGCCCGAAGAATCGGACCTGGCCGAGATGGACGCGCTATGGGACGCGGCCAAACAAGCTGAAAAGGCAGACGTGAACGAAGTGGAAGTTGAATCGCATGGCAAACGAGCCGCACGCCAATCTTGAGCAGCCTTTTCCGAGTTCTTTGATCGGGTATTGACCGCGCCTGCCGCATCGGCAATAACCGCGCTGTGAATATCTGACTAAAGGAGTCGACTATGTCCATCCGGGCACCCCTTTTCAGCCTCTCGCTGATTGCGTTGGCCGCACCTGCTTTCGCCGAGGAGGTCAACGTCTATTCGCTCCGCCAGCCGGAGCTGATCCAGCCGCTATTTGACGCCTTCACGGCCGAGACGGGGATCGACGTGAACGTCGCGCATATCGACAAGGGCATGGTCGAACGGCTGCAGAGCGAGGGCGACCGCAGCCCCGCCGATCTCGTCCTGACGGTCGATATCGCCAAGCTCTCACAGGTCGTCGAGGCGGGCGTTACGCAGCCGGTCGGATCCGACGTGCTCGAGGCGAACATACCTGCGGAGTTTCGCGATCCCGGAAACCAGTGGTTCGGCCTGACGACGCGTGCGCGCATCGTCTATGCTTCGAAGGAGCGGGTCGCGGACGGCGAGGTCACGACCTACGAGGATCTCGCTGACCCGAAATGGAAGGGCCGGATCTGCACCCGCCCCGGCACGCACGATTACAACCTCGGCCTGATGGCGGCGATGATCCAGCATCACGGCGCCGACTATGCCAAGAAATGGGCGGCGGGCCTGCGCGCCAACCTCGCCAAGAAGCCCGAAGGCAACGACCGCGCGCAGGTCAAATCGATCTGGGCGGGCGAATGCGACATCTCGCTCGGCAACACCTATTACATGGGCGCAATGCTCGCCGACCCCGAACAGGCGGAATGGGCGAATTCCGTGCGCATCGTCTTTCCGACCTTCGAGGGTGGCGGCACGCACATGAATGTCTCGGGCATGGCAATGACCAAGTCCGCGCCAAACCACGACGCCGCGCTGAAGCTTATGGAGTTCCTGTCGTCCGACGAGGCGCAGAAGATCTACGCCGAGATCAATCACGAATTCCCGGTCAAGCCGGGCGTAGCGAGATCGGAGCTCGTGGCAAGTTGGGGCGACTTCACGCCTGACACGCTGAACCTCATGGTTGTCGCGAAATCCCGCCCGGAGGCGCTGAAGATCATGGAAGTGGTGAACTTCGACGGCTGAGCGCCACGCAGAAAGAGGAAAAGCCCCGGCCATTCGGCCGGGGCTTTTCGCATCGTGGCTCTGCTCGATTTATTCGGCGGCCATCGCGGGCATGAAGTTGCCCACGACGGTGACACCCTGCATCCGCGCCAGGGTGTCGATATCGGCGACATAGCGGCCCTTGAGATCGGCAAGCTGAAGCCCCGCAAAGCCATGCTCGACCGCCGCCTGTGGCTGACGGGCATGGAAGGCGAGGATACGTTCGCGCTGGCCGGGCGCGAAGCGCGCACTCTGCCGGTAGTGCCGCTGGATCATGGCGATTGCGCTGTCGGTGATGACAGGCATTGGCGCTGGCAATGCGGGTTCCTGCAATCTAAGCGCGGGCGCGAGATGGGTCAGGAGCTCCTTGGGCGATGGCCGCGTCGCCAGAATGGTGACCTGCCTCGCGCCGAGTGCGTCGCGCATCGCCTCGATCGTGTCGACCCATCCGCCTGTGAACGTCGCCATGGCAGGCGCGTATTCGGCGAAAGGCTCCATCAGCCGGTCGAGCGCAAAGCGTCTCCACGCGGCGACGAATAGCTCGTCATACGGTATGACCGTCATCACGAGGTGCTCGACGGGCTGGTCGAGCGCCTCGCGCAGCGCCTCGGCCCGCTTGCGGGCGGCGGGATAGAAACGACCGCCGAGCAGGTTGGCCATACGCCCGGCCAGATCGTGTTCGGACAAGATCATCCGCCGGCCGCCCTCGAAGGCAGGCGCGAGCGTGGCGGCGACCTTGCCGGCGATGGCCTCGATCTCGGCGCCCTCGTGGCGCGGTTCGGGAAGGGCGCAGTCGAATGTGCCGCCGGGCGCGCCGGTGCGGCCTGGATAGGCAAGGTCGATATCCGATGCCTTCAGCGCGGCGCGGTTCGCACCCAAAAAACGCTGGAAATCCTCGGCGCCGCAGCAATGGGCACCTGCATGAACAAGAACCTCGTAAGACGCAGCGGTCATTGTGGTGGCCTTTCCCCGGTGTGGTAAACAGGCTCTCAGCCAAATATGGCGAACGTTTGACAACTTTTGGTTGCAGATCAGGCGTCTCGCGCATCTGGACAACGTGTCGCCCCCGCGCCACTCTCGGTCCGCCGGGGGAGGGCCAGACCGATGTCGCCGCGCAAGATCATTATCGACACCGACCCCGGCCAGGACGACGCCGTGGCGATTCTGCTGGCGCTCGCTTCGCCCGAACTGGAGGTGCTGGGCATCACCTGCGTGGCCGGCAACGTGCCACTGCCGCTCACGTCGAAGAACGCGCGGATCGTGTGCGAACTGGCCGGCCGCGACGACGTCCGGGTCTTCTCCGGCTGCGAGGCGCCGCTTACCCGCCAGCTCGTCACCGCCGAACATGTCCATGGCAAGACGGGCCTCGACGGGATCGACCTTCCCGACCCCGTCATGCCGCTCCAGGACGCCCACGCGGTCGACTTCCTGATCGAGACGCTGCGCGCGGAACCCTCGGGCAGCGTGACGCTCTGCCCGATCGGCCCGCTCACCAACATCGCTACGGCCTTCCGCCACGCTCCCGACATCGTCGGCCGGGTGGCGGAAATCGTCCTGATGGGCGGCGCCTATTTCGAGGTCGGCAATGTCACGCCCGCGGCCGAGTTCAACATCTATGTCGACCCGGAGGCCGCTGACATCGTGTTCCGCTCGGGTCTGCCCATCGTCGTGATGCCGCTCGACGTCACGCACAAGGTGTTGACCACGCGCGCCCGGGTCGAGGCGTTCCGGGGCCTCGGTACCAAGGTCGGCCATTCCGTCGCGAGCTGGACGGATTTCTTCGAACGCTTCGACATGGCGAAGTACGGCTCGGAGGGCGCGCCGCTGCACGATCCGTGCACAATCGCCTATCTTTTGAAACCCGACCTCTTCTCGGGCCGCCACATCAACGTCGAGATCGAAACCGAGGGCCGGTTCACGACCGGCATGACGGTCGCCGACTGGTGGCGCGTCTCTGGCCGCGCGGCCAATGCGATGTTCATGGGCGACGTCGACGCCGAAGGGTTCTACACTCTCTTGACCGAACGTATCGGAAGGTTGTGACCCATGCTGCACCGTGCCGGACCCGAGGATATCGATCTAATCCTGCCGCTCGTCGCCGCCTACCACTCCCATGAAGGCATCGCTTCGTCCCCCGAGGCCCGCCGCGCCGCGCTCGCACCGCTCCTGAAAGGATCGGATTTCGGCGCGGTCTGGCTGATCGGCACGCACTCCGCGCCAATCGGCTATATCGCCATCACCTTTGGCTGGTCGATCGAGATGGGTGGCCAGGACGCCTTCGTCGACGAGTTTTTCCTCGTTCCCGCCTCGCGCGGGAAGGGCCACGGTCAGGCGGCGCTCGACCTCGTAACGGCCGAACTCAAGGCACGCGGCGTAAGGGCGCTGCATCTCGAGGTTTCGCGCGACAACCAAGCGGGGCAGCGGTTTTACCGCCACGCAGGCTTCGAACCACGCGAAGGGTATTTTCTTATGAGCCACACGCTCTAGATATAGGGCATGGCTCTCGACATCGCCTTCGACAATTCCTACGCGCGGCTGCCGGACCGGTTCTTCGTCCGGCAAAAACCGGTGCCCGTCGCGGAACCCGGCCTAATCGCCGTAAACGACGCTCTGGCGCGTCGGCTCGGGCTCGACCCCGCGGCGCTCGCCGCACCAGAGGGCGTGGCCATGCTGTCCGGCAATGCAGTGCCGGAGGGCGCGGCGCCCCTCGCCCAGGCTTATGCCGGGCATCAGTTCGGCGGCTGGGTGCCGCAACTCGGCGACGGTCGCGCGATCCTGATGGGCGAGGTCGTGGCCCCGGACGGCGCGCGGTTCGACATCCAGCTCAAGGGCGCAGGCCAGACGCCGTTTTCGCGCAGGGGCGACGGTCGAGCCTGGATCGGGCCGGTGATCCGCGAGTACATCGTCTCCGAGGCGATGGCGGCGCTTGGCGTGCCGACGACCCGGGCGCTTGCCGCCGTGACGACCGGTGAGCCGGTCTGGCGCGAAAGCGCCCTGCCCGGCGCCGTCCTCGCCCGCGTGGCCGCGAGCCATGTCCGCGTCGGCACGTTCCAGTTTTTCGCCGCCCGCCAGGACGCCGAGGCGCTGAAGCTCCTGACTGAGCACGTCATTAATCGCCACTACCCCGACGCCGACGGCCCGCTCGCGCTTCTCGACGCGGTCGTCGCGGCGCAGGCGCGGCTTCTGGCGCGGTGGATGAGCCTCGGCTTCATCCACGGCGTGATGAACACCGACAACATGGCGATCTCGGGCGAGACCATCGACTATGGGCCTTGTGCCTTCATGGATGCCTATCATCCGGCCAAAGTCTTTTCCTCGATCGACCAGTTCGGCCGCTACGCCTACGCCAACCAGCCGCGCATCGCCGTCTGGAACCTCGCGCAATTCGCCTCCTGCCTTCTGCCGCTCATGGGTGATGAAGAGCCGGCGATCGAGGCCGCAACCGCCTCGATTAATCGTTTCCCGGACATCTACCAACCCGAGTGGCTTCGGCTCTTCCGTGCCAAGATCGGTCTTGCGACCGAAGCAGAGGGCGACGACACCCTGATCGAGGACCTGTTGACGCTCATGGCCGAAGGGCAGGCCGATTTCACGCGCACGTTCCGGGGCCTTGCGGATGGCGGCGCGCGCGCCGAATTCGCCGACCCAACAGGCTTCGACGCCTGGGCGGCGCGCTGGACCGATCGGGTCGCGCGCGAGGACGACCCGAAGGATCGCATGTGCCGCGCCAATCCTTTCGTTATTCCGCGCAACCACCAAGTGGAAGCAGCCATTCAGGCGGCGGTTAAGGGCGACTACGAGCCCTTCTCGCGGCTGAACGACGTTCTCTCGACACCATTCGGGGAAAACCCCGGGGCGGCGGAATACGCCCTTGCCCCCACTCCGGACGAAGAGGTCCGGCGCACCTTCTGCGGCACATGACCTGCATTGGAACGAGCGAAGGGCGCGACGCGTGGCGCGCGGAAGCGGCGCAGACCTACGCCCGAGATGGCGCGACGGACTGCCAGCCCAGGTTTCCGGTGGCCGGCGACAGGTCTGGGAAGCCGGGATAAGACGCTGGTCATGAAACTGCGCCTCGCCTCGTACAACGTGCACAAATGCCTCGGCCTCGACCGGCGCCGCCAACCGCGCCGCATCGTCAACGTGCTAAACGCGCTGCGGGCCGACATCGTCGCCCTGCAGGAGGTCGACCACCGCCTTGCCCCTCGCCCAGCCGCGCTGCCGCACGGACTCTTGGAAAAAGAAACGGATTTCGGTCTTCTGCCCTTTGCGCCGGACGGGCCGAGCCTTGGCTGGCATGGTCAGACCATCCTCGTGCGGAACGGGCTGGACGTGACCCAGATCCGGCGGATCATTCTGCCGGGGCTCGAGCCGCGCGGCGCGATCTTGGCCGAACTCGACATCGACGGCATCAGGGTCAGGGTAGTTGGCGTCCATCTCGGGCTGATTCGCCGCTTTCGCAGGATGCAGTTGGCGGCGATCCGGGCGGCCCTGAGCCGTCGCGGGGCGATGCCGACGGCGATACTAGGCGATTTCAACGACTGGTCCGCGGCGGGCGGCGCCGAGATGCTCGGCCAGGGCTACCGTCTTCACACGCCCGGTCGGAGCTTTCCCTCGCCGCAGCCGATTGGCGCGCTCGACCGGGTCGCCGTATCCGAGGGCATGCATCTGCGCGATGCCGGCGTATTCGACGGCCCGCCCGCCCGGATCGCCTCGGATCACCTGCCCATCTGGGCGGATATCGAGATCACCGGCAGCGTGCCGGATGATTGATGGCGGTGATTCCGGCCAGGCCGAGACGCGTCGCACCAGCCTGACGGCGACCCGCCTTCCCCCTTGCCTGAGTTTCCGTCACGGAGTAATCAGGCGCTGAGGCGGGTGTAGCTCAATGGTAGAGCAGAAGCTTCCCAAGCTTACGAAGGGGGTTCGATTCCCTTCACCCGCTCCATGTCTTCGGGAATGAAGTGACGAACCGTCGGCAACACGAGGAGACAAGTCATGAAGAAAACCGTTCTCTCCGCCATCGCTCTGGCCGCGATGACCATGCCCGCTTTCGCCAATGAATGCCCCTCGATCATGGCCCAGATCGACGAGGCCATGCAGAGCACAACCGCCGACGACGCGACCAAGGCGTCGGTGATGGAGCTCTACGAGTCCGGCAAGGCCAAGCACGAATCCGGCGACCATGACGGCTCTGTGGCCGACCTGAACGCGGCGCTGGAGCTGCTCGGCGCCTGACGCCGGCACGAAGTCCCCAGAAGGCTTTGCTTCCGCCCGGCGGGCGGATAGGTGAGGCTTGTATCATCGCTTCAGGAGCAGATCGCATGAGCACAGCCATCACCCGGTTCGAAACCGGCAAGCGGATGTCCAACGCCGTCATCCACAACGGCATCGTCCATCTCGCCGGCGTCGTCGGAGAGCCCGGCGGCGATGTCGCCGCTCAGACGCGCGACTGTCTCAAGGAGATCGAGCGGCTGCTGGCGCTTGCCGGTTCGGACAAGACGCGGATCCTGCGCGCACAGATCTGGCTGGCCGATATCGGGTCGGACTTCGCGGCGATGAACGCGGTCTGGGACGACTGGGTGCAGAAAGGTCACGCCCCGGCGCGGGCGACCGGCGAGGCGAAGCTCGCCGCACCCGAATATCTGGTCGAGATCATCATCACGGCCGCGCAGGCCTGAGCCTCGAGCGTTTACAACGCGGCGACCATGACGCAGAGCATCTCGAACATCAACGAGGCGCCGAGCCACGCTGTGCCGCCGGTTGGATCGAAGGGCGGCGAGACCTCGACCAGATCGGCCGCGACGATGTTCAACCCGGCACATTCGCGCACGACCCGGATGGCCTCGTAGGCATTCGGTCCGCCCCATTCGGGGGTGCCCGTCCCTGGCGCGACCGACGGATCGACGAAATCGATATCATAGGACATGTAGGCGGGCCGATCGCCCACGATCTCACGCGCCTCGGCCATCACGTCGTCGATGCCGCGGTCGAAAAATTCCTCAATCGTGACGATGCGGATGCCATGCGCCTTGGCGAAGTCGCGGTCTTCGGCATCGTACATCGTCCCCCGAATCCCGATCTGGATCATACGTTTGGGGTCGAGTAGCCCTTCCTCCACGGCCGAGCGGAAGGGGTTACCGTGGGTCAGCGTCGTGCCGCCGAAATAGGGCGGGAAGAGGTCCGTGTGACTGTCGAAATGGACGAGGCCAAGCGGCGCCCCCCTGGCCAGCCCGCGCAGGACAGGGAGCGTGCAGAGGTGATCGCCGCCCGCGACAAGCGGCCGGATGCCGCGCGTCTCGAGCCTGGCGAAATACTCTTCGAATCGCCGCAGCGTATCGGGGTTGTCGACCGGGTTCGGGCCGACATCGCCGAGGTCGGCGCAATTCGCGGCCTCGAACGGGCGCAGCCCACTGGCCGCATGCTGCGCGCGGATCATCGTCGAATAGTCGCGCAGCTGCCGCGGCCCGTGGCGCGGACCCGGACGGTTCGACACGCCGCCGTCCCACGGCAGCCCGACCAGGCCGATCTGAACATCGCCTGCGCGCGAATGGTCCTCGGACACGTGCGGGAGCCGCATGAAGGTTGGGATGCCCGCGAAGCGTGGCAGCTCCATCCCCGAGATCGGCTTGAAAAAAGCGTCGGCCATTGCCTCTCCCTTCGGTCGCGTGGCGACAGATTAGCCGTGGCGGGTCAAAGGTAAAGCCGTCACGAGACGGGCCGCGGCGCAACTATTCAGGTCGCGCGCGTCCGCAGAAGAAGCGCACCCGCACCCCGAAGAGCCGGTAGTAGCGTCGGGGATCGCGAATGTGGTGGCGCGTCAGGCGTCGAGCTCTGCGTCCCAGTAGAGATAGTCGACCCAGCTTTCATGAAGATAGTTGGGCGGGAATCGCCGCCCGGCGCGCTGCATCTCTTCGGCGTTCGGCCGATGCGGCGGGCGGCGCAGCGTCAGGCCAGATCGCTTCAGAAGCCGGTTCCCTTTTCGCAGATTGCACGGCGCACAGGCGGCCACGACGTTGTCCCAGCTCGTCACTCCTCCCCTCGACCGGGGCAGGACATGGTCGAACGTAAGGTCGCCCTTCGAGCCGCAGTACTGACAGCAGAATTCGTCCCTCAGAAAAAGATTGAAGCGCGTGAAGGCCACGCGCTTCTGGGGTTTGACGTAGTCCTTCAGCACGACCACCGAGGGGATTCGGATCGCCGTGCGCTGAGAGCGGACCACCTCGTCATACTCGGCAAGGATCGTCACCCGGTCGAGATAGGCGGCCTTGATCGCCTCCTGCCAGGGCCAGAGCGACAGCGGATAGTAGGACAGCGGCCGGAAATCTGCATTGAGCACCAGCGCGGGAAAATGCTTCAACGACGAAGGCTCCCGCACGAAGCTGGTTCTGAACTCGCCGTCTTCAGCCCTGTCCAGCATCCTTTCACCCGTCCTTGCCCAGACCTGCTGTGGCTTGTGGGGAGGCGGGATTGCCGCCCCGTCTTGCCGACAACTATATCTGGCGTTTCGGCTCTGACAAGCCCCGCTATGTCGAGTATCCTTGTCTCTCAGGAAAGTGACAGCGAGGTGACGGTACCGTGGAAATTCCCGAAATTCTCGGAACGCTGGAATCCGCGCTCTACACGGATGATCTCGACGCCGCCGAGGCGTTCTACGGCGGCACGCTCGGCCTGCCGGTGATCCGCCGACAGGAGGGGCGGCACGTATTCTTCGCGCTCGGGGCGTCCATCCTTCTCGTCTTCGATCCGCAAGCCACTTCGATCCCGCCCGCACCGGATGCCCGTCTGCCCGTCCCGCCGCACGGGGCGACAGGACCGGGTCACTTTTGCTTCTCGGTAGCGGCCGAGACGCTCGACGCCTGGCGCGCGCATCTCGAAGCGGCGAGCGTGGAGATCGAGGCGGACTTCCGGTGGCCGAATGGCGCGCGGTCGATCTACATCCGCGATCCGGCCGGCAACTCGGTGGAGTTTGCCGAGCCAGGGCTCTGGTTCTGACCGACCGGCAGCCTCAGCCCGCGGGCAGTCTTTCCTTGAGAAAGGCGAGCGCGACCGACAGCCCGTCGGGCGCGATGCCGTGGCCCGTGCCTTTCATGACATGCCCGTAGGTCTCGAAACCGGCATCCGTCAGTGCCCGTCCGGCAAAGCCCATGTCCTCGAAAGGCACCATCGGGTCCTGATCGCCGTGGACGAGCAGCACGGGCGGTTTCGACACCGCCTCCGCCGCGAGCCGTTCGGGCGCGACGAGCCGGCCCGAAAAGGCGACGATGCCCGCGACCGGCGCGGGCCGCCGCGGCAGCACGTGCAGCGCCATCATCGTGCCTTGCGAAAATCCGAAGACGACAAGCTGGCTGGGCGTCATCGCTTCCTCGGCGAGAGTGGCATCGAGAAAGGCGCTGAGATCGTCTGCCGCCTGCGTGATGCCTGAAGTCGCCTCCGCCTCGGACGAGCCATCGAGCCAGGGGATCGGGAACCACTGGCGTCCGAAGGGGTTGCCGGCACAGGGCTCGGGCGCGTCGGGCGCGATGAAGACGGTGTCGGGCAAATGGGGGCCAAGCGAATCGGCGAGGCCCAGAAGGTCCGCCCCATCCGCCCCGTAGCCGTGCAGGAACATGACGAGCGATCGCGCCTTTCCCGAATGCGCCGCCCGGCGCCCGAATTTCAACTCACGTGTCACCTCATCCCCTCGCGCCGCTTGTTCACCCGGTAGTAGGCCCAGAGCGCGCGGGCCGCAACCGCCCGCCACGGGCGCCACTCCTCGGCCATCGCGCGGAGCGCGCGTTCGCCCGGCCGTTCAGGCAGTCCAAAGACGAGCCGGGCCGATTCCTGTAGCGCGAGATCACCGGGCGCGAAGACATCCGCGCGGCCGAGCGAGATGATCGCATAGACCTCCGCAGTCCAGCGGCCAATGCCCGGAAGGGCCGTCAGAGTCGCGATCACCTCCTCGTCGGACGCCCGGCGCAGTGCATCGTAATCGACGCGCGCCTGCGCCAGCGCAACGGCGTATCGGATCTTCTGGCGCGACAGGCCACAGGCGCGCAGATCGTCCTCGGTCGCCGCGGCGATGGCCGCTTCGCTCACGAGCCCCGCCGCCTCCATCCGCGCCCAGAGCGCATCGGCGGAGGCCGTCGAGACCTGCTGGCCGAGAACCGCATCCAGAAGGGCCGCGAAGCCATCCGGCCTGCGGCGGAGCGGCAGGGGCCCGGTTTCGGCCAGAAGCGCCGCGAATCGCGGATCGCGCGCGGCAAGCCAGGCCACGCCTTCCGCCACACAGGCGTCGGTTTCGATGATCCGCCCCACCATTGCCGTCAGACCGGCAGGTCGCCCGGCGGGTTGTCGAGAAGCCGCGCCATGACCTCCAGCGCCCGGGCGAAGTCGCGTTCGGGCAACGCGCCGTTCAGCGCGATGCGGACGGCGTTGGGCGTATGGCTACCGATCAGCGCGAATTCGTCGGCCGACCGCACGAGTACGCCTGCCGTCTCGGCGTCGCGCGCGAAGGTCGAAGCGCGCCAGCCCTGCGGCAGACGAAGCCACACGAAGGCGAGTCCGCGCTGCCAGGCAAGGTCGTAGCGGCCGAGGATATTCAGCGTCAGTTCTAGCCGCTGCGCAAAAACGGCATGGACCTTATCGCGCAGGCGCGCCGCCTCACCAGAGACCAGCAGCGCCTCGACGATCTCCGTCACCGGCCGCGCGAGGCCGAAATAGGCGTGCTGGGCGGCCAGCCGCCCGGCCTCGCCGAGCCCGGGCGGGCAGACGACGGCCCCGAACCGGAGTCCCGCCGCAAGCGCCTTGGAGATCGAGGTGACGTGCCAGGTGCGTTCGGGCGCGAGCGCCCGCAGGGCCGGTTCGGTCGCGCTCTGGATCGAATAGCAGTCGTCCTCGATGATCTGCAGGTCATGCCGGCGCGCCACCTTCACGATCTCGTCCCGCCGCTCGCGCGGCATCCGCGCCGTCGTGGGGTTCTGCGCGTCCGTCGTGACGCAGACGATGCGGGCTCCGGTCCGGCGGCAGGCCGCATCGAGCGCCTCGGCGCACATCCCCGCCCCGTCGATCTCCACCGGCACGATCTCGGCGCGGTTGAGGCGGGCCGCGTGGCGGAAGCCGGGATAGGCGAGTTCTTCGCAGACGACATGGGGCCGGGCGCCCTTCAGGCAGCATTGCAGCGCCAGGTTGATACCGTTCTGACCGCCATGGGTTAGCACGATGTCGTCGGCGGCGACGGGGCCTAGCACTCGGTCCTCCAGCCACTGCGCAAAGGCGCGCCGCAGCGTTCCGTCGCGTCTCAGGCCCGGATAACCGAGATAGTCGGACGCACCCGCCTCGGCCATGCGCGCGAGAACGGCCGCAATCGCGGCACCCTGCCCGACATCGGGAAGCTGTGGCGTGCGCAGATCGGCCGGTCGGGACCCCGCAGCCGCGAGATCATGTGTTCCCGCGCGCGGCTCCAGGAACAAAGGCTGACTGGCGCCGAAGCGCGGCTCGCTCGCGGCGACGAAGGTTCCGCGTCCCACGGCAGCCTCCAATAGTCCCTCCTGCGTCGCGATCTGATAGGCGCGCGCCACCGTGCCTGGTGTCATGCCGAGGCGCCATGCAAGGTCGCGCACCGGCGGCAGGCGCGAACCTTCGGCCAGCTCACCCCTGCGGATTGCTTCGCGCAGCGACCTTGTCAGGGCCAGGTATTTCGGTCCGTCAAATAGTGAGAGGTCTGGCTGCCACATTGTACCCAAGACAATATTCCCATGGATGACACAACTTTCATATTGTATGCATTATTCAGAATTGAACCGCAATATGTATCAACACAATAGTCACGATATGTCTTTCTCCCTCCGCTCTCACATCTCTCGCTCCGCCGCGCGCGCGCATGCTTTCGCCACGCCGGTGGGTCGCGTCGGCTCCATGTTGTTTCTCTGGGTCCGGCGGCAGCGAAGCCGCCGGGCGCTCGAGCGGCTCGATGATCGTCTGATTGACGATATCGGGTTGACGCGGGCCGGGCGCGACCACGAAATCGCCAAGCCGTTCTGGACTCCCTGACCGGGCCTGTCGATCCCCAATGGGCCCGTTTCTTCGGCCGGGCCCCGTCCCGGCCGACTTTTTCCGCAAGAGGCAACGATGCGCGAATTCACGATGTTTCAGGTCGACGCTTTCACCGACCGCGTCTTTGCAGGCAACCCTGCGGCGGTCCTCGTCTCCGACGCGCCGCTGCCCGAGCCTGAAATGCAGGCCATCGCCGCCGAGAACAATCTCGCCGAGACGGTTTTCGTCACCGGCGCCGGGGCCGCGCGCGCGCTTCGCTGGTTCACACCCGTGAAAGAGGTCGCGTTTTGCGGCCACGCGACGCTCGCCTCGGCCCATGTGCTCGCGACGGAATACGGCGCGAAGGGACCCATCGCCTTCGCGACCCGTAAGGTAGGCGAATTGATCGTGATTCCGCGAGCCGACGGCGCCTATGACCTCGATTTCCCCGCGCTGCCGCCCGACCCGCTTAACCCCCTGCCTGACTCGCTTACCGCGCTGTTCAACGAAATGCCGGTTGCAGGAGCGAGGAACTTCGAGAATTTCTTCGTCGAACTGGCCTCGTCCGAGGCGGTCCGGAACTTCGCGCCGGACCTCGCCGGCATCGCCGCGCTGGACGGCCAGGGGCTCTGCATCACCGCGAAGGGCGGGCGCAGCCACGACGGCGATCCGGTTGATTTCGTGTCACGCTATTTCGCGCCGGCGGCGGGCATCCCCGAGGATCCCGTGACCGGGTCGACCCACGCGACGCTGATACCCTACTGGGCCGACCGCCTCGGGCGCGAGGACCTCGCGGCTTTCCAGGCCTCGCCGCGCGGCGGCAGCCTTCGCGGCCGGCGCGCCGGCGACCGCGTGATCCTGACGGCGCGGGCCGTCACCTTCATGCGCGCGACAATCGTCCTGCCGTCGTGACCGACGGCAGGATCGATGGCGGCAGGCACCTGGTTAGCTGGAGATAGACTCGACGGCGATGGAGCGGCGCTTCAACTCGGAATAGAGCGCGGGCAGCACACGGGTCTGGTTGACCGCATGCCGCAGCGCCTCGCCGATCGCGCCTTCCGACGCGGGCGAACACACGCGCCATTTCAGCCTGCGCTTGACGCCATCGTCGTAGATGATCTCCACGCCGCCTGTCGCGTTCTGGCGCAGCCCAAGCATGTCGAAGCCCCCGGGGGAGCTGTGGTAGCGGGTCTTGACGGGCATTTTCTGCTCTCGTGTTCTGCCTCAATGCAGCGAACATGACGTCGCGTCCGGTTCGCCGTCAATCGGGCAGCCGCACAAATGCGCGTGATCGGGTCCGGCAGGCAACATGAGCGGCGCGGGATCGCCGTGCCGGAGCAATCCCGATCGCGCGGCTCCAGGCCGATATTCCCCGCAATTCCACGCTTGCGCGCCGCACTCGCCGAGGCTCGCCGGCGGGTGCGAACCAGCGGCGACTTATCGCCGGTCCCGCACGGCGCAACGGTCGGTTGCCGGGATGCGGAAGCGAAAGGGCGCGGCCAACCGGCCGCGCCCTTACCGTGTCCAGCCGGAAATCCGGCCTTCGATCAGCGTTTCGAGAACTGGAACGACCGGCGCGCCTTGCGCTTGCCGTACTTCTTCCGTTCAACCACGCGGCTGTCGCGAGTCAGGAAGCCAGCCGCCTTCAGCGCGGGACGAAGCGACGGTTCATAGAGCTGCAACGCGCGGCTGATGCCGTGCTTCACCGCGCCGGCCTGACCCGATAGGCCACCGCCTGCAACCGTCGCCAGCACGTCGAACTGACCTTCGACATTGGCGACCTGGAAGGGCTGGCGCAGGATCATCTGCAGCACGGGGCGGGCGAAATAAGCGTCCATTTCCTTGCCGTTCACCGTGACCTTGCCGGAGCCCGGCTTGATCCAGACACGGGCGACCGCGTCCTTCCGCTTGCCCGTCGCGTATGAGCGGCCGAGAGAGTCTCGCTGCGGCTCGCGCGGCGCTTCAGCGGCCGGCATCTCGGCAACATCGTCCGACACGGCCGATTTCAGATCGTCGAGGGATTTGATTTCTTCGGCCATGCTCACGCGCTCCGGGTGTTCTTCGGGTTCATCGACTTGACGTCGAGGACTTCGGGGGACTGCGCCTCGTGCGGATGCTCGGTGCCGGCATAGACCCGCAGGTTGGACATCTGCTGCTTGCCGAGCCGGTTGCGCGAGATCATGCGTTCGACCGCTTTGATCACGACGCGCTCGGGATGGGCGCCCTCGAGGATCTGGTCGGCCGTGCGGTGCTTGATGCCGCCCGGATAGCCGGTATGCCAGTAGTAGCGCTTGTCGGCGCGCTTGTTGCCCGTCATCTGCACCTTGTCGGCGTTGATGACGATCACGTTGTCGCCCATGTCCATGTGCGGGGTAAACGTCGGCTTGTGCTTGCCACGGAGGCGATTGGCGACGATCGTGGCGAGGCGGCCCAGAACGACGCCTTCCGCGTCGATCAGGATCCACTTCTTCTCGATCTCCGCCGGTTTCGCGGTATAGGTCTTCATTGTCTGCCCTTCGCATTCGGGATCGCGGGACGGCCCGAGAGCCGGTCCAATTCGGATGCAGGCTTTTGCGACACTGACGCGCAACCGTCAAGAGGGCGCATGCAAATTTTCATACGCAATTTCAATGCATTATGAATTAGGTATTTAAATACCCCATTTTTCGACCCTAACTTTCCTTCGCCGGTCGGCGCCCGAGCCTGAGCGCAGCCAGAAGCGCAATCGCCGCGCCGAAGCCGGCCCAAGCGGGCGGCAGCGGCACGGGCGCCGGTACGGCGGATAGCCCGCCTCCCGTTTGTGCGGGCAATGCAAGGGGCGTTCCCGATCGCGCTACGCGGCGCGGCGGTGGGATGGTCGACAGATTGAGCGGGGACCGCACGGGTGTGTAGAGGGGTTTGATCGGTGCGGGGCGTTTCAACTCGGGCCGTTCGGGGATACCGGACGGCATCGGGATCACGACCGTGCCCCAAATGCCGGTCCACTCCGCGACACCGCCTTGCCGCCGCCAGAGGAGAACGCGTGCCGCCGCCTCGCCCGGGAAGACGAAATCGCTCGCATCGATCCCGGCGACCGGCGCGGCCACGTTCATCACCGGCACTCCGATCGGGATGGGCCCCATCCCTACAAGCGCCGAACGCACGCTCCCCAGGTCGATGCGAAGCATCGGCACATCCGACCTGCGTGACCGGGTCACCCCATCGGCAAAGAGGCGCAAGAGAAATCCACGAGCCGCCAATAGCGTGCTGCGCGGCGAAAGATCGGACATCGCCCGCCTCTCCGGCGCGCTCATCGCGCCGAGGCGCGACACCGGCCCCGATGAGACGAGAATCCCATCAGTCAAAGGCGTGCAGTCGGTCGACGTGTCCGGCTGGCCCTCCGCCGACAGATCATGCGTGCAGAAGGCGGGAACCGTCGCGACACCGATCGTGGTGGTTCGGGCAGGCATGGCAATAGCGGCCGCGACGAAGGCGACCAATGCCAATAGTCCTGTCCTGCCCCTCAGGCGCATAGACCTCTCCCGCGCGCATCCGCCCCACCGGCAGACTCGCCCGTTTACGTTGATAATTCGTTAGTTAGGCGCAGTTGTGTCAGCGGTTGGGCGGGATTGAGTACGTCATGCTGGCCCGCGCGACCGGGTCCTCCATGCCGTCCGAGCGGATCAGGACGTCCCCCACGGCGAGTACCCGGCCGATCTTCAATAGCCGCCCCTCGCCGATCAGGTCGGTGCCCGCCACAGGCTTCCTAAGAAAATCGATTCCGCCATTCGTCGTAACGGCGAGCGCCACGGGCCCGAGCCGCGCGAGAATCGCGAGATAGACGACGACGTCGGCCAAAGCGAAGATCGAGGGGCCGGACACGGTGCCGCCGGGCCTCAGATGCCGTTCGGCGACCTTCAAACGCACCACGATCCCGTCCCCGGTCAACCGCTCGATGGCGAAATCGTCCTTGACCTGGGGAAACTCACGTTCGAGGAACGCGGCCAGTTCGGCTTCCCTCATGACCGTCTGCATCTTCCCTCCCCGCGCCGCGCGCCCTAGACTTTGCCCAACCAAGGGAGAATGACAAGTTGAGCGACGATCTTCTCTTGCGCGCCGATGACGGCGGCATCGCGACCCTGACACTCAACGCGCCCGGCAGCCTCAATGCGCTGTCGGACGCGATGCTCGCGGCACTGAAGGCGGAGTTCGCGAGGCTCGCAGAGGACAACGCGACCCGCGTCGTGATCCTGAACGGTGCCGGCAAGGCGTTCTGTGCCGGCCACGACCTGAAGGAAATGCAGGCTGGCCGCGCCGCCGAGGACAAGGGCCGTGCCTATTTCGCCGATCTCTTCGCCCGCTGCGCCGAGGTCATGCAGATGATCCCCGCGCTTCCCCAGCCTGTCATCGCGGAAGTCCACGGAATCGCGACCGCCGCCGGCTGCCAGCTCGTTGCCTCCTGCGATATGGCGGTCGCGGCCGAAGGCACGCGCTTTGGTGTGAACGGCGTCAATATCGGGCTATTCTGCTCGACGCCCATGGTCGCCCTGTCGCGCAACGTGCCGCGCAAGATCGCCTTCGAGATGCTGACGACCGGCGAGTTCATCGACACCGCCCGCGCCGCCGACATCGGCCTCGTCAACCGCGTCGTCCCCTCTCAGACGCTCGGCGCCGAAACCCGGGCGCTGGCCGAGACCGTGGCGGGCAAGCTCAGCGCCGCCGTCAAGATCGGCAAGCGCGCCTTCTACGACCAGATCGAGATGACCCGCGCCGCAGCCTACGACCACGCCGCCTCGGTCATGGTCGAGAATATGCTCTGGCGCGACACCGAGGAGGGCATCGCCGCCTTCATTGAGAAGCGCAAGCCCGACTGGTCCTGAGCCCGCCCGCCCGCTCGCGCCGCGTCAGATCCCGCGCGTCCGCAGCCAGATCGCGAGCGCTAAGGCCCCGAGCCCGAGCCCGAGCGTCACCGACAGGAGAAGCGTCACGCCGCCCGCGGAGATCAGCAGCGCGCCCAGGAACGGCGCCGCCGCCATCGCCCCGAGCGGCGCCATGGCGAGTGCGCCGCTCACCGCGCCGAAATTCTCCTGGCCCAGCGCTTCGGCGGTCAGGAGGGGGCGCAGGATCGAGGTGATGCCGATCGAGGCGCCCTGGCAGATGGCGTAGAGGAAGAAGAGCGCGACCTGGCCGGTGGCGAGCAACAGCGCCGCGCTGCCGAGCGACATCACGAGCGCCACGCCCCGCGCCGCCGCGCCCGCCCGGATGCGCGCGCCGCCGAGCATCAGGAGGACGCGTCCCGCGACCTGCATCGGGCCGACCGTTGAGGCCACGAGAACCGCGACGGCCTCGGCCGCGCCACGCTCGGTCAGAACGGGCAGCGCGAAGGTCGTCAGCATCATGTGGTTGCCCATTGTCAGCCCGAAGAAGCCGGCCAGCGCCCAGAACTCGCGCAGCTTCAGGACGGCGAGCACCGCGCCCCGGGGCGTGGCCACCATCGGCCCGCCGCGCCGCGCGCCGCGTCTTAGAAGCCGGACGCCGATCACGTTGGCGGGAAGCGTGATTCCGATCTCCACCGCCGCGAAGACCAGAAGCGCCCCGCGCCAGCCAAGCTCCGCGCCCGACCAGGCGCCGAGCGGGAAGGCGCAGGTCGAGGCGAACCCGGCGACCAGCGTCACCCGGATGATCGCTCGCCGCGCCTCCGGTCCGAGCCGGCGCGTGAGGAAGGAAAAGCAGGTCTCGTAGAGGCTCGCCGCCTGCGCGACGCCGATCGCCGTCCAGAACGCGTACCAGAGAGCGAGCTGCCCTACCTGCGACAGAAGCGCGAGGCTGACCCCTCCGAGCACCGCCGCCCCGCCGAGCAGCGCCCCGCCCCGCCCCTGGTCGACGAGCCGTCCCGAGAACGGCGCAAGCACCGCCTGGGTCAGCAGCGCGAGCGTCGGCCCAAGCGCCAGCTCCGCCCGGCTCCAGTCGCTCCCCGCCTCCAGTGACAGGATGATCGCGCCGAAGACGTAGACGAGCGAGGCGTAGCCTGCCGTCTGGCCGACGGCCAAGAGCCAGACGCCCCGGCTCTCGTCCCGCGTCATCCGCTCAGAGCCCGTAGATCGCGCGGAACTTCGCCTCGAGATAGTCGAGAAGCGGCCCCTCGCCCGGCGCAAAGCCCGCGGCGCGCTCGATCACCTCGCCCGGTGGGTAGAGCCCGCCGAACCGCTGCACCTTCTCGCGCAGCCAATCCGTCGCGGGCCGCGCATCGCCGCGCGCCAGATGCGCGTCGAGATCCGGCAGATCGGCCCTCAGCGCCTTGTGAAGGCACCCCGCATAGACATTGCCGAGCGCGTAGGTCGGGAAGTAGCCGAAAAGCCCCACCGACCAGTGCACGTCCTGCAGCATCCCGTTCGCCGGCTTGTCGACCGCGATGCCGAAATCCTTCGCGAAACGGGTGTTCCAGGCATCCTCCAGATCGGCGACCTCCAGTGGGCCGCCGAAGAGCGCGCGTTCGAGATCGAAGCGCATCATGATGTGGAGGTTGTAGTGCACCTCGTCCGCCTCGGTGCGGATGAAGCCCGACTGGACGCGGTTGACGGTGCGGTAGAACTCCTCGGCCGTGGCGACGCTCAAATCTCCGAAGATCGCGTGCATCTGGCCGTGCAGCCAGCCGGTGAAGGCGCGGCTCCGGCCAAGCTGGTTCTCGTAGATGCGGCTCTGACTCTCGTGGACGCCCATCGAGACGCCCTGCCCCAAGGGCGTGAAGAAATGCGCCGGGTCGATGCCGAGCTCGTAGGTCGCGTGGCCGACCTCGTGGATCGTCGAATAGAAGCAGTTGAAGGGATCGCCCTCGACGACCCGAGTCGTGATCCGCGCGTCGTTGCCCGAGCCGGAGGAGAACGGATGGACCGCGAGATCGAGGCGCCCGCGCTCCCAGTCGTAGCCGAAGGCCGTGGCCAGATCGCGGGCAAGGCCGAGCTGGCGCGCCTCGGCGAAATGCCCGGAGAGCGGCTTCGGCGGATTCGCCGCGCCCAGGATCGCCTCGCGCAAGGCCACGAGACGCGGGCGCATCCGGTCGAACATCGCGGCGATCATGGCCGCCGTCGCCTCGGGCTCGTAATCGTCGAGCAGCGCGTCGTAGGGATCGCCCGCGCCGAACCCGGCCGCCGCCAGCGCCTGCCCCTTCTCGCGCATCAGCGCCACGACCTTCTCGAGCGTCGGCAGGAAATGCGCGACGTCGTTCCGCGCCCGCGCCTCTGCCCAGATACCCTGCGCCACGCTCGTCACCCGCGCGATCTCGGCGGCAAGCTTCGCCGGGACCGCCGCATTCCGCCCGTAGGCCCGCCGGATGAGCTCGAGCGACCGCATCCCCGCTGCGTCCGCCGCCTTCGCCTTGGCAAGCCAGTCTCCGATCCGCGGATCGGTGCGGCGGGCATGCAGCACGCCTTCGATGGCCGCCATCTCTTCGCCGCGCTGCTCGGCCGCGCCCCGGGGCATGACGGTTTCCTGGTCCCAGCCCAGCCGGCCCGCGATCTGCGCCAGCGCCTCGGTCTCGCGCTGGAAGGATATGAGTTCGTCGAAGGCGGTCATCGGCTGCCTCTTATGGATCGGACGATGGGGAATTGCGCGCGGTGGCGGGCGCGCAGAATCAGCATCCAGACGAGCACGGCCATCAACTGATGCGCGAGGCCGAGCCCGAGCGGCGCGGCATGAAGCACCGTCACGATCCCGATCACGGCCTGACCGAAGAGAATCACAACCGCCCAGTCGAAGGCCGCCTTGGTCGCCGGATGGGCCGATTTGCGCGCCCTCAGCCAGACCACGAGGGCGAAGGCCAGAAGCAGGTAGCCCGACATCCGGTGCACGAACTGCACGAGCCCCGGATTCTCGAAGAACGCAAGCACCGCCGGCCCGCCCTCGGGCAGATAGAAGGCGTCCGCCGGAAAGAAGCTGTCGCCCATCAAGGGCCAGGTCGGGAAGGCGCGCCCCGCATCGATCCCGGCGACGAGCGCGCCGAAGAGGATCTGGAGGAAAGCGAAATGCATCAGCCCGGTCGCCAGCGAATAGAGCTTCGGCTCGCGCGCCCGCCGCGCCTGGAGAAGCTGCGGCTCGGTGCGCGACAGCGACAGCATGTGCCAGGCAATAAGGCCGAGGATCACGAAGGCGAGGCCGAGATGGATCGCGAGCCGGTAGGAGGCGACGTCGACCATGCGCCCTGTCAGCCCCGACGAGACCATCCACCAGCCAATCGCGCCCTGCAATCCCCCCAGAAGCCCAAGCGTCAGAAGCCGCCCGGCCCAGCCCGGCGGGATGCGCTTCGTCGCCCAGAAGAAGACGAAGCCCGCCGCCCAGACGAGGCCGACGATCCGGCCGAGCTGGCGGTGGCCCCATTCCCACCAGTAGATGGTCTTGAACGCGGCGAGGTCCATCTGGCTGTTCTGAAGCTGAAACTCCGGACTCCCCCGGTACTTCTCGAACTCCGCCTGCCAGTCCGCCTCGCTCATCGGCGGCAGCGCGCCGGTGACGGGCCGCCATTCGGTGATCGAGAGCCCCGAATCCGTCAGCCGCGTGAGCCCGCCGACCGCGATCATCACCACGACGAGCGCGAAGAGCACGCCGAGCCAGATCCTGACCGCCCCGCGTGCGCCGCCGCGCCCCTGATCGATCATGCCGCCCTTCGGCGCCCCGGCAGGCTTCGACACCTCGCCAACTTCCTCGAAGATGCTCCGTTTGCCGGCCATGCGCCCCTCCGTTCATCGCGCGGGACACTAGGCCCGGGCCCGGTGAGCTTCAAGTACCGCCGGCGGTATGCCTCGCTGCTGTTCAACCCGGCGGAATTGCCACTGGCGGCCCGCGGTACGCCCCCTTACCGGTCCCGCCGCCGGGTGATCTGTCTGAGCATCCCGTGCAGCGTCTGGACATCCGCCCGTGTCAGCGGCATCCGGCTCCAGAGATTGCGGAGGTTCAGCTTCATCCCCTCGGCCTTCGTCTCCGGGAAGAAGAAGCCGACCTCTTCAAGCCGCTCCTCATAGTGATCACCGAGCTTCTCGATCTCGATCGCGGGGGCAAGCTCCGTTCCGGCAAGCGCCAAAACCTCGGGAGGCACAGCCGCACCCTGCCGCCGCCACTCATAGGCGCAAAGCAGAACCGCCTGCGCGAGGTTGAGCGAGGGGAAATCCGGGTTCACCGGCACCGAGATGATCGCGTTGGCGCGGCTGACATCCTCGTTCTCGAGCCCCGCGCGCTCCGGCCCGAAAAGGACCGCGGCCTTCTGCCCGGCGGCCGACAGGGCCCGCGCATGCTCCATAGCCCGTTCGGGCGTCATCACCGGCTTCGTCAGGTCGCGCGACCGGGCGGTAGTGGCGAAGACATAGGCGCAGTCGTGTATCGCCTCGGGCAAACTCGCAAAAACGCCGGCCCCGTCCAGCACCCGGCCCGCCGCGCCCGACGCCATCGCAACGGCGCGCGGATTGGGCCAGCCGTCGCGCGGGTCAACCATCCGCATGTGGCTCAGCCCGAAATTCAGCATCGCGCGCGCTGCCGCACCAATGTTCTCGCCCATCTGCGGGCGGACGAGGATAAAGGCCGGCTGGAGGTCTGACATGCGCGTTCCCGTGGGTTCGCGCGCCTGATACGATGGGCGGACCCGTATCGCAAGGAGGCGGCGATGGCGATCGACCAAGGGCTCTTGCAGATCATGCGCGACGATCTCGCGGGCGAGACCGTCACCGAGAAGAAGATGTTCGGCGGTGTCGCGCTCCTGCTCCGGGGCAACATGCTCTGCGGCGTCCATCAGGGCGGCGGCGTCTTCCGCGTCGGCAAGGACAACGAGGCCGCCGCGCTCGATATGCCGGGTGTCGTGCCGATGGCCTTCACCGGGCGCCGGATGGGAGGCTGGGTCGAGGTAACCGACGAGGTCGTGACCGACGACGCCCGTCGCGCCTGGCTCATGGCGCTAGCGCTTCCCTTCGTCAAATCGCTGCCTCCGAAGTGAGCCCCCGTAGCCAAGCGGGGATTTCTGCGCTAAGGCCCCGTTCGACCTCAGGACCCGGAGCCGGACATGGCAGTGAACGACCGCCCGCAGATCTACCTCGTGACTCCGGCGGAGTTCGAACTTGAGAGCTTTTCCGACCGGCTCGCCGCCGTTCTGGACGCAACCGCGGTGGCTTGCGTGCGGCTGGCGCTTGCCGGAACGGATGCCGACAAGATCGGACGGGCGGCCGATGCGCTGAGGCTCTTGGCCCACGACCGGGACGTTGCGCTCATCATCGACAGTCACCTGAAGCTGGTGGAGCGCCACGGACTGGACGGCGTCCATTTACCCGACGGCGCCCGTTCGGTCCGTTCGGCGCGCAAGGAGCTAGGCGCGGACGCGATCGTGGGTGCGTTTTGCGGCACCTCGCGCCACGACGGGATGAACGCGGGCGAGGCGGGCGCGGACTATGTCAGCTTCGGCCCGGTAGGCGACAGCCCGCTCGGCACAGGCGCACGGGCCGAACGCGATCTCTTCGCCTGGTGGTCCGAGATGATCGAGGTGCCCGTCGTGGCCGAGGGTGGCCTGACGGTGGAACTCGTCGCCGATCTGGCCCCGGTCACCGACTTTTTCGGCATCGGAGAGGAGATCTGGTCGGCCGGTGACCCGGCGGGGGCACTCAAGGCGCTTCTCGCCCCGATCGGCTGACGCGCGCACGGTCTGGCCAGCCCTCTGGGGCTAGTCGGTATTCGTCCGGTAGTCCGGTCGAAGGCTTCGCTGAAGCTCGTCCCGGACTTCGTTTTCGCAATGCCGGGCAAGCGCCTTGCGCGAGTGGAAAGCGTCGACCGCCACGGGCTCGTGGAAGACGACCTCGATCCGGCCCTGGGCAGGTTGGGCGAGCACTTTCAGAAGATGCGACGCGAAAACCATGTCGCCCCACCAGCCGTAGAACTCGCGCACCCGTCCGGGCGGCGCGAGATAGGCCACGCTCACCGGCTGAATTTGCATCACATGCTCCAGTCCATGGCTGTAGAACGCCGCGAACAAGGTCGATTTGAATGGCAGGACGCGCAACCCGTCGGTCGACGTACCCTCCGGGAAGAACAGCAGCTTGTGTCCCGCGCGGATCCGGTCCTCGAAGACCTGCTGCTGAACCTTCGCCTCTTTGGGGTTGCGCGCGATGAAGACCGTGCCGGTGGCGCGGGCGAGCCAGCCGATCATGGGCCAGGCCGCGACCTCGGCCTTGGAGACGAAGTAGACGCTCTGGCAGGCGTTCAGCGCGAAGATGTCGAGCCACGAGGAATGGTTGGCCACCACCGCGCCGCGCGCCGTCATGGGCCGGCCACGCACGTTGTAGGAGATGCCGCAGATCACCAGGCTCAGCCGGCAGACGATGCGCGTGACGAACGGCGAGACAGGCCGCTCCAGACCGGCGAGCGGTCGTTCGACGAGCCGGATCACGAGCAGGAGAAGCAGCCCGAATTGGACCACGACTGCAAACGCAAGGCCGCGCAGCGCGACAAGCGACAGTCCGAGTGGCCCGAGACGCGCGCGGTCGGAGGTAGCCTCGCTCCGCCAGGTGGTCACGCGCGCGCCTCGTGCTTGCGCGTGTAGAAACCCTTGTGGCGGACGCTCATCGCTTCGGTATCCATCAGAAGGCAGACATCGGTCGTGTTGAATTCGTGATCGATATAGGCGCCCTCGCCCACGAACCCTCCGAGCCTGAGATAGGCCTTGATCAGCGCCGGCATCGCGACCATCGCCTCGCGCCGGTCGAGCTGTTCGGCGGGCACCAGGTCCATGCTCTGGTAATGCGCAGGCAAGGCGCGGACGCGGAGTTTCTCGGGCGCGAGATGGTGATGATGGAGCCAGGCGAGCGGCACCTTCAGCGCCTCGACACTCGTGCCATGAAAACTCGCGACGCCAAAGAGCACTTCGATGCCGTGTTCGAGCACGTAGTCCGCGAGCCCGTTCCACAGCAAGAACATCGCCGTGCCGCCACGATACTCGGCGTCGACGCAGGACCGTCCAAGCTCCAGAAGCCGTCGCCCCGAGGCGCGCAGAGGGCCGAGGTCGTACTCCCCGTCGCAGTAAAACCGCCCGAACCCCGCCGCCCTGTCGCCGCGCAAAAGCCGGTAGACCCCGACGACATGGTCGAGCACAGCCGCATCCCGCCGTGTGTCAACAAGGATCAGGTGATCGTTGACGGGGTCGAGCTCGTCGCGCTCGAACCGACCGGCATGGTCGACGAGTGGCCCGTCGCCCCCCAACTCCTCGACGAATACCCGGTAGCGAAGCCGCTGCGCCGCGAGCAGGTCGACCTCCGTAACGGCCAGGCGGACCAGAAGGGGCGTGTCGTCAGGGGTCATGTGCGGCGCTCGGACCTTCCTTTGCGGATCGGCGCGAGTTTTAGGGGCGGCATGCGTCATTTGCAACACGCGCGGATCGGGCAAGGGCGCGTTGACACGCCTTTGGGTTGTGCTAGCGTGGCCAAAACACCCGCCAGTCAATCCTCGGGGTCTATGACGAGAACCAGTTCGACCTGCCTGCCATCGATCACCACCTTGCCGGCGTGTTCGAAGTTCACGGTGATCCGCGCGCCGATGCGGGACTGTACCTGGCCGAGCCCCCAATCGTCATGCGAAGGGTGACGCACCAGCATCCCCGGTTCAAAGACTTCGAACATGATCACCTCCAGCCAAGGAGCCGCCATGCAATCTGACAGCCCCGATCTCGTCGCGCTTCTCGGGTCGCGTATCTGCCACGACCTTATCAGCCCGCTCGGCGCGATCGGCAATGGGGTTGAGCTTCTGATGATGTCGGGCGCGGCGGCGGGCCCCGAAATCGCGCTGATTTCGGAAAGCGTGACCAACGCCAATGCGCGAATCCGCTTCTTCCGGATCGCGTTCGGCGCGGCGGGCGACGAGCAGCGCGTGGCGCGCACCGAAATCCGCTCAATCCTTGAGGACATGACGCGCGGCGGGCGGCTGATCGTCGACTGGCAGGCGGCGGGCGATCCGCCCAGGCCTGAAGTGAAGGCGGCCTTGTTGGCGCTCCAATGCATCGAGACGGCGCTGCCCTATGGTGGCCGGGTCAAGGTCGACGCTGAGAACGGCTCATGGCGGCTCGTCGCGAAGGCGGAAAGACTTAACATCGACGAAACCCTCTGGTCGGGACTCGAGGGCCTGAGCGTGGGGACTGACATCGCCCCGGCGCATGTTCAGTTCGCTTTGCTGCCGCTCGAACTCGCCCGGCTCGGCCGCACGATTTCGGTCGAGACCGCGCCCGGCCGGATCGCGATCGGTTTCTAGCCCGGCCGTCCCGCGCAGATCACGCATGTCGCGGCGGCCGGATCGACATCCAGCCGGCCCTCGCCGATGAACTCGCCGCAGCGGGCGCACCAGCCGAACTCGCCCTCGGCCATGCGCCTCAAGGAAGCTTCCAGCGCCGACCGGCGCTGCGCCCTGCGCGACTCGACCGCCGCCGCCATCGCCTGTCCCTGCATGGCGTCCATCCGGCTCAGCCGCCCGACGCTCTGCTGATCCAGTTCCACCGGCTTGCGGTCGCCCGTCGTCGCCTCTGTTGCGGCATCCAGATCGGCGAGCTCGGCCTCGATCCGGGGGCGATAGCGGTCGGCGAGTTCCTCGTCCGTAGGCTCCGCAGTCACGCGCGAACGGTCCCGTTGCCGGTGACGAGATACTTGAAGCTCGTGAGCTGCTCGGCCCCCACGGGCCCGCGCGCGTGCATCTTGCCGGTCGCGATGCCGATCTCCGCCCCCATGCCGAATTCGCCGCCATCGGCGAACTGGGTGGAGGCGTTCCGCATCAGGATCGCGCTATCGAGCCGCGTGAAAAACCGCTCCGCCGCCCTATCGTTCTCGGTGAGGATCGCCTCGGTATGGCTCGACCCGTAGCGCTGGATATGGGCGATGGCGCCATCCACGTCATCGACGACCTTCGCCGCGATGACCATATCGAGAAACTCTCGACCGAAATCCTCCGCCTCGGCGGGCTTCGAACCTTTCAGCCCCTCGGCCCGCACCTCGACCCCGGCCGCCATCAGATCGTCAACGATCTGCTGGCCGAGCCCGCTGGCGATATCCTTGTGCACCAGAAGGCATTCTGCCGCCCCACAGATACCCGTCCGCCGCGTCTTGGCGTTCAAAACGACCGCGCGCGCCTTCTCCGGATCGGCGTCCTTGTCGACATAAACATGGCAGATGCCCTCGAGATGCGCAAAGACCGGCACACGCGCCTCCTTCTGGACGAGCCCGACGAGCCCCTTGCCGCCCCTCGGCACGATCACGTCGATAAACTCCACCGCTTTCAGCATCTCGCTTACTGCCGCCCGGTCGCGGGTCGGGACAAGCTGGATCGCCGCTTCGGGCAGCGCTGCAGACGTCAGCCCCTCCACGAGGCAGGCATGGATCGCGCGTGACGAGTGGAAGCTCTCGGACCCGCCGCGAAGGATCACGGCGTTGCCTGACTTGAGGCACAGCGCGCCGGCATCCGCTGTCACGTTTGGGCGGCTTTCATAGATGACGCCGACGACGCCCAAGGGCATCCTCACCCTCCGGATGCGAAGGCCCGAGGGCATGTCCCACTCGGCGATCACCTCGCCCACCGGATCCCTCTGCTCGGCGACCGAACGCAGCCCGTCCACAACGCCCCGCACGCGGTCCTCGTTCAGCATGAGCCGGTCCATCATCGCCGGGCTCAACCCCCTCTCGCGGCCGTAAGCCAGATCCTCGGCATTCGCCGCGATGATCTTGTCCCGCGCATTCCAGACGGCCTCGGCCGCGCCAATGAGCGCGGCATGTTTGCGCTCGGCCGTGGCGAATGCCAGCTCCGCCGCCGCGGCCCGCGCATTCGCGCCGATCTCGGACATCAGCGCGGGAATGTTCTCCAGATCCTTCATCGCGCTTCCTTTCATCCTGGTCCAAGCACCTCCGCCGGAGACAGCGCGCATGTCTCAGAGCACCATGTCGTCGCGGTGCACCATCGGTCCCCGCCCGGCATAGCCGAGTATGCCCGGAATGTCACCCGAACGGCGACCGGCGATGGCCTTCGCCTCGGCCGCCGAATAGCGCACCAGCCCCTTGGCCAAAGCCGCGCCGCCGGGGGCGAGGATCGCCACCGGATCGCCGCGCTCGAACCTGCCCGTCACCGCCGTCACGCCGGCGGGCAGAAGCGACTTGCCGTGCCCAAGCGCCGCCACAGCGCCCGCATCGAGCGCAAGCTCCCCCCTTGGTTTCATCGCCGCGATCCAGCGCTTGCGGGCGGCGTGCGGATCGCCCTGCGGCAGGAACCAGGTGCACACGCCGCCGCGCTGAAGTGCGCTCAGCGGCCGCAGGACAGAACCCTCCGTGATCGCCATCGCACAGCCGCCCGCCACCGCGGTCTTGGCGGCCATGAGCTTCGTTTTCATGCCGCCCCTCGACAGGCCCGACCCGGCATCGCCCGCCATGGCCTCGATCTCCGGTGTAATCTTGCCGATGACATCAAAGCGCGTCGCGTCGGAACTCTCTTTCGGATTGGCCGAGTAGAACCCGTCCACATCGGAAAGAAGCACGAGCTGGTCGGCGCCGATCGTAACCGCGATCTGGGCGGCCAGCCGGTCATTGTCGCCGAACCGGATCTCGTCGGTCGCCACCGTGTCGTTTTCGTTCACGATCGGCACGACGCCGAGCCCCAAAAGCGTCTCCATCGTCGCGCGAGAATTGAGGTAGCGGCGCCGGTCTTCGGTATCCTCGAGCGTGACGAGCACCTGCCCAGCCGTCAGCCCGTGCGGCGCGAGGACCTCCTCATAGGCGCGGGCGAGCCGGATCTGGCCGACCGAGGCCGCCGCCTGGCTCTGGTCGAGGCCGAGCGCGCCCGCCGGAAGGCGAAGCACGCCGCGGCCAAGCGCGATGGAGCCAGAGGAGACGAGGATCACGTCCGAGCCGCGCGCCTTTGCGGCGGCGACATCCTCGGCCAGCCCGGCGAGCCAATCGCGCCTGAGACCGCCCGCCGCGTCGACGAGAAGCGCCGAGCCGATCTTGACGACGAGCCGCCGCGCGGCGGCGATATCGGGCGTCACGGCTCCCATTTAGCAGCCTTGGATTCGGACCGGGTCCGCGTCAGTCCGATCACCGCCCAGAGCGCGCGCAACACCTCCTGCACACCTTGTCCAGACACGCCGGACATCAGATGCACCGGCCCGCCCACGGCCCTTTCGAGACTGCGCTTGCGGCCCGCGAGCGTCCCGGCGTCGAGAGCATCGATCTTATTGAGCGCGGTGATCCGGGGCTTGGCCGCAAGCGCCTCGGAATAGGCTTCAAGCTCTGTCACGATCGTCCGGTAATCCTTTGCGATCGTTGGCGAAGTGCCGTCTACGAGATGCAGGAGAACCGCGCAGCGCTCGACATGACCGAGGAACTGGTCGCCGAGACCTCGGCCTTCTGACGCGCCCTCGATCAGACCCGGAATATCTGCCATGACGAACTCACGGCCATCCACGCCCACGACGCCGAGATTGGGGACCAGAGTGGTGAACGGATAGTCCGCGATCTTTGGCCGCGCGTTCGAGACGGCGGCGAGGAAGGTCGATTTGCCGGCGTTCGGCAGGCCCACAAGACCCGCATCCGCGATGAGCTTCAGGCGCAGCCAGATCGTGCGTTCGACACCTTCCTGGCCCGGATTGGCGCGCGAGGGCGCACGGTTGGTTGAACTCTTGAACTGCAGGTTGCCGAAGCCGCCATTGCCGCCCTTGGCGAGCAGCACGCGCTGTCCGACCTCGGTCAGATCGGCGATCAGCGTCTCTTCGTCCTCGTCGAGAATTTCCGTGCCAACGGGCACCTTTAGAACGATGTCTTCACCCGACTTTCCGGTTCTCTGGCTGCCCATGCCGGGCTGTCCGCTCTTGGCGAAGAAGTGCTGCTGGTAGCGGAAATCGATGAGTGTATTCAGTCCGTCGACCGCCTCGGCCCAGACCGAGCCGCCGGTGCCGCCATCGCCGCCGTCTGGACCGCCGAACTCGATGAACTTCTCGCGCCGGAACGAAACGCAGCCCGCGCCGCCGCCGCCGGAGCGGATATAGACTTTTGCGAGGTCGAGGAACTTCATGGCCGGCGCTTTCCTAGGGTCGGACAGGCGATAGTCGGTGGCGGGGATTTTCGCAAGGGCCCGGCAGGTCGGCAAAACGCCGGCGAAACGTATCGCAAGGGCCTGGCATAACGCGCGGGGCGGATCTCGCGCGGGACGCCGGTTTCGCCCCGCCTGCGGCGGGCCGACCCGCCGGCAGGGCGCTGCCCTCCCGGGCCCCTCCCGGAGTATCTTCAAGCAGAAGAAGGTGGCACGGTCAGGTGCCAGAGGACGTTCGGCGCCGGGCCGGGCCGCGCGGCGGAGGTGCCCGTTCCGGTCCCGGTTCGGGCGAAACCGAGCTTTTCGAGGACGCGGCCCGAGGCCGGGTTGTCGGCGAAATGGTCGGCCTCGATCTCGGTCAGGTCGAAACACGTGACCGCCCAGTCGAGGAACGCGCGCAGCGCTTCCGTCATGCAGCCCCGGCCCCAGTGGCCGGGATCGAGGAAGTACATCACGTTGGCCGGATCAGGAAACAGACCGACGACCCCGATCAGCGGCCCGTCCTTCACAAAGACGCCGAGCCGGAAACCGGGATGGCCGCGCCAGCGAGAGAGGTTCACCCAGCGACGCACTTCGGTTTCGGGCCAGGGCGAAAGCGCCCAGCGAAGCATGGGCGCAACCCTCGGGTCGCCGCCGATCCGCGACAGATCGCGCCAGTCGCGGTCGGGATCGAGAGGCTTCAGCATGAGCCGTGCGGTTTCGATCTCGAGCGGATTGGCGGCGAGCCAGTCGGCGCGCGAAAGGGCGAACGAGCGGAGACGCACGCTTTCTCCCGCCCGCGCCGCGACGCGGACGATCCGGAAGCCGTCGGGCCGGAAGCCAAGCTTGCGGAGCACGCCCGCCGCGGCGGTGTTGCCGTCGAGATGGCCCGAGCGGACGGGACCGGCGGTACGATCGGCGAATTGCGCGGCGAGCACCGCCCGGGCAGCCTCGGTCGCATAGCCTCTGCCCCGGGCATGCGAGGCGAGCCAAAATCCAAGGCCGGGATTGAGGCCGATCATGCCGGAGAAACCTTTGGCATCGACGATGGCCCAGACCGCACCTGGCCGGGCAGCGGGCAGGAAAGTGCGGAAATCCGACGTGCCATAGGGACGGGGAACGCGCGTCAGCCAGCGCGCTACGCCCTGCCCGTTCAGGGCAGCGACAACATCCGCCTCGTCTTCGGCAACCGGAGGGCGCAGGGTGAGCCGCGCCGTCTTGATCACAGAGCGGGAGGGCATGGGTGTCAGTCCGTCCGGCGCAGATAGGTCCAGGTCGGCACGGTGGCGGCGCGGGCGACCGAATAGGCCTCGGCGTCGCCGAGATATTCGAAGCCGCAATTCGTCAGCACCCGGGCCGAGCCGGGATTGTCCTGGAAGACCTCGGCGAAGAGCGTGCGCGCCCGGTGCGGATTGGCCTCGACGATCGCGCGGACGGCCTCGGACGCGTAGCCCGTGTTCCAGAAGGCGGGTGCAACCCAGTAGGTGATCTCGCTCTGCTCGCGCTCCATGCGGGTGAGACTCACGAGGCCGAGGACCTCGGCGTGGCCGCGTTCGGATCCGTCGAGCACCCAGACATCCTCGTTCCGGTCCTCCGCGAGCGCGCGGGCAATGAAGGCCTCCGTCGCACCGGGGGGCAGCGGATGCGGGATCGCCCGCGTGGCCTCGGCCAATCGCCGTTCGGACGTGTGAAGCGAGATCAGCCCTGCATCCGACCGCCGCAAGGGGCGCAATACAAACCGTTCAGCCGCCAGAGCGGGCTGAACAACGATAGATTCCTGAATCATGCCTTCCCTCCTCGAAACGCATGGCGATGGGTGTGGCCCCCTACCGACCGTACCCTCCGCCGGCACCCGGCCTTGCCGGCCCTTCTGGCGCCTCCCTGCCTGATACGTCCGAAATGGGGCGCGAGAATGGCCGGATCAAGCAGGCCGCGTTCACTCCGTCGTCGTCCTTGCTGACATTTGCCTGATCTCGACCGGTCGGTGGCGAATTCCCGCCCGGGAAAGAGAAAGGGGACCGGCGCTTCCGCCGGTCCCCTCCTGCAATCCGACTGCAAAAGTCCAGCTTACTCGGCTGCTTCCGCTACAGGAAGAACCGAGATGTAGGTTCGACCCTTGAGGCCCTTCTTGAAGGCCACGCGGCCTTCTGCGGTCGCGAAGATCGTGTGGTCGCGGCCCATGCCGACGCCTTCGCCCGGCCACCAGGTCGTGCCACGCTGGCGCACGATGATCGCGCCGGGGACCGCGCTCTGGCCACCGAAGAGCTTCACGCCGAGACGACGGCCGGCCGAATCGCGGCCGTTGCGGGAGGAACCGCCTGCTTTCTTGTGTGCCATGGGGTCTTACTCCTTCTCAGCGGCGAGTGTCTTCGCCTGTTCGATCCAGCCTTCGCGCTCGATCCGGCCCTTGAACGACAGCTTCTCGTCGAACTCGGCCACGTCGGCGTCGGTCCAGGCGGCGATCTGGGCGAACGAGGTGACGCCAGCCTCGTTGAGCTTCTTCTCGAGCGCCGGGCCGACACCAGAGAGCTCTTTGAGATCGTCGGCGGCAGTGGTGGCTTTCGCCGGCTTTTCGGCCTTCGCGGGCTTCTCAGCCTTCGCGGCGGGCTTTTCTGCCTTCGCGGGCGCGGCGTCCTTCTTGGCGGGCGCTGCCGCTTTCTTGCCCGGCTTGGCGGCTTCACCGCCGGCATTGTGCGCAGCGATGCGGGCGACGGCGGTGCCGATCGCTTCCTTCACGCCCGACTTTTCCGCGCCCGAGGCCAGGATGTCGGTAACGCGCAGAAGCGTGAGCTTCTGACGGTGGCCGCGGGTGCGCTTCGACGAATGCTTGCGGCGGCGCTTGACGAAGGTGGTGACCTTGTCGGCCTTGATCTCGTCGATGACCTCGGCCTGCACGGCGGCGCCCTTAACGAGCGGGGTGCCGAGCGCGGGCTTGTCGCCGCCGAGCATCAAGATGTCGTTGAACTGGACTTTTTCGCCAGCGTCGGCGGCCAGTCGTTCCACGCGGAGCACGTCGCCCGCCTGAACCTTGTACTGCTTGCCACCGGTCTTGAGGACCGCGAACATGGGTCTTTCCTTCTTCATTGCCGCGCCCTGTGGCCCCGGTTTGACCGGCGTTTCGGGATCGTCCCGCCTCGGGCAGCGCGCGCCCTTCCGGGCGCGTCATTTCCAAAATTTAGAATCCCGGCCGGGCCAGAGACCCGCCGGGATGCGGGCTTATCGGGCAGAGAGGCGTGAAAGTCAAGCCTCGCGGGACCGCAAATCAGCCGCGCGGAGCCGCGCCGCCTTCGGTCGAGCGGCGGGCAATGAAATCGGCGATCCGCGCGCCGCGCTCGGCTGAACCCTCGGGCGCGCAGAACCCGGCGAGCAGCCGCTGCCAGATCGCCGTCGCGCGCTCCGTCGCAGTCCGCGCGCCAGCGGCCTCCCACGTGCCGAAGTTCGAGAGGTCCGCGACCAGGGGCGCGTAGAAGGCACTGTCGAAACGCTCCATCGTGTGGCCGGTGGCAAAAAAATGCCCGCCGGGCTGGACATCGGCGATCGCGTCCCAGGCGAGTTCCTCCTGCGGAGAAGCGAGCGGCGTGCAAAGTTCGGCGAGTGTCTGAAGCGCCTCGATGTCGTTGATGAACTTCTCGTAGCCGAAAGTGAGCCCGCCTTCGAGCCAGCCCGCCGAATGGATGGTCAGCGTCGCGTTCGCGAGGAGGTTCGCCCAGAGTCCCATGTGGTTCTCGCCCGCCGCCTGCATGTCGGCCACGTTCGCCGCGGAACCGGCGGCCGAGCGCCAGGGCAGGCCGACATGGCGGGCAAGCTGGCCGGTGCTGATCGCCATCCGGATATGCGTGGGCGTGCCGAAGGCGGGGGCGCCGGACTTCATGTCGACATTCGAGGAAAAACCACCGTAGCTGACAGGCGCGCCGGGCTTGGCAAGCTGGGCGAGCGTTATCCCGGCCAGGCATTCGGCATGTTGCAGGACTAGTGCGCCCTCGACCGTCACCGGGGCCATCGCGCCGGCGAGGCAGAAGGGCGTGATGATCGACATCTGCCCGGCGCGGGCGAAGTCGATGATGCCCTCGGCCATCGGCTTGTCGATCTGGCGGGGAGAGTTGGTGTTGATGACCGTCGTGCACCAGCTGCCGTCGGTGAAATCGGCCTCCGAAAGGCCGTTGGCAAGGCGGATGATCTCGAAACTGTCCTCGACCTGGCCCCGGCCCCTCGCATAGACGAAGACCGGCTTATCCGACAGCGTGAGCTGGCCCCGCATCATCGCGTAGTGCCGAAGGTTCGCGGGCACGTCCTGCGGCTCGGCCGAGGGGCCGAGCTTGTGGATCACGTCGAAGCTCTGGTGAAGCTTCAACGTCTCCTCGAACGTGGCGAGGTCGCCGGAGCGGCGGCCGCGGATCCGGTCGGTCGCGTTCGGGCAGCCGCCGGCGGGCGAGAAGATCATCGCGCCGTCTTCGTAGGAAAGTTCGCGGTCGGGATTGACCGCGCGCAGGCGGATCGACTTCGGCGCCGTGGCAACGGCGGCCATCACGATATCGCGGCCGACGCGGACCATTTCGGTGTCTTCGTCGACGATGGCGCCGCCCGCCGCGTAGAGCCGCCGCGCTTCGGGCAGAAGCACACGCAGGCCGAGATCCTCCAGCACCTTCAGCGCCATCTCGTGCATCCGCGCGACGGCATCATCGGTCAGCACCTTCTGGGGCGCGAAGGGATGTCGAAGGCGGCGGTAATTCACCACCCGCGCCGGCGGTTCGGTCCGCCGGGCGGCGCGCCCCTTGCGTCGGTGCGTCTGATCCATCGGCATCTCCCTTCCCGGCCACGCTTTCAGCGCGCATGGCGAGCGTCTTGTCCGATTGCGACATCTCGCCCATCCGAGCGGGGCATTGCTCCGCGCGAGGAATATCCGTGCCCAAGAAACGGAAATGCCACTCCTGCTCCTTGAAAAAGCGAGGAAGGCAGTCTCATGTTGTGCCGCACCGCCCCACCATGCGGGAAACGATGCACCAAAACAGGAACGTGAGACAGAGACTACAGGCGCCTCGGCCGCTCATCCGACGGCGGGGATTCAAACATCGAAGGCACCCATCGTGACCGACATCTGGCTTCCGCTGTTCGGCGGATTTCTGTTCTTGATCTTCGGCGGCGAATTGCTCGTGCGGGGCGCTGTGCGCGTCGCCGAACGGCTCGGCGTCTCGCCGCTCGTCATCGGCCTCACTCTCGTCGGCTTCGGCACATCCACGCCGGAGCTCGTGACATCAGTCAGGGCCGCCTTGGCCGGATCGCCGGGCATCGCATACGGCAATATCGTCGGTTCCAACATCGCGAACATTCTGCTGATCGTGGGAATTTCGGCGCTGCTCACTCCCATGGCGGTAACGTCGGGAGCGCTGAAGCGGGACGGCGGCGTGATGTTGGCCGTAGCACTGGTATTTGCCGTGCTGGCCGCAGCGTTTCCGATCACGCGCGGGGTCGGACTCGCCTTCGTTCTGGGGCTGGCGCTCTACATCTTCTATGCGTTCCGAACGGAAACCGCCTCGGCCGCAGCCGAGCACGGCGCCGTGTACGAAAAGGCCATGGCGCTCGAGGGCGTCGACCCCGCGATTATGCCTCTCGATAAAACGAAACCCAATCTGTGGCTCTCTCTGGCAACGGCCCTCGCAGGACTCGTCCTGGTGATAGTCGGCGGCGGCTTTCTCGTCGATGGCGCGGTCGCGCTCGCGCGCTCGAAAGAGATTTCCGAGACGGTTATCGGCCTGACGATCGTCGCGGTTGGCACATCGATGCCCGAACTCGTGACCTCGGTCGTCGCCGCGATCCGTCGCCAAAGCGACGTGGCTTTCGGCAACATCATCGGATCGAACATCTACAACATCCTCGGGATCGGCGGGGTCACTGCGCTGATCGCTCCGACCGATGTTCCGCAACAGATCATCCGGTTCGACATCCCGGTGATGATCCTGGGCTCGCTGGCGCTCATCGCGGTCGCCCATACCGGGCTGAAAATCTCCCGCCGCGAGGGTTCCGGATTGCTGGTGGGCTACGTCGCCTATCTCTGGTGGCTGTGGCCGACCTGAGAGCGTCGAGCGCGCGGGGCAGCAGCAGAAGCTCTCGATTGACCCACTACACGCCGAGATGGCGCGCGACGGCATCTTCGCCCATATCCGCCATGGCGCCGTGCCAGACGGTCCGGCCGCGTTCCACGATGGCGGCGCGGTCGGCGACTGTCCGAAGGTCCTTCAGCGACTTGTCGATGACGAGGATCGAGATCCCCTTCCCCTTGAGCGCCCGGATCGCCGCCCAGATCTCGGCCCGGACGACCGGGGCAAGGCCCTCGGTCGCCTCGTCAAGGATGAGCGCCCTCGGGTTCGTCAGAAGCGCCCTGGCGATGGCGAGCATCTGCTGCTCGCCGCCCGAGAGCGTGCGCGCCGGCTGCCCCATCCGTTCGCCGAGACGCGGAAAAAGCTCGAGGACGCGGGGCAGCGTCCACTCGCCCGGCCGCGCGGCGACCGACAGGTTTTCGGACACGGTCAGGGGTGCGAAGCAGCGGCGGCCTTCAGGCACGAGGCCAAGTCCAAGCTGCGCGGCGCGGTGCGACGGCAGGCGCGAAATGTCCTGCCCGGCGAAACTGACCCGTCCTCCGGCGAGCGGAAGCATCCGCATGATCGTGCGCACGGTCGTGGTCTTGCCCATGCCATTGCGCCCGAGCAGCGCCAGCACCTCGCCCTCGGCCAACGCCAGGTCGATGCTGAACAGCGCCTGCACGGGCCCGTAGGCGGCCCGCACCCCGTCGAGCTCCAGCAGCACGGTCATGCGTCTTCCCCGAGGTAGGAGCGGCGCACCTCATCATTGGCGCGAATCGCGTCCACCGTGCCGGTCGCGATAACCTTTCCATAAACGAGAACCGAGATGCGGTCAGCGAGCGCGAAGACCGCATCCATGTCGTGCTCGACCAGCAGGATCGGCGCTTCGGATTTCAGCTCGGCGAGGATCGCGGTCAGGTCGCGCGCGCCTTCCGCCCCCATCCCGGCCATCGGTTCATCGAGCAGAAAGGCGCGCGGGCGCATGGCGAGCGCCATGGCGATCTCCAGCCGCCGCCGCTCACCATGGGCTAGCGCGGCGGCGCTGACGCCTTCCCGTCCGTCAAGCCCGGCCTGATGGATGTGGAAGAGTGCAGGGTCAGTCAGGCTACGGTCCGAGAGCGCCGGCCGGAAGAAGCGGAAGGTCGCGCCCGACGCCCCTTGAACGGCCAGCATGGTGTTCTCGAGGACCGTGAAGTCCGGGACCACCGAGGACACCTGAAAGCTCCGCGCGAGGCCGAGCCGGGCGCGCTCGGCGGGGCCGAGCCCGTCGATCGGCTGGCCCTCGAAGGTGATCGTGCCGGCATCCGGGCGCAGCTCTCCTGCGATCTCTTTGATGAGCGTTGACTTGCCCGCCCCGTTCGGCCCGATCAGCGCGTGGATCTCCCCCGGCCTCAGGTCAAGCGACACGTCGTCGGTCGCCTTCAGCGCGCCGAAGCTCTTCGTGAGACCGCGCAGGATCAGGATCGGCTCAGACATGGCCCCGCCTTCCGAGCGCGAGCCCCATGAGCCCTTTCGGCGCGAAGAGGACGATGAGGATCAGCATCAGGCCCAGCAGTGCCTGCCAATGGTCGCTGACGGGGCCCAGAAGGTACTCGAGCGCGATGAACACCGCTGCTCCCGCGATCGGCCCGGCCAGCCGCCCGACGCCGCCGAGGATCACGAAGACCATGATCTCGCCCGACATGTGCCAGCTCAGCATCGCGGGGCTCACGAAGCGGTTGAGATCGGCAAAGAGCGCCCCGGCCAGCCCCGCGACCATGCCCGACAGCACGAAGGCCGTGAGACGGACCGCGAAGGGCTTGATGCCAGACGCAATGACGCGCGTCTCGTTCTGTTTCGCGGCCCTCAGCGCGAGGCCGAAGCGCGACTGCGTCAGGAGCGCGACAAGGATCATCGTCACGCAGAGCGCCGCGGCGCAGATCGCAAAAAACTGCAAGGGCGCGAAGGTGTTCGCGCCGGGAAAGCTGTTGCGGACGTAGAACGACAGCCCGTCCTCGCCGCCATAGGCGGGCCACGAGACGGCGAAATAGTAGAGCATCTGCGCGAAGGCGAGCGTCACCATGATGAAGTAGACGCCGGTGGTGCGTAAGGAGAGCGCCCCGATCACCAGCGCCGCGAGGCCGGAGACGAGGATCGCGAAGGGCCAGATCGCCAACATCTCGTTCGTGCCCGTCATCGTGAATGGGAAGGTCGCGACGGGAGTGCCGCTCGCGGCATGGCTCGCGAGGATGGCCGTCACGTATCCGCCGATCCCGAAGAAGGCGGCATGCCCAAACGAGACGAGTCCGCCATAGCCGAGCGCGAGGTTGAGACCGACGCCCGCCAGGCCAAGGATCGCGACACGGGTGGCGAGCGTGACGATGTAGGGGTTGCCGGTCGCATCGGCGATCACCGCGACCGCGACCAGCGCGGCGAAGATCGCGGTGTTCGGAAGGGCGCCGGCGAGCTTCATATCCGCGCCCCGTAGAGACCCGTCGGTCTGACGACGAGGACGAGGGCCATGAGCACGTAGATCAGCATGGACGCCAGCGCGGAGCCGACCGAGGTCGCGCTGGACGCGTCCATGAAACGGGCGAAGAATGTGGGCAGCAGCGCCTTGCCGAGCGTGTCGGTCATGCCCACGAGAAGCGCCCCGACGAGAGCGCCCTTAATCGAACCGATACCGCCGATGACGATCACCACGAAGGCGAGGATCAGCACCGGCTCTCCCATCCCGACCTGCACCGACTGGACCGAGCCGACAAGCGCACCCGCGAGGCCCGCGAGGGCGGCGCCGAGGGCGAAGACCATCGTGTAGAGCTTCGCGATATCGACGCCGAGCGCCGCGATCATCTCCCGATCCGCCTCGCCCGCGCGGATGCGGATACCAAGGCGGGTGCGGCCGATGAGCCAGAAGAGGCCGACGGCGATGGCCGCCCCGATCACGATGATCGCGAGCCGGAAAGCCGGATAGACGAGCCCGCCGGGAAGCGTCACCGCGCCTGACAGGACCGGCGGCAGCGACAGATAGAGGGGAAAGGAGCCAAAGAGCCACCTTGTACCCTCGGAAAAGACGAGGATCAGCGCGAAGGTGGCCAGCACCTGGTCGAGATGGTCGCGCGCGTAGAGGCGGCGGATGACGACGATCTCAACGAGCGCGCCAAGTCCGGCGGCGGCGGCAAGGCTCGCCGCGAGGCCGACCCAGAAGGAGCCGGTCACTGCAGCCACCGCCGCGCAAGCGAAGGCGCCCGCCATGTAGAGCGAGCCATGCGCGAGGTTGATGAGCCCCATCACGCCGAAGACCAAAGTCAGCCCGGCGGCCATGAGAAACAGCATCATCCCGTATTGCAGGCCATTCAGGACCTGCTCGGCCAAAAGCATCACGCCACGAATTCTCCAGAGGTCGGGCCGGGGGTCACGCCCCGGCCCCGCCTAGTCACATCTTGCATTCGGCCGCGTAGGCATCTGCATGGTCCTCGAGCGCCACGCCGATGATCTTGTTGGTGAAGACGTCGCCCTCTTTCACCACCTCGCGGACGTAGATGTCCTGGATGGGATGGTGGTTCGGGCCGAACCTGAAATCACCGCGCACCGAGGCGAAATCGGCCTCCTCCAACGCGGCGCGGAAGGCGTCCTGATCGGCCACGTCCGCCTTGGCCATCGCCGAAAGGATCAGGTTCGCCGTGTCGTATCCCTGGCTCGCATAGAGCGAGGGCAGCCGGCCGTATTCCGACTGGAACGCCTCGACGAAGGCCTTGTTGGCTTCGTTGTCGATGTCCTTGTTCCACTGCGAGGTGTTCTTGACGCCGAGTGCCGCGTCGCCCACCGCCTGAAGGATGCCCTGATCGAAGGAGAAGGCCGGGCCGACGAGCGGAATACCGACGCCCGACTCAGCGTATTGCTTCATGAATGCGATGCCCATCCCGCCCGGCAGGAAGAAAAACACGGAATCTGCGCCAGAGGCGCGGACCTGCGCGATCTCTGCGGCGTAGTCGGTCTGGCCGAGCTGCGTGTAGACCTCGCCCGCCGCCTCGCCATCGTAGAACCGCTTGTAGCCGGCGATCGCGTCCGTGCCCGCCGGATAGTTCGGCGCGAGCATGAAGGAGTTCTTGTAACCCGCTGAATTCGCGTAGGCCCCGGCCGCTTCGTGCAGGTTGTCGTTCTGCCAGGCGACGTTGAAGTAGTTCTTGTCGCAGCCCGCGCCCGCAAGGGCCGAGGGGCCGGCATTGGGCGAGAGATAGAACTTGCCCTGCGCCACGGCGGCGGGCACCACGGCCATCGCGAGGTTCGACCAGATGATGCCGGTCAGAACGTCGACCTGGTCGGACTGGATCATCTTGTCGGCAAGCTGGACCGCGATGTCGGGCTTCTGCTGGTCATCCTCGACGATCAGCTCGACCTCCGCCCCGGCGTCGCCCGCCATCTTGAGCGCGAGCTGGAACCCGTCGCGCACGTCGATGCCGAGCCCCGCACCGCCGCCCGAGAGCGTCGTGATCATCCCGACCTTCACGCCTTCGGCGGAGGCTGCGCCGGCGAGCGCCACGGCGGCGATCCCGGCCATGAGGGTACGTTTCAGATGCATGTCTATCTCCCTGTTCTGATTGCTGTCATTTCTGCGCGTTTGACGGCGCGCGTCCAGCCCTTTCCCGGGCCGTCTCAATGCTTTTGCCTCAGCCTGAAGCGCTGGATCTTGCCGGTCGGGGTCTTGGGCAGCGCGCCGGTGAAGACGATGCGGCGCGGATACTTGTAGGGCGCGATCGACCGCTTCACATGCTCCTGCAGCCTGAAAACGGTCGCCCCATCCGGCTTCACGCCCTCGGCCAGAACCACATGCGCCTCGACGACCTCTCCCCGCGTCTCGTCCGGCGCGCCGACGACAGCGCATTCCAGGACGTCGTCATGGGCGAGAAGTGCCGCCTCCACCTCCGGCCCCGCGATGTTGTAGCCCGAGGACACGATGATGTCGTCGTTGCGCGCGGCGAAGTGGAAATAGCCGTCCTCGGTCTGCACGAACGTGTCGCCGGTGATGTTCCAGCCGCTTCGGACATACGATTTCTGTCGCTCGTCGGCGAGATAGCGGCACCCCGTCGGGCCCTTCACGGCCAGCCGCCCCGGCGTGCCGCACGGGCATTCGCGGCCCTCCTCGTCCACCACCTTCGCCTCGTAACCCGTCACCGGCTTGCCGGTCGAGGCCGGGCGGTGATCGTCAAAGCGATTGGTGATGAAGATATGGAGCATCTCGGTCGCGCCGATCCCGTCAAGCATCGGCTTGCCGGTCTTCGCGATCCATTCCTCGTAGACCGGCGCCGGCAAGGTTTCACCCGCACTGACGGCGGCGCGCAGCGAAGAGAGGTCCGCGCCCTCGTCCATCGCTTTCAACATCACCCGGTAAGCCGTTGGCGCCGTGAAGCAAACCGTCGCCTTCAACTGTTGGATGATGGAGATCAGGTTGGGCGGCGAGGCGGTCTCCAGAAGTGCCGCCGCCGCACCGAAGCGCAATGGAAAGACAGCGAGCCCGCCTAGCCCGAAGGTGAATGCCAAGGGCGGCGAACCGACGAAGACGTCGTCGGGCGTGACGTTCAGCACCTCCTTCGCGTAGCCGTCCGCGATGATCATCAGGTCGCGGTGGAAATGCATCGTGGCCTTGGGCTCCCCCGTCGTGCCGGACGTGAAGCCCAGGAGCGCCACATCGTCGCGTCCGGTCTCCACCGCGTCGAAATGCACCGGCTTCTGCAGCGCAACCCGGTCGAGCTCGGCGTCGTGATTCGCCGTACCATCGAAACCGACGACCTTCTTGAGGAATTTCGACCCCTTCGCGCAGGCCACGATTTCGTCCATCAACCGCGTGTCGCAGAGCGCGAGCCCGATCTCGGCCTTGTCGACGATCTTCGAGAGCTCCCCCGCACGCAGCATGGGCATCGTGTTCACGACGACCGCGCCCGCCTTGGTGGCGGCCAGCCAGCAGGCCACCATGGCTGGGTTGTTGGCCGACCGGATCAGAACGCGATTCCCGGGCTTTACTCCATAATCCTCGACCAGTGCATGAGCGATCCGCCCCGACCAGTCGGCAAGCTCCTTGTAGGTCCGGATGCGGCCGTTGCCGATCAGCGCCGTGTGGTCCCCAAAGCCTTTCTCGACCATCGCGTCGGTCAATTCTTGGGCCACGTTCAACCGCTCGGGATAATCGAAACCCGCCAGTCGAATCTCCGGCCAAAGATCGGGCGGCGGCAGGTTGTCGCGGGTGAAGGTGTCGATATGGGCCGATGGTCCCAGCATGGGCTCCTCCCTACTCCTCCGGCACGACGGCCGTCGCCTCGATTTCCACCTTCGCGCGGTCCTCGACCAGCGCTACGACCTGCACCAGCGCCATCGCCGGGTAGTGCCGCCCGATGATCTCACGATACGCGCGGCCGATCTCGGCGAGGCTTGCGAGATAGTCGCGCTTGTCGGTGACGTACCAGGTGAGGCGGACGAGGTGCTCGGGCCGCGCCCCGCCTTCGGCCAGCACCGCCACGACGTTCCTCAAGACTTGCGCGACCTGTCCGGCGAAGTCGTCGGTCTCGAACGCGCCCTCCGCGTTCCAGCCGACGAGCCCGCCGGTGAAGATCATCCGCCCCCTCGCGGAAATGCCGTTCGCATAGCCCTTCGCGGGCGTCCAGCCCTTCGGATGCAGGATCTCGTGCGGGCTCATGTCGCGGCCTCCTCCCCGGTCAGATGCGCCCCGAGCGCCACCGCCAGCCCGGCCGGCCAGCGCGCGGGCCTCAGCCCGGGCCCGGTCCAGACGATGACCTGCCGGACGGTCATGCGCAGTTCCTCCCCGCAGGTCACGCGGGTCTCGAAACTCGCGCTCGACCCGCCGATACGGACGACGTTCAGGGTGAAGGTGAGGATGTCGGCGAGCCGCGAGGGCGCGCGGAAGTCGACGTCGAGATGGGCGGTCGGCACGCCGCAGCCCTCGTCGATGTGGATGCGCGTGAAGGAATAGTTTAGCGCCTCGGCAAAGAACGCCTCGACGGTCGCGTTCAGCATCTCGAAGTAGCGCGGGAAGAAGATGATCCCGGCCGGGTCGCAATGGCCGAACTGCACGGTGAAGTCGCGGGAAAAGCTCATGCGAGAAGACTCCGCGCAATGACAAGCCGCTGGACGTCCGAGGCGCCTTCGTAGATGCGAAGCGCCCGGATCTCGCGGTAGAGTCTCTCGACCGCTATGCCGGTCCTGACCCCGTCGCCGCCGTGCAGCTGGACCGCCATGTCGACGACCTCTTGCGCCGCCTCGGTCGCGTAGAGCTTCGCCATCGCCGCCTCGCGGCTGATCCGCGCCGCGCCCCGGTCCTTCGCCCACGCCGCGCGGTAGACAAGCAGCGCGGCGGCGTCGATCTTGAGGCTCATGTCGGCCACATGCCCCTGCACCATCTGGTAGTCGGCGAGCAACCCCGAGGGCCGCGGCCTCCTCGCGCGCTCAACGGCCGCGTCGAGCGCGCGCCGGGCGAAGCCCAGAGCCGCCGCGCCGACGGTCGGGCGGAAATGGTCGAGCACCGTCATTGCGACCTTGAAGCCCCCGCCCGGCTCGCCGATCAGCGCAGCCTCGGGCAGCGCCACGCCGTCCAGCTTCAGCCGTGCGAGCGGGTGCGGCGCCATGACCTCGATCCGCTCGGCGACCGTGAGACCCGGCGCATCGGCGGGCATGAGGAAAGCCGACAGCCGCTTCGCGCCCGGCCCCTCTCCCGTCCGCGCGATGACGACGTAGACATCCGCGATGCCGCCGTTCGAGATGTAGGTCTTCTCGCCCGACAACCGCCAGCCACCCCCCACCCGCTCGGCCACCGTCGCCGTCGCCGCGACGTCCGACCCCGCCCCCGGCTCGGTCAGCGCAAAGCCCGCGATCGCCCCGCCGCCCCGCGTCCGCTGGAGCCATTCCCGCTGCTCCGCCGTGCCGAAAAGGCTCACCGCCCCCATGCCGAGCCCCTGCATCGCGAAGGCGAAATCGGCAAGCCCGTCATGCCGCGCCAGCGTCTCGCGGATGAGGCAGAGCGTGCGGATGTCCAGCCGCTCCCCTTCGCCCGCCCCCGTGTGAACCAGCCAGCCGCCCGCACCCAGTGTTGCCACCAGCCCTCGGCAGGCCGCGTCGACATCGCCATGCGCCACCGGCAGATGCGCGGCGCACCAGTCCTCGAGCCGCCCCGCAAGCTCGCGGTGGGCGGACGTGAAGAACGGCCAGTCGAGAAAGCTCCTGTCTGCCACTTCTGCTGTTCCCAAATACCTCGGGGGTCCGGGGGCTGGCCCCCGGCTCCGCCCTCAATCCCCCTCGAAGACCGGCTTCTCCTTCGCGGCGAAGGCCCGGTACGCCCGCTCGAAATCCCGCGTCTTCATGCAGATCGCCTGGGCCTGCGCCTCGGCCTCGATCGCCTGGTCGAGCCCCATCGACCATTCCTGGTTGAGCTGGGTCTTGGTGATCCCGTGTGCGAAGGTCGGGCCCTCGGCCAGCGCGTGCGCGAGCTTCATCGCCTCGTCCTCCAGATCCTCCCATTCGTGAAGCGCGTTCCAGAAGCCCCAGGCGTGTCCCTCCTCCCCGGTCATCACCCGGCCGGTATAGAGAAGCTCCGCCGCGCGGCCCTGCCCGATGATCCGCGGCAGCATCGCGCAGGCGCCCATGTCGCAGCCCGCGAGCCCCACGCGCGTGAAGAGGAAAGCGCATTTCGCCTGCGGTGTCGCCAGCCTGAGGTCCGAGGCCATGGCGAGGATCGCGCCTGCGCCGACGCAGATGCCGTCGACCGCCGCGACCACCGGCTTGCCGCAGTGGATCATCGCCTTGACCAGATCGCCGGTCATCCGGGTGAAGGCGAGAAGCCCCTTCATGTCCATGTCGACAAGCGGCCCGATGATGTCGTGCACGTCCCCGCCCGAGCAGAAATTGCCTCCATTCGAGGCGAGCACCACGACCTCCACATCCGCGGCCTCGGGCAGCGCGCGGAAGGTGTCGCGCAGCTCGGCATAGCTCTCGAAGGTCAGGGGGTTCTTGCGCTCGGGCCGGTTCAGCCGGATCGTCGCGATCCGGTCCTCGACCTTCCAGAGAAAATGCTCGGGCTTCAGCCCCTGAATCTCTCTCATGCCGGTCCTCCCTTCGCGCGTCTCAGGATATCGGTGAGCGTGTCGAGATCGCGTTCCGTGAGCCTCGCGAACAGCGTGTCGACCTCCGCCTCGTGATCGGCGGCGAGCCCCTCGAACTGGCGCAGGCCCGCCGGCGTCAGCGCGACGTGGATCGTGCGCCGGTCGGTCTCGGACGGCAGGCGGCGGACGAACCCCTCGCCCTCGAGCCGGTCCACCACGGCGGTCGCGTTGCCGTTCGAGACCAGAAGCATCCGCGAAAGCTCGCTCATCGTCACGCCCTCGCGGCGGCGGTAGAGCGCCGCCATCACGTCGAAGCGCGGCAGCGTCGTCTTGTGATGGACGCGGAGATATGCGCGCAAATGGTTCTCGGCGGCGCGCGTGACGCCGAGGAGCCGGATCCAGGCCTTGAGGCGGCGCTTGGAAAGCTCGCTCATGCGTCGCCCCCGTTCAGCACGATCGCCTGTCCGTTGACCGCGGCAGCGCCGGGCGACGCGAGCCAAAGCGCCGAGGATGTCACCTCGGCGGGTCGGATGAGACGGCCGAGCGGGCTGGTCGCGGTTAGCGCGGCCAGCGCCTCCTCGCGCGTGCGCCCGGTCTTGGCCATGATGTTAACGACGGTGCGCCCGGTCATCTCGGTGTCGATGAAGCCGGGGCAGATCGCGTTCGCCGTGATTTCCTTCTTCGCCACTTCGAGCGCGACGGACCGGACGAGGCCCAAAACGCCGTGCTTCGCCGCCGTGTATCCGGCGGTGTAGGCGAGCCCCCTGAGCGACGCGACCGACGCGACGGCGATCAGCCTTCCGCCTGCGCTCATCCCCTTCAGCCCCTCGCGGAAGGTGAGGAACACGCCCGTCAGGTTCACCGCGAGCATCGCGTTCCACTCATCGAGCGTCGTGCGGGTGAACGGCGCGCTATCGGCCGCCCCCGCATTCGCGATGACGATATCCTGGGGCCCGGCCTCCGCGAACAGCGCCGCGACGGAGCCTTCGTCGGTCACGTCGGCCCGGATCGCCCGGATTCCTCCGTTGCCGCGCGCCACCGTCTCAAGCGGCTCCATCCGGCGTCCGGCGATCACGACCTCCGCGCCCGCCTCGGAAAACCCGCGCGCCAGGTCCGCACCGGTTCCGGTGCCGCCGCCGGTGATGAGGACGCGCTTGCCCGCCATGCTCATGCCCGCAGCGCCTCCTGTTGCGCGCGCTCCTGAAGTCGGTAGGCCTGATCTCGGCCCCGCAGATAGGGCAGCGGCCACTCTACGCCTCTGTCGCCCAAGGCCACGGCGGCGTGGAGTGTCCAGTACGGGTCGGCGAGATGCGGCCGCGCGAGGCAGACGAGATCGGCCCGGCCCGCCATCAGGATCGAATTGACGTGGTCGGTCTCGTAGATGTTGCCGACGGCCATCGTGGCGATACCGGTCTCGTTGCGGATGCGGTCTGAGAACGGGGTCTGGAACATCCGGCCATAGACCGGCTGTGCCTCGGTCGAGGTCTGGCCCGCCGAGACGTCGATGATGTCCGCCCCCGCGTCGTGGAATCCCTTCGCAATCTCGACGGCGTCCTCGGGCGTGACGCCGTCAGCGCCGACCCAGTCATTCGCCGAGATGCGGACCGACATCGGCTTGTGCGCGGGCCAGGCCGCGCGCATCGCGCGGAAGACCTCCAATGGATAGCGCATCCGGTCTTCGATGCTGCCGCCATAGTCGTCGGTCCGCTTGTTCGACACGGGCGAAATAAAGGACGAGATCAGATAGCCGTGGGCGGCGTGAAGCTCCACCATGTCGAAGCCCGCGCGCTCGGCCATGCGTGTCGCTGCGACGAACTCGTCGCGCACGTGGTCCATGTCGGTGCGCGTCATTTCCCTGGGCCGCGCATGGTCGGATGACCACGGCAAGGGCGACGGGCCGATGATCTCCCATCCGTCATGGCCAAGCGGCATCTCGTCGTCTTCCCATGGCAATTGAACGGAGGCCTTGCGTCCCGCATGGCCGATCTGGCAGCAGATCTTCGCTTGCGTCTCGGCGTGGACGAACTCGACGACGCGGCGCCACGCCGCCTCATGCTCCGGCGCGTAGAGGCCGGGGCAGCCGGGCGTGATCCGACCCTCGGGGCTCACGCAGGTCATCTCGGTGTACACGAGCCCCGCGCCGCCTTTCGCGCGTTCGCCGAGATGGACGAGATGCCAGTCGGTCGGACAGCCGTTATCGGCACGGTACTGCGCCATGGGCGAAACGACGACGCGGTTCGCCAGCATCATGTCGCGCAAGCGGTAAGGCGCGAACATCGGTGGCCGGCCCGGCTTGCCGCCAGCCTCCGCCTGGAACCAATCCTCGGCTTTTCCCAGCCAGTCCGGATCGCGAAGCCGCAAGTTCTCGTGGCTGATCCGTTGCGACCGGGTCAAGAGCGAATAAGCGAACTGCAGGGGCGGCATGTCGAGGTAGCGTTCGACCTCCTCGAACCACTCCATCGAGTTGCGCGCCGCCGATTGGAGCCGCAGCACCTCGACCCGCCGCTCCTCCTGATACCGCTCGAACGCCTTTGCCATCGTCGGCTCAGACTGCAGGTAGTCCGCCAGCGCGATCGCGCTGTCGAAGGCAAGCCGCGTGCCCGAGCCGATCGAGAAATGCGCCGTCGCGGCGGCGTCGCCCATCAGCACGACATTCTCGTGATACCAGCGATCGCACAGCACGCGCGGAAACTGGATCCACACCGCCGAGCCTCTGAGATGCGCGGCGTTCGACATCAGCTCATGCCCGCCGAGATGGTCCGCAAATATCTTGCGGCAGGTCTCGACGTTCTCCTCCTTCGTCATCTCCTCGAAGCCCCAGCGGTCCCAAGTCTCGGGGCTGCACTCGACGATGAAGGTCGCCGTGTCGGCGTCGAACTGGTAGATATGTGCCCAGACCCAGCCATGCTTCGTCTTCTCGAAGATGAAAGTGAACGCGTCGTCGAACTTCTGATGCGTGCCGAGCCAGATGAACTTGCAGCGGCGGGTGTCGATCTCGGGCTTGAAGACGGAGGCGTATTCGCGCCGGACGGTGGAGTTGAGCCCATCGGCCCCGACGACGAGGTCGTAGTCGAGCCGGTAACTCTCGGCCGTCTTGAACTCGGTCTCGAACCGCAACTCGATGCCCAGTTCCCGAGCGCGCTCCTGCAGGATGACCAGCATCCGCCGCCGGCCGATCCCGGCGAAGCCATGGCCGCCCGACACAGTCCTGCGGCCATCATGGACGACGGCGATATCGTCCCAATAGGCGAAGTGGTCGCGGATCGACTGTGTCGACTTGGGGTCGTTCTTCTCCATCCGTTCCAGCGCGTCGTCGGACAGCACCACACCCCAGCCGAACGTGTCGTTGGCACGGTTGCGCTCGATCACGGTGACCTCGCGCGACGGGTCACGCAGCTTCATCGAGATCGCGAAGTAGAGCCCGGCCGGACCGCCGCCGAGACACAGGATCTTCATGCTCACCCCCTGTCCTGACGGTCAGACTGACACCGCCGCGAATTCATTTCAAGCTTGAAATTTCAAACTCGAAACGTCGCCGCGCGGAATTCACGCTTTGCGCTCTGGTGAATTTCCCTTAAACCACCGACACCACGGACTAATGAGGCGGGCATGACCCAGTCGATCATCGAGCGTTGCGAGGCTAAAGGTCTCAGGATGACCGAGCAGCGGCGGATCATCGCGCAGGTGCTCGAAGGGTCCGACGATCACCCCGACGCCGAGGTCCTATATGCCCGCGCCTGCGAGGCCGATCCCAAGATTTCGCTCGCGACCGTCTACCGCACCGTGAAGCTATTCGAAGAGGCGGGGATTCTCGACAAGCTGGAATTCGGCGACGGACGCGCGCGCTACGAAGATGCCGAGCGCGCTCATCACGACCACCTGATCGACCTGACGACCGGCGAAGTCATCGAATTCGTCGACAAGGAGATCGAGGCCCTGCAGGAGCGTATCGCCGAGAAGCACGGTTACCGCCTCACCGGCCATCGGCTGGAGCTGTTCGGCGTTCCGCTGAAGCGCGGGCGCAAGGACTGAGCGGTTCGCCATCGCCTTTCACTCCCCTTTGCGCAAGCGGAAGTTAGCGCTAACGAGCCGGGCCGCCCGATGCCCCTTCCCCTTTCGCGCGCGACCGCGTAAAGACCCTCGCGACAGTCATTTCCGCCGAAAGGACCGCATTCCATGAGCACGATCATCGACATCCATGCCCGTGAAATTCTCGACAGCCGCGGCAATCCCACGGTCGAGGTCGACGTGACGCTGGACGATGGCACGATGGGCCGCGCCGCGGTGCCCTCGGGGGCGTCGACGGGCGCGCACGAGGCGGTCGAGAAGCGCGACGGCGACAAGCAGCGCTACATGGGCAAGGGCGTCTTGGAGGCGGTCGCGGCGGTCAATGGCGAGATCGCCGAGAACCTCGTCGGCGAGGATGCGACTGAACAGGTCGCCATCGACCGGCTGATGATCGAGCTTGACGGCACGCCGAACAAGGGCCGCCTCGGCGCCAACGCGATCCTCGGCGTCTCGCTCGCCGTCGCCAAGGCGGCGGCCGATTTCACCACCCAACCGCTCTACCGCTATGTCGGCGGCACCTCGGCGCACATTCTGCCGGTGCCGATGATGAACATCATCAATGGCGGAGAACATGCCGACAACCCGATCGACATTCAGGAATTCATGATCATGCCGGTCGCCGCGCCCGACATCCGGGGCTCTGTCCAGATGGGCTCCGAGGTCTTTCACACGCTCAAGAAGGAGCTTTCGGCGGCGGGGCTGTCGACCGGCATCGGCGACGAGGGCGGCTTCGCGCCGAACCTCTCGTCCACCCGCGACGCCCTCGACTTCATCCTGAAGTCGATCGAGAAGGCCGGCTACAAGCCCGGCGAGGACATCTACCTCGCGCTCGACTGCGCCTCGACGGAGTACTTCAAGGGCGGCAAGTATGTGTTTGCGGGTGAAAGAAAAACCCTTTCGTCGGAGGAAAACGTCAGGTATCTCGAAGCGCTCGTGAAGGACTACCCGATCATCTCGATCGAGGACGGCTGCGCCGAGGATGACTGGGACGGCTGGAAACACCTGACCGACACGCTGGGCGCGAAATGCCAGCTCGTCGGCGACGACCTCTTCGTGACCAACCCCGCCCGCCTCGCGGACGGCATCGCCAAGGGCTGCGCGAACTCCATGCTCGTCAAGGTCAACCAGATCGGCACGCTCACGGAAACGCTCCAGGCTGTCGACATGGCCCACCGCGCCCGCTACACAAACGTCATGTCGCACCGCTCGGGCGAGACCGAGGACGCGACCATCGCCGACCTCGCGGTCGCCACGAACTGCGGCCAGATCAAGACCGGATCGCTCGCCCGCTCCGACCGGCTCGCGAAGTACAACCAGCTCATCCGGATCGAGGAGATGCTTGGCGAAACGGCCGAATACGCCGGCGTCTCGATCCTGCGCGGCTGACGTCTCGATTGCCCAGATCCGCCCGTCGAAGGTAACTTCAGCTTCGGCGATGTTTCTTTTATTACAGCGGCATACAAACGGAAGCTCTGGTAGCAGGTCACCCCTTCAGGTGATCCCGCCCCTCCTGATCACGCGTTCGGCAAGAACCGCGTAGGCTGCGCGCCAGGCCGCTTCCATCTCGTCGTCGAACTCCTCCTCGCCCAGCTCTTCCCTCAACGTGTCGATCAGCGCCTCGCCCATCGGTTCGAAATGCGCCGCCTTCACCCCGATCAGCGCGTGGACGCGGCCGAGCTCGGCAAAACGGTCTCCGAGCTTCTCGGTTTGGTCGATGTTCTCGATGACGATCCCGAGCGTCGTCATGAACTTCATCCCCTGCCCGGCGAGATCGTCGCGGAACATCTCGCGAAGCTCAGGCGCGCGGCGGAAGAGCGCCTCGTAGAAGGTCATCGAAGCGGGCTGGAGACGATCGCTTAGCTTCGCGAAACTGTCGCGGATGAGCTGCGATTGACGGGCGGAAACAGGCATGGTCCCGCTCCTTCTGCTGAATCTGGACAAGTCAAGTTTCGCAGGCCGAGCGCACCCGCGCCTTGACACATCTCAAGTCGCCCGCCGTTGCCGGCGGGCGCACCGTCGGTCAGACTCGCGGCCATGAGCGACTCAACTACCGCCGATGAGATCATCGCCCTGCTCGACCTCGCGCCCCATCCCGAGGGCGGCTGGTACCGCCAGACCTGGGCCGCGGAGGGACCGGGCCGCCCCGCCGGAACCGCGATCTACTTCCTCCTGAAGGACGGCGAGCGGAGCCATTGGCACCGGGTCGATGCGGCGGAGATCTGGCATTTCTACTTAGGCGCGCCGCTCATCCTCTCGATTGCCGAAATCGAAGCGGGCCCGGCGCGCGACCACCGCCTCGGCCCCGACCTCGCTACCGGCGACCGGCCGCAGTTTGTTGTCCCGCCCGGACACTGGCAGGCGGCCCGCACCACGGGAGCCTTCACGCTCGTGGGCTGCACCGTCTCGCCCGGCTTCAGGTTCGAGGGGTTCGAACTCGCGCCGCCCGGCTTCGACATCCCCGGCGCCACCGACCCGGCGAACTAGGACCGGCGCAGAGCCGTCGCGAACGGACTTGCACGCCCGCGCGACGGGGCGGATCATGCGGGCCATGTCCGACCACAAATCCTTTCTCGCCGCCTTGCCGGCCTCAGACAAGGCAGCGCTGACCGAAACCTCCAACCGCGCGGGGCTGACGCACCTTGCGGCGCATGGCGGGCTGATCCTTGTCACCGGGTTCCTCATCGTCCTCAAGGTGCCGTTCTGGCCGCTTCTCCTGCTGGTTCAGGGCGTCCTCATCACCTTCCTCTTCACGCTCGAACACGAATGCACCCACAAGACCCCGTTCCGGTCAGAGCGGCTGAACGACTGGGTCGGGCGTGTAGCGGGATTCCTCATCCTCAACCCGTTCGAATGGTTCCGCTACTTCCACCTTGCCCACCACCGCTATACGAACCTGCCCGGCCAGGACCCCGAACTTGCCGGCGCCAAGCCCGAGACGCTTGGCCTGTGGATCGCCCATGTCTCCGGCCTGCCCTACTGGCGCGGCAATCTCGCGGTGCTGGCGCGGCTTGTGACGGGGCGGTTCCGCGCGCCCTACGCGCCGGAACGCGCGCTGCCGCGGATGGCGCGCGAGGCGCGGGTCATGGCGCTTCTCTACGCCGCGGCGCTCGGTTCTCTGATCGTCTCGCCGCTCCTCTTCTGGGTCTGGCTCCTGCCCGTGCTTCTCGGCCAGCCGGCGCTCAGGCTCTATTTGCTCGCCGAACACGGCGACTGCCCCTTCGTCGCCAACATGTTCGAGAACACGCGCACGACCTACACCAACCGGATCGTGCGCTTCCTCACCTGGAACATGCCCTATCACGTCGAACACCACGTCTTCCCCGCGGTGCCCTTCCACCGCCTGCCGGACCTGCACCGGCGGATGCGCGACGCGCTGAAGGTCACCGCCGACGGCTACGCCGCCTTCACCCGCGACTATCTCGCCCGGAGGCTCTGACGGCCGCGAATGTGTGGGGCACAATCCGCCGGTGGCGCGGGTCGCCGCGCTGAGCTAGTGACACGGGCAACCGGACGCAGGGGCGCGACGATGGCCGATATCCCGACGATACGGAACGAGGACAGCCTTCAGGGCTTTTTCTTCGCGATGTCGGCCTATCTCCTCTGGGGCGTGCTGCCGCTCTACATGAAGGCGCTCGCCCATATCCCGCCCGCCGAGGTGATCGCCCACCGCGCGCTCTGGTCGGTGCCGATCGCCGGGGCGGTGCTCGTGGTGATCGGGCGTACCGCCGATCTGCGCGCCGCGCTCTTGAGCCCGCGCACCATCGCCATGGCGGCCGTTACCGCCACGCTCGTCTCGATCAACTGGGGGATCTATGTCTGGTCGATCGCCTCGAACCAGGCGCTCGAAGCCGCGCTCGGCTACTACATCAACCCGCTCTTCTCGATCTTCCTCGGCCGCGTCCTTCTGGGCGAGCGCCTCAGCCCCGCGCAATGGGCCGCGATCGGCCTCGCCGCGCTCGCGGTCGCGATCCTGACCGTGGAGGTCGGGCGGCTTCCGGTGGTCGCGCTCGGGCTCACGCTCACCTGGGGCTGCTATGCGTTCCTCAAGAAATGGCTGCCTGTTGGCCCGAACCAGGGCTTCATGCTCGAGGTACTGCTGCTCGCGCCCATCGCGGCGGGCTACATGATCTGGCTCGCCCGGACCGGGCAGAGCCACTTTCTCGAGGGCGTGGCCCTCGACACGTGGCTCCTCTTCGGCTGCGGCCTCGTCACGGCGGCGCCGCTCATGCTCTATGCCAACGGCGCAAAGCGGCTGAAGCTCACAACCATCGCCGTGATGCAATACATCATCCCGACGATGATCTTCCTCATCGCGCTCTTCGTCTTCGGCGAGCCATTCTCGGGCGCGCGCCTCATCGCCTTCCCGCTCATCTGGGCGGCGCTCGTCCTCTACACCGTCTCGATGCTCCGGCAGACACGCCGTGCGCGGCGCCCTATCGCCGGGGCCAACTGATCTGGCCGCCGCCGATCGCGGCCGAGACGCCTGTTGTGGTGGGACAGGTCGTCGGCAGCCCGCGTGCCACTCTGACCGCGAGATAGGCGAAGGCCTGCGCCTCCAGCATGTCGCCGTCCAGCCCGACCGCCTCCACCGGCTCGATTGGGCAGTCGAAAAGCTCGGACAGCATCGCCATCATCACCGGATTGCGCCGGCCGCCCCCGGTCACGAGCACGCGGGCGGCGGGGGCCGGAAAATGCTCCGCGCCACGGGCGACGGCGCCGGCGGCGGCGGCGGTGAGCGTCGCGGCGGCATCGGCGTCGGACAGCTTCCGTACTGCCTTCGTCAGGTCCGGGAACCCGTCGCGGTCGAGCGATTTCGGCGGGATGCGAAAGAAATAGGGATGCTTGAGAAACTTCTTGATGACCTTCTCGGCCACCTCGCCTTCCGCCGCGAGCGCCCCGCCCTCGTCGCAACCCTGACCAAGCCGTTCGCGCACCAGATCGTTGATGGGCGCGTTGGCGGGCCCGGTGTCGAAGGCGAGACAGGCCCCCGCCGCGTCCGGCGCCGGCTGCCCCGGATCGACCCAGGTCAGGTTGCCGACGCCGCCCATGTTGAGAAACGCCAGCGGCTCCTTCGCGCCGATCCACTTCGCGCAGGCGAAATGGAAGAACGGCGCGAGCGGCGCACCCTGCCCGCCAAGCCGGACATCGGCCGAGCGGAAATCCCATACGACCGGAATACCCAGCACCTCGGCGAGGATCGTGCCCGACCCTGCCTGATGCGTGCCCCGCCCGCCAGGATCGTGGGCCAGCGTCTGGCCGTGGAATCCCGCCAGATCGGCCCCGTCAGACAGCGAGGACATCAGCGCGGCATGGGCAGTCTCGACGACCTCGGCGGCTTCGTCGACGCCCTCCCCGCCCGGCCAGCGCCCGCGCGCGGCGTGAAGAACCGCGCGCTCGGTCTCGTCATAGGCCCGGTAGCCCGTGCCACCGAAGTCGAGGATCGCATGACCGTCGGTCTTCAGAAGCGCCGCGTCGACGCCGTCGAGCGATGTGCCCGACATCGCGCCCAGCGCCCAGACCGACCCCGGTTTCAACATGCCCTTTCCCTCGTCCCCGCCCGACGATATATGCGGACCGGGCCCAGAATGGACGAGACTTCGATGACCTACCACCCGAAATCCGATTTCATGCGCGTCATCATGGAGCGCGGGTTCCTCGCCGACTGCACGGATTATCAGGGGCTCGACGAGGCATTGGTGAAGGGCATCGTGCCGGCCTATATCGGCTATGACGCGACGGCCGCCTCGCTCCATGTCGGGCACCTCCTGAACGTGATGCTCCTGCGCTGGTTTCAGAAGACCGGCCACAAGCCGATCACGCTGATGGGCGGTGGTACGACCAAGGTCGGCGACCCTTCGTTCCGGGCCGAGGAGCGGCCTCTTTTGACGCCGGACCAGATCGGCGCGAACGTCGCGGGCATGAAGCAGGTCTTCGCCAGGTACCTGACTTACGGCGAGGGCCCGACCGACGCGCTGATGCTCGACAACGCCGAATGGCTCGACGGGCTCAATTACCTCGATTTCCTGCGCGACATCGGGCGGCATTTCTCCGTCAATCGGATGCTCAGCTTCGAAAGCGTCAAGTCTCGGCTCGACCGAGAGCAGTCGCTGTCGTTCCTCGAATTCAACTACATGATCCTGCAGGCCTACGACTTCCTCGAACTGCACCGGCGCTACGGCTGCCTGCTGCAGATGGGCGGCTCGGATCAGTGGGGCAACATCGTCAATGGCGTGGACCTCACGCGGCGTGTCCTCGAACACGAGATCTACGGTCTGACGACGCCGCTCCTGACGACCTCGGACGGACGCAAGATGGGCAAGAGCCAGTCGGGTGCCATCTGGCTGAACGGCGACATGCTGTCGCCTTACGAGTTCTGGCAATTCTGGCGCAACACGACCGACGCCGATGTCGGACGGTTCCTCAAGCTCTACACCGAGCTTCCCGTAGAGGAATGCGACCGCCTCGGCGCGCTTCAGGGCGCGGAGATCAACGAAGCCAAGATCGTGCTCGCCAACGCGGTCACGGCGCTCGCCCACGGCGCCGAGTCGGCGCTCGCGGCCGAGACGACGGCGCGGGAGGTTTTCGAACGCGGCGGCGTCGGCGATGACCTGCCGACGTTGCACCTGCAGCCGGGCGACGTGGCGGACGGGATCAGCCTCGCCCAGCTTTTCGTCCGCTCGGGGTTGGCGAAATCGGGCAAGGACGCCAAGCGGCTGATCACCGAGGGCGGAGCGCGCGTCAACGACGAACCTGCGCTCGACGCGGGCCAGATGATCGGCGCTGGCGAACTCGCCGAGCCCTTGAAGCTGACGGCGGGCAAGAAGCGGCACGCGCTGGTGGTTCTCGGCTGAGCCCGCGCGAAACGGGCTGGCCTGCGGAGGCGGAAATGGACGCGGCGACGGATCGGGCGGGCGGCGGCGGGCGGATTGCGGCGATCGACATCGCGCGGACCGTGGCGCTGATCGGCATGGTCGTCTACCACTTCACCTACGACCTTCAGAACTTCGGGCTGATCGCCCCCTCTACCGCGACGACCGGCGGCTGGGCGATATTCGCGCGCGTCGTCGCGGGCAGCTTCCTTTTCCTTGCGGGCGTCAGCCTCTGGCTCGCGCATGGCCGCGGCATCCGCTGGCTCGCCTTCCGGCGGCGGCTCGTAATCGTCGCACTCGCGGCGGCGCTGATCACGGTCGCCACCTGGCTCGCCATGCCCGACCGCTTCGTCTTCTTCGGCATCCTCCATTCCATCGCCTTCGCGAGCCTCATTGGCCTCGCCTTCCTTCGCGTCCCCGCGCCCCTCACGCTGGCAATCGCCGCCGCGATCGTGGCGCTCCGGCTCTACGGGCAAAGCGTCGACTTCGACGCACCCTGGTTCGCCTGGACGGGCCTCGCCGCAAACCCGCCCGGCTCGATCGACTTCGTGCCGCCCTTCCCCTGGCTTGCATCCTGTCTCGCCGGGATCGCGCTCGCCCGGCTCGCCACGCGCACGGGGCTTTGGGACCGGCTGCGCTCAGCCGAACGCGCCATCCCCACGCGTGCCGCCCATGTCCTCGCGTGGCCGGGCCGACACAGCCTGCCGATCTACCTGATCCATCAGCCGGTCCTGATAGGCCTGATCTGGGCGGCCACCCGGGCGTTCGGCTGAGGCAGCCCCCTAGATATCGCCTGCAAGGATCGACGGTTCGCGCCGCGCGACGCAGGCGGCACGCGGGCAGATCCGGCAGGACGGCCCGATCAGACGTTCGCCCGGTTCGCGCGGCCCGGCGGCGGGCAGGATCAGCATGTAGGCCTCGATCACCTGCGGCCCGTCATAACCGCCGGGATGGCTCGGCTCGCCGAAGGCGTGGACGAGAAACCGCTGAGGTACGCGGCCGGCCAGTTCCACCGGCGCACGGACCGGCACAGAGGGTCTGAGCAGGGCCTCGTAGAGCGGCCAGAGCGGGCAGGCCGCGCCGTGGCGCGGCAGCGCGAAGCCGGGCGCGGGCCGGCGGAAGGTCAGCGTGCCGGACCCGTCGCAGGCGACGAGTCCCGTAGGCGGCCCCATCCCCTCGGGCAGAGTCGCTAGCCGTCTCAGGACCGGCGGCAGACCTGTTCCCATTCGCCGCGCGAGCGCGGCAGGCTCGGGCCCCTCCTCCTCAAGCGCGCGCCCGAAGGATTCAAGCGGCAGTGCCTGCGCATCTGCCCGGTAGCGTGCGACATGGGCGAGCGCGAGCTTGCGCGCCGCGCCGCTGGACAGTTCCGGCACCCCGGCGATCAGGTTCTCCGCCGGCGGCGGATTGGAGCGCTCCAGAGGCGCCAGATGATAGTCCGATCGCGCGAGCCAGGCCTCGACCTCCTCCCGCGGCGACGATAGGCCCGTCTCGCTTTCCTTCATCGCGTCGAGATAGGCGACAAGCGCAGCCGCCGCCCCGCTCAGCCGGATCGAGTCGTCGAAGACGTTGGCATGGAAACGCGCACGCCATTCGGGGTCGATTTCCTCGCTTTCGGCGAGGATTGCCGCGGTCGAACGCAGCGAGGTCACCGCCGAGACGACTTCGTGCAGCGAGGCCGATAGATAGGGGTCGTGCGCCATGCGCTCATGCAGCGTCTCGACCGTGTGCTCGAGGCCCACGACGCGCGCCTGAAGCGCCGCGAGCAGGCCCGCCCAGCCGGGAAAGCGTCCGACGAATTCCTCGATCCGCGCGATCTCGGGCGGGGTGTCGGTCGCGGCCCTGCCGGCGGCGGCCTCCCGCAATCCCTCGAAGAGAGCGTTTTCCGCGCCTTCGGCAAGGGCAGCGCCTTCGACGCCAAGTTCGCCCGCCAGCCGCTCAAGCAGCTCCGCACCGACGCGGCGGCGGTTGTGCTCGATGAGGTTGAGATAGGCGGGCGATATTCCTGCGCCGCGCGCCAGGTCGGCCTGCTTCATGCCGATCAGCAGCCGCCGCTCGCGGACCCGCGTCCCCGTCAGCGCAGAGCGCACCATGCCGTCCTCCATCCCGTGAAAGGAAAAAGAAGTTTACAACTTTACAAACCAGGTGAACAGACTTCACAAACCGCCGGGACGGCTCAGCAGTTGGGCGGCGCGACGTCGTGGACCCGTTCGACCACGGGGCGGCCGTCGACACATTCGGTCAGTTGTGGCCGGTTGCGATTGCACCCAGCGACGATCGTCAACGCGGCAAGCGCCAGCAAGACCTTCATCCGGACCGATCCGCCTGATACGATCATCGTCACCCCCGTTCCTGCCCGAGATAGACCGCGATCCGCGCCGGAGGGCAAGCGAAAAGGCGCGAGGGACCCGGTAGACGGACGTCAGCCGCTGCCGCCGAGAAAAGACGGGGCCGTGCCGGCCCCGCCCGCCGTGTTTCAGGCACCGCCTATTGCAGCGCCTTGTCCGTGATCTGATGCGTCCAGGCGCCTTCCGGCTCCTTCGAGATCACCGGATCCGAGCCGCCCGCCAGAAGCGTCGCCACCGTGCGCTCATAGTCGGCCGGATCAAGCGCCCCGTTCGATCCCGCCGTCAGTTTCGCGATCTCGCCCATCATCCGCTTCTGGTGATTTTCAGTCTGCGCCCCGGTCTCGTCGTTCTCAAGAACGATCATCGCGGCCTCGTCCGGGTTCTCCTCGGCCCATTTCCAGCCCTTCATCGAAGCGCGGACGAAGCGAACCATCTTGTCCTCGAATTCCGGATCGGCCAGCTTGTCCTCAAGCACGTAAAGCCCGTCTTCCATGGTCGCCACGCCCTCGTCCTGATACTTGAACGTCACGAGGTCGTCCGGGCTGATCCCCGCGTCGATGACCTGCCAGTACTCGTTGTAGGTCATGGTCGAGATGCAGGCCGCCTGCTTCTGCAACAGCGGATCGACGTTGAAGCCTTGCTTCAGGACCTCAACGCCATCCGCGCCGCCTTCGGTCGGAATGCCAAGATGCGCCATCCAGCTCAGGAACGGGTATTCGTTGCCAAAGAACCAAACGCCGAGCGTCTTGCCCTTGAAGTCCTCCGGGCTCGCGACGCCGTTTTCTTTTAGGCAGGTCAGCATCATGCCGGACGACTTGAACGGCTGGGCGATGTTGACGAGCGGCAGCCCCTTTTCGCGCGCCGCAAGGGCTGCGGGCATCCATTCGACCGTCACGTCGGCACCGCCACCGGCGATCACCTGGGTCGGCGCGATATCCGGCCCGCCGGGCAGGATCGTGACGTTCAGATCCTCCTCCTCGTAGAAGCCCTGATCCTTGGCGACGAAATAGCCCGCGAACTGGGCCTGCGTCACCCATTTCAGCTGCAGCGTCACGTCGTCGGCGGCCCAGGCGCCACCCGCCATCAGGCCAAGGGCCGTCACCGTCGTCAGTAGTCTTCTCATGTCCACAACCTCCTTGTTGTCATTGCCGCCCTCTTTGCGAGGGGTGCCAGAAAGTGACGGCCTTTTCCGCCGCCGCCACCAAGCCGTAAAACGCCGAACCCGCGAGCGCCGCCACCGCGATCTCCGCCCACACCATGTCGAGCGCGAGCTGACCCACGGCGGTCGAGATGCGAAAGCCCATGCCGCGGATCGGCGATCCGAAGAATTCGGCCACGATAGCGCCGATCAACGCGAGAGTCGTGGCGATTTTCAAGCCGTTGAAGATGAAGGGCATCGCGGCCGGAAGGCGCAGCTTCAAAAGCGTCTGGACGTAGCTCGCCGAATAGGTGGCCATCAGGTCGCGCTGCATCCGCTCGGTCGCGGCAAGCCCGGCGACCGTGTTCACCAGCACCGGGAAGAAGACCATAACGACGACGACCGCCGCCTTCGACTGCCAGTCGAAGCCGAACCACATCACCAGGATCGGCGCGATCCCGACGATGGGAAGGGCAGCCACGAAATTGCCCACCGGCAAGAGCCCGCGCTGCAGGAACGGCGACCGGTCGATGGCAATCGCCGTCAGGATCGCCGCGCCGCAGCCGATCACATAGCCCGACAGCGCGCCCTTCAGGATCGTCTGCACGAAATCGCCCCACAGGACCGGCACCGAAGCCTTGATCGTGCCCCAGATCGCCGACGGCGCAGGAAGGATCACGCCGGGAACGTTCAGCCCCCGCACGATCCCTTCCCAAAGGACCAGAAGCGTCACACCAAACAGAGCGGGCACGAAAAGCCCAACCGCCCGCGTCGCCGCTACAGGCTGCCGCGCCAGCCAGGCATTGAACGCCCAGGCGGCCAGCCAGAAAAGGACCGCACCCCAGAACCAGCTCATCGCGCCATCCCCATCCGGGCGAGCGTCGCCCGCTCGATCAGTCCGATCAGCACCACGAGCCCCGCCGCCAGCGTCGCGGCCGCGAAAAGCGCGGCCCAGATCTGCACGGTCTGGCCGTAATAGCTGCCCTGCAGCAACCGCGCGCCGAGCCCCGCGACCGCGCCCGAAGGCAACTCTGCCACGATGGTCCCCACGACCGCCGCCGCGACCGCGACTTTCAGCGAGGCGAAGAGATAGGGCATCGAGGCCGGCAGCCGCAGCTTCCAGAAGGTCTGGGACCGCGACGCACTGTAGGTCTTCAGAAGATCGAGTTGCGCGCCCTCGGGGCTCCGCAGACCCTTCACCATCCCGACGACGACCGGAAAAAAGGTCAGATAGGCGGCTATCACCGCCTTCGCGATCAAGGGCGGCAGATTCAAGGGCGGCCCGCCGAGAACCACGATGACCATCGGCGCGATCGCGAGGATCGGCACCGTCTGCGAGGCGATTGCCCAGGGCATTACCGACATATCCATGGCCCGGTCGTGCACGATCCCCACCGCCAGCAGGATACCGAGCCCGGTCCCGATGGCGAAGCCGAGCAGCGTCGCCCGGAAGGTGATCCAGCCGTGATAGACGAGCGACCGTTTCGAGGTCACCTTCTGCCCGGTCACGCCCGTCCAGAGCCCTTCGGCCACCTGGTGCGGCGCGGGCAGGACGGGCCGGTCCTGCTTCAAGGTGTCGCTGACCACCTCGCCGAACGTCACCTCCACCCCGGCCCGCGCCGCCTGGTCGTAGCTCCACTGGCTGTTGAGCCAGACCGCGCCGGCATACCAGACGGCGACGATCGCGGCGAGCACGGTCAGGATCGGCAGGACCGACCTCACGCCCCGCCCCCGTTTACCCTGGCCGACATACCTTCATGGGGCGTTTCGCGGCCTGCCCGGGAACGCGGGAAAGATAGCCCCCCGTCCGCGCTCCGCCGCGCGCGACACCGCCATGCATCTGTCCCTACGGATGCCCGACGGATGCCCGACACCTGCGGGACGGACGCCAGCCTCGCCTCAGACCTCATCGCCATGCCCGCTCCTCAGCCCCTCGCGCACACGATGCGCGATCGCGATGAACTCCGCCGAGTCGCGGATATCGAGCGGTCTTTCCTTCGGCAGCGTGCTCTCGATCACGTCCGTAATCCGCCCCGGACGGGGCGACATCACGACGATCCTGGTCGAGAGATAGACTGCCTCGGGGATCGAGTGGGTGACGAAGCCGATGGTCTTTTCGGTCCGCGCCCAGAGCTTGAGAAGCTCCTCATTCAACCGGTCGCGCACGATCTCGTCGAGTGCGCCGAAGGGCTCGTCCATCAGAAGGATGTCCGCGTCGAAGGCCAACGCCCGCGCGATCGAGGCGCGCTGCTGCATGCCGCCCGAAAGCTGCCAGGGGAACTTCCGGCCGAAGCCTTCAAGGTCCACGAGCGATAGCACCTTGCGGGCGCGCTCCTCCTGCTCGGCACGGGAAAATCCCATGATTTCAAGCGGAAGCTTGATATTCCCGGCAATCGTCCGCCACGGATATAGCCCCGCCGCCTGAAAGACGTAGCCGTAGGCTCGCGCCCGCCGTGCCGCGTCCGGGTCCATTCCGTTGACGGTCAGCGTGCCCTCGGTCGGATGCTCGAGCGCCGCGATGGCGCGCAGGAAGGTCGTCTTGCCACAACCCGACGGCCCGATGAACGAGACGAAATCGCCCTTCTCGACCGTCAGCGTCACATCCTTCAGCGCATGGACCGGGCCGTCGGCCGTCTCGAAGGTCAGGCCGAGCCCCCTCGCCTCGATCACCGGCGCCGCGATGGCATTGGTATCTTTCATCCCAGCCTCCCGGCGCCATGCTTGGCCAGCCGGCGCCCGGTGGCTATGATTCCGCAAATGCCGCTGACCGCAAGGAGGGTTGTCGGAAATGCCGTCATGCCAGAAACTCCGCCCCGGCGGGACCTATTCCGGGAAGCAGGGATTCGACTATTTCGAAGGCATCGCCCGTGAGACGACGGGCGCGAAAGGCATCTGCATGCATCTCCTGACGATTCCGCCGGGCGGGCGGGCGAAGGCGCACAAGCACGCCACCCACGAGACCGCGATCTTCGTGCTCGAAGGGCGGGGTGTCATGCTCTGGGGCGCGCGGCTTGAGCACCGGATGAAGACCGAGGCCGGCGATCTGGTCTACATCCCCGCCGACACACCGCATCTTCCGTTCAACCCGACCGACGCGCCGGTCCGCGCGGTCATCGCCCGCACCGATCCGCACGAACAGGAAAGCGTCGTTCTGCTGCCGGAACTCGAGGCGCTCGCAGAGTTCTGACATTCACACCCCGCTCGCCGGGATGCCCGTCCGTTTGACCGGCCGGGGCGCGGTCAGTTCCTTCCACGACGACAGCGCCTTGTTGACCGGGTTGTTCGCCTCGCGACGGACGAACTCGCCGTGACCCTCCTTGGTCTCGACCTTGCCGTCGTTCACCGCGATCATTCCCCGCGTCAGCGTGTAGCGCGGCAGGCCCTTGACCTTTTTCCCCTCGAAGACGTTGTAGTCGATCGCCGACTGCTGGCTCTGGGCACTTATCGTCTTTTCGCGGTCGGGGTCCCAGACCACGATATCGGCATCGCTGCCCACAAGGATTGCGCCCTTTTTCGGATAACAATTCAATATCTTGGCGATGTTCGTTGATGTGACGGCGACGAACTCGTTCGGCGTCAGCCGGCCGGTGTTCACGCCATGCGTCCAGAGCATCGGCATCCGGTCCTCGAGCCCCCCGGTGCCGTTCGGAATTTTGGTGAAGTCGCCGACACCGGTGCGCTTCTGCTCGGTCGTGAAGGCGCAGTGGTCGGTGGCGACGACCGAGAGAGAGCCCGACATCAGCCCCGCCCAGAGCGAGTCCTGATGCTGCTTGTTGCGGAAGGGCGGCGACATCACCCGCCGCGCGGCATGATCCCAGTCCTTGTTGAAATACTCGCTTTCATCCAGCGTCAGATGCTGGATCAGCGGCTCGCCCCAGACCCGCTTGCCCTGCATCCGCGCCCGCCGGATCGCCTCATGCGCCTCCTCGCAGGAGGTATGGACAACGTAGAGCGGCACGCCCGCCATGTCGGCAATCATGATCGCGCGGTTCGTGGCCTCGCCCTCGACCTGCGGCGGGCGCGAATAGGCATGCGCCTCGGGCCCGGTATTGCCGTCCTCCATCAGCTTGCGCTGCAACTCGGCCACCACGTCGCCGTTCTCGGCATGGACCAGCGCGATGCCGCCAAGCTCCGCGAGCCGCTTGAAGGAGGCGTACATCTCATCGTCATTGACCATGAGCGCGCCCTTGTAGGCCATGAAATGCTTAAAGGTGGTGATGCCCTCCTTCTCGATCACGGTCTTCATCTCGTCAAAGACCTGCTCGCCCCACCAGGTCACGGCCATGTGGTAGGAATAGTCGCAGTTGGCGCGCCCCGACTTGTTGTGCCACATCTGCTTGGCGTCCAAGAGCCCCTGCCCGGGCGAGGGCAACACGAAATCGACCACCATCGTCGTGCCGCCCGCGAGCGCCGCGCGGGTGCCGGATTCAAAATCGTCGGTGGAATAGGTGCCCATGAAGGGCATTTCCAGATGCGTATGGGGGTCGATCCCCCCCGGCATGACGTAAGCCCCGGTCGCGTCGAGCACCTTGTCGCCTTTCAGGCCCTCGCCGATCTGGGCGATCTTGCCGCCCTCGATGAGCACATCCGCCTTGTAGGTCAGATCGGCGGTGACGATGGTGCCGTTCTTGATGACTGTGGTCATGTCGTCTCTCCCCGGATTCTCAGCGCGCTATCTCGAAAGTTCGAAATAGGCCTCCATGGCAACTGAGTAGATCTTTCTTTCCAAATCTAACTCACATGATGCGGCTATCCAGCTTTGTAGCGCAGCAGGATCAACCAACGGCCCGGCCAACGACACGTCGCCATCGTCACTGGAACCGCGCACAACGTTGATCCCGCTCCAAAAGCCATAGATCCAAGGTACCAGATCGTTGGGTGAGCCGTTTTCGCTAGTATAGTTAAGCAATTGTTCGCAACTCAGCGCGCCTTGTCCCAGCATGAATACCGGTTCGGCGTCAGATGATTGCGCAATACTGACGCCACTGGTCATGCATGTACAAAAGTAGGCAAGGTAGCGTTGCCAACTCACCCCACGACCTCCGCCGTCTCCAGAACCGCGTGCAACAGCACATCCGTCCCCGCCGCCGCCCATTCCGGGCTGATCTCCTCGGCCTCGTTGTGGGAAAGCCCGTCGACGCAGGGGCACATGATCATCGCGGTGGGGGCCACGTCGTTGATCCAGCAGGCGTCGTGGCCCGCGCCCGAGACGATATCCATGTGGCTGTAGCCCAGCCGCTCGGCCGCAGACCGCACGGCCTTCACGCAGGTCTCGTTGAAGGCGGGCGGGTCGAACTGGCCGACGATCTCGCACTCGAACTCGACGCCGATATCGGCGCAGAGCTTCGGCGCGCGCTCCTCGAATTCCGCAACCATGGCGTTCAGCTTCGGCAGGATATGGGTACGCATGTCGACCGTGAAGACGACCTTGCCGGGGATGATGTTGCGGCTGTTCGGATAGACGTCGATATGGCCGATCGCGCCCACCGCGTTCGGCTGGCTCTTCATCGCGATCTCGTGGACGAGCTCCGTCACCAGCGCGAGCCCGCGCCCGGCATTCTTGCGCATATGCATCGGCGTCGAGCCGGTATGGCTCTCCTTCCCCGTCACCGTGCATTCGATCCAGCGGAGCCCCTGCCCGTGCGTCACGACGCCGATATCCTTGCCCTCGGCTTCGAGGATCGGACCCTGTTCGATGTGAAGCTCGAAAAGCGCGTGAATCTTGCGGGCGCCGACCTTCTCGTCACCGACCCAGCCGATGCGCTTCAGCTCGTCGCCGAATTTCTTGCCGTCGTGATCCTCGCGGTCATAGGCCCAGTCAAGGTCATGCTTGCCCGCGAAGACGCCGGAGGCGAGCATGGCAGGGGCGAACCGCGTCCCCTCCTCGTTCGTCCAGTTGACGACGACGATCGGGTGCTTCGTCTTGATCCCGAGGTCGTTCATCGTACGGACCGCTTCCAGCGCGCCGAGCACGCCCAGCACCCCGTCATATTTCCCGCCCGTTGGCTGGGTGTCGAGATGCGAGCCCATATAGACTGGCAGCGCGTCGGGATCCTCGCCCGCCCGCGTCGCGAACATCGTCCCCATCTCGTCGACACCCATCGTCAGGCCCGCCGCCTCGCACCACTTCTGAAAGAGCGCGCGGCCCTTGGCATCGTCGTCGGTCAGCGTCTGGCGGTTGTTGCCGCCCGCCACGCCGGGGCCGATCTTGGCCATTTCCATAATTGAATCCCAAAGGCGCGCGCCGTCGATCCTCAGGTTTTCTCCGGGTGCTGCCATGTCGTCCTCCCTGGCGCTGGCGGGGTCTTCATGCCCCTTGCGGCGACTCGTTTTCTGACCGTATGGTCAAGTTCACGCTACACGAGCCGACCAACCGGTCAACGGAAAATTAAGCAATGGCCGCCCCCGAACGCATGTCGAAGCGGAACATGAACCGGCAGGAGAACGAGACCCGGATACTGGCCGCGGCAGAAAAGGTCTTCGCCGAGGCGGGGTTCGGCGGGGCGACGATGCAGCTTATCGCCGACATGGCCGGTTTGCCCAAGGCGAACCTGCACTACTACTTCGCCACGAAGGAAGAACTTTATCGCAAGGTCGTCCGGCAAATTTTCGAGATCTGGCTGCATGCGGCGGATAGTTTCGACAACGCGCCCGGCCCGATCGAGGGGATCGGCGCCTATATCGACGCCAAGATGGAAATCTCCCGGCGCCATCCCTGCGGCTCGAAGGTCTGGGCCTCTGAGGTGATGCACGGCGCGCCGGTGATCCAGGACTACCTGGAGACCACGCTGCGCGAATGGACCTCGGGCCGCGAAAAGCTCATTCAGCGCTGGATCGACGAGGGCAAGATGGCCCCCATCGATCCCAAGCATCTCTTGTACATGCTCTGGGCCACGACCCAGCATTACGCCGATTTCGGCCATCAGATCGAGACGCTGAACGGCGGCAAGGCACTCAGTGAAAAGCAGTGGAAGGCCGCCAAGGACAGCGTGAAGTCGATCATCCTGCGCGGCATAGGTGCGCTCTGAATGCTGCAGATACGATTTTTTTCGGGCAATCGCGGGCACTTACCAAAGAGAACCGTTGACGAAAGATCGGCTTGGCCAGATCGTTGCGCCAACGCGAACAATATGTCGCGAAAAGGCAGGGGACAGAAACAGTTTGCAGATAACAGCGAGATCGCTCGGCGAGCGGCAGATATTCAAAGGGGCGCGGGCGAACATTCTCTACGAACTGATCGGATGGCGGTTCCGGAACGTGGCGCATCTGAGGTTCATGAACTATGGCTTCGCCTATGACGAGACGCGGGACCAGCCGCGGCTTGGGCCCGAGGATGAGGCGGAGCGCTATTGCGTGCAACTCTACCACGCAGTCGCGTCACTGGTCGATCTCAAGGGGCTGAGCGTGCTCGATGTCGGCTCGGGCCGCGGCGGCGGGGCCTCTTATGTCCATCGCTACATGGAACCGGCGGCGACGGTTGGCTGCGATCTTTGCCGCAATGCCGTCGCCTTTTGCGAGCGAATCTACGGCGGCGTCGCTGGGCTCGGTTTCGTGCGTGGCAACGCGATGGAGCTTCCTTTCACCGCGAACGCCTTCGACGCCGTTCTCAACGTGGAAAGCGCGCACTGCTATCCCGACCGCGAGGCGTTCGTCGAAGAGGCGCATCGCGTGCTCAGGCCCGGCGGTCATCTCCTCGTCGCCGATTTCACGCCACCGCACATGGAGCCCGAAGCCGAAAAAAGCGGCTTCGAGACCGAAATCATCCGCGCGGGCTTCCACCTTGACGAGGTGCGCGACGTGACGCGGAACATCGTGCATGGCCTCGATCTCGACGACGACAGGCGGCACCGCGAGATAGAGGCGCGGTTTCCGTGGGGTACGCGCCGTTTGGCGCGGCTCTGGGCCGGGACGCGCGACTCCTGGATCTACGACGATTTTTCGTCGCGCCGGCGCGAATATGTCATCTACCGTGCAACAAAGCCGCTGCTCGAACCTGCGGTGCCCGCGAAGAAACCGCAGGACAGCGCCCCTGTCCTGCAGTCTATGGAAGCGGCACATCCGGCCTGACCGCGCACCATAATTGCCGTTTGACCGGATCGCGGGGGCAGGCTAGCAGGATTTCATGACGAGAGCGCATGCAGACGGGCAGGCATCGGCGGAGCGGCCGCTGACCCGCATCCAGCAGAAGAACCGGCAGACAATCCTTGATGCCGCGCTCGACGTCTTTTCCCAGCATGGCTTCCGCGGTGCGACGCTCGATCAAATCGCCGAAGTAGCGGGGCTGTCGAAACCGAACCTGCTTTACTACTTCCCCTCCAAGGAATCGATCCATGTCGAGCTTCTCTCCACCCTAATGGATACCTGGCTCGCACCGCTGCACGCGCTCGACGCCGGGGGCGATCCCGTCGCCGAGGTGCTCGCCTACGTGCGCCGAAAGCTCGAACTCAGCCGCGATTATCCGCGCGAAAGCCGGCTGTTTGCGAACGAGATACTGCAAGGCGCGCCCCGCATCATGGAGGCGCTGGAAGGTGAGTTGAAGACGCTGGTCGATGAGAAGGCCGAGTTGCTCAGACGCTGGTCGGAAGCGGGGCGCATCGCGGACCTCCCGCCGCATCACCTGATATTCTCGATCTGGGCGCTGACGCAGCACTACGCCGATTTCGACGTGCAGGTGCGCGCCGTGCTCGGCCCGGGCCACGACCCATACACAGAGGCGCAGGACTTTCTCGACACGCTGTTCGCGAAGTTGCTCGCCCCCTAGGCAGTGAGCGTTGAAACCCAAAGTAAGCGACCGTTCAGCCCGCCGGCTTGAGCGGATAGCGGTCGCCCTTCTCGTCGATCAGAAGCACGCGCCCGCCGTTACGCACATAAAGATCGCATCGCGACCAGCCGTTCCGGAAATCGACGCAGACCGAGCCGTCCTCCTCGATCCGATATCGGCCCTCGGCGCGATCCCCGCCTTCGTAGACATAGGCATAGGCATCGTCCGGCCCGTATTCGGAATGGCCGCCGTCATAGAAGCGCACCTCGTTCTCGGCAATGAACTCGGACAGTTCCGCCTTGGTGAAGACGACGTCACCCGATTTCATGCCCCAACCCTCGGCGAAGGCAGGCTGGACAAGGCTCAGGATGACCAAGATGGCGGCGCGGTTCACGACTTGTCGCAACGCTTACCCTCTCTCCGCGTCGGCCTCTAGCGCCGGCGGGGAGAGGGGAACATGGGGTCAGACCCGCTGTCAAAGCACCATCTGGTGATCGGGCCCAGGCAGCTGGGTCTCAGCCGTTGTCGAGTGTTTCCAATTCGGCCCCATCGGGCAGCACGATCGTCCAGATGAGCTTGGCAGGCTCCGAACTGGTGACGACGCCGCTGTGCACCCACCCTGCGGGTTCATCCATCTTGTCGCCCGGATGAAAGCTCACGGTCGTGCCGTCTGCACCGGTGACGTCAACATCGCCCTCGAGAAGCAGCACCTGGCTCGCTCCACCATGGTGATGGAGCGGAATGCTCGCGCCCGCCTCGAACTCCGCCAGAAACGTCATCACGTGAACGCCGGGCGCATCGGGCGAAACGAAATCGCCCGTGGCGAGCATCTTGGGTTCGGAGCCCGCCGCTTCCTGCCCAACGCAGGGAAACCCGGCGAAAACCGCAAAGCCAGCAATCGAAATGAGACGACCTACCTTGGTTGAAAGGCGAGACATCTGCATCGTGACCTCCATTCGCGAAAGCGGTGGGTCTATCTCTCTGAATTTTCCTGGCTCGGCGGAGGTAGCCACCGCGTCTGCCCCCGGCTGAGCCGCGCGGGGCCGCCTGTTTGCGCGCAGGCGCAATCTTAACACCCGCGCCCGACTTCGTTCAACGATCTCCTACTCGGCCGCCTGCGCCATGGGGTTGTTCGGATGCGTCGTCCAATTGGCGTATTCCGCCACCTTGCGGCCTGTGCGCGGATCGAGCTCGCCGATCTCCAGTTCGCGCATCGTGATGCAGTTCTCGACCGGACAGACATCGATACAGAGGTTGCAGGCCACGCATTCCTCGTCGATGACGCTGAATGTGCGGTCCTGCCCCATCGCGATGGCCTGATGCGACGTGTCCTCGCAGGCCGCATAGCAGCGGCCGCACTTGATGCAGAGCTCCTGGTCGATCTGGGCCTTGGTCACGTAGTTGAGGTTCAGGTACTGCCAATCGGTCACGTTCGGGACCGCGCGGCCGACGAGGTCGGCGACCGCCATCTCCCTTTCGTCGAGATATTGCGACAGGCCCGAGATCATCTCCTGCACGATCTTGAACCCATAGGTCATGACCGCCGTGCAGACCTGCACGTTGCCCGCGCCGAGCGCCATGAACTCCGCCGCGTCGCGCCAAGTGGTGATGCCGCCGATGCCGGATATCGGCAGGCCCGCCGTGTCGGCATGCCGGGCGATTTCGGAGACCATGGAGAGCGCGATCGGCTTCACCGCAGGGCCACAATAGCCGCCATGCGCGCCCTTGCCGTCGATCGAGGGCTCGGGGCTGAAGCTTTCGAGATTGACCGAGGTGATCGAGTTGATCGTGTTGATCAGGCTGACCGCATCCGCCCCGCCCCGCTTCGCGGCCTCGGCGGGCTTTCGCACATCGGTGATATTGGGCGTGAGCTTCACGATGCAGGGCATCCGGCTGTGCTGCTTCACCCAGCGCGTCACCATCTCGATATATTCCGGGACCTGGCCCACGGCCGAGCCCATGCCGCGCTCGCTCATTCCGTGCGGACAGCCGAAATTCAGTTCAACCCCGTCGGCCCCCGTATCTTCGACATGGCCCAGGATCGCCTTCCAGCTTTCCTCGTCGCAGGGGACCATCAGCGATACGACAAGCGCCCGGTCGGGCCAGTCGCGTTTGACCTGCTTGATCTCGCGCAGGTTCACCTCGAGCGGCCGGTCGGTGATGAGTTCGATGTTGTTGAGGCCCAGAAGCCGCCTGTCAGCGCCCCAGATCGCGCCGTAGCGCGGACCGTTGACGTTCACGATGGGCGGACCCTCGGCGCCGAGCGTCTTCCAGACGACGCCACCCCAGCCCGCCTTGAAGGCGCGGACGACGTTGTATTCCTTGTCCGTCGGCGGCGCAGAGGCCAGCCAGAACGGGTTCGGGGACTTGATCCCGACGAAGGTGGTGGTCAGATCGGCCATCTCGCTCTCCCAGTCGCGCGATCAGCGCTTGTCAAATATCATCTCGACGGGGGCGATGTCGCCCGCCGCCACTGCCTGAACCATGTTCGCGATCATGGCCGGGGCCTTGTCGCCCATCACGACCGGCAACCCGTCCGGCGGCCGGTCCGATTTGGCCATCTGCGCCTGCATCTTGGCGAAGAACGCCTTCGCGACGTCGCCCCGGTCGCGCCGCGAGCGCAACTTGAAATGCGCCGCCTCCGCCGCCACAAGGTAGTCCTCGGTCGTGCCGAGGAACGAGCCTTCCGGCTCAGCCGCCCAAGGCACGGGAAAGACCGGATGCGCGCCGAAGCGCATGACGTCGTAGACCGCGAAAGTGCCGCCGTGCTTCAGAACGCGCGCCGCTCCCTTGAAAAGCTGGGTCTTGTCGGGCAGGTTCATGCCGACATGCAGGAGCGTCGCGAGATCGAAGCTCTCGTCCTCGAACGGCAGATCGAGCGCGCTGCCCTCGACGAAGCGCGCCTTCAGCCCCACCGCTTCGGTCAGTTGCTTCGCCGTCTCGACGAATTCGGGCGTCAGGTCCACGCCCGTCACATCGGCTCCGTAGCGGGACGCTATCATCCGTGCCGCGCCGCCGATGCCCGATCCGATGTCGAGTACCTCGGTGCCCGCGCCGATGTCGAGCTGATCCAGCAGCGCGGCCGTGGCCTCCTCGCCACCGATGTGGAATTCGTCGAACGGCTTCAGATCATCGGCTGTGAGAGCGTGCGGATCGACGCCGCCCGCCTTCAGCGCGTTCATGATCCGGCCGTAAAGGCCTCCGCCGCCGTAGTGTGCGGCGACTCGATCTTCGGTTGCGTTCATCGGCCGGTCCTCCGCTTCGTGCGTCAGCTCGTCAAGCTGGCATGAATGTCCTCCGCCGCATCCCGTCCCTCCGCGACCGCCGTCACGGTCAGATCGTCGCCACCCGCCGCGCAGTCGCCCGCCGCCCATACACCGGGGACCGAGGTGCGCCCCGTGCCGGTTACAGCGATCTTGCGCCCGTCGAGCTTTAGCATTTCGGGCGCGCTGTCGAGCGACTGGCCGATGGCCTTCATTACTTGGTCCGCCTTCAACCGGAAGGTCTCGTCCTTCAGCGTCAGGCCGCCTGGCGCATCCTCAGTATAGGCGAATTCGACCTCGCGCGCAGCGCCATTGCCGATGACGCGGACAGGTGCTGCGTTGTGTACGATCCGCACCCCGGCGGCCGTCGCGAGATCTTGTTCGTGCCCGGACGCCGACATCTTCTCTGGCCCGCGGCGGTAGACGATCGTAACGTTTTCGGCGCCGAGAAGTTTCGACTGAACGGCCGCGTCGACTGCCGTCATCCCACCGCCGATGACGACGACGTCGCGGCCGATGGGCAGCGTGGATTTGTCTTCTGTCTGTCGAAGTCCTGCAATGAATTCGACGGCGTCGAGGACATTCCCGAGGTCCTCGCCCTCAGCCCCGAGCGCATTTACCCCGGCAAGGCCACACGCAAGCAGCACTGCGTCGTGGTCTTCGCGGAGCGCGTCGAGCGTCAGGTCGCGGCCCAACGACCTGCCGGTCCCGAGCTTGATGCCGCCGATCTTCAGAAGCCAGTCGACCTCGGCCTGGGCAAAACCCCCGGGCGTCTTGTAACTTGCGATACCGTATTCGTTGAGACCACCAGCCTTTGGCCGCGCGTCGTAGATCACCACGTCATGGCCCTTCATGGCGAGCCGATGGGCGGCGGCGAGGCCAGCGGGGCCGGCTCCGACGACCGCCACTGTCTTGCCCGTCGCCTTGCCGCGCGCATAGGGATGCGTGTCTTTCGACATCAGCGTATCGGTCGCAAAGCGCTGGAGTCGGCCGATCTCCACCGGCTTGCCCTCGGCCACCTCACGCACGCAGGCCTCCTCGCACAAGGTTTCGGTCGGGCAGACGCGGGCGCACATACCGCCGAGGATGTTCTGGTCAAAGATCGTCTTCGCCGCCGCCTCGGGCGTGCTGGTTGCGATCTGACGGATGAAAAGGGGAATGTCGATCGACGTTGGGCAGGCCGTCATACAGGGCGCGTCGTGGCAGAAATAGCAACGGTCGGCGGCCACGCGCGCCTCGTGCGGATCGAACCGGGGCGCGATGTCAGAAAAGTTGCGGGCGTAATCCTCCGCCCGGAGACGCCCGGCGACGATGCCCGGCGTGAGCTGACTGTTCGTCAAGTCGACCTCCCTCGCTTGAACGGGGAAAGGCTGCCATCGAATCATTTTTTTATCAACTGGTAAATAATTATACCTGAATGCGCGCCTCCAGCTTGGAAAGCCAAAGGAAAGTCGCGCTTTCCACGCCACGGCCAAGCGCGTATAAGCGGCACAATACCAAGGCTCGCGTGGCGAAAGACGGGCCCAAGGACAGGACCGATCGAGGATATCGATGACAAAACCATCTCATGACAGTGACGTGGCCTTCATTGAGGCACTGGCGGAACTTCTGAATAAGAATGGGCTCGCCGAACTCAGCGTGAAGCGCGAGTACGGCGACAACGACAGCCTGAAGGTGCGTGTGTCGAAGTACCCGGCCCAGACCGCCGCGCCCGTCGCATCCGCTCCTGCTGCCCCCGCGCCCGCTCCTGCGGCCTCCGCAGCGGAAGCCGCCGCACCCACCGCGAGCGCGCCCGCCGATCCGGCGAGCCACCCCGGCGCCGTCACTTCGCCCATGGTCGGCACGGCCTATCTCTCTGCGGAACCGGGCGCCGATCCTTTCGTCACGGTCGGAGCGCAGGTCAAGGAAGGCCAGACAGTCATGATCGTCGAGGCGATGAAGACGATGAACCACATCCCCGCGCCGCGTGCCGGGACCGTGAAGCGCATCCTCGTCGAGGATGGCAGCCCCGTCGAATACGGTGCGCCGCTTCTCATCATCGAGTGAGGCCCGGATGTTCGAGAAGATCCTCGTCGCCAACCGTGGCGAAATTGCGCTGCGCGTCATCCGTGCCTGTCGCGAGATGGGAATCCGGTCGGTCGCTGTCCATTCCACGGCCGATGCCGACGCTATGCACGTGCGCATGGCCGATGAATCTGTCTGCATCGGCCCCAATCCCTCGTCGCAGAGCTATCTTTCCATCCCTGCCGTGATTTCGGCCTGCGAGATCACCGGCGCGCAGGCGATTCACCCCGGTTACGGCTTCCTCAGCGAAAACTCGAGCTTCGTCCAGGCGCTCGAGGATCACGGCATCACCTTCATCGGTCCGACCGCGGAACATATCCGCATCATGGGTGACAAGATCACCGCGAAGGACACGATGAAAAATCTCGGCGTGCCTTGTGTTCCGGGCTCCGACGGCGGGGTACCGGATGTCGCCGCCGCAAAGAAGGTCAGCAAGGAAATCGGCTATCCCGTCATCGTCAAGGCCACGGCTGGCGGCGGCGGGCGCGGCATGAAAGTTGCGAAATCCGAGGACGAGCTCGAAATCGCTTTCCGCACCGCCCGGTCGGAGGCCAAGGCGGCTTTCGGCAACGACGAGTGCTACATTGAGAAGTACCTCCAAAGGCCGCGCCACATAGAAATTCAGGTCTTCGGCGACGGCAAAGGCAAGGCGGTTCATCTCGGTGAACGCGATTGCTCGCTCCAGCGCCGTCACCAGAAGGTATTCGAGGAGGCGCCCGGCCCGGTGATCGACGCCGACACCCGGGCGAGGATCGGCAATATCTGCGCCGACGCGGTGGCCAAGATCAACTATATCGGCGCGGGCACGATCGAGTTCCTCTACGAGGACGGCGAGTTCTATTTCATCGAGATGAACACCCGCCTTCAGGTCGAGCACCCGGTCACAGAAGCGATCTTCGGCGTCGACCTGGTGCGAGAGCAGATCCGCGTGGCCGAAGGGCTGCCGCTGTCGTTCGCCCAGGACGAACTCGAGGTCAATGGCCACGCGATCGAGGTCCGCATCAACGCCGAGAAACTGCCGAACTTCTCGCCCTCGCCCGGCAAGATCACGCAGTATCACGCTCCGGGCGGGCTGGGCGTACGAATGGATTCGGCGCTTTATGACGGCTACTCCATCCCACCCTATTACGACAGCCTGATCGGCAAGCTGGTCGTGCACGGCCGCGACCGGGCCGAGGCTCTGGCGCGTCTGAAGCGTGCGCTCGCGGAACTGATCGTCGACGGAATAGACACGACGATTCCGCTCTTCCATTCTCTGTTGCAGGAAGAGGACATCCGAACCGGCAACTATTCGATCCATTGGCTGGAAAAGTGGCTGGCGAAGGAATTCGGCTGAAGGACGGGGCGAGACGTCGAGTACGGCTATGCTGACGCCCGAACTGATGCTCGCGGGCTATGCCAAAGGCATCTTCCCAATGGCCGAGAGCCGCGACGACGACGCGCTGCACTGGGTCGATCCACGGCTTCGGGGCATCCTTCCGCTCGACGGCTTTCATATGTCGCGTTCACTTCGTCGGCGGATCCTGCGTGAACCTCACGAGATCCGCGTCGACGCCACCTTTTCCGAGATCGTGGCCGCCTGCGCCGCCCGGGCGGAGACGTGGATCAACACACCGCTCATGCAGCTTTACGACATGCTTCATGCGCGCGGGCATGCCCATTCGCTCGGTGTCTGGCAGGACGGCACACTGACGGGTGGCGTGTTCGGCGTAACGCTTGGCCGGGCTTTCTTCGGCGAAAGCATGTTCTCGATCCGCAGCGACGCGTCGAAAATCGCGCTCGCCTATCTGGTGGATCGTCTTCGCGCGGCGGAGATTGCGCTTTTCGATACCCAGTTCGTGACACCGCATCTCGCGTCGCTCGGCGCCGTCGAGATATCGCGCGCGGACTACCACAGTCTCCTAGCGGAGGCGCTTGAGGGGACGGCCAGTTTCACAAGCCCGAAAACGCCGTCGCCTCAACTGCTCGTGCAGCGTAGCACCCAGATGTCGTAGCGCGGGTCGTCGAGCGCGCTCAGGGCCGGGCTCGACGCGATCATCCAGCCTTCGAATGCCATGCTGCCCGTCGCTGCGTCCGCGATCGAGAGAAAAGCAAATGCGTTCGAACTGGGATCGTCGATCGGGTAGCGGCAGTCGCTGAGCGTGACGACGAGCCGGCCGAACCGCGCGGATGCTCCGGTGACAATTTCGATATCAGTTGTCGCGCCCGCCACCTTGTCGAGCCCGCGCAGGACGGCGCCGGGGGCGCTCGCGACCTCCTGCGCCTGTCCCGCCCCGGCGACGACGATGGCCAGGGCGGCGGCTGCACTCCGTCTCATGGCGCGGCGGTTTCCGTATCGTCGCCCGAAGCCGCGCCAACGAACTTCATCAAGAGCGCGATCACGCTGACGGAGCCTTGCGTGTTCTCGATCTCAGCTCCTGGATCAAGATCAATCGGGCTGCCGCCTGGCAGGATCTCGACGAAGGCGCCGCCAAGAAGGCCCTCGGAGGCGACGACGGCGGTGCTGTCGTCGGGAACGACAATTCCGTTCCGCACTGTCAAGCGCGCATCGGCAAAGAATGTCGTGGGATTGAGCGCAAGATCGGTGATCGTGCCCACCTTGACGCCCGCCATGCGCACGTCCGTTCCGACAGTGACACCTTCCACGGAACGGAAACTCGCGACCAGTTCATAGCTGTCCGTAGCCGCGCTGAAGGTGGCCCGGTCGCTTGCGAAGACAAGAAAACCTAGCGCAACAGCCAATACGCCAGCGCCGGTTACAACCTCGGTGACATTCTCCGACATGACCCTATTCCGGGCTCCAAGCCTCGTAATCGCGCCGCTCGACCGGATCGGGGCGGCGGATCGAGCCGGCGGGCGCGTAGGCGAGCGGTGTGCCTGTCAGGTTCTCCTGATGCGGCTTTTCCCAGGGTTTGCGCGGGAGCGCGGACTTTGTGGGCGGCTGATCCCATGTGAAATGGAGCCAGCCGTGCCAGTCCGGGCTGATGCGCGAGGCTTCGGATTCGCCGTTGTAGATCACCCAGCGGCGCTTGCCGTCGCGGGTTTCGTAGAAGACGTTGCCCTGTTTGTCCTCACCCACCTTTACACCCTTGCGCGCAGTGAAGAGCTGAGTGCCGAGCGTCTGGCCGTTCCACCAGGTCAAAAGGCGCAGCAGGAAATTCATGGACGTCCTCCGGGCAATGCTGCCCCCTTATAGCTGAGGCACGGGCGAGGTCTAGTATCAAGCACATCGCACAGGCTAGTGCGGATAGGGAAGATAGCGAACGCGTCCGGCAAGCCGGAGCGTCGGGGCATAGACGTGCACGGAGCCATCGACAAGGTCCCTCGTGTAGTAAGACCCTTCTGACGAAAGCGCCGTCCGGAGTTCCGCCGCTGCCGTCTTGCCAATTGCTTCTCCGCAGTATCCAAGCAGGTCGTCCACCACGGGAGTCGCTTCACGCATTGGTGTCGGCTGCCACGCCCCTCCGAAGCGGTAGCTGCGGTTGCGATTGAGCGTGATGGTTGGCGGTTTCGTCGGAGGGTTCGCCGACAGTCGGACAAATACCAACGAACAGGCGGGGATGCGGGTCCTCCCGACGAGGCGACTACTCAGAACCTCATCGAACGCAACGACGTTGCCGAACACCTGAGACGCGTAGCCGCTGGACGCATAGCCAGACTGAGTGCCCGATAGCGCATCATTGGCAATTTCCCCATATCGCATGATCAGAATGGCCGGGAATGCGAGGAATGCAATGTAGAGAAGTGTACGAACCGCGATGGAAATCATGCAATCAGATGTGGTTCGGTACGCGCAGTTGTAGCTCGGCAAGTCCCCGCGGAGAAATGAAGTGAGAAAGTGTTTAGCCCGCTGTCGCGGCCTTCTCGCTCTTTGTCTCGGCGTGGATCAGCAAGGGCTTTGCGCCGGAGTCGACCGCCTCCTCGTTGACGACCACTTCCTCGACAGAGGTCATGCCCGGAAGCTCGAACATCGTATCGAGAAGAATGTCCTCCATGATCGACCGCAGCCCGCGCGCACCGGTCTTGCGCTTGATCGCTCGCTTGGCGATCGCGGTCAGCGCGTCGGCGGTGAAGGTCAGCTTCACGCCTTCGAGGTCGAAGAGCCGCTGATACTGTTTCACCAACGCATTCTTCGGCTCGGTCAGGATCGTGACCAGCGCGTCCTCGTCGAGATCGGTCAATGTCGCGATCACCGGCAGGCGGCCGACGAATTCGGGTATCAGGCCGAATTTCAGCAGGTCCTCGGGCTCGAGCTCGGTGAACAGCTCACCCACGTTTTGATCCTGGGGATCCTTTACGTCGGCGCCGAATCCGATGGCCGACCCCTTGCCGCGCTGAGCGATGATCTTTTCAAGCCCCGCAAACGCGCCGCCGCAGATGAAGAGGATGTTCGTCGTGTCGACCTGCAGAAATTCCTGCTGCGGATGCTTGCGCCCCCCCTGCGGCGGAACCGAGGCCACCGTCCCTTCCATGATCTTCAGCAGCGCTTGCTGCACGCCTTCGCCCGAGACGTCGCGGGTGATCGAGGGGTTATCGGACTTGCGGGTGATCTTGTCGACCTCGTCGATGTAGACGATGCCACGCTGCGCGCGTTCGACGTTGTATTCCGACGCCTGAAGAAGCTTCAGGATGATGTTCTCCACATCCTCGCCGACATAGCCCGCCTCGGTCAGCGTCGTCGCATCGGCCATGGTGAAGGGCACGTCGAGGATACGCGCCAAGGTCTGGGCGAGAAGCGTCTTGCCGCAGCCCGTCGGACCGATGAGCAGAATATTCGACTTCGCGAGCTCGATATCGGCGGACTTCGCGGCGTGGTTCAGCCGCTTGTAGTGGTTGTGGACCGCGACGGAAAGCACGCGCTTCGCATGGGCCTGCCCGATCACATAATCGTCCAGAACCTTGCAAATGTCGCGCGGCGTGGGCACGCCGTCGGCAGACTTCAGACCGGTCGATTTCGTCTCTTCCCGGATGATGTCCATGCACAGCTCGACGCATTCGTCGCAGATGAACACCGTCGGACCGGCAATCAGCTTGCGCACTTCATGCTGCGACTTTCCGCAGAAAGAGCAGTAGAGCGTGTTTTTGCTGTCGCTGCCTGAATTCGTCGCCATTGCTATCCTCTGCGGCCTCTACACCATCCGTTTCGCATCTTTTTGACCACCCTTTTGGTCAAGATTAGGGCAGCCGGATGGTCATCACAATGCTTAAATACCTGACCTTGAATCACTGTTTCGGGGTGGCAACGTTACGTCTTGTCGTCCTCGCCCGAGCGCGCGGCGAGGATCTCGTCGATAAGCCCCCATTCCTGCGCCTCATCGGGAGACATGAAGTTGTCGCGTTCAAGCGCGGCCTCGACCTTTTTCACGGGCTGGCCCGTGTGCTGGTGGTAGATCTGGTTCAACCGGTCCTTGAGTTTCTGGGTTTCCTGCGCGTGGATCATAATGTCCGTCGCCTGGCCCTGATAGCCGCCCGACGGCTGGTGTACCATGATGCGGCTGTTGGGCAACGAGAAGCGCATTCCCTTTTCACCCGCCGTCAGCAGAAGGGAACCCATCGAGGCCGCTTGACCGATCACCAACGTCGACACCTTCGGCCGGATATACTGCATGGTGTCGTAGATCGAGAGACCCGATGTCACTACCCCGCCCGGCGAGTTGATGTACATCGCGATCTCCTTCGACGGATTCTCCGCCTCGAGGAACAAGAGCTGGGCGCAGATGAGCGTCGACATGCCGTCATGGACCGGGCCGGACAGGAAGATGATCCGCTCCTTCAGAAGGCGGGAATAGATGTCGTACGCCCGCTCCCCGCGCGAGGTCTGCTCAACCACCATCGGCACGAGGGTGTTCATGTAGATGTCGTAGGGGTCTTTCATCTTGTCCGCCTGTCGCTGTTCCCGGGGGCATGCTAGTGCTCGAAACCTTGATCGAGTCTTAGTAGCGCGCACCGGGGGCTGCAAGGGTTGGCCGACCGGTTCGGAATTTGAACGGCACCTACCGTATCAGCTACCGCGCGGCTTGGGCGATGGTTGCGACTGGCCTACGACCCGATATCTCGAGGATCAGCTTGCGCTTCACCGCGTCGGCAAAGGCTGCGCCGCCATCCGCCGTCACGACGAAAGCGCCCGGCCCACCGATGATCAGATATTCAAACTCGTCCTCCAGATCGCCGAAGCCGGAGCGGCCGGACGCGCAGCGCCGGCACAGGATCGCTAAGCCGTTGATAGTTATTCCGGCGTCGAGCGCCGCGCGGCGGCCCTCTCCGATCGACGGTCCGTTGAAATTGCCCGCCGAGTCGCCCGAAAAGTCGATGATCCGACGCCAGCCGCGGATGTTGTTTCCCTCGATCATGTCGCGCCCGAAAAGCAGCGCAGCGCCGATGCTGTTGCGTCCGCGCGCCCGGCGGGGCGGATTCATCAGCGCCTCGGCGAAAGCCTGCGCCGTGTCCGCGCCGTCGAGGATCGTCCAGGGCACGACCACGTCCTGGCTGTCGAACTGGCCCCACTCGACATAGGTAACAGCTATGCTTCCGTAGGCGGTGTTGCCGATCGCGGCGATGACCTCGGGATCGGTGATCGCGGTCGCGTATCCCTGTCGCTGGAACATGATCTCGCCGTCATCGATGGAGCCGGAACTGTCGGCGAGAAGCACGAGTTCTAGATCGACTTCGCTTTGCGCAGTGGCGGGCGATGAGAGCGAGAGCGCGATCGTGAGCGCAAGAAGAAGGAGCATGTCCAGGACCTCCGTCACCCGAGCCTACCATGGCCAATCGCATACACACAGCCACGACACGACGATTGCCGATGCGCCGTCGGCGCGCATAGTCTCGGCGCGACATCGGAGCAGGGGACGGACATGATCGCCGAGTACGACGATTGGGACGCGAGCGAGATGGCGCACAGAGTGGCGCTTGGAGATGTTTCAGCAGACGAGTTATTTGACGAGGCGCTGGAGCGCGTCGCGCGGCGGAATCCTGCGCTCAACGCGGCTGTGCTGATTCAGGAGGGCGCGGCGCGGCGGGCTATCGCGGCGGGCTTGCCCGAGGGACCGCTGAAGGGCGTGCCCTTCCTTCTGAAGGACCTGGGCTGCGAGGCAGTGGATTTCCCGTCGCACAACGGATCGCGCCTTCTGGCCAACACCGTCTACCCGCGCGACAGCGCGATCTTCGACAGGATTCGCGCGACGGGCGCCGTGATCTTCGGGCGCACCACCTCGCCCGAGGGCGGGATCGGTCCGACGACCGAGGCCGCGGTCTATGGCGGCCCGACTCGCAACCCGTGGAGCACCGAACACACGCCGGGCGGATCGTCGGGCGGTTCGGGCGCTGCTGTGGCGGCTGGGATCGTGCCTGCCGCGCATGGCTCTGACGGCGGCGGGTCGGTGAGAATCCCAGCCTCGTGCTGCGGACTGTTCGGGCTGAAGGCGACGCGAGCGCGCCTGCCAGACGGGCCTTATGCGGGCGAGGGCTGGGCCGGCATGGCGATCGACGGCTTCCTGACGCGTTCGGTCCGCGACAGCGCCGTGCTGCTCAACACCTGCGCAGGCGCCGACCCCGGCGCGCCCTACTGGGCTCCTCCGCTCATGGAGGGCTTCTGCGCCGCCATCGCCCGCCCGCCCCGGCGACTGAAGATCGCGCTGTGCGAGACGACGCTGACCGGAGAGCCGATCCATGCCGACTGCCGGGACGCCGTGCTGGGCGCCGCGCAGCTCCTCGAAAGCCTCGGCCACAGCGTCGAACCCGCCCGCCCCGCCGCCGACACGAAGGCGATGATGCGGGCCTGGACCACCATCGTCGCCTGCGGCACCGCGCTCTCCGTGCGAAAGGCGATCATCGCCCGCGGCCGCCCGCTGGGCAACGGCGAGGTCGAGGACGTGACACGAAGCGCGCTCGACCACGCGGCGACGCTTTCTGGCGCAGACTACCTGGACGCCGTGGGCCGGATCCACACATATGGGCGCGAGATGGCCGCGTTCTTCACCGACTGGGATGTGCTTCTCACAGCGACCCTTGCCGAACCGCCCGCCGAACTCGGGCGCTTCGCGCATTCAGGCAAGGATTACGTTGACTACCGGATGGGGCCGGGCATGGTGTTCGACTACTCGCCCTTCTGCGCAGCTTTCAACGCCTCTGGCCAGCCCGCCGCTTCGTTGCCCTTAGCCGTGACCGATGACGGGCTGCCCATTGGCATCCACCTTGCGGCACGTTTCGGCGCCGACGAAGAGCTCGTGGCACTCGCCGCCGAAATCGAGACCGCACAGCCCTGGTCTGCCCGGCGCCCGCCAATGCTCTAGCAACCCCGGCGCGCCACCCGTGTTATCAATCGCTTCGTCGATGCTGCGCATCCATCACCAAGCTTACAGGAATCGATTGACAGAAAACCGACACTTCGCGGACGTTGAGTACCATGGTGTCAGGCGGAGGCGAATGCCAACACCGCCGGTTACGGGAGGTGTTGCGTGAGTGCAGAATTCGCTATCGAGGCGCGCGAGGTCTGCAAGGTTTTCGGACAGGGCGAGCACGCGGTCAATGCCCTCGACGACGTGTCGGTCGCGATCCGCCAAGGCGAATTCTTCACGCTGCTCGGCCCGTCGGGCTGCGGCAAGACGACGCTTCTGCGGCTCATTGCAGGGTTCGAAAGTCCGACATCCGGCTCGATCTTTCTCGACGGGCAGGACATCACCGACTTGCCCCCTAACAAACGCCCGGTCAACACGGTCTTCCAAAGCTACGCGCTGTTTCCTCATCTGAGCGTTGCTGAGAATATCGGATTCGGGCTCCAGATGCTCGGCCGCCCCAAGGCCGAAATCGCGGCGCGGACGGAAGAGATGCTCGCGCTCGTCAAGCTCGAGGCGTTGGCGGTCCGGAAGACTGCCCAACTTTCGGGCGGCCAGCAGCAACGCGTCGCACTCGCTCGCGCCCTCGCGCCGAGACCGAAACTGCTGCTCCTCGACGAACCGCTCTCGGCGCTCGACCTCAAGCTCCGGAAGGAAATGCAAGGAGAGCTGAAGCGCCTTCAGTGCGAGACCGGGATCACCTTTGTCTTCGTCACCCACGATCAGGAAGAGGCGCTGACGATGTCCGACCGGGTGGGCGTGATGTCGAGCGGCAAGATTCTGCAGATTGGCCCCCCCCGCGCGATCTACGCCCATCCGGTCAATCGCTTCGTGGCCGACTTTATTGGCGAGACGAACTTTATCCCAGCGCAGATCGTGGATGGTCACGCCGTGCTTCCCGGCGGCGTCTCACTTCCCATGACCGGCACGCACCCAGCCGGTCCGGTCACACTGGCCATCCGGCCCGAACATCTGAGGCTGACCGATCGCGAAGGCGAGCGGGCGCTGCTCGCGACCGTGAGCCATTCGGTCTACTTCGGCACGGACAGTCATGTCCACCTGCGCCTCGCCGACAATACCGAGCTCATCGCGCGCCTTCAGATGGATGCCGAAGGCGCTGGAGGGCCCGATCCCGGTGCCGCCGTCGGCGTCGCATTCGCTCCGGGCGCGGTCCAGGTTCTAGAGGATTGACGGGATGAGCGCCGGTCGGGATCACCAGGCCATAGAAGAAAGGCGCAATGCGTGGCTCCTGTCCCTGCCCGCCCTCGTCATCCTGGTCGCCGCCGCTAGCGGTCCGCTCCTCATCATGCTCACCTACTCATTCCTCACGCCGGGCAGATACGGCAACGTGGAATGGCAATTCTCACTGGACGCATGGCGCGGCATCCTTTTCACACGCGACATTTTCGACGGCACGCTCAAGCTCGCGGACGCACATCTGACAATCTTCTGGCGGTCGGTGAAACTGTCGCTCATGACGACGGTCTTCACGTTCGTCGTCGGGTTCCCGACAGCCTGGTTCATTGCGATGCGCTCACCGCGATCCCGTGCGCTCTGGCTGTTTCTGATCACGATCCCGTTTTGGACGAACCTCCTGATCCGGACTTTCGCGATCAACCAGATCATTCGGAACGAAGGCCTTCTGAACACCTTCCTGATCAAGCTCGGCGTGATCAGCTCGCCCATCAACCTGATCTACACCGACACTGCCGTCTTCATCGGCATGACCTATGTTTATCTGCCGCTGATGGTCCTTCCTCTCTTCGCCGCCATCGACCGGTTCGATCCGAGGATTCTGGAGGCGGGATACGACCTTTACGCGAGCCGCTGGCAAGTCCTCCGGCGGATCATCGTGCCGATCGTCAAGCCGGGCATCATCGCCGGATCCATCCTCGTCTTCATCCCCTCGCTCGGCGCCTATGTCACGCCCAGGATTCTCGGCGGCGGACGCCAGATGATGATCGGCAACTTCATCGAGCTCCAGTTCGGCCAGGGCCGGAACTGGCCGCTCGGCGCATCGCTGTCGGTCCTGCTGCTGGTGGTCGTGGCCCTCGCGCTTCTCGTCTATGTCCGCTTCGCCACGCGGGAGAAGCCACATGGCCAGTAGAGGGTTCGCAGTCAATCGGCTGCCCGGCTTCAGCACCATGGCGCTCATGGTCTTCGCGGCGCTTTACATGCCGATCATGATGCTCGTCCTCTTCTCCTTCAACTCGGGTAGCTCCGTCGCGGTGTGGGAGGGCTTCACCCTCGACTGGTACGTGCGCGTTTGGCACAACGACAAGGTTCAGGAAGTGACGATACGCTCGCTCGTCATCGCGAGCTGCGCCGCGGTCATCTCGACCGCCGCTGCGACGATGGCCGCGCTCGGCACGACGCGGCGCAAGGCGTACAAGGGTCAGACCTTCATCTATGTAATGATCAACCAGCCGCTGATGGTGCCCGAAATCGTGACCGCGGTGGCACTCCTGATCTTCTTTGCGTCGATCAAGGTGGCGACCGGCTATCAGGGACTCGGCTACCTCATCACGGCCCACACGGCTTTCTGCATCCCGTTCGCGTATCTTCCAATCCGGGCGCGCCTCGAAGGCATGGACAAGACGTTGGAGATGGCGGCCGCAGATCTCTATGCGTCGCCCTGGCAAACCTTCCGCCGCGTGACCCTTCCCCTGCTGGCCCCAGGGATGATTGCCGGACTGATGCTGGCCTTCGTCACCTCGCTCGACGATGTCGTGATTACGGTCTTTGTGAAATCCGCCGGTCAGGATACGCTTCCGACCTACATGCTTGCGCAGATCCGGCGTCAGGTCTCGTCCGAGGTAAACGCGATTTCGACCGTGCTGCTCGTTCTGACCGTCGTGCTTCTGATGGCATTCTTCTTTCTGACGCGAAAAAAAGACTGAAAACCAACAGGGAGACTATGATGAAGAGATATCTGTCGGCTGCCGCGATCCTCCTTGGGTCCACAACGCTCGTCCAGGCGGAGGGCGAATTGCAGCTCTTCAACTGGGGTGACTACACCAACCCGGAACTGATCTCGAAATTCGAGGCCGAAACAGGGATCAAGGTGACGATAACCGACTATGATTCCAATGACACCGCGCTGGCCAAGATCGAGGCCGGCGGGCACGGCTTCGACCTGGTCGTGCCATCGGCGAGCTACGTGCAGATCTATGTCGAGAAAGGGCTCGTGCAGGAACTCGACCTGTCCAAGCTGGCGAACCACGGCAACATCGCGCCGGAATGGCTGGACGTGGACTACGATCCGGGCCGGAAATACTCGGTGCCGTGGCAGTGGGGATCGACAGGCGTGGCAGTCAACAAAACAGCGTATGACGGCGACTACAACACCTCGGCGATCTTCATGGACCCGCCCGAGGAACTGGTGGGCAAGGTCAACGTGACGCCGGAGATGAACGACGTCATGTCGCTGGCCCTGTTCTACGTTGGCGGCGAGCCCTGCACCGAAGACACCGAGGTGCTGAAGAAGGTGCGTGACGCGCTTCTCGAAGCGAAGCCGAAATGGCTGTCGATGGACTACGGCATGACCGAGAAGATGGCCGCCAACGACGTCATGGCCTCGGTCTACTGGAACGGCGCGATCTTTCGCGCCCGGCTCGCCAACCCTGATGTCGTCTATGGCTACCCGAAGGAGGGCTATCCGCTCTGGATGGACCAGGTCCTGCTCCTGTCGGACGCGCAGAACGTCGAGGAAGCCTACACGTTCCTCGACTTCCTCATGGTGCCGGAGAACGCCGCGCTGATCTCGGCCTACGCGCGCTACGCGAACGGGATCTCTGGATCGGAGGCCTTCATGCCAGAGGATATGAAGACCGCGCCCGAGATCGTCGTGCCGGAAGAGTTCGCCGCCGCGGGTCATTTCCTGCCAGCCTGCTCGCCGAAGGCACAGGAATACTACACCGCGATCTGGACCGAACTACAGAAGTGAGGCTTCGGGCGCTGTCGCGCCCGACCCGCCGGGGGGCGCCGCCCCCCGGACACCCCGAGGTATGTGGGCAATGAAGAAGAGCGTGCGCGATCCGGCTTCGCTGTCGGCCGTGTGCTTGTCGGAAGGATTGCGGCGCGGAGAACTGTCGGCCCGCGACGTGATGGTGGGCTTTCTCGACCGGATCGAAGCGGTCAATCCGAAGATCAACGCGATCGTCTCGCTTAGGCCGTATGCGGAACTGCTGGCCGAAGCCGAGGCCGCCGACAAGGCGCGCCGTCTCGGCTGGCTGCACGGCATGCCGGTGGCCGTGAAGGACCTCGTCAGGACCAAGGGGGTGAGGACGACATGGGGCTCGCCGCTGCACGCCGATTTCGTGCCCGAGGCCGACGATCTCGTCGCAGCGCGGATGCGGGCGGCGGGCGCCATCCTGATCGGGAAAACCAACACCCCCGAACGAGGGCACGGATCGCATACCTTCAACACTGTCCATGGGACGACCCTGAACCCCTATGACCGAACACGGAGCGCGGGCGGGTCGTCGGGCGGGGCGGCGGCGGCGCTGGCGGCGCGGCTTTTGCCCATCGCCGACGGGTCCGACATGATGGGTTCGCTGCGCAACCCGGCCGCCTTTTGCAACGTCTATGGCTTCCGTCCGACCTGGGGCCTCGTACCGCCGGATGCCGAAGGAGACACGTTTCTTTCGACGCTTTCGACAGACGGACCGATGGGGCGGAGCCCGGAGGATGTCGCCCGACTTCTGGCCGTCCTCGCCGGTCCGAATCCGGAGACGCCTTTCCCACGTCCGGCCGAAGATTTCACGGCGGCGCTTCGCTCCGACATCCGCGGCCTGCGGATCGGGTGGCTCGCCGATTGGGGCGGCGCCTATCAAATGGAACCCGGCATCACCCAGATTTGCGAGGCCGCGCTGGCGGTCTTCGAGGCGCTTGGGGCAATCGTGGAACCGCTTGATCCGCCCTTTCCCGCCGAGGAGATCTGGCAATCCTGGGTCACGCTCAGGGCGATGCTGAATGCAGGCTCGAAGGCGGACTTGCTCCGCGAGCCGGCCAAGCGCGCGCTGACCAAGCCCGAGACGCTCTGGGAAATCGACCGGGGCCTCGGGCTCAGCGCCGCGAATGCCTACGAGGCAAGCGTGATCCGCTCGCGCTGGTTTGCCGAGGCTGCACGCCTCTTCGACCGGTTCGATGCGCTCGCCCTGCCCTCCGCGCAAGTCTGGCCATTTCCGGCCGAATGGCGCTGGCCCAATGAGATCAACGGGCGCAAGATGGACACCTATCACCGCTGGATGGAAGTCGTCGTGCCGGTCAGCCTGATCGGCTTGCCGTGTCTCTCTGTTCCGGTCGGCTTCGGCGCGGCCGGTCTGCCGATGGGGATGCAGGTCTTCGGGCGGGCCGGGGCGGATGCGGCGGTGCTGGCGATGGGGAACGCCTATCATCTTGAAACCGACTGGCCGGGGCGGCGCCCGCCACCGCTCTGACGGCCCGCCTGCGGGTACGCTGGGCCTTGACCCCTCCGCCGACGCCATCAAGGATCAGGGCTGAGAACGGAGCCGGAGCAATGCCCAAGCCCGAATTGAAACTCCGCCTGGTCCTCGGAGACGGCGTCTGGATCGGCCCCGGAAAGGCGGACCTGCTTGCTCATATTGACGCGACCGGCTCGATCTCGGCTGCGGGTCGACGGATGGGCATGAGTTACAAGCGCGCCTGGGGACTGGTCGAAATTCTCAACGGGATGTTTCGCGAGCCGCTCGTGACGGCGAGCCGGGGCGGCGCGGGTCATGGCGGCGCCGCACTGACGGAGACGGGTCGGCGAGTGCTCTCGCTCTACCGGCGCATGCAGGAGAAGGGCCGCGCCGCGCTTGCCGCGGAAACCGACGCAATCGCGGCGCTGTCCGCGATTGCGCAGGAGAAATGACGCTTGCCTGCGGAGCGCTTTCCCCGTTATCTCCGTTGGGACATATCGTGGAGCCGGAATGCGCCTCCTTCTCGTTCTGATCCTTCTTGCCCTGCCGGCGCGGGCCGAGACTGCACTGATCGCGGTGGCGACAAACTTCAAGCCGGTCGCCGAGCGTCTTGCCGACGCGTTCGAGGAGGAGACGGGACACGAGATTCGGCTGAGCACCGGCGCGACCGGAAAGCTCGCTGCGCAGATCTCGTTGGGCGCGCCTTTCGACGCGTTCCTCGCGGCCGATGCGACGACTCCGGCCACGCTGGAGGAGATGGGCGCTGCGGTTGCCGGCACGCGTTTTACCTACTCCATCGGCAGGCTGGTGCTCTGGTCGCCCGATCCGGATGCCGATTTCAGTGATCTCGCACGCTTTTTCGCAAGCGCCAAACATGTGGCAATAGCGAATCCAGAACTCGCACCCTATGGCAAGGCTGCGATGGAATGCATTGAGAACCTTGGATTTCACGATCTACTGAACAACAAGATCGTGCGCGGAGAAAACATTGGTCAGGCGTTCGCCCTGGTCCACGGCGGAGCAGCAGATGCGGGATTCGTCGCGGCCTCGTCACTTCGCCCGAAGCCGCCTGGAGGCGCGGAATGGCCGGTGCCTGAGGAGTTGCATTCTCCGATCCGGCAGGATGCGGTTCTGCTTGCCAGCGGGGCGGAAAATGCGGCAGCCAGCGCATTCCTCGCCTACCTGCGCAGCCCCGGCGCAGTCGCGCTTATCGAAAGCTATGGTTACGGGGTGGCGCCGTGACGGCGGCCGATCTGGCCCCCCTCTGGCTGACGCTGCAACTTGCAGCAATCGTAACGGTCCTCCTTCTCATCCTCGGCACGCCGCTCGCCTGGTGGCTCGCCCACAGCCGGGCGCGCTTCGCCCCGGTGGTCGAGGCGGTGACCGCACTACCGCTCGTCCTGCCGCCCACAGTGCTTGGGTTCTACCTGCTTATCGCCTTCAATCCTGATGCGCCTCTTGGTGCATTCTGGCTCTCTGTCACGGGGCACACGCTCACATTCTCCTTCGCGGGCCTTGTTGTCGCGTCGGTGATCTACTCCCTGCCCTTCACGGTCCAGCCGCTTCAGACCGGCTTCGCAGCGCTCGGCCGCGCCCCTATGGAGGCGGCGGCGAGCCTTGGGGCGGGCCCGATTAACGCGTTCCTGACCGTGGCCACACCGCTCTGTCTGCGCGGCTATCTAACGGCCGCTGTTCTGACCTTCGCCCATACGCTCGGCGAATTCGGCGTGGTGCTCATGGTCGGCGGCAACATCCCTGGCGAGACGCGGCTCATCTCGATCGCCATCTACGAAGAAGTCGAGACTCTCGACTACGGCACGGCTCATCTTCTCTCGGGCATGCTGCTCGCCCTGTCATTCGCGATACTGTTTGCGCTTTACGCGCTCAACGGGCGCAACCGGGTACGGCTCGGCCCATGAGCGTCCTTTCAGTTAGCATCGACACGAAACGCGCTGATTTCTATATGAGAATCGACGCCGAGATACCACTTCACGGGCTGACCGCGATCTTTGGGCCGAGCGGTGCGGGAAAAAGCACGCTCCTGCGCATCGTGGCGGGTTTCGACCGCTCTGGAGGTCACGTCGCCTTCGACCGGGAGCCGTGGGAGGAACCGGGTCGGTTCGTGCCGCCGCATCGCCGCCGCATCGCGACCGTGTTTCAAGAGCCGCGCCTGTTCGCGCATCTTGACGTCGCGGGCAACCTCGCCTACGCAGCGCGGCGCGCGGGCCAGTTGGAGGCAGTGCCGGCGATGGTCGACCGGTTCGATCTCGGTCCCCTTCTCACTCGCCGCACGGCTGGCCTCTCGGGCGGAGAGGCGCAGCGCGTCGCGCTGGCGCGTGCGCTCCTCACGCAACCTCGCCTGATCCTGATGGACGAGCCGCTTTCGGCCCTCGACCATGCGCGGCGCGCCGAGATCCTTCCCCATATCGAGGCGCTGCGCGACGAGGCGCGCATTCCCATTCTATACGTGAGCCACGCGGTGTCGGAAGTGGCGCGGCTTGCCGGTCAGGTCCTGCACCTGTCCGAAGGACGCGTTCTCGGGTTCGGCCCCACGGCGGCGATCTTGGCCGACAGCGCGACCTCGATCTCGGATCCCTCCGATCCCGGATCCCTGATCGAAGCGGTCGTGGAGGGAATTGATGCGGACGGGCTCTGCGCCTTGAGCTTTCCGGGCGGCCGTCTGCTATCGCCCGAATCCCTCGGCCGGCCGGGCGCCACGGTCCGCCTTATCATCCGGGCACGCGACGTGCTGATTGCGCGGAAGAAGCCGGAGGGGTTGAGCGCACTCAACGTCTTGGCTGCCCGGGTGGAAGCGACAACGCCGTCCGGCCCGGCATCCTGCGACATCGTACTGTCGTGCGGGGGTGTTCCGCTCACGGCCCGGATCACGCGGCGTTCCGCGGAATCCCTGGGGCTTGCCCCGAGCGGCGAGTGTTACGCGATCATCAAGACAATCGCGCTCGAGCGGGCCTAGTTGCCATGCCGGCCCGAAGGGCTAGGGTCGGCACATGACCCGCTCCGCGCTCATCGTCGCCCACGGCCAGCCGTCCGATCCGGAACCGGCCGAGGCCGATCTTGCGGCGCTCGCGGTCCGGGTTGGCGCACAGCTCCCCGGCTGGCAGGTCGCCTCGGCGACTCTCGCGCATCCGGACAGCCTGAGGAAGGCACTGCAACTATCAGACAAGCCTTTTGTATTCCCATTCTTCATGGCCGATGGCTGGTTCATACGCGAGCGCCTGCCAAGCCAGTTCGCATCGTTGGGGGCGACCGGACTGCGGGTCCTCCGACCGTTCGGACTGATGCCTGAAACGCTAGCGCTTGCATCGGCCATCGCCGGTCAGGCGGTGGCGGATGCGGGCTGGGAAGAAGAGAGCGTCACGCTCGTTCTTGCCGCCCATGGTTCGGGCCGCAGCCGCTTTCCATCTGAGGCCGCGCGTAGCGCGCGGGCCGCGATCGAGCGCGCCCGGCGGTTCGCCGAGATCCGAATGGGGTTCATCGAAGAGCCACCCTATCTCACGGAGGTTTTGCACGGCACCGGAGAGCGAACGATCTGCCTGCCGCTATTCGTGGCGCGCTGGGGCCACGTCCTGACCGACATTCCCAAGGCCCAGGCCGAGTCGGATTTCACGGGTCGCTGCCTCGATCCAATCGGTACCCATCACGAGGTGCCGCGTCTGATTGCCAAGGCGCTCAGGTCAGAGGCATAGGCCTCTACGTTGCGGGGATTTCCAGGCCCGCATGCGGAGACATCTTCAACACCGATCGCACCCGTTCTTTGCGGTTGCGTTGAGGTGGGAAGTGTGACGTTCTTGTAACGATTCTGTAATAATCGGGACTCAATTCGGAAGGCTGTAAGGATATTGCCAAACGACTCGCCGATGCTGTTCTTACTTCAGGTCGCGGGCGCTGCGGCGCTGCTGATCTGGGCGGTGCGGCTCGTTCGCACGGGGGTGGAGCGCGGCTGGTCAGTGGAGTTGCGCCGTCTTCTGCGGAAAGGGGCTGAACGACGCTGGATGGCGGCTCTCTCCGGAACGCTTGCCGCTATCGTCCTGCAAAGCTCGACCGCGGTCGCGATCCTGACGGCGAACTTCGTCGCCGCGGGCACACTCGCCGGGGCAGCCGGCCTCGCAATCCTTCTCGGCGCCGATCTGGGCTCGGCTATCGTCGCGCAGATTCTTCTCACGCGGGCTGACTGGTTGGTGCCACTTCTTCTCGTCGCGGGCGTCGCGATGTTTCTCAAGGCGCGCGGCCGGTCCTTGCGCATGGCGGGACGCGCGCTTATCGGGCTCGCGCTGATCTTCGCTTCGCTAAGTATGATCCGCGACGCGACCGAACCATTGCGCGAGAGCCCGGCACTCCTCGCAGGCATGCGCTATCTCGGCGGCGATCCTCTGACGGCCTTTGTCCTTGGCGCGCTGTTTGCCTGGGCAGTTCATTCCTCGGTCGCGGCGGTCCTTCTGTTCGTGACGCTTGCAGCACAAGGCGTGCTGCCGGTCGCGGCGGGCATTGCAATGGTGCTCGGCGCCAATCTGGGCGGCGCAGTGATCGCCTTCGTCCTCACGCTGGGCTCGCAGCCGCCCGCGCGCCAGATCGTGGTCGCCAATCTGGTGCTGCGCGGCGGCGGAGCGGCGCTCGCACTTCTGGCGTTGTCGCAAGCATCACCTTCCCTCGAGATTCTCGGCCAGACGCCCGCGCGCCAGATCATCAATCTTCACCTTATCTTCAACCTTGCGCTTGTCCTTGTCGTCCTGCCCTTCGCCGGCCCGGCCGTCCGGATCGCAGCCCGCTGGGTGGCGGCGCCCACGCCGGTCGCCGGTCTTGAGAGGGTCAGCGCGCTCGATCCGGCCGCACTGTCGCAACCTGATCGCGCTCTTGCCTGTGCTCAGCGCGAGTTGCTGGAGATGGGCGGCTGTGTCGAAGCGATGCTGCGCGTCATTGTTAAACTCTATGACGACTGGAACGAGACCGTCGCCTCAGCGATCCGCGACAGGGAACGCGATGTCGACAAGATGCACATCGCCATCAAGCTATATCTAGCGAAGCTTCAGCGCCACTCCGAGAGCGAGGACGTCAATCGGCGCGGGTTGGAACTTGCGGATATGGCGGTCAATCTCGAAAGCGCCGGCAACGCAATCGCTGAAACCATGCTGGGTCTAGCGCGACGCCTCGATCGGGGCGGGACGAAATTTTCCACGCGCGGCCGAGAAGAGATCGAGGACTTTCACGACCAGGTGCTCGCCAACGCACAGGCCGGGCTCAACGTGCTCATGACACAAAATCCCGATACTGCGCGCGCGCTTGTCGAAGAGAAGGATCGCGTCCGCGACCTCGAGACCAGGCTCCAGCGTTCTCACCTGGAGCGCCTGAAACAGGGACTCTCAGAGAGCATCGAGACGTCGAACATCCATCAGGAAACGCTGCGCGCGCTGAAGCAGGTCAATTCGGCGTTCACCATGGTCGCCTATCCGATCCTGTCCGAGACCGGCGATCTTCTGGCCAGCCGCCTCAACCGGCCGAAGTGATGAGATCAGGCGCGCACCGCTTTGAGATGCATTGAAAACTCCGCATCCGCCATCAGCGTCTTGCAGCGCGCAAAGCGGGTATTTGCATAAGCGCGGAAATCCTCGGCAGGGTTATCGTTGGCCAGCTGGATAAGTCCCCAAAGCGTCCAGAGAAGATCGCACATCGCCTTGTAGATCACCATCCGACCCCGGTCGCGCGCGTTTGGTTCGGCGCCGAAGTAAGCGCGCATCATCTCTTCGTCCTGATCGGCGTCGAAACCGCCTTCGACCGAAAGGTCACCCAGATCCCACATCGGATCGTTCATGCCGGAATATTCCCAGTCGACGATCCACATCCGGTCGCCGGTATCGAGGAAGTTCTCGCGCAGGGGATCGCAGTGGCAGGGCGCAAGCGGCAACGCGCGCGCGCTGAGCGCCTCGCGCACCGCCCCCGCTTCGGCGACGACGTCGTGATAACCCTCGGGCAGCGCCACGTCCTTTCCGGATAGAATACGCAGATAGTCGTCGATCATCGCGAAAAGCTCGAAGCGGAAGGGGAAATCTGCGCCTGATGCGTGCAGCTTCGCGAAGGCCGCCCCGGCCCTGCCGGGGGCACCACGGCGTGACTTGAACGCCTCGGGGCTCATTGTCACGGTGTCATCGATAAACTCGGTCGCCATGAGGCCGGTCGTTGGATCGGCGTGGACGACCTTCGGGCTCACGCCCGCTGCAGCAGCGGCGCGCGCTGCGACCGCCTCGTTCGCGCGGTCGATATATTCCTCCGTCCCGGCGCCGGGGATGCGCAGGCAGTGCCTGCCAATGCGATAAACCTTGTTCGTCAGACCGCCAAGGCGCTCTGCCGGGTCCGTTTGCCCGGCGAGCGCTGGAATCATGCTCATCGCGGTTTGAAGCTCCTTGTCGTCAATCATACTTGCCCTCCTTCCGCTCCGGTGTCGCCAGCAGATTTCAAATTTCCTCCGCCCCGACTATGATCGCCGCGACGAACGCAGGAGGCCGCGAATGACCGGCGGGGCGAAACATGAGGGCCATCTGGGCGCGGTCTATGACGCCCGTAGCCCCGACGAGATCGCGGCGCTCTATGACGACTGGGCCGCGAGCTACGATTTCGAGATGGCGCGCGCCGGCTACCGCCACCCGGCGATCTGCCTCGCGCTTCTCGCGCGTCACCTTCCGCGCGGCGCGGCGCCCTTGCTGGACGCTGGTGCGGGGACCGGGCTTCTCGGCGAATGGCTGGGCATCGCGGGCTATCCGGAGGTCGAGGCGCTCGACATCTCCGAGGGCATGCTGCGGGTCGCCCGTGCCAAGGGCGTCTACAGACGCCTTAGGTGCGCCGCATTGGGCCAGCCCCTGCCCTTCCCCGACGCTCATTTCGCGGGCGTCGTCTCGGCGGGGGTTTTCACCTCTGGCCATGTCGGACCTGAAGGGCTCGACGAGCTGATCCGGATCTGTCGCCCCGGCGGCACCATCGTGCTGACGGTTAAAACGACGCTTTGGGAGAGCGGATTTTCGACGCGCGTCGCCGACTTCGGCACAGCAGTCGAAATGCTTGAACTCACAGACCCCTATGTGTCCATGCCCGGAGAAGCGGGCACGATCCCCAGCCGCGCGCTCGCGCTTCGCCGACAGCGTTGATCGGGCCTCCTTCGCTTCCATTCGGAGTTCTCTGCGCCGGGTGCTCTCCCGCACTTCGTTGCCGCATCCATAATCGGTCATGCGCGAACACGCCGGTTGTCCGGATCGTAGAACGGCTTGACCTCGATTTCGGCCGGGACGACTTCGTTCGCCACGACCAGTTCATAGCGCCCCGCCGTCAGGAAGTCGTCCGTGACGCCTTCGGCGTGCCGGACGTAGCCGTAGCCAATTCCTCTGCCGACGGTGTAGCCGTAGCCGCCTGAGGTGAGATACCCGACAGGCTCTCCATCCCGGAGAATCGTCTCGCGCCCCAGCAGCACGGCTTCAGGACCGTCAATGGCGAATCCGGCGAGCCGCTTCTGTGGCAGCCGGCCCGCCGCAGCTTCGAGCGCCGCGCGGCCGATGAAATCGCGGTTTTTCCGCATCTTCACCGCCCAGCCGAGCCCCGCCTCGAACGGCGTATCGTTGGGCGTGATGTCCGACGACCAGGCGCGGTAGCCTTTCTCGAGCCGCAGGCTTTCGATCGCGCGGTAGCCCACGGGCCGGATGCCATCGCTCGTACCCGCCGCCATCAGCGCGTCGAAGACTGCCCCGGTCGCAGCGAGCGGCACATGCAATTCCCAGCCGAGTTCGCCGACATAGGTGATGCGCAGCGCCCGCACCCTTGTGCCGTTAATCGCGATCTCTCGCACACGGCCAAAGGCGAATGCGGCATTCGACACGTCCGCCTCCGTCACCCGGGTCAATACATCCCGCGCCTTCGGTCCCATGAGTGACAGAACCCCCCACTCCTCGGTGACATCCCGGACCGCGACGTCACCCGTGGGCAAATGCTCCTCGATCCAAGCGAGGTCATGCGTGCGGAAGCCGGTGCCGGTGACGATGTAGAACCGGTCCTCGGCGATCATTGCCACCGTCAAATCCGCCTCGATCCCGCCGCGCGTGTTCAGAAGCTGGGTATAGGTCAGCCTGCCCGGTGCCTTCGTCACGTCGTTCGCGCATATCCAGTCGAGCGCGCGCGCCGCGTCCGTGCCTGTAACTTCGAACTTCGCAAAGGAGGACTGGTCGAAGACGCCGACCTTCCCGCGGACGTGGGCGTGCTCCTCGCCGACCGGGCCGAACCAGTTCTGACGACCCATCGACGGCACGTCCCCCACCTCGGTGCCTGCTGGCGCGAACCAGTTCGGCCGCTCCCAGCCGAGCTTCGAGCCGAAGACGGCGCGATGCGCCTTCAGCCGCTCGTAGAGCGGCGAAGTGATCCGGGGGCGGCCCGAGGTATATTCCTCGTGCGGATAGGCGATGGTGTAATGCTTGCCATAGGCCTCGCAGGTCCTCTCCAGCACCCATTGCCGGTCGCGGTGCATCTCTGAGAAGCGGCGGATATCGACCACCCAGAGGTCGAGCGGCGCCTCGCCGGTCATTGCCCATTCGGCCAGAACCCAGCCCGCGCCGCCGCCCGAGGCGATGCCAAAGGCGTTGAAGCCCGCGCCCACATACATGTTGGCGCATTCCGGTGCGGAGCCGAGGATGAAGTTGCCGTCCGGCGTGAAGCTTTCAGGACCGTTGATCATCTGCTTCACGCCCACCTCGGCGAGCGCCGGGACGCGCGCGATTGCCTGCTCCATATGCTGCTCGAAATGGTCGAAGTCGTCGTCGAAGAGCCGGAACTCCCAGTCGTCCGGAACATCGCCCGTCACCCAGGGCTGCGGGTCGGGCTCGTAGCCACCCATCACGAGCCCGCCGACCTCCTCCTTGAAATAGGTGCGCCGGTCCGGGTCGCGGATCGTCGCCGCATCCGGCGAAAGCCCCGCGACCGGCTCGGTCACGATGTACTGGTGCTTGACCGGCTGCAGGGGAACGTTGATCCCCGCCAACGCGCCGACCTGCCGCGCCCACTGGCCCGCGCAGTTCACGACCGTCTCGCAGGCGATCCCGCCCCGATCGGTCTTCACCGACGCGATCCGGTTGCCGTTCATCGCGAACCCGGTGACGCGCACGCCCTCGAGGATCCGCGCCCCGTGCATCCGCGCGCCCTTGGCGAGCGACTGCGTGATGTCCGAGGGCGAGGCCTGCCCGTCCGTCGGGAGCCAGCTCGCGCCCACGAGGTCGGATATGTCCATCAGCGGCCACATGCGTTTGACCTCCTCGGGCGAGACGAGATGCATCTCCATCCCGAACGACCGCGCGGTCGTGGCAAGCCGCTTGTATTCCGTCCAGCGGTCCTGATTTGTGGCCAGCCTGAGGCAGCCGGTCATCTTCCACCCGGTCTCGAGCCCGGTCTCGGCGGCGAGCCCCTTGTAAAGCTCGACCGAGTATTTCAGCACCCGCGTTATCGAGGCCGAGGAGCGCAGCTGCCCCACCAGCCCCGCGGCATGCCAAGTCGAGCCGCTCGTCAGCTTGCCCTGTTCAAGCAGCACGACATCGGCCTTGTGATCGCGCGCGAGGTGATAGGCCGTCGAGCAGCCGATGATCCCGCCGCCGATGACGACAACCTGGGCGTGACCGGGGAGAGTCATGCCCGGCCCTTTCCGTGGCGGGACCGGTAGCCATCCAGCGCGGCGTCGAGCCGGCCGAGATACTCGCGGGCATGGGCGTCGTAATCGGCGCCGGGCGCGGCGAGGAAGATTTCCGAGACCATCGCCCACATCGCCTCGCGCGCGAGCGAGGCACATTGCATCGCGTCGAACGCCCTGAGCGTGGCCCCGTCCGGCGGCGCGCCGAAATAGGCCGCGAGCAGCGCGCTGGCCTCTTCCTCGCTCATCGCCGCATTCGATGCGGCTCCGGCCAGATCGAACATCGCCGTGCCGAAGCCCGCATATTCGTAATCGATGAGCCAGAGCCGCCCGCCCGCGTCCTCGAGGAAGTTCGCCGGCAAGAGGTCGTGGTGTCCGTAGACGATCGGCAGCGGCAGCTGCGCCGCCTCCATCTCTGCGGCGATCGCGGTCAGGCGCGGCAAGTCTGCCGCGAAGCGGCTCTTCTTCTTCGCCAGCGTTCGGGCGTAGTCGCGTATCACGTGAAAGACCCAGAACACCGCGCCCGGGCCAGAGACCTCGGCCGGCATCTTCCGATGGAAGTCGCGCAGGTACAGGCCCACCCGCCCAGGATCGGCACGCAGATCCGGCTCGTCCCATGTCCGCGCCTCCAGAAAGGCCGACACCATGACGCCGGGCGCGGAGTATTCGACCTCGGGGGCGAAACCCGCTGCATGCGCCGCACTAGCTGCCATGACCTCGTTCGCGCGGGACACGTGATGAAACGGAAAGTCCTCGCCGAAGCGCACGACATGCGAACCCGCGTCGTCCGTCACCTTCCAACTTTCGTTCGAGAGCCCTCCGTGCAGGGGCTGTGCAGAGATCCCCCCTTTCCAGCAGGCAAGAGCCCGAATCCGGTCAATACTCACATCGCCGACCTTTCGTAATGGCAATGATGTTTCCGCCGGAGGCATCTGGCGCCTCGGTGTAGGCACGAAACGAGATCATGACGCTGCCTCCCCAAGTCCTAGCCGCGCCCGCGCCGCGCGCGCGCCGGCATGAATCAGCCTGTCGGTGATGATCGCGATGAAGGCGACCGCGAGCCCCGCGACGAGCCCGCGCCCCGGATCTGCCTTGGTGAGCGCGATATAGACCTCCTGGCCGAGGTCCCGGGTCCCGACAAGGGCGGTGATGACCAGCATCGACAGCGCGAACATCACCGTCTGGTTGAGCCCGAGCATGATCTCCGGCAGCGCGAGCTTCAGCTTGATCCGGGTGAGAATCTGCGTGGGCGTGCAGCCCATCGCCCGGCCCGCCTCGATCAGACGGGGATCGACGCCCTTCAGTCCGAGCACCGTGTATCGCACGGCAGGCGCCACCGCGTAGGCCACGACCGCGATCATCGCGGTGAAATCGCCCACGCGGAAGAGCATCACTGCAGGCATGAGATAGACGAACGACGGCAGCGTCTGGAGCGTGTCAATGACGACCCGCACGACCGCCCAGAGCCGGTCCCGCTCCGCCGCGAGGATGCCGATGGGCACGCCAATCAGCATTGCGAACATGACCGAAATGCCGCAGAGATAGACGGTGACCATCGCCTTCTCCCACTGGCCCGTAGCGGCGATGAGAAAAGCGAGCGCCGCGGCCAGACCGGCGAGCCGCCAACCTCCTAGCCGCCATCCTGCGAAAGCGATCAGAGCCATTACCCCAATCCATGGCAGGTCGAGCAGGAAGCGCTTGAACGGGATAAGCAGGTTCAAAAGAACCGCGTTCTTCACCGCCTCGATCGTGTCGAAGTAATTGACGTTGATCCAGGCGACGACCTGGGACCAGAACGTGCCGGTCGAAAGTTCGAGTTCCTTTGGATAGGTCTGCACCGCCGGTGCGACAAACCCCGCGGCGCCCGCGATCACGATCGTCGCGAACGCACCGAAAAGGTAGGGATGGCGCTGAACGACATTGCCCTGCTGCACCGCTGCTCCGGTCCGTCGCACTGCGAAGGCCTGGCTCAGCCGGTCGAGCGCGACGGCCAGCGCGACGATGGCGAGCCCGGCTTCTAGCCCCGCGCCGAAATCGAGCCGCCGAAGCGCCGCAAGCACGTCGAAGCCGAGCCCGCCCGCCCCGATCATCGAGGCGATGATCACCATGTTCAGCGACAGCATGATGACTTGGTTCACGCCGACCATCAACGTTGGCACCGACGCGGGCACCATCACGCGCCACAGCATCTGGCGGCGCGAACAGCCGACCATCCGGCCCAGATCCTTCAGGTCGCCTGGCACGCGGCTGAGCGCGAGGTAGGTCACGCGCGTCATCGGCGGCATCGCGTAGATCAGTGTCGCCACGACCGCCGCCGTGGGCCCGAACCCGAAGAGAAAAAGGATCGGCACGAGATAGGCAAAGACTGGGATCGTCTGCATGAGGTCAAGGACTGGCCGGATCGCGCGTTCGAAGGCGGGGCTCCGCCAGGCGAGGATGCCGAGCGCCAGCCCGCCGATCACCCCGAGCGGCACGGCTACAAGGATCGACGCTAGCGTCACCATCGCGCTCTGCCATTGGCCGAAGACCGCGACGAATCCGAGGCACGCCGCCACGAGCGCCGCGAGCCGCATTCCGCCCGCATAGAGGCCGATCAGAGTGAATGTCCCGATGACTGCGATCCACGAAAGCGGCGGCGTGATCTGAACCGCCGAGGATCCTTCGCCTTGAAGGAACCCGGTCGAAAGAAGGCTTAGCGCTACCCGATAGGGAAAGTCGATGACAGCGGCGATGAACCGCGTGAACTCGGCGAAAGTAAACAGGCCGAAGGTCGCCTCATTGAGAAGCCACTTCGTGAAACCGGTTATCCAGCGTGCGGCCGGAATGATAGCTTGTTTCGGATAGTCGAAAGCCCAGGGAAGAAGCGCCTCGCCGTGTTTCCACAGGAGCACGAAGGCGACGAGCACCGCGATCCAGCCGAACCAGCGCGGCAACGCCGTACGCGCGGGAATGTCCGCGACCTGCATCTCAGCCCCCCAGCATCAGCTTAACAATGTCGGCGCGGTGGAGATGGCCGAGCGTCTCGCCCCCGCCATCCGTGACCCGCAGGCGCTCGGTGCCGTTCAGAAAGAGGGGCGCAGCCTCGGCCACGGTCGCGCGCGCATCGACCGCCGCCTCCGGCTCGTCGCCCTCGGCGGGTTTCATTGCGCTCGTGACGCGGACGACCTTGGACTTCGTCACTGCGCGGGTGAATTCCCGGACGTAGTCTGTGGCGGGCGACAGCACGATTTCCTCAGGCGTGCCCTCTTGCACGATCGCACCGTCCTTCATGATCGCGATTCGGTCGGCGAGCCGTATCGCCTCGTCGAAATCATGGGTGATGAAGACGATGGTTTTCTTCAGCACCGACTGCAGGCGGATGAACTCGTCCTGCATCTCGCGACGGATCAGCGGGTCGAGAGCCGAGAAGGGCTCGTCGAGAAACCACAGTTCCGGCTCGACAGCGAGTGAGCGGGCGATCCCGACGCGCTGCTGCTGGCCTCCCGACAGCTCTCGCGGGAAGGCCCCTTCGCGCCCGCCGAGGCCCACGAGCTCGATCATCTGCCGCGCCCGCGCCTCACGCTCCGCGCGCCCGACGCCCTGCACATCGAGCGGAAAGGCTACGTTGTCCAGGACCGACAGGTGTGGCAATAGCGCGAAATGCTGAAACACCATCCCCATCTTGTGCCGCCGGATCATCGTCATCTCGGCATCGCTCGCCGCCAGGAGGTTCTGACCATTGAAAAGGATCTCTCCCGCGGTCGGCTCGATCAGCCGCGACATAAGCCGGACCAGCGTCGACTTGCCCGAGCCGGATAGCCCCATAATCACGAATATCTCGCCATCGGCGACCGACAGAGTGACGTCACGGACGGCGGGTACCAGACCCGCCGCGACGATCCGTTCGGCCTCCGGATTGGGTTCAAGCGAGGCCAGGACCTCGCCCGCGCGGGCGCCGAAAAGCTTCCAGACGTTGCGACAGACAAGTTTGGCGTCGAGAGCTTCGGCGGGATCGGCGGTCATCTGGTTTCTCGTGGCGGGCAGTTCGTCGGTCCGCCTGCACAGACTGCGCGGGCGGACGTGCAGCACTTCGGCACGGGCCTACTGGCCGATCCAGGCCTTCCAACGGTCTTCGTTCGCGGATATCCATCCTCCCACGACTTCCGACACCGTCTTCCCGTTCAAGTCGACATCGGTGATCATCGCGCCCATTTCGTCATTGTCGATGGTGAACGCCTTGATCGCCTCGTAGGCGCCCGGCCACTTGTCCTTCACGCCGGCCCAGCCGACCTTCCAGATCTCGCCGAAAGGCTTGCCGCAATCATAGGCCATGTCCGGATTCGAGCCCCAGGCCGGATCGTTGTAGCACTCGGCCGTGTATTCCGGGAACTCGACCCATTCGCCCTCGTATTTCGCGGGCGCCCAGTGCGGCGCGTAGACCCAGAGCATGATCGGCGCCTGACGCTGATAGGCGCTTTCCAATTCGGCGAAAAGCGCGGCATCCGTCCCCGCGTGGATCACCTCGAAGGGCAGGTTCAATGCCTCGGCGCGTTCGTCATCGAACCCGCCCCAGGTCACCGGTCCGCCCAGGTAACGGCCCTTTGGCGCAGTCTCCGCGGTCGAGAACGCCTCGGCGCAGGCCGCGTCCAGAAGCGCCTCCCAGCTCGGGAGTCCAGGGCACTTGTCCTTCATGTAGATCGGGTACCACCACTCCTCCTTGGCCTTCATGCCGGTCGGCCCGATATTCTCGACCTTGCCGGTCGCGGTCGCCGCATCCATCGCGTCGCGACCCGTCGTCTCCCACATTTCCATCGCCACGTGGAGGTCGCCGGTCTCAAGCCCCGCAAACTGCGCCAGGTAGTCGGCCTGAACATATTCGATATTGTAGCCCGCCTGCTTCAGGATCTCGCCCATCAGCTCCGTGGTGATGAGCTGGCCGGTCCAGTCGTGCAGCGTGAGCTTGATGGGATCGGTGGATTCCTGCGCCGAAGCCAGCCCCGCGCCCAGCGCCAACGCGGATACCGCAAGGCTGCGGACGAGATTGACGGTTCTTCCGTTGGACATTTCGATCTCCCTGTTCAGCCGGCTCTCGCCGGTCCTTTGGAACGAAAGGTCTCGGGCGCAAACTTGGCGCCTCGCCCCGTCCCTTGCGTCAAGTAGGAGCCATTGGGGCGATTCCGTCAACGCTTTCACGTGGCATTTTGTGATTTCAATGCCCGAATTTCGGCCGAAACTTGTGAATTCCGGCGGCCAGGCCTAAGGTTCGAGCAACTCGTGACGGTGCCCGATGCTCTCCAAACGACATGCAGACATTCTGAAGATCCTCGAATCCGAAGGCTCCGCGACGATTTCGGCGCTGGCCCGCGAGCTCGGTGTATCACTCGAAACCGTACGACGGGACGTGAAACCACTCACAGAAACGGGTGTCGTCGTTCGAATTCACGGCGCCGTGGGGCTGGCCGGCCAGATCGGCGAAGCCCCCTTCCAGAAGCGCATGCGCGAGAACGCCGAGGCAAAAAAAGCCATCGCCCGGACGCTTGCGGCCTCGATCCGCGATGGTGAGACGATCATGCTAGATACAGGAACGACGACAAGCTACGTCGCGCGTGAATTGATGGGCCATCGGCGGCTCACGGTGGTCACGAATTCCTCCGACGTCGCCCGCACGCTCGCCACGGTGAACGGCAATCGCGTCTACATGGCCGGCGGCGAGCTTCGCAGCGATTCCGGCGCAGCTTTCGGCAAGTCCGCGCTCGATTTCATCGCCCGCTTCACCGTCAATCACGCGGTCATCTCGGCCGGCGCGGTCGATCATTCTGGCGTCATGGACTACGATCTCGACGAGGCCGAGATTGCGCGGTTGATGCTATCTCGCGGCGAACGGCGGGTCGTTGTGACCGATCACACGAAATTCGGGCGGCACGGCCTGATCGCCGTCGCGGAACTTGCCGAGATCGGGGAAATAGTCACAGACGGCGTGCCGGGCGCGGCGATCTCCGAGGCGCTCGCGGCGGCGGAGACCACGCTGACGCTTGCAGTGTGACTTAGCCCGCCTCGGCCCAGATCGCCTCCGCGACGATGCCGAGCGCCCGGTCAAGATCGTCCTGTCCGATCGTCAGGGGCGGCGAAAGCGTCAGGACGCAGCCGGCGCTGACCTTGAAGCTCAGACCGGCCTCGAGGCACCAGTAGTAGATCCGCTCGGCACGCGCAGGCGCAGGCGCGCGGCTCTCACGATCCTCGACGATCTCGGCGCCGAACATGAGGCCCCGCCCACGAACGTCGCCGACGATGGCAACGTCGCGGAGCGCTTCGCGCAGCCGGCTCAGGGCATGCGCCCCCAGCACTGCGGCGCGCTCGACCAGCCCCTCTTCGCGGATGATCGCGATCGTCTCCAGCGCCGCCCGCGCCGTGACCGGGTTCTTTTCGTGTGTGTAGTGCCCGATGGCGAAGTCGCCGCAAACATCGAGATCACGCCGAGCAATCACCGCCGCGATTGGCAGGATGCCCCCACCTAGCGCCTTGCCCAACGTCACAATGTCGGGGATCACCTCGTCGTGCTCGAATGCGAACATGCGTCCCGTCTTGCCGAGACCAGTCGGAATTTCGTCCATGATCAGGAGAGCGCCGTGACGGTTGCAGGCCTCGCGCACCGCGCGCCAGTATCCCGGCGGGGGCACGACCGGGACGGCCCGCATCGGCTCGGCGATCACGGCGGCGACATCGCCCTCGCGCTCCAGCACGAACTCGACCATCTTCGCGCAGGCGAGCCCGCAGGTCTCCGGCCCCGGATGCCCATATGCGCAGCGGTAGCAGTTGAAGGGCGCGACATGCTCCGCCCCGGGGAGAAGCGGCCCGGTGATATGCGACCGGAACGTCGCCTCACCGCCGACGCTCGACGCCCCGAAGCCAGCGCCGTGGAAGGCGTCCCAGAAACTCACGGTCTTGAACCGCCCAGTCGCCGCCCGTGCGATCTTCATCGCCACCTCGTTCGCATCCGAGCCGCCGGTGGTGAACAGCACCTTGCCGAGATCATCCGGCGCCAGCTCGCCCAGTTTCTCCGCCAGCTCCACCGACACTTCGTTGGTGAAGCGACGCGGCGAGAAGCTCAGGTCGTCAATCTGCGCCTTGATCGCGGCCACGACGCGGGGATGCGCATAGCCGATGTGATGGACTGAATTGCCATGGAAATCCATGTAGCGCCGCCCTGACGTGTCCTGGAGCCAAATCCCATCGGCCTTGGCGACGGTGTTCAGGCAGGGCGAGGACAGGCTCTGGTGAAGGAACGCAGCGGCGTCGCGGGCCAGAAGCTCCCGCGTCGCCGCGTCGGGATGGCGCGCAACCCAGTCGCGGCGCGCTTCGGACGTGTTCGACTCGCCTTCGGTATGAGTTCTCACGCCATCCCCCTTCTTCTGTTCGAAAAATACTCCCGCCGAAGACTCCCACGCTCACCGCGGACTCCTCCGACGCGAGGGAAGCGCACTCAGCGTGGCCACGGCAGAGAATAGGTCTTCACGTTGGTGAAGAATTTCATCGCCTCAAGCACGCCCTCCTTCACTCCGTTACCCGAATCCTTGATCCCGCCGAAGGGTGACATCTCGATCCGATAACCGGGCTGTTCCCAGATGTTCACGGTGCCGACGTTCAGCCCCTCGATATAGGACTGCATGCGGCGGAAATCGTTGGTGCAGACGCCGGAGGACAAGCCGAAGGGCGTTGAGTTCGAAATTCGTATCACCTCTGCATCGTCATCGGACACGCGGACGATGGGCACGATCGGCCCGAAGGTCTCCTCCATCACCAGTTCGCTGTCATGCGGCACGTGATCGACGACGATGGGCGGCAACAGCGCGCCACTGCGGCCGGGATCGTAAAGCACCTTCGCGCCCTGCTCGGCCGCCATGTAGACGCGCTTTTCGAACAGCGCGGCGGCCTCGGCATGGATCACGCAACCGAGCTGGGTCTCGGGATCCATCGGATCGCCGAAGCGGATCGCCTTGGCCTTTTTCAAAACCATCGGCACGAACCGGTCGGCCACGCTTTCCTGCACAAGGATGCGCTTCACCGCCGTGCAGCGCTGGCCGGAATTGCCCGTCGCGCCTGCGACCGCGAGCGCCGCAGCCTTGTCCAGATCGCCGTCGTCGAGATCGTTGAGCACGATCAGCGGATCGTTACCGCCAAGCTCCAGCGCCTGCCGCTTGTAGCCCGCCTTCGCGGCGATCAACTTTCCCACAGACACGCCTCCGGTGAAGGTAATGATGTCGATGTTCTCGTTTGTGATCATCTCCTCGCCGATATCCTTGGGCCAGCCGGTCACGATCTGAAACATCTCGGGCGGCAGCCCGGCTTCGTAGAGGATATCGGCCAGCGTGATCGCCGTGAGCGGCGTCTGTTCGGTCGGCTTGCAGACGACGCAGTTGTTCGTCGCGATCGCGGGCGCGATCTTGTGCGCGACCATGTTGAGCGGATGATTGAACGGCGTGATCGCGGAAATCGCGCGGACCGGCTCGCGCTTCGTGTAGATCTTGCGGTCCTTGCCGTGGGGCGTAAGGTCGCACGAGAATATCTGGCCGTCATCCTGGATGGCGAGTTGCCCGGCCAGCGTGAACACGTCGTAGCTGCGCCCGGTCTCATACAGCGCATGCTGCTTGCAGATGCCCAATTCCAGGACCAGCCAATGCGCAATCTCCTCGCGCCGCCCGCGGATCAGTTCGGCCGCGCGGAACAGGATCTGCTGGCGCTCGTAGCGGGTAAGCTTGGGTTTGTAAGCGGCGGCAATCTCGAACGCCTTGCGGGCATGTTCGGCCTTGCCTGCAGGAACCGTGCCGATAACCTCGTCGGTATAGGCGTAGCGAACCTCCACGACCTCGTCGGTGAAGACCTTTTCGCCCTCAATCCGCATGCCTTCGCGGCGGACCTCGGACTTGCTCTTTGTCGCGTCCTTCATGTCAAAGCGCCGCCGCCGTGGTTGCGTAGAAGAAGGCATCGAAATTGCGAAGCTCCGGTGCACTCGGCAAGTCGATCCTGCGGTTGACGATGAACGGCACCTCCTGCTCCGTCAGCCCGCCGTGAGACCGCAGCGGCTCCTTCAGGGCCGCGAGGTCATGGCGATGGGCGGATGTCCCGATCGTCATGTTCTCGCCCGAGATCATGACGATGTCGCCGATCCTGTCCGCGGGCAATTCGAACCGTTTCACCGCCTCGTCGCGGTCGATGACGAGCATCATCCCCTCCTGCGCGGCGAGCCGGTCCATGATGTCGGCCCGGTCCGCGCCTTCCGGCAGATAGACCGTGGCGAAGGAGCCGAGCGCGCCGTGATGGACGACGTAGGGGTCGGTGATCGGCAGGATCACGCGGGCGACCTCCTTGCCCAGCCAGTCGTCAAGCATATCCTGCACGTAGATGACGGCGGGCAATCCGTCCGACCCGTGCTTGGGCTTCATGCCGTGATCGGCGGTCACCACAATGGCTGCGCCCAGCGCGCCGAGTTCGGCGAGATAGCGGTCAAACATCGCGTAGAAGTCCTTCGCCCCCTGCTCATCGGGCGCGAACTTGTGCTGGATGTAGTCGGTCGTGGACAGATACATCACGTCGGGTTTCCATTCGCGCAGGAGTTTCACGCCCGCCGCAAAGACGAACTCCGACAGGTCGGCCGAATAGACCTCGGGCACCGGCATCCTGAGCCACTCACTCGCATTCTCGATGCCGTTCTCGGCCATTGTCGTCGTATCCGACTTCTCCGACGAAAAGCAGATTGCCCGGTCCTCGTCGAACCTGAGACCCGCCCCCAAAAGCGCGCGCAGCTTGTCCTTGGCGGTTACGACCGCGACACGGGCGCCGGCGTTATGGAATTCGGCGAAAACGGTCGGCGCACGCAGAAACCGCACGTCGTTCATCATTACTTCCTGCCCAGTTTCCGGCTCGAAGAGATAGTTGCCGCAGATGCCGTGGACGGAAGGCGGGCGGCCTGTCGCGATGGAGAGGTTGTTGGGGTTGGTGAAGGACGGAATTACCGAATTCGCCAGCCGGTCGGTGCCTTCTTCGCGCATCCGCTTCAGCGTCGGCATCAGCCCCTCGGCGATGGCCGCATCGAGGTATTCCGGCTCGCACCCATCCAGGCAGATGGCCACCGCCGGCACCTTCGGCCAGGGGTAGACCCGGTCGTTCGCCGTGACGGGCGCGCGGTTGATCATGTTCATCTCTTGTCCTTCCGTCGGATATCGGTGCCGCCTCAGGCGGCCAGCTTGGCGCGTTCGGCGATGGCGGCTTCAGGCGGCGCGGCGCTTGTCACCCCCATATCGGCCAAAGCATCTTTTGCGGCCTGAATGACATTTCGCATCACGTGCTCGTCGAGCCGACCGATGCAGCCGATCCGGAAGCTGTCCACCACGGTCAGCTTGCCGGGATAGATGATAAAGCCCTTGGCTTTCATCAGATCATAGAATGTCGAGAAGTCGAAGTTCGGATCGGCCGGGCAGAAGAAGGTCACGATGATGGGCGAGAGCCAGCGGTCCTTGAGCAGCGTCTCGAAGCCCAGGTCCCGCATTCCTTTTACGAGGACATCTCGGTTCTTCGTGTATCGCGCGCCGCGGCCAGCGACCCCGCCTTCTTCGGCATGAATGCGCAAGGCCTCCTGGAACGCGGCGACGACATGAGTAGGTGGCGTGTAGCGCCACTGGCCGGTCTTTTCCATGTAGGCCCACTGTGCGTGGACATCGAGAGACAGCGAATGGCTGTTGCCTTTCGCCGCTTCGAGCACGGACCTGCGCGCGATCACGAAGCCGAAGCCCGGCACGCCTTCGATGCACTTGTTGGCAGAGGAGACCATCGCTTCGTAGCGGATCTTGTTCACATCGAGCGGCAGCGCCCCGAAGGCTGACATCGAATCGATAAGGAGCTTCCGATTCCGCTTGTAGACGGCTTCCGAAATCTCCGCGACTGGATTGAGGATGCCCGAGGATGTCTCGCAATGGACCGCTACCACATGCGTGATCGCCGGATCGGCGTCGAGCGCCGCCGCGACCTCATCGCCCCGGGGCGGCATGTAGTCGCCCTTGTCAATCAGCGTGTAGGCACGCCCGAGATAGCGCATCGTCTCTGCCGCCCTCAGTCCGTAGGCCCCGTTCGCCAGGACGAGCGCCTTGCCGTCCTTCGGCACGAGTGTACCGAGCATCGCCTCGACCGAGAAGGAGCCGGACCCCTGCATCGGCACGCAGATGAATTCGCCGGATGTGTCCCCTGCCAACGCGACCAACTGTCTGCACACGGACTTTGTCATCGTCCGGAATTCTGCGTCCCACGAGCCCCAGTCCTTCAGCATCGTTTCCTTCGTGGAATAGGCGGTTGTCAGCGGCCCGGGAGTCAGAAGATAAGGCTCGCCCAACTTCGGCGCGGGCAGCGGCACGGCAGATTCCGGCATCATAAACTCCTGATGGGGTGGCCTCTCGACACAGCTTTTTCCACGCTGACATTCATATGTAAAATCGTTATTTTGGATCACTTCAACGATTCTACTTATGATTAATCGTAGGTCAACAACCCATGCGTTACGTTCAGCTCCGCGCCTTCCACCATGTCGCCGTCTGTGGCGGGTTTTCCCGCGCGGCGGAAGCGCTTCACCTGACCCAGCCCGCCATCTCGGATCAGGTCCGCAAGCTCGAAGAGGAATATGACGTCCTGCTCTTCAACCGGCACAAGAAGCAGGTGAGCCTCACGCCGCAAGGCGACAAACTTTTGGAAATCACGCGCCGTCTCTTCGACAACGAGCATCAGGCACTGGAGCTTTTGTCCGAACAGCGCGCGCTGCGCTCCGGTACGCTCCGCGTCATGGCCGACAGCGCGCATCATCTCCTGCACATCCTCGCGCGGTTCCGCGACCGGTATTCAGGGGTCAGGGTCACGGTCCGAGCAGGCAATACAGAAAGCGTGCTCGCAGCCCTTCACGCCTACGAGGCCGATATCGGCGTCCTCGGGGACGTGCCCGAAAGCCGCGATCTCGAAGCGCTGCGCCTAAACGTCACGCCGATCGTGGCCTTCGCCGCCCGGAGTCACCCGCTCGCGGCACGCGACGCATTGCAAATCCAGGAGTTGATAGCGCTGCCGCTCGTCCTGCGCGAAAAGGGCTCGAAAACCCGCCGCAAGCTCGAGGATGCGGCCGCCACTGCGGGCGTCACGCTGACCCCCGTTATCGAGGCCGAAGGCCGCGAGGCGGTGCGCGAGATCGTGGCCTCGGGCGCGGGTATCGGCTTCGTGTCAGAGGCGGAGTTCGGCGCTGATGCGCGGCTCGTGCAGATCCCGTTGCAGGGGGCTGGCAATCTTACGATGGAGGAAGCGCTCGTCTGCCTGCGCGAACGGCGGGGCGGCAAGCTCGTCCAAGCTTTCTTCGAAGTGGCGCGCGATCTGACGGCGTGACGGAAGTGGATAGGGCGTTGCCGCCGCGCGCGAAAGCGGCCAACCTGCGCCTCAGCCGCAAACGAGAAGGCGCATGACGTTCTCCGCCGCCCAGACCACCGCCATTGCAGCCGTCGACGCCCGCACGGGCCATCTGTCGGAGTGGTGCGCGACGATCTTCGATTTCGGCGAGACAGCGTGGCGCGAGTACCGGTCCGCCGCCTGGTATATCGAGCGGTTGCGGGCCGAGGGCTTCGCGGTTGAGGAAGGCTCGGGCGGAATGCCGACCGCCTTCTGCGCGGAATGGGCCAGCGGCGACGGACCCGTGATCGGCATGTACGCCGAATACGACGCGGTGCCAGGCAATTGTCAGGCCGCGACGACGCGACGCGAGCCGCGCCAGGGGCTGGGCTTTCAGGCCGGTGGCCACACCGATCCGCATTCCGGTCTCGGCATCGGCGCGCTCGGCGGGCTTCTCGCGACCAAGGCGGCGATGGAGAAACATGGGTTGAAGGGCGGCCTGCGCTTCACTGGCGAACCGGCAGAGAAGGTCCGGGGCTCAAAGCCGATCCATGCGTCGAAGGGCTACTACGACGGGCTCACCGCGATGCTGTCGTTCCATCCGTTCTACATGCTTCCGCTCTGCAACACGGTTCGTTGGGACACGCATTGTGGCGCGGCGTTTTCGATGGTCTACCGCTTCTTCTGCGACGCGCCCGAGACCTGGGGCGCGCTGGACGGCGCGCCGATTCCGCAGGCGCATTCGGCCGTGCGCGCACCCGGCGCCACCGACGCGTTGATGTCGATGCACCAGTCGTCGAAGGCACTGCGCGACGCGATGCTGCCGCATCAGGGCGGGTGGTCTATCTCGGAGGCGATCCTGACGGCCGGACAGGCGACGGCCGACAATCTGCCGGCGGGGCTTGCCGAGATCCAGTACATGATCCGCACGCCGACGATCGCCATGGCCGAACAGGTGACGGCCGCGCTTGACCGCAACGCCGAGGCGGCGGCAGCCATGACCGGATGCCGTGTCGAACGGCACTGGGTCTCGAAATCGCGCCCCGGCCTGGCCAACCACGCGATTGCGCGGATCGTATGGCAGGCGATGCAGGCGGTCGGCGCGCCCGAATGGGACGACAGGGCGAAAGACGCCGCCCGCGACATCCAGCGAAATCTCGACATCGGGCCGATGCGTGATCCCTTCATCGACGAGATGTCCCGCCTCGTCGCACCCGAAGCGGCCGAGGCGATCCTGCGCCGCGATCTGCCGCCGTCGCAGTCGCATTCCACATCGGACGACTATACGGACATGTGCTGGCACGCGCCGACAGCGCGGTTCTACGTCGCCCGGCCAGCTCTTAAGCCAGCCGACGGGCGCTCCTACCCCGCTTGGGTCATGAATGCGCTCGGCGGCATTCCCGCGACCATCGACCCGATGGTGCGGACGGCGGCCAAGGTGCTCGCCGCGTCCGCGGTCCGGCTTCTCGAGGATGTCGAGGCGCGCGACGGGGCCATGGCCGAGTTCCGCGCCCGCACTGGCGGCGGCATCGGCGGCGAGGACTGGATCGCTCCGCTTTGCGATTACGATCCACCGATCCACTTCCGCTGGCCCGAATATGTGGAGACCTCGCGTGGCCGGGACTGGTGGATCCCCGCCTCGATGCCCGGGGCTTGATGATGCCGGGGCCGGAGCGAAGTATTTGTACTCGGACGCAGAAGATAGTTAACTCTGGCAGGACCGCTCGCGAGAAGGGTGGCGGTCGAGACACCATCCACCGCCTCCGACGCAAGGAAGCGGCGGAACGAAGACAAAAACCATTTCAGTAAAGGGAGGATACAGAACTATGTTCAGACACGCATTCGCAACCGGAGCCGTGCTCGTCGCGCTTCTGGGCAGCGCGGCATCCGCCAAGACGCTGGTCTACTGCTCGGAGGGCTCGCCGGAGGGCTTCGACCCCGCTCTCTACACGTCCGGCACGACCTTCGACGCCTCGGAACACACCATTTTCGACAAGCTGGTCTTGTTCGAAACCGGCACGACCAATGTGATTCCGGGTCTTGCGGAAAGCTGGGAAGCCTCCGATGACGGGCTGGAATACACTTTCACGCTGCGCCAGGGCGTGAAGTTCCACTCCAATGACCAGTTCACGCCGACACGCGACTTCAACGCCGACGACGTGATCTTCTCGTTTGAACGTCAGCGTCTCGACGATCATCCCTACAACCAGATCTCCGGTGGCACGTGGGAGTATTTCGACGGCATGTCGATGCCCGACCTCATCAAGTCGATCGAGAAGATCGACGACTACACGGTGAAGTTCGTGCTGAACCGGCCCGAGGCCCCGATGATCTCGAATCTCGCGATGGGATTCGCCTCGATCCACTCGAAGGAATACGGCGACGCGATGATGGAGGCGGGCACGCCCGAAATGCTGAACCAGGCGCCAATCGGCACGGGTCCGTTCAGTTTTGTCGCCTACCAGAAGGACGCGGTGATCCGCTACAAGTCGAACCCCGACTACTGGCGCGGCGCCTCGCCGATCGACGACCTCGTATTCGCAGTCACTCCGGATGCATCCGTGCGCTACCAGAAGCTGAAGGCCGGCGAATGCCATGTCATGCCGTATCCGAACCCTGCGGATATCGAGGCGATCAAGGCAGATTCCGAAATCCAGATGCTGGAACAGGAAGGCCTGAACGTCGGCTATCTCGCCTATAACACGACTCAGGCGCCCTTCGACAATGCGAAGGTCCGGAAGGCGCTCAACATGGCGATCGACAAGCAGGCGATCATCGACGTCGTCTTCCAGGGCTCCGGTCAGATCGCGAAGAACCCGATCCCGCCGACGATGTGGTCCTACAATGACGCGGTCGTGGACGATCCCTTCGATCCCGAAGGTGCCAAGGCGATGCTTGCCGAAGAAGGTATCGACAGCCTCGACATGAAGGTCTGGGCGATGCCCGTACAGCGTCCCTACAACCCTAACGCCCGCCGGATGGCCGAACTCATCCAGGCCGATTTCGCCAAAGTCGGTGTCAATGTCGAGATCGTCACCTACGAATGGGGCGAGTATCTTTCCCGCTCGCGCGAGCTTGACCGTGACGGCGCAATCCTTCTGGGCTGGACCGGCGACAACGGCGACCCGGACAACTTCCTCGCCGTGCTGCTGGGGTGCGACGGGCGCGAGAACTCGAACCGCGCGCAGTGGTGCTACGAGCCCTTCGAGGAGCTGATCCAGAAGGCCAAGGTCATCACTGACATTGCCGAGCGCACGAAGCTTTACGAAGAGGCCCAGGTCGTCTTCAAGGAGCAGGCGCCCTGGGCGACGATCGCGCATTCGGTCGTCTTCATGCCGATGCGGACCAACGTGACCGGCTATAAGGTCCATCCGCTCGGCGGCCATATCTTCTATGGTGTCGATTTGACCGAATGAGGTTCCTGGGCGGGGCACATTGCGGCCCCGCCCGTTTTGCTGGGGAAGTACCGTCATGACCGAGTGCTTTGCCGCGCATCGCCGCGTCGCGCGCGACTTGGGCGTCGATGCGGTGGCACTGGTCCCCGGCAGCAACTTCGAACGGCTCTTCAAGAAAGGCTTTCACACCAACGAACGCCCGCTCGTCGTTCTGATCCCGGTCGAGGGCGCACCCGCAGCGCTCGTGCCCAATCTGGAACTCGCCTCGTTCGCGCTCATCAGCTTCGACGGCGAAGTCTTCGACTGGTATGACCAGACGGGCTATGCGGACGCGTTCGCTGCTCTGGCCGCGCACATGCCGATCCGGTCGGTCGCGGTCGAAGGACAGGTGATGCGGGTCTTTGTGCACCATGCGATGGCCACGGCATGGGTTGGTCTGAGAATCGTGGACGCCGAGCGCCAGATCTCCGGCCTGCGCCTGTGCAAGAGCTTGGAGGAAATCGCGGCGCTAGAAGAGGCGATCCGCATATCGGAGGTCGCCTTGGAGGACGTTCTGGCCGAGGTGAAGCCCGGCCTTACCGAGGCCGAGGTCGAACGCCGCCTGATCTCCTCGCTCTTCACGCGAGGCGCCGACGAGCAGGCGTTCGGCGCCATTGTCGCGGCGGGAGAGAACTCCGCTCGCCCCCACGCCACAGCGCGCGCCGACTACCGGATCCGCACCGGCGATGCGCTGCTTCTCGATTTCGGCGCCCGCAAGTCGGGTCTGTGCGCCGACATCACGCGCACCGTCTTTATCGGCCACGCGACCGACGAGGCGCAGGCGGTCTACGAAGCCGTGCTGAAGGCCAACGTGGCGGGCCACGCCGCGACCCGTTCAGGCGCGACTGCCCATGACGTGGACGACGCCGTGATCTCCGTCCTCGAAGCCTCACCCTTCGCCGACCGCATCCGCACCAAGACTGGCCATGGACTCGGCCGCGATGTGCATGAGGCGCCCTACATCATGCGGGGAAACCATCAGGTGCTGGAGCCGGGCATGGTCTTCACCATCGAACCCGGCCTATACCGCGTCGCAGCCGACGGTTTTGGCGTCCGGATCGAGGACGACGTCGTCGTCACCGATACCGGTTGCAGATCCCTCACTACATCACCGAAAACTCTAAGGATCGTTGGCTGATGCTGAGATATCTCCTGTCACGCCTACTGACCTTCCTGCCGACCTTTTTCGGCGTGACTCTCATATCCTTCGCATTCATCCGCGTGCTGCCGGGCGACCCGATCATCGTCATGGCGGGAGAGCGGGGGCTCAGCGAGGAACGCTATCAAGCGCTTGTCCAGCAGTTCGGCTTCGACAAGCCGCTCTGGCGGCAATATGTCGACTACCTCGGAGGCGTCGTCCAGGGCGATCTCGGGCAAAGCTTCGTGACGAAGAAACCCGTCTGGGACGAATTCTTCGCGCTCTTCCCCGCAACGCTGGAACTGTCACTCTGCGCGATGATCTTCGCCGTTGCGCTTGGGCTGCCGGCGGGTGTCGTCGCTGCCGTCAATCGCGGAAAGTTTTTCGACCGGGCGCTGATGTCTTCGGCGCTGGTCGGCTATTCGATGCCGATCTTCTGGTGGGCGCTCCTCCTCATCATCGTCTTTTCCGGAATGCTGGGTCTGACCCCCGTTTCCGGGCGAATCAGCCTGCTTTACTTCTTCGACGATCCGACAGGCTTCATGCTGATCGACTCGATCCGGTCCGGACAATCGGGCGCGCTCGCCTCGGCAATCCATCACCTGATCCTGCCGACAATCGTTCTGGGCACCATCCCGCTCGCCGTGATCGCTCGCCAGACCCGCTCCGCGATGCTGGAGGTGCTGAGCGAAGACTACATTCGCACCGCGCGCGCCAAAGGGCTTGCGCCCGCCCGCGTGAACGGCGTCCACGCACTCCGAAACGCGCTCATCCCGGTCATCACCGTCATCGGCCTGTCGGTCGGCACGCTGCTTGCCGGCGCAATCCTGACCGAGACCATCTTCTCCTGGCCCGGCATCGGCAAGTGGATGGTCGATTCCATCTTCCGCCGCGACTATCCGGTCGTTCAGGGGGGGCTCCTTCTCATCGCGGTCATGGTGATGATCGTCAACCTGACCGTCGATGTCCTCTACGGCCTCATCAACCCCAAGATCCGGAAACGCTGACATGGCCGAGGCAACCGCCGCTCAAACCGCTCCCGACCGCCCCGGCCGCCTGCGCGAATTCTGGTACTATTTTCGCGAGAACCGTGGCGCGGTGATCGGGCTCTGGGTCTTCGTCGCATTCGTCTTCGTGGCCATCTTCGCGCCGCTGCTCGCGCCGCATGGGCCGACCCAACAGTTCCGAACCGCGCTTCTGCAGCCACCCTTCTGGCAGGAGGGCGGCAGCCTCGCTTTCCCGCTCGGTACCGACGCGGTCGGGCGCGACATGCTCTCGCGGCTCCTACACGGCGCGCGCTATTCCTTCTATGTCGGCATCATCGTCGTGACGATCGCGGCCTCGGGCGGCATCATCGTGGGGCTCCTGTCCGGATTCGCACCGAAATGGGTCGACACGATCATCATGCGGGTGATGGACATCATCCTCGCCTTCCCCTCGCTTCTTCTTGCGCTCGTGCTGGTGGCCATCCTAGGACCCTCGCTCACAAACGCGATGATCGCCATCGCCATCGTTCTTCAGCCGCACTACGTACGGCTTACGCGGGCCAGTGTGCTCTCGGAGAAAAACAAGGACTACGTGACCGCCGCCCGGGTTACCGGAGCCGGCCTGCCCCGGCTGATGTTCATCACGGTCCTGCCCAACTGCCTATCACCCATCATCGTTCAGGCCGCCCTATCATTCTCGACAGCGATCCTCGATGCCGCCGCGCTCGGATTTCTCGGCATGGGCGCCCAGCCTCCAACCCCGGAATGGGGCACAATGCTTGCCGAGGCGCGCGAGTTCATCCTGCGTGCATGGTGGGTCGTGACCTTTCCCGGCCTCGCCATCCTGATCACAGTCCTCTCCATCAACCTGATGGGCGACGGACTGCGCGACGCGCTGGATCCGAAACTGAAGCGGAGCTGAGCCAATGCCCCTTCTCGACATCCGCAACCTCTCGGTAGATTTCGCCACTGCCTCGGGCCAGTTCCGCGCCGTCGACGGTGTCGATGTCGCGGTCGATACGGGCGAAATCCTGGCAATCGTGGGCGAGAGCGGTTCCGGGAAATCCGTCTCCATGCTCGCGCTCATGGGCCTGCTGCCGTGGACCGCGACGGTGACGGCCGATGTGATGAACTTCGACGGCACCGATCTGCGTGGCCTTTCGGCCCGCAAGCGCCGCGACATTGTCGGCAAGGACATGGCGATGATCTTCCAAGAGCCGATGTCGTCGCTGAATCCCTGTTTCACGGCCGGTTTCCAGATCAGGGAGGCCTTGCGCGTTCACCTCGGCCTCGACAAGAAGGAACGCCACGCCCGCGCGGTCGAGCTTTTCGAATTGGTCGGCATTCCAGCGCCGGAAGAGCGTCTCCGCGCCTTCCCTCACCAGCTTTCAGGCGGCATGAACCAGCGCGTGATGATCGCCATGGCGATCGCGTGCAACCCAAAGCTCCTGATCGCCGACGAACCAACGACGGCGCTCGACGTGACGATTCAGGCGCAGATACTCGACCTGCTAACGGGGTTGCAGAAGGACACCGGAATGGCGCTGATCCTGATCACACACGACATGGGTGTCGTGGCCGAAACGGCCGAGCGCGTCTCGGTCCAGTACGCCGGCCAGAAGGTCGAGGAACAGCCCGTCGCCGATCTGTTCGAGACGCCGCATCACCCCTACACCGCCGCCCTCCTCGCGGCGCTTCCGGAACGCGCGACAACGCGCCACCTGCCGACGATCCCGGGTGTAGTGCCCGGTCAGTTCGACCGGCCCCAGGGCTGCCTCTTCAGCCCGCGCTGCCGGTATTCCGACGAGACGTGCCGCTCGGTCCCGCCCGAGCCGCGGGACAAGGCAATGGGCTATGCGCGCTGCCACTATCCTATGAGCGCCAAGGCGGAGGCGGAGGCATGAGTGAACCCGTTGTCGTCGCCGACAATCTGACCCGCCACTATGAGGTTAGAGGCGGCCTCTTCTCCAAGGGCGGCACGGTGCGCGCCGTCTCCGAGACGAGCTTCTCGCTCGAACCCGGCAAGACGCTCGCAATTGTGGGCGAGTCCGGCTGCGGCAAGTCCACGCTCGCGCGGCTGATCACGATGATCGAGGAGCCAACGTCGGGCAGCTTCTCAATCGGTGGCAAGAAGGTACGTCCCGACAACTGGGCGGACCTGCGAACCGACGTCCAGATTGTTTTCCAGGACCCCTACGGCTCGCTCAATCCACGTCAGCGGATCGGTGCGATCCTCGAGGAACCATTGAAGATCAATCGCCCCGAGACGCCCGCTTCCGACCGCGAGGCCAAGGCGCGCGAAATGCTGAAGCTCGTCGGTCTCCGTCCCGAGCATTTCGACCGTTATCCGCACATGTTCTCGGGCGGCCAGCGTCAGCGCATCGCGGTCGCCCGCGCGCTGATGCTGGAGCCCAAGGTGCTGGTTCTTGATGAGCCTGTCTCGGCGCTCGACCTCTCGATCCAGAGCCAGATCCTGAACCTCCTCGTCGACCTCCAGGAAAGGCTCGGCCTCGCTTACCTCTTCATCAGCCATGACCTCTCGGTCGTGAAGCACATGGCCGACGACATCATCGTCATGTATCTCGGGCGCCCGGTCGAAATCGGCCCGAAGCACGAGATATTCGCCCATCCGAAGCACCCATACAGCAAGGCGCTTCTGTCGGCGACCCCCATCGCAGACCCGAAAGCCGCGAAGACCCGGATCAAGCTCGAGGGCGAACTGCCCTCGCCTCTGAACGTGCCGCGCGGCTGCCCCTTCGCGCCGCGCTGTTGGAAGGCCCAAGACCGCTGCCGCGCCGAACGGCCGGAACTCGAAGGCGGGCGCCAGAAGGCTGCCTGCTTCTTCCCCGAAGCATAGGGCCAGTTACCGTTTGCCCGCAAAGGGTTGTTGTGGGACCATCACCGAACACGAAGGGAGTCCCGCCATGCCCGAGACCAAGCTCGTTGTCCGCCATATCGGCCAGATTCTCTCGGGCAAGATCGAGGAGCCGCTGATCGACGGCGACTGCGTGGTCTGCGAGGGCGACCGGATTGCCGCCGTTGGCCACGAGAAGGACCTCGACACCGAAAAGGCGACGACCATCGTGGACGCCAAAGGCATCACGCTCTGCCCCGGCCTCATCGACAGCCACGTCCACCCCGTTATCGGCGACTACACACCGCGTCAGCAGCAGCTTCACTGGATCGACTCGTGCCTCCACGGCGGCGTCACCACGATGATCTCGGCGGGCGAAGTGCATGCGCCGGGGAGGCCCAAGGACATCGTCGGCCTCAAGGCGATGGCGATCGCCGCGCAGCGCTGGTACGAAAATTTCCGCCCGTCGGGTGTCAAGGTCCATTCCGGCGCTCCGGTGCTGGAAGAGGGCATGGTCGAGAGCGATTTCAAGGACCTCGCCGAGGCCGGCGTGAAGCTTCTGGGCGAGGTCGGCCTCGGGTCAGTCAAGGCCGGCGAGACGGCGGGCCAGATGGTCAAATGGGCGCGAAAATACGGTATTCAGTCGACGATACATACTGGCGGCCCTTCGATCCCCGGCTCGGGCCTCATCGACAAGGACGTCGTGCTGGAGGCCGATGCCGACATCATCGGGCACATCAACGGCGGTCACACGGCCTTGCCCGACGACCAGATCACCTGCCTCTGCGAGAGCTGCCTGCGCGGCATCGAGATCGTTCACAACGGCAACGAACGCGCCGGGCTTCTCGCGATGCGGACCGCGTTCGAACTGAAACAGCCCGACCGCATCATCCTCGGCACTGATGCGCCCGCGGGCTCCGGCGTGCAGCCGCTCGGCATCCTCAGGATGATTGCGATGCTCTCGTCGCTCGGCGACGTGCCGCCCGAGATCGTGTTCTGCTTCGCCACCGGCAACACCGCCCGGATGCGCGATCTCGACTGCGGCATCATCGAGCCAGGCAAGGCCGCCGATTTCGTCCTGATCGACACCGCCCAGCACGCGCCGGGCAAGTCGATGCTTGAAAGCATCCATCAGGGCAACCTGCCGGGCGTCGGCATGACCATAATCGACGGCATCGTCCGCACTACCCGCAGCCGAAACACCCCGCCCGCTACGCGGTTGCCGGAGGTCGTTGAGGGCTGACCTCACTTTCTGTCGGAAAATACTCCCGCCGGAGGCAGATCCGAGCGTCCACTGCCCGGCAGTGGGCGCGAGACAATGATATGCGCCTGGAAGGCGCGCAATCGGAGACCCCTACCTGTCTCGCTTGACCGAGAGGCGGCGCTCGATCTCGCCTTCGATCTCCTCGACCCGTCGCACCGTTTCCATATGCCCGCCGAGCGCCTTGTAGTCGCTCAATCTCAGCGTGAACTCGATCGGCGCGACTAGTGCCGGCGTCGGGACGTAGCCGAAGGCATTCGATGGCATCTCCGTCACGTCGGCCATGAAGGTGATGCCGCCGCCTGGCCAGACGTAGCACTCCGCCCCGCCACAGGTGACGCGCGTCACCGCTTCGCGCACCGAGCGGGTGAGCCGGACGGGATTTTCCGTCACACCCGCGCGCAGGCTGCCGCCGGCTCCGCCCATGAAAAGAACTGAAGTGACGGAGGGTTCACAGTTCTCCGCGATCCGTTCGACCGAGGTCCTGAGATTTTCCGGCAGGCTTGCCGGCACCGGCATCAGGTCGTCGTCCAATGCGAAGTAGCCCCATTGCTCCCCGGTCGTCGAGACCATCAGGAGCGTGAGCCCCGGCCGCGCCGGTGCGCGCCAGGGCCCGAGAATCGTCAACGGGTCCTCGATATTCGTGCCGCCCCAGCCCGTGCCGGGCTCGGCCACCCGGAAATAGCGGCCGGGCGTCGACTTGCGCCCGAGGATCTTGATGCCTGTGGGCTCTACGCCCAGAACCTTTCCAGCCTGATGCTCCGAGAGGACCCCAGTGATGTGGTCGTCAACGACGACGACCTCGTCTACCAGTCCGTGCCATTGCTTGGCGAACATGCCGATAGCGGCCGAGCCGCAGCCGACCCGCATGAGCTGTTCCGTGACGCCGTTGACGATAGGTGGCTTCCCCGCCTGCAGGACGACGTCGGCGCCGCCGTCGATCGTCACTTCGACGGCTTCGCGGTTGCAGAGTCTGAGCAGCGCGTCGCAGGTCACGCGGCCCTCCTTCTTGCCGCCGCCGGTGAGGTGATGGACACCGCCGAGCGACAGCATCTGAGAGCCATACTCGGCCGTTGTTACATGCCCGATCGGCTCGCCCTCCACCCGCACGGCAGCCGTCTCGGCGCCCAGATAGCGATCGGTATCGATCTTCACCTTGGCTCCGCAATAGGAGAAGATTCCTTCGGTGACGACGGTGACCATGTCGACGTCGTCATAGCTCTGGGCGACAATGAAAGGCGCGGGCTTGTAGTCGGGATAGGTCGTGCCCGCGCCGATCGCGGTGATGAACGGCCGTGCGGTTCTGAGAATATCGCCGTCCCACTCACCCGCTTCGAGTTCCAGGAACGGTACGACCTGCCCGTCGCTCTCAGTCGCCGCCTGAAGCACCGTGAAGGGATCGAGCCGCACGAGTTCGCCCTCGTGGTTGGCGTAGCGGTCGCAAGCCCCGGCGCGGCCTTCGGCGATGTAGCACATGACCGGGCAGGCGTCGCAACGGATCTTGCCTTCCATTCGGGCCTCGACGCTCTGACGGACCATCTCAGTCCCCCCTCGCGGTGCGGATCGCCGCCAGAACCCGGTCGGGCGTCGCCGGAAGGCGCGTGATAAGCGCGCCCGTGGCGTGCCGGATCGCCGAAAGGATCGCAGGCGCGGTCGGGATCAGGACATGCTCGCCGAGGCCCTTCGCTCCGTAGGGGCCGTGCGGGTCCGGCACCTCAATGATATGCGATGTAATCGGCGGCACGTCTCCGATGGTCGGTATCAGGTAGTCATGCAGGTTGTTGGTGCTGCCGGGTATGTACTCTTCCATCAGTGCGAGCCCGATACCTTGGGCCACTCCGCCGTGAACCTGCCCCTCGACCAGAACCGGGTTGATCGCCCGGCCCACGTCGTGGGCCGCATGGATATGGTCGAGCTTCACGGTGCCGAGCCCGGTGTCGACGGTCAGTTCCACCAACTGCGCGGTGTAGCCGTAGACGGCGTAGGGAACGCCCTGACCGTTCTCGTCGAGCGGCGAGGTCGGCGGGTCGTATGTCTCGGCAGCCTCCAGGACGTAGCCTTCACCCTCTGGCAGCGCCGCTTGGTGGACGACGCCATCGCACGCGGTCACGGTCACTGCTCCTGCCCCGATGGCGATCACACCCTCGGTGCAGTTGGTCAAACGCAGGAGCTCGGACCGAAGTGCCAGCCCGGTGAGGCGCGCCGCGTTCCCCGACACATAGGTCTGACGTGAGGCAGAGGTTTTGCCTCCGTCCGGCGTCGCGTCGGTATCCGGCCCGATGATCGCCACGCTCGCGACGTCCACGCCGAGCGCCTCCGCGAAAATCTGCGTGACGACCGTGTTCGCGCCCTGCCCGATATCCATTGCGCCCTGGTGAAGGACGACACGGCCGTCAGCGGTGATCCCCGCCCGGATGGTGGACGGATTGGGCAGAGAGGTATTGCCACAACCGTACCACCCGCAGCATATGCCTGCGCCCGCACAAAGAACTCCGCCCTGCGCGTTGAAATCATGCGCTTTCTTTAATGCCACACGCCATGCCGGCCGCAGCGCCTCGAGGCAGGGCCTGATCCCCACCGCTCCGTCGAAGACCTGGCCGGTCGTCGTCGGTACGCCGTTGTCGAGCGCGTTCAGAAGCCGAAACTCGAGCCGGTCCATTCCGAGCTTTTCGGCCAGATCGTCGAACACCGCCTCCTGCGCGATCGCCGCCTGCGGCACGCCGAAACCCCGGAACGCGCCTGCCGGAACACAGTTCGTGTTCACTGCCTCGGCCCGCGCGCGGTAGCCGGCGTGGATGTAGGGTCCGCCCGCATGAACCGGCACGCGGTTCGCGACCGTCGGCCCCCACGACGCATAGGCACCGGTGTTGAACGTACCGTCGAAGGTGAAGCCCGATAGCCGGCCGTCCTTCGTCGCTCCGGCACGCACGTGCATCCGCGCAGGGTGTCGCTTGGTAGTGGAAGCCATTGACTCTGCACGTGAATAAGCCACCCGAACCGGTCGTTCCAACCGCATCGCGGCAAGCGCCACATGCGGCTGAAACGACAGGTCGAGCTTCGATCCAAAGCCGCCGCCCACCGCTGTCGGCACGACGCGCACCGCCTCTGCCGGCAGGTCCAGTATGTCCGCAAGGGACTCGCGGTTCATGTGCGGCGCCTGTGTGCCGCCATGCACCTCGATCCGGCCATCCTTCCAGTCCGCGTAGCCCGCCTCGGGCTCGATATAGGCGTGCTCTATGAAGCTGGTCTCGAGCCTGATCTCGGCCACGACATCGGCTCGCGCAAGCGCCGATTCAGCGTCACCTCGCCGAACAAGTCCATGGCACATCACGTTTTTCGACCGCCCCGGATGTATCTCCGCCATCGCCTTCGCTGCTTCGGCCTCGCGCACGGAGTCGCACGACTCCCACGCGACCGGGAATTCCGTCAGGTCGAGCGCCGCAATCACATCCGGACGGCCCACGACGGCAGCGACCGCTTCGCCTCGAAACAGCGCCTCGCCTGCGGCGTACACCGGCTGGTCGATGAACCCCGGAATGACGCCAAAGCGGTTCTTCCCGGGCACGTCCTTCGCCGTGAGGATCAGGTCGAGGCGCATCACCCGCGCATAGTCATCTAGGTTTCCGAAGGTGAAACGACAGCGGTCGTGCGGTGCGCGAATGACCTTCAATACCAAGGCATTATGCGGCACAGCGTCGTCGCCGAACACCTCGGTCCCGTCGATCTTGCGGGCACCATCGACGCGCGGAATCCCCGCCCCCACGACGCCTTCGCCGACGCGTGGAGCGGCGGTGCCCATCACCGCGTCGATGATCTTGCGGTAGCCGGTGCAACGGCAAAGCACGCCGCCCAGCGCGTCCTCGACCTCGCGCTCGCTCGGCGCGGGATTGCCGCGCAGAAGCGCCATCGCCGAGACCAGCATACCGGGAGTACAGATCCCGCACTGCGCCGCCCCGTGCGCAAGAAACGCCTCGGAAAGTTTTGAAAACGCTGAATCATTATCGCGAAGGCCGGCAAGCGTTTCGACGCGCCTGCCCGCGACCTGGGATGCCGCCGTTATGCACGCGCAGACAGGCGCGCCGTCAACCAGAACCGTGCAGGCCCCACAATCACCGGCGTCGCAGCCGACCTTGACGTCCATGCAGCCAAAATCACGCCTGAGGATCGTCGCAAGCCGTTCGAGCCCGCCCGCCGCGCGCGTCACATTGCGGCCGTTCAAGGAGAAGGAGACGGCGCTCATAGCCTCGTCCCGCATCCGTCCAGCATCCGTATGGCAAGCGTCCCGACAGCGACCCGACGATAGGCGGCGGTCCCGCGAACATCGCCGATCGGTTTGAGCCCTCCGAAATGCTCCGGCCGCACGACCTGCCCGAGCGCGGCGGCCTCCTGCCCAACCAGATCGCCTTCCAACGCGGCGAGCCGCATGGGCACCTCCGAACAGGCCCCGGCGGCGATCCGCGCGTCGGCCACGACCCGGCCATCGAAGCGCAAGACCATCGCCAGCGACACAATCGAGATGACCAGATAGGCACGACTGCCGAGCTTCTCGAACGCGGACCAGACCTGTCCCTCCATGCGCGGCACATGGACAGCTGTCACAATTTCGTCCGGGCGGCGCAAGGTCCTGCGATTGCCGGTAACAAACTCTGACAGCGGCACGACCCGCCGACCGCCAGCCGAGGCAAGCTCCACCGACGCGTCCAGCGCCAGCAGGACCGGCACACCGTCCGCCGCGGGCGAGGCATTGCAGATATTGCCCGCAATCGTCCCGGTGTTCTGGATCTGCACCGATCCCACCTGCCGTCCGGCGACCTTCAACGCGTCGAACTGAGCTGGCAGCTCCGCACGGATCAGCTCCGACCAGGTCACGCCCGCGCCGATCCGCCAGACATCGCCGTCCCGCGCGATCCCGCGAATGTCTGAAACAGCCGTCACATCCAGAACGCGGGGCGGCGCCGGGCGGTCGCCGAGCGACGGAAACACGTCCGTTCCGCCCGCAAGCACGACGGCTGGCGCTTCGGACAGGAATCCCAGCGCATCGCTCAGGTTGTCGGGCCGGAACACTGTCATCGCATATCCTCAGCGCAGCCCGTCCTTGCCCTCGGCCTCGTCATGCGTCAGCCCGCCGACACGCGGCAGGGGCCGGCCACTGTCGGTCACGGCGACGGCGACGAGGATCTCGTCGGCGCGCGGGGCGTCGTTCACCCGCACCTCCATCCCGTCGAAATGCGAGCGCACATAGGCGGCATCCTTGTGTCCGAGAGGTATGTCGAGCGGATGACCCATCGGCCCGCGCTTCTTGTTTGACGGCACGAGCGCCGCCCCCTTTTCGACCGCCGCCCGCAAAGGCTTGCCGAGGCGCGGATGCAGGATCGCGGCGGCATGTTCCAGTTCGCCGTTCTCGCCCACGAGCGCGGCCTTGCCGTAGCTCTGCGCCTCGGCGGGTGTGATGCCGAGCGCCTTGACGCAAGCCTCACCCAGAATTCCGCCGAGTTCCTCGCCGATCGCCATGAGGTCCTCGAGATCGGCCTCGTAGCGCCCCGCATGGGGGTTCGCGATGACGGCGATTGCGGCGGCGCGTCGCGTAGGCGGAGAAATCGCCTGCCCCATCTCGCTCTGCACTTCCTCGACGACGGTGACGATCTTGCGGATCATTGCCTTGCCCATCAGTTCTCCTCTTCCCTGCCCGCTGTCGCGGAGCCAAGCGCGTCGCCCGCGCCCACGGTCCGAATACTGCCCTGCAAGGACAGAAACGCAGCGCGCGCGGCTCCCGTCGCGACGATTTGCCCGGCCCGCCGGACCCCAGCGTCGAGCGCGCGCTCCGTCTCGTCGGGATCGAGTGCCGCGACATCGACCGTGACGAGGCGGTTGCCCAGATCGCTGTCGGGCGACAGCTCGCGGGCGGGGCGCCGCCGGATCTTGGGCGAGTCCGGCAAATCGACAGCATTGGCGATAAGCGTCGCGGCGGCATCGGCGTCAGCCGCGCACCTGGCCAGAACCGTCACCGCATCGGCGATGCCGAGCGAATGGCTGCGGCCATGACAGCCGCTCGTGGCGATGCCTCCGATGCCGTCCCGGGCCCCTATGGAGACGATGCCGGCGAAACGAGCCGTCTGACGATAATCCGAGATGCCGATCCGGTAGCGCGCGTCGCCCACAAGGCGGAGCGCGATGTCGCCGCCGTTGTTGATGGCTATGCGTTCGAGCGCGCAACGTCCGGAGATCGCCTCAAGGATGTGATCGGCGACGGCACCCGCCACGGCCGCCATCGGCGTGATGTACCAGTTTGCATGCGGCGCGACCGCTCTTGCCATGCGCCGCGCCACCGGGCCGTTCGGCTCTTTGCCGCCGGATGCGATCGGGCGCCGCAGAAGCGAAAGTTCTGAAACCAATTCCTCAAGGACGCCCGAGAACGCCTTCTGTGCCACGGCTTCCGCCCGCGCAATCTCATCGGCCGCGCCGCCCAGGTCGAGGATCAGTTCGATGGGGCCCTGCGACAGGACAAGCCTTCCGGCCGCGTCGCGTGCCGCTGTCGCACCCGGCCAGAGCGGCGCAGCCGGCCGCGTTCCGACCGCCTTCGCTCGTGCCCTCGCCCTTCCCATCGGGTCCTCCCTCAGCGGCCGCCGCCACGGTCGAATGCGGACGCTGTTTCGCTTCGATTACAGCGCCGCGACTCGTTTGCTGTCAAACGAATTCGACGCACTGACGACCGCTTAGCCCCGGCCTGACTTGTATTTCCCGTCAGCGCCTGTTTACTCTGCCCCCAAGGGCATCGGACGTCCAGGCGCAACCGACGGGGGAAGGTTTGGACAAGGAAACGCGATATCGGCTTGAAGATCAAATCGGCTTCAAGCTGCGTCTGGCGAACCAGCGGCACCTGGAGATATTCGCCGCCGAGATGCCGGAACTGACGCCGCGCCAATTCTCGGCGCTGGTCAAGCTCAACGACGAAGGCGCGCTGTCGCAAAACCACCTCGGCCGGCTCGTGGCGATGGACGCGGCGACCACGAAAGGTGTGGTCGAACGCTTGGCGCGCAAGGGGCTGATCGCGACCGCGCCGTCCGCCACCGACCGCCGGAGGATCGACATCTCGCTGACCGAGGCCGGGCGCGCACTGCTGACCGAAGTTGTGCCCGTCGCCCAACGCATCTCTGCCCGCACCACGCACAACCTGACGGCGCGCGAGGCGGAGCGGCTGCTCACGCTGCTGGACAAGCTCTAGGCGGAGACCCGGCCATGGCATCAGTTTGCTGTTCGCCGGGCCAGACGAAGAAATGGTGCGGTTGAGAAGACTCGAACTTCCACGGGGGTTAGCCCACAGCGACCTCAACGCTGCGCGTCTACCAATTCCGCCACAACCGCACGCTGCCCGAAGCTCACCCCGGGCCGAGGTGGGCGCTTCTTAGCCAAACGCTGCGGCAATGTGAAGGGGCATTTTCCGGCTCCCACAAAAAAGACCGGAGGCTTCGGCACAGAGAAGGCAAGGCGGGTTTGCACCCGCCTTGCAGGAGAGACTTAGGAGCCCCGGCGTCTCAGTTCTTGAACAGCAGGAACGGCAGCTTTGCCGCAAACGGGAGCGCGTCGACCTGATCGGAACTGAAGGCGACAGTGTTGGCCGCGCCCGGGGCGGCCGGTTCGGCTGCGGCTTCCTGGCCTTGCGGAACCGCGAAGCTCGGCAGAGCCGCGGGCACGGGATCGGTCAGCTCTGCCTGGTCGGCGCGGCCGGCGATCGTGTAGGCGGCCTTGCGGACAAGCTGCATGCGTTCGGGCTGTCCGGGCGTGAACGCGACCGTTCCGGCGGTCTCGGAGGCGCCGATCGCCATGTCGTACCAGTCGAAGGCCAGATCGGAGCGGCGCGCGGCGCCGAAGCCCTGGCTCAGATGGTGGCCGAGAAGTTCGCCGTAAGCCTGCTCGCCGAGCGCGGCGAGGATGAGCCCGGAAGCGATTGCGACATCCATGTCGTCCTGCGCGTAGCCGACCGAGAGGCAAATCTTCGCGGTCGCGCCAAGCTGCGCGGGCGCCATGCCGGTCGAGAGCGCGAACGCGCGCACGTCGCCCACCACCTTGTCGGCGGGTTCAAGCGACAGTGCGGAGATCTGCGACTGCATCGCGGGGCCGAAACCCGCGCACTGGGTGCGGATATCGGCAGGCGTCACGCCCGGCACCTTCGCGGCCATTTCCTCGCCTTCGGCGATCGCGAAGCCGCGCACGAGGCAGAACTGCTCACCCAGCGCGGTCATCGGGTCGGTCATCGTCGCCACCGTCGTCAGCCCTCCATTTGTCGAGGTCATCAGGCTGATCCGGTTGCAGTGCGACGCGAGCGACGCTTCGGTCGTGCCGCCGCCGAGGAAGGTCGGTAGGCCCGTTGCGGCGGGCTCGGTGGGCGCGGGTTCCGGCTCGACCGCCATCGCCTCGACCGTGTCAGGCACGGCGGGAGTGGCAGGCTCCGGCTGGGCCGGCACAACGGCCATCTGAGAGGGCGAGGTCACGCCCATCGCCTCGTCACGCCAGGTGACGAGCAGGCCGCGCATGCCCATCGGGTTTTGCGTGGCAAGCTGCATTGTCATGGGCCCGCCCGCGACGGCGCGGTGATAGGATGTCAGAAGATGGCTCCGCTCGTACTCGGTGAGCTGGCCGGTCGCGGGATAGCCGAGCGTCATCTGGTAGTCGGAGATCGCGGAGCGGCTTCTCGGGCCGATGACGCCATCGGCCGAGCCGACCGGATAGCCGAAGTAATTGAGCGCCACCTGTACTTCGCGATTGGACTGCCGCTGGGCCGAGTTGATGCCCGAGCTCTTTCTCACCGTGCTCCGGCGAACGACTGTGCGCTTGTTCTTGTTCGCCTCGTTCACGATGACGCCGCCGATGATGCCGCCGATTAGGCCGCCGGCGATCGCATCGCCGGCATCGGCCATCACCGGGCTCGCCGGCGAAATCGCGAGAGAGAGCGCCACGCCGGTCGCAGCAAACCGTTTCAGTAACATCTTATCCCCCTTTCAAAATCAGTTCTCCCGAGACAGGCGCGAGCGCGCTGTCCCGGGACTTTGCAATCACCTACAGTGTGACCCCACGTCACCTTTCTGGCAATGCCCGTCCGCCGTTGCCCGCCGGCTACCCTAAACCTGAGGGCGCAAGCGCGTGTAGATCACCGCTTATGGTAGAGGTGGCGGTTCATCTGCGCGACCGGAACGACCGGATTCAACTGACCCGACAGGATCTCGGCGGAGTGCAGGTCGGTCGCCTTTTGTTCCTCGGTCGCCGCCGCTTCGCGTGTGCGGGGCATGTAGAGATGGCGGTTCATTTGCGCCGAGGTGACGGGCGCGTCGTCCGCCCTCGCGGCAATTGCCGATGTCAGAACGAGCCCGAATGTGAATGCGACGGAGAGCGCCGCCAACTGGAATACGGTCATGTCAGCCCCCAAGAATGCTATGGTCGAAAAATCCCGCAGCGAGGCGGGGAAGAATACCAGACATGATGCGCCCTCGCCGCCTTTGTGGGTAGTCGGGAATTCCTGCCTCGGCGAGCGATGGCGCGGAAGCGGTGCGGGTTCCGGACTCGGCTCCCTTTTCAGAGCCGCCGGTGGGGGTTATGTGGAGGCGGGACGATGCCGCAGCCGGGGAAAGAGACGTGGTCGAATGGACGCATCTGCCGGGCCTTTCCGGCTATGCCGACACGCTCGTCGCGATGGAGGCGCGCGTGGCGGAGATTGCGGCCGGCCGCGCCGATGAGGCGGTATGGCTTCTTGAACATCCGCCGCTCTACACCGCCGGCACCTCGGCGCGCGAAGCTGACCTGACCGATCCCGGCCGCTTCCCCGTGTTTACCGCCGGCCGCGGCGGGCAATACACATATCACGGTCCGGGCCAGCGCGTGGCCTATGTGATGCTGGACCTCAACCGGCGCGGACGCGACGTGCGCGCCTTTGTCGAAAAACTCGAACACTGGGTCATTGCGGCGCTCGGCGAGTTCAGCGTGAGGGGCGAGCTCAGAGAGGGCCGAGTCGGAGTCTGGGTCGCGCGCCCGGAGAAGCCGGCATTGCCCGACGGCACGCCACGCGAGGACAAGATCGCCGCGATCGGCGTGAAGCTCCGCCGCTGGATCAGTTTCCACGGGATCGCAATCAACGTGGAACCGGACCTGTCGCATTTCGACGGAATCGTGCCCTGCGGCATTCGCGATCACGGCGTGACGAGCCTCGTCGATCTCGGCCTGCCGGTGACGATGGCGGATCTTGATGTGGCGCTGAAAGCGACGTTCGGGGAAGTGTTCGCCCGGTCAGGATTCCCGGAATAGGTGCAACCGAGCAAGCACTGCTATTCTGGCGCGCATTGTTGCAATTGATTCAGGAGATTCTCAATGAAACGTTCGCTTTTTGCGGCAGGTTTCGCGCTGGCAACGCTGATCGCGACGGGCGCCGCCGCCGAAACCCGCCTGGCTGGTGCCTACGGCGGACAGACCCTCGACTTCAGCAAGCTCAAGCCCAACAGCGTCGTCCTGTCGGTCATGGTGACCGGCAAGCCGGCATCTCAGCAGTCGGCAGCGCGCTCGGGCGGTCGCCGCGCGATCTACGTCGATGGCATACTCATGGAAATGGACGAGGAAATGATCGTCGCGCTGATCCGCAGCGGCATCTTCACCGTGGTTTATCCCGGCACCAACATCCCGTGGGACAAGGGAGAAGATCGCCATCCCAATTACCCGCCAGACTGGCTTCCGAATATCTGAGCGTCCTTGCGAGCTGCGGGGGCGGCGCCTGCATAGCGTTCGCTTGACTTTAGGCAAGTTGCCGGCCGGCCGGCCATGCTAGAGAGGCGTTAGAACGGCGTCTGCGTTACTGGAGTTCTGCGCCCCAAGCAGTATGATCTGACCCTACGCGCGTATCAATACATGAGGTTCGCAAGATGACATCCACCCGGAACAGAGCTCTGGCGCTCGCCATCGCTCCGCTGCTTCTGGCCCTGCCCGCTTTTGCCGAAGGCGATGCCGCCGCGGGCGAAGGCGATTACAAGAAATGCAAGGCCTGCCACATGATCGTCGCCGACGACGGCACCGAGATTCAAAAAGGCGGAAAAACCGGCCCGAACCTTTACGGCATCGTCGGTCGCGCCGTGGCCTCGGCCGACTTCAAATACGGCGATTCCATCAAGGCGGTGGGAGAATCCGGCGTGGTCTGGGACGAGGCGGAGCTGGTCGCGTACATGAGCGATCCGAAGGCTTGGCTCGCCGAGAAGACGGGCGATGCTGGGGCGAAGTCCAAGATGACCTTCAAGCTCACGAAGGGACAGGAAGATATGGCCGCCTACCTGGCTTCGGTTTCGCCCGAAGCCGACTCGGCTGGCGAGGCTGCGACGAACTGAATCGCCGACCGGACCTGCGACCGCACACCCCCCGTCCATCAAGCGCGGGGGGTGAATTTTCGTCGCACGTACCGCTTCTTCGATTGCCCATCCCCGCAAGCCGAATTATTAGGGGTCCATAACGTAGCGCGGCAGCCATGCCTGCGCCTTGCGGATCGAATGGGAGCATAACATGGCCGACGCAGCCGTTCATGGCCACGAGGAACATGGCCATCCGGGGTTCTTCACCCGCTGGTTCATGTCCACAAACCACAAAGACATCGGTATCCTCTACATCTTCACTGCTGCGGTGGTGGGTTTCATCTCGGTCGCTTTCACGGTCTACATGCGACTTGAGCTGATGGAGCCGGGCGTCCAGCACATGTGCCTCGAAGGGTCGCGGATGCTCGCTTCGGACGAGGTCTGCACGCCGAACGGCCACCTGTGGAACGTGCTCGTGACCGCGCACGGCATCCTGATGATGTTCTTCGTCGTGATCCCGGCGCTCTTTGGCGGTTTCGGCAACTATTTCATGCCCTTGCATATCGGCGCGCCGGATATGGCTTTCCCGCGCATGAACAATCTTTCCTACTGGCTCTATGTCGCGGGCACCTCGCTCGCCGTGGCCTCGGTCCTGGCGCCGGGCGGCAACGATCAGACAGGCTCGGGCGTGGGCTGGGTGCTTTATCCACCCTTGTCGACGAACGAGGCAGGCTGGTCCATGGATCTCGCGATCTTCGCGGTCCACGTCTCGGGCGCGTCGTCGATCCTCGGTGCGATCAACATGATCACGACCTTCCTGAACATGCGCGCGCCGGGCATGACGCTGCACAAGGTGCCCTTGTTCGCCTGGTCGATCTTCGTGACGGCATGGCTGATCCTTCTGTCACTCCCGGTTCTGGCGGGCGCGATCACCATGCTCCTGACCGACCGCAACTTCGGCACAACGTTCTTCCAGCCCTCGGGCGGCGGCGATCCGATCCTCTACCAGCACATACTGTGGTTCTTCGGGCACCCTGAAGTCTACATCATCGTCGTGCCGGGCTTCGGGATCATCAGCCACGTCATCTCGACATTCTCTAGAAAGCCGATCTTCGGCTACCTGCCGATGGTCTACGCGATGGTGGCGATCGGGGTCCTGGGCTTCGTCGTCTGGGCGCACCACATGTACACCGTGGGCCTGTCGCTGACCCAGCAGAGCTACTTCATGCTGGCCACGATGGTGATCGCGGTGCCGACCGGCATCAAGGTCTTCAGTTGGATCGCGACGATGTGGGGCGGCTCGGTGGAGTTCAAGACACCGATGCTCTGGGCCTTCGGGTTCCTGTTCCTCTTCACCGTGGGCGGCGTGACCGGCGTCGTGTTGAGCCAGGCCGCCGTGGACCGCGTCTATCACGACACCTACTATGTCGTCGCGCACTTCCACTACGTGATGTCGCTGGGTGCCGTCTTCGCCATCTTCGCGGGCATCTACTACTGGATCGGCAAGATGAGCGGCCGTCAGTATCCGGAATGGGCGGGCAAGGTGCATTTCTGGGCGATGTTCATCGGCTCGAACCTCACCTTCTTCCCGCAGCATTTCCTCGGGCGTCAGGGCATGCCCCGTCGCTACATCGACTATCCGGAGGCGTTCGCCTACTGGAACTGGGTCTCCTCGATGGGCGCTTTCCTGAGCTTCGCGTCGTTCCTGTTCTTCATCGGCGTCATGGTCTACACGCTCCGCGCGGGCAAGCGGGTGAGCGAGGCGAACTACTGGAACCCGGCGGCCGATACGCTCGAATGGACCCTGCCCTCGCCGCCGCCGGAGCACACGTTCGAGACGCTCCCCAAGCAAAGCGACTGGGATCACGGCCACGCCCACTGAGGCATGCCCTATGAATGGGTAAGGCGACCTAACGGGGCCCCGGAGCAATCCGGGGCCCTTTCGCTTGAGCCCCGAGCCGAATTGCATCTCTGGCCCTTCAGATCCCTGCCGCGCAGGGGGTTTGTCCTCTTTATTGCGGTGACGGCGGCGATGCTCGCGATCCCCCTCGTCGCGGTCCTTGGCACGGTGGTCCTGTGGGGTCTCCTTCCCTTCATGGTGGCGGCCGTCATGGGCGTCTGGTGGGCGCTCAGCCGCAGCTATCGTGAAGGAGAACTAGTGGAGATACTCACGGTCGCGAGCGACCGGATCGAGATCGTGCGCCGAGCGCCGGATGGGGCCGAGAAGCGCTGGAGCGCCAATCTGTACTGGGTGTCGGTCCAGCTTTATCCCTCGGGCGGTCGCGTCCCGAACTATCTCACGATCAAGGGAGAAGGACGGGAGATAGAGCTTGGCGCCTTCCTGAGCGAAGAGGAACGTCAAACCCTTGCCGAAGAGTTGCGGCAGGTGCTCATCGCGTTACGCTGAGCGGGCGGGCGCCGTCCGCCGGCGCGCTTCGCTCAGTTCGCCCGGATCCGGGACAATTCATGCATGGCACCTAGACCGGAGAAGCCATGGATGAAAGGGGGTGTGCTTTCCGCTCAGTCCTTCTTTTCGGGCAGATCATCGTGATCGGTCGAGGCGAAATCCTCGAGTTCGTCTTCGCTCATGCTGTCGTACATCTCTCGTGCCGCGCCCTGAAGCTCGCTCACCTTGGTCTCGCCGCGCTTGGCCGAAAGCGCCGCTCCGGCGGCGCGCTGCTGGGCCTTTGATTTCGCTGGCATGGTCTCGCCCTCCGAATGCTGTATCGGGCAGAAACGCAAAGACAGACCGGGCGTTCCCCGCGCCCGTCAAAACCGGCGAGAACCGGCTCAGCCGCTCCGTGGGTCGTCCAGGCGGGCCCAGTGGCGCTGCGGCGCGGCCCCGCCCGAACGCCACCCCGAACGGGCGGCCTACCCCTATTGGACCGGGACCATCAGATGCGCATAGGGCGTGCCGGCCCACATCACGTATGGCGCTGCCGTGTCGGGGCTTTCACCCTCCGGATAGCCCGACATCATGTCGGCCGCGTTCACCACCATCACGTGCGGCCCGGTCGAGATCCACTCGTTGCCCTCGGCCGGCCCGGTCGCATAGGGGTCGGTGTTGCTCGCATCCGTTCCGCCAGCGAGCATGTACATGAAGCCGACCTTGCCCTTCGGCGGCTCGGTCTTGCCGATCCAGGCCATCGCCCATTCCATCGAATTCGCGTCGCCGCACATCGGATCGGGTCCGGGGGTCGCCGGGGCATCCGGCATGCACCACCAGCCGTTCGAGCCTTCCCTGAGCGTCTTCATCTCGCCGGCCGCGTCCATCGCGTAGATGGCGGCCCCGGACGAGACGGCGGCGGGCGCCGCCGATTCCGCGCTCTTGATCATCTCCTCGTCGCTCTGCGCCAAGGCGCCGACCGGGATCAGAAGCAGCACCACAGTCGGATAGGTTACCGAACGCAATGCCATGATAGTCCTCCCTTTCTGGACAGGCAGTTGCACTCACGCGCCTCGCGGTCGCTGCGATGCTGATTGGGGTGGCGGCTTGGACGGACATGCGTCCGGGGGCGCGCGCGTGCCGGAGCCTGGCGGAGCGGCCCCGGTCGCGCTCGCGTCCAGGAATTTTCCCGGCGCGGCAATCCTCGCACCTTACCAGCGAGCGAACGAAAGGCGCTGTGCCGCCGCCCTTCGTTCCGCCCGGACGAGGGTTGCGGCGCGACCCGATCATATCAGACCCGGGAACGTCCCGCCATCGGGTCGCGGGCTGCTCGCGCCTTCAGCCCAGCCTTTCCTTAACCATCGGACCGACGGAGCCGAAATCCATCTGCCCGGCATATTTCGACTTCAGCGCGCCCATCACCTTGCCCATGTCGCGGATCGAGCTCGCGCCGGTGTCGGCGATCGTCCTGTCGACCGCGTCGCGCACCTCATCCTCAGAAAGCTGGCGCGGAAGAAACTCCTCGATCACGCCGATCTCGAGCCGCTCGCGCTCGGCGAGGTCGAGCCGTCCGCCCTCCTCGTAGGCACGCGCCGATTCCTGACGCTGCTTGACCATGCGGGCGAGGATCGCCATGACCTCGGCGTCGCCGACGACGGAGTCCCCGCTTGCGCCCTTGAGCTCGATGTCCTTGTCCTTGATCGCGGCGTTTATGAGCCTGAGCGTCGAGAGCCGTGCGGCCTCCCTGGTTTTCATAGCACCCTTCAAGGCCGCACTGATGCGTTCGCGCATATCCATCGGATCGTTCATCCCCTGAATTTCAGAAGGCCCCCAGCATATCCCCAACGAAAGACACGCACAACCGGCGCAGACAGGTCTAAGTTATTGATATCGTTACGTAACGCAAATGAATCCTGCCCCCTTGACCCGACGCCTGCCTGCCCTTAGGTTCCGCGGGATTTGTGCCCCCCGGGGAGTCGCTCCATGACCATCACGCCCGCCGCCCAAGGCAAAGCCACGGCCTGCCTCGCGCTTGCCGACGGCACGATCTTTTACGGGCAGGGTTTCGGTGCGACGGGCGAAACGGTGGCCGAACTGGTCTTCAACACGGCGATGACCGGTTATCAGGAAATCATGACCGATCCGTCCTATGCGGGCCAGGTCGTGACCTTCACCTTCCCCCATATCGGCAACACAGGCGCCAATCCCGAGGATGACGAGGCGGCCGATCCCGTCGCCGCCGGCATGGTTGTGAAATGGGACCCGACCGAATCGTCCAACTGGCGAGCGGCCGAGCGGCTGACCGATTGGCTCGTCAAGCGCGGCCGCGTTGGAATCGGCGGCGTCGACACCCGCCGCCTGACCCGCGCCATCCGTCAGCAGGGCGCACCGCATGTCACGCTCGCCCATGACCCGGACGGGAATTTCGACGTCGCGGGCCTCGTTGCACGTGCGAGGGCCTGGAGCGGGCTTGTCGGTCTCGACCTCGCCAAGGAGGTGACCTGCGCCCAGAGTTACCGCTGGGAAGAGACCCGCTGGGCCTGGCCCACGGGCTACGGCCGGCGCGAGGGCGCAGGGCTGCGCGTCGTGGCGATCGACTACGGCGCCAAGCGTAACATATTGCGCTGTCTCGCTTCGGCGGGATGCGAAGTGACTGTTCTGCCTGCGACAGCGACGGCAGAGGACATTCTGGCCCACGACCCGGAGGGCGTGTTCCTGTCGAACGGCCCGGGAGACCCCGCAGCAACGGGCGTCTATGCCGTGCCGATGATTCAGGGGGTGCTTGAACGCCAACTGCCGGTCTTCGGCATTTGCCTCGGGCACCAGATGCTGGCGCTGGCGCTCGGCGCGAAGACGATCAAGATGAACCACGGCCATCACGGCGCGAACCACCCGGTCAAGGAACTGGCTACCGGCAAGGTCGAGATCACCTCGATGAACCATGGTTTCGCGGTGGACAGCCAGACGCTGCCTGAGGGTGTTGTCGAGACTCATGTCTCGCTATTCGACGGATCGAACTGCGGTATCCGCATCGCCGATCAGCCCGTCTTTTCGGTCCAGCACCACCCGGAGGCGAGCCCGGGTCCGCAGGACAGCTACTACCTGTTCGAGCGCTTCGCGGACGCAATGCGCGACCGGCGGGTCGCCTGACCCCATATTGTCCCGGCATCGGCAGGCACAACGGCCGCACCGTCCCGAAAAATGACGACGTGCCAGCAATCTGCGGCCCAACGTTAACCCCCCGTTAACCAGCTTCGACCGAGGCTCGGGCGACCGATACACTACGGGACCGCCATGCCGCCTGCCGCGCCTCATCTGCGCCTTGTTGCCCCTTCCGGCGCGCCGAAGCCGGCAGACGTTCCGCTGTTCGGTCCGCGCGCGACGCGCCAGCCGGCCCGCGCGAAACGGCGGCCGCTCGGCCAGATCCTGATCGACATGAAGGCGGTGGAGCCGGGCAACATGCTCAAGGCCATTGCACTCAGGGACCGCGAAGATGCCCGGCTCGGCGACATCCTCTTAACCCGGGGATGGGTCAGCGATGCCGACCTGATGGCCGCGCTGTCGCTGCAATGGGGTGCGCGGCCCGTCGACCTCGTCGACAGGCCGCCCGATGCGCGGCTGCTCGACTCACTTGGTGCTGAATTCTGCCTGTCGCACGGGGTCCTGCCCTGGCGTCGCATCGGCGGCGCGGTCGTTCTGGCGACGTCGCGGCCGGAGGAGTTTGCCGCAACCCGCGCTGCTCTGCCCCCGGGACTTGGCCCCGTGATCATGGCGCTGGCACCTGAGCGCGACATCCACGAGGCGCTGATCGCGGCTCGCCAGACCGCTCTCGTGCGCAAGGCCGAGACGCGCGTGGCCGAAGCGGACAGTTGCCGCAGCCAGGACGGCACGCGCGCCGCGCACCGCGCACTTATCCTGCTGACACTCTGCGCAGCCGGTCTGCTGGCCGCGCCGATGGCGGTCTTCGCGCTGGCGGCGCTCTGGGCCGTCGTCACGCTGACCGCGACGACGGGGCTGAAACTCGCCTGCTTCCTCGCGACGCTCCGCGCACCCGCCCCGGCGCCCCGCGTGCACGCCCCGCTGCCGCGCCTGCCGGTCGTCTCGATGATGGTGCCGCTCTATCATGAGGACGACATTGCCCCCCGGCTGATCCGCCGCCTTGGCCGGATCGACTACCCGAAGGAGCTGCTCGACGTGCTTCTCGTCGTCGAGGAGGATGACCTGCGCACTCAGGCGGCGCTTGCCGCGCGCCTGCTGCCGCGCTGGATGCGGGTGGTCACGGTTCCCACGGGGCCGATCCGGACCAAGCCCCGGGCGCTAAACTACGCGCTCGACTTCTGCCGCGGCTCGATCATCGGCATCTGGGATGCCGAGGATGCGCCCGATCCGGGACAAATTCATGTGGTGGTACGCCGGTTCAGCGAGGCAGCGCCGGACGTGGCCTGCCTGCAGGGCGTGCTCGATTTCTACAATTCGCGCCACAACTGGCTGACGCGCTGCTTCACCATCGAATACGCCGCCTGGTTCCGCGCCATGCTGCCCGGCCTCGCGCGGCTCGGTTTCGTCGTGCCCCTGGGTGGCACGACGCTCTATTTCCGCCGCGACCTGATTGAGGAGCTTGGTGGATGGGATGCGCACAACGTGACCGAGGACGCAGATCTGGGCCTCAGGCTCGCGCGCCGCGGCTACCGGACCGAAATCATCGACACCGTGACCGAGGAGGAGCCGAACGCCCGCCCCTTCGCCTGGATCCGCCAGCGGTCGCGCTGGCAGAAAGGCTACGCGATGACCTGGGCGAGCCACATGCGCGACCCCGCGCGACTCTGGCGCGACCTGGGGCCAAAGCGGTTCTGGGGGATTCAGGTCCTTTTCATCGGTTCGCTGTCGCAAAGCTTCCTGACGCCGGTCCTGTGGTCCTTCTGGCTCCTGGCGCTGGGTCTGCCGCATCCGCTCGAGCCGATGCTGCCGACCGGCGCGATGCTGGCGCTCGGCACGCTCTTCCTCGCGGCGGAGCTCGTCAATATCACGGTCGGGCTCTGGGCGACACGAGGGCCCAAGCATCGTCACCTCATGAAATGGGTGCCGAGTCTGCACGTCTATTTTCCGCTCGCAGCGCTCTCAAGCTACAAGGCGCTCTACGAATGGGTGACGCGGCCTTTCTACTGGGACAAGACCGCGCATGGCGCGGTGAGCGAGGCGACCGGCGAGAGCCCGGAGCTCTTGCCGATTCTGCTGCTCACCCGGCCAGTCCACGTGCCCGATACGACAGATCCAGCCTTATTCTTTCCCAACCGTCCTGCGCATGCGGAGATGCCCGCCCGGCTGCACCTCAGCACGCCCGCCCTGGCTGCGACCGGAACTGACGATGAAGAAACATCCGTCTACCCGGTGCTGACGATCGTGAGCACGGGCGCCGGCGCAGGGAACAAACGCCGCGCAGACCGCAAGACATACGTGCCCGGCACCGCCATCGCCCAGGCGTGGGCGCGATCGTCCTTGGAAACCCAGCTCAGTTTCGCGGGGTTCTGAACCCGCTCAGCCCCCTTCGAGGTTGCACCCGGAGCCCGCATCCAGCTTGAGCCTCGTTTCGAAAGCCTTCGATATGTGGGCGCGCAGCGCGTCTTGCGCGCCGATTCCATCGCCCGCCGCAATCGCTTTGACGATCGCAGCGTGTTCGCCAAGCGCCGCAGCCCCGCGCCCCTCCGCGGCAAGCGACGTCGTAGCCAGAAGCGCCATCGAGCGGTGCACGAGGTCGAGCTGCTGGACAAGGTACCGATTGTGCGAGGCAAGGTGGATCTGCTTGTGAAACCTCCGGTTGGCGCGGCTCAGCGCGGCCGGGTCATCGAGATGCGCATGGTCAGCCTCGACCAAGTCGCTCAGGACCTTGACCTCTTCCGGCGTTGCGTGCTTTGCGGCAAGCCGCGCGGCCAGTCCTTCGAGCTCGGCGCGCACGACGTAGAGCTCCGCGAGCTGGTTGTGGTCGAGCGAGGCGACGATGAGCGAGCGCCCGTCGCGCGTCAGCATCGACTGCGTCTCGAGCCGCTGCAGCGCCTCGCGCACCGGCGTCCGCGATACTCCGAAACGCTCGGCCAGTTCCGCTTCCACCAGCCGATCGCCGGGCTTGTAGACCCCGTTGTCGATCGCCTCGAGAATAAGCGCATAGGCGTCTTTCTGCATCGGCGTCACTCCCCGCCCGAAACCTCGCTGGACGAAGCGCGAGCCTATGCGGCGAACCGCGCGCATGGCAAGCCGATCCGTTGCGGCCATGCGCGGCAAGGCGTAGTCTCCGCCCCATGCATGCCGCCGCCTTCGCCCATGTCGAGAACTGGGTCTTTGACCTCGACAACACGCTCTATCCGCCCGAGGCGCGGCTCTTCGACCAGATCGAAATGCGCATGACGGCCTATGTCATGCAGATGCTGGGGGTGCCGCGACGCGAGGCCGACCGGCTTAGGGCGCACTATTGGAAGCTCTACGGTACGACGCTTGCCGGCCTCATGCACGAACACGGGCTCGACCCGGATCCCTATCTCGTCGACGTCCACGACATCACACTGGACCACCTGTCGCCGGACGCCGCACTCACGGACGCGATCGCGTGCCTTCCCGGCCGCCGGATCGTCTACACGAACGGCTCGGCCAGCTATGCAAACCGGGTGCTTGACGCACGCGGGCTGACGAGCGCCTTCGACGCGGTCTACGGCGTCGAACATGCCGGCTACCGGCCGAAGCCCGAGCGACGCGCCTTCGAGGCCGTGTTCGCCCGCGATGGCATCGACCCCACCCGCGCGGCAATGTTCGACGACGATGCGCGCAACTTGTCCGCGCCGCACGAGATGGGGATGCGTACGGTCCATGTCGCGGCCGAGGCCCATGCCGCGCCGCATGTTCACCACCACACCGACGATCTGGCCGGCTTCCTGACGCCTCTTCGCCGATGACCGGGACAGCTTGCCGCTTGGACGGCGGGCGGCCGCCGGTCTATCGTCTCGCCCTAGGCAAAGGGTGAGAACGATGCGAGAAACGACCGACATCCTGATTTCCGGCGGCGGGGTTGCCGGGTTGACTGCGGCCGCGGCCTTTGGCGCGGCGGGCCTTGCGGTCATCTGTATCGATCCCACCCATCCCGTGACCGAGGCCGAGGGCGAAGGCGCCGATCTCAGGACGACCGCCTTCCTTCAGCCCGCCCGGACGGTGCTGGACGCCGCGGGGCTCTGGTCCCGGCTCGCGCCTCATGGCGCCGCGCTGAAGATCATGCGCATCGTCGATGCAGGCGGCGAGACGCCCGAGCCACGCATCGTGAAGGACTTCGATGCAGCCGAGATCGGCGCGGAGCCCTTCGGCTGGAACTTTCCGAACTGGATGCTCCGGCGCGAGATGGTCGCGCGGATCGCCGAACTGCCGAACGTGAGCTTCCGGCCCGGGATCGCCACGCGCTCGGTCCTGACGCGTGAGGGCGCGGCTTTAGTGACGCTTTCGGATGGCACGCAGGTTTCCGCCCGGCTGCTCGTTGCTGCCGACGGCCGGGCGAGCCCGGTGCGCGAGGCTGTGGGCATCGGCGTTAAGACCACACGTTACGGGCAGAAGGCGCTTGCCTTCGCGGTCACTCATCCGATCCCGCACCGGAACGTCTCGACCGAGATCCACCGCTCGGGCGGGCCGTTCACGCTCGTGCCCCTGCCGGATCGCGACGGATTGCCCTCGTCTGCAATCGTGTGGATGGAGCGGGGGCCGGAGGTGATGCGCTTGGCCGCCCTGCCGGTCGAGGCATTCGAGACGGAGATGCTTCAGCGGTCCGCAGGGCTCTTCGGCCCGCTGACGCTTGTCACGCGGCGCTCCGTCTGGCCGATCATCAGCCAGATTGCCGACCGGTTCGATGCCGAGCGGACGGCGCTTCTGGCCGAGGCCGCCCATGTCGTTCCGCCGATCGGGGCGCAGGGGCTGAACATGTCGCTCGCCGACCTCGCCTGCCTACTCGAACTTGCGAAGGCGGCGCCCGACCGTCTGGGCGACCGGGCCATGCTGACGACCTATCACCGGCGCCGCTGGCCCGAGGTAAAGGCGCGCGTGGCGGGGATCGATCTTCTGAACCGCACGTCGATGCTTGGTGCGCAGTCCTTGCGCAACCTGCGCGCGGGGGCGTTGAATGCGCTCTATTCGTTCGGACCTGTCCGCCGGACGCTGATGAAAGCAGGGCTCGGGATGCGCTAAGCGTCAGCCCATCGCCGCATCGAGCGCGCGCTTCACCCGCTCGACCGTCCCTTCGACGTCGTAGAGCTTGTCGAGCCCGAAGAGACCGATACGGAAGCTTCGATAACCTTCGCCCTCGCCCACCTGCAACGGCACGCCGGCCGCGATCTGCACGCCGTTGGCAGCAAATTTCTTTCCATTCTGGATGTCGGGATCCTCGGTGAAACTGACGACGACGCCCGGCGCGCCAAAGCCGTCTGCCGCGACCGACTTGATCCCACGCGAGGTCAGTTCGGCCCGAACCGCGTTGCCAAGCTTCCACTGCGCCTCGCGGAGCTGTTCGAATCCGTACTCTCTCGTCTCGTTCATCGTATCCCGGAACGCCCGGAGCGCGTCGGTCGGCATCGTCGCGTGGTAAGCGTGCCCGCCGCCCTCGTAGGCCGCCATGATCGACCGCCATTTCTTGAGATCCATCGCGAAGCTCGACGAGGTTGTCTCTTCAAGACGCGTCGCCGCCGCGTCGGAGAGCATCACAAGCCCGGCCGAGGGCGAGGCCGACCAGCCCTTTTGCGGCGCGGAGATCAGAACATCGACGCCGACTTCCTTCATGTCCACCCAGACGCAACCGGAGGCGATGCAATCGAGCACGAAGAGAGCGCCCACCTCATGCGCAGCCGCGGCCAGCGCCTTGAGATAGTCGTCGGGCAGAATCATTCCCGAGGCAGTCTCCACATGAGGCGCAAAGATCACGTCGGGTCGTACCTCGCGGATCGACTTCGTGACGTCCTCGATCGGCGCTGGCGCGAACGGGGCTTGGGCATCGTTGCCCGCCCGGCGCGCCATGGCGACACTGGTTTCGCGCGCAACGCCGCCCATCTCCAGGATCTGGGTCCAGCGGAAGGAAAACCAGCCGTTGCGGATGATCAGCACTTGTTTGTCACTGGCGAATTGCCGCGCGACGGATTCCATCGCGTAGGTCCCGCCGCCCGGCACCACCACGACCGCCTCGGCATTGTAGACTTCCTTGAGCGTCGATGAGATATCCCGCATCACGCCCTGGAAAACCTGACTCATGTGGTTGAGGGAGCGGTCGGTGAAGACGACCGAAAACTCCTCGAGCCCGTTGGGGTCGATGTCGGACAGAAGCGCGGGCATGGGGACCTCCGTTGCTGGTTGACCTTCGCCTAGCGCATGGGCGCTGCAAAGGCAAAGCCGGTTGCGACATCCTGCGGGTCATTTCGCGCGGCGCTCACCATGCCGGCGGGGCAGGCAGCCCCCGGAAGCATCCGGAAACAGAGGAAGTTGCCGTGCGTCTGCCTGTCAGCCGAGGGGCCCCGGCCGGCGTTCCTCCCCGAGGAGGACGTTGGCCTCGACCTGACCCACACCCGGCAGAGTCATGATCCGGCGGCGCAGGACGCGTTCGAAATCGGCGAGGTCGCGGGCGGTGACGCGGAGGCGGTAGTCGTAGAGGCCGAGGACGTGCTGGACGGTCTGGACCTCGGGGATCGCGGTGGCGGCGCGCTCGAAGTCTTCGAGGCTGACGCGACCCTTGGTGGCGAGCTTGACGCCGAGGAAGACGGTCACGCCGAAACCAAGCGCCTCTGCGTCGAGGTCAATGCGCCGACCGGCGATGACCCCGGCATCTTCAAGGCGCTTGATGCGGCGCCAAGTGGCGGGTTGACTGAGCCCGAGTACGCGCCCGACTGCGCCCGCGCTTTGGGTGGCATCCGCGACGAGAGCGCGAAGGATCGCCCGGTCGGTGTCGTCGAGCGCAATCACAGCGGCAGACTCCCCGTTTCTTTGATCGTCGAGACGAGCATCAGGCTTTCGATATCGGCGATATGGGGCAGCGTCAGGATGCGATCGCGGTAGACTTCCTGATAGTGCCCCATGTCGCGGGCTATGACGTTCAGACGCACGTCGACGCGGCCGAGAAAGGTCTGGATCTCGATCACCTCGGGAACCTCGCGGGCAGCGGCGAGGAACTCGTCGAAGGCGCGCGGATTTGTCTTGTCGAGCGTGAAGCGAAGCGAGACTTCCACCGCCCAACCGAGCGTGCGCCAGTTGATCGTGGCGTGCTGGCCCTTGAGAATGCCGGCCTCGGCGAGCTTTTCGAGCCGCCGCCAGCATGTCGCTGCCGTGACGCCTGCCCGCGCGGCCAGGTCCGCCGTGGCGACGCCGGGTTCGGCCAAGAGCTGACGAAGGATGCGGCGATCTGTGTCGTCGATCTGCATGAAAGTTCAACGTTATCGCATATTGGCGAATACTTATTCGCATACCGGTGCGCATGCGTCAAATTTTGAACGGGAAATTGCACGCGAACCCGTATCTTCGCCCACGGAAACAAGAAAGGAGCGCCCGATGCGCGTCTATTACGATCGCGACTGCGATATCAATCTCATCAAGGACAAGAAAGTCGCCATTCTTGGCTACGGCTCGCAGGGCCACGCCCATGCGCTGAACCTGCGGGATTCGGGCGCGAAGAACGTTGCCATCGCACTTCGTGAAGGATCGCCCTCTGCCGCCAAGTGCGAGAAGGAAGGCCTCAAGGTCATGGGAATCGCCGAGGCGGCGGCCTGGTGCGACCTGATCATGTTCACCATGCCGGACGAATTGCAGGCCGAAACCTACAGGAAACACGTCCACGACAACTTGAAGGAAGGCGCGGCGATCGCCTTCGCCCATGGGCTCAACGTCCATTTCGGCCTGATCGAGCCGAAGCCGGGCGTCGACGTCATCATGATGGCGCCGAAGGGCCCCGGCCACACGGTGCGCGGCGAGTACGTGAAAGGCGGCGGCGTGCCTTGCCTTGTCGCAGTGCACAACGATGCCACCGGCAAGGCGCTGGAGATCGGACTGTCCTACTGCTCGGCCATCGGTGGTGGCCGGTCGGGAGTTATCGAGACGAACTTCCGGCAGGAATGCGAGACCGACCTATTCGGTGAGCAGGCGGTGCTCTGCGGTGGTCTCGTCGAGCTTATCCGCATGGGCTTCGAGACGCTCGTTGAAGCGGGCTATGAACCCGAGATGGCCTATTTCGAGTGCCTGCACGAGGTGAAGCTGATCGTGGACCTGATCTACGAAGGCGGCATCGCCAACATGAACTACTCGATCTCGAACACCGCGGAATATGGCGAGTATGTCTCGGGACCCCGCATCCTGCCCTACGACGAGACCAAGGCCCGGATGAAGGAGGTTCTGCAAGACATTCAAACCGGCCGATTTGTGCGAGACTTCATGCAGGAGAACGCGGTTGGCCAGCCGATGTTCAAGGCAACGCGCCGCTTGAACGACGAACACCAGATCGAGAAGGTGGGCGAGAAGCTCCGCGCGATGATGCCCTGGATCTCAAAAGGCAAGATGGTCGACAAGAGCCGCAACTGACGCCGGACGCGGGGCCTCGGCGACGGGGCCCCGCCGTTCAGATCGACTTGCTTTGCCCGGCGATGCCGCAGCGGTAGCGTTCGATCCGGTAGTTCGGATGATCCACTTGCCAGCGCGCAGCCTCGGCCTGGCCCATCACCATGCAGGTCATCAGCGACACGTCTTGCGCATCGTAGAGCATCGAGACCTCGCGGCAGTCACTGCCGCTGATCAGGCATGCCGAAATCAAAAGTTCGATCACCGTATCAACTCCTACAGAGACGCGGCAAGGTGCCGCTTGCCGCTATCATGGCAGCCATCCGTGAGCGAAACGTGAGCGAAACGTGCGGGAAACGTGACCATGTCGCGGAATCATCTGGGCATCGGACGACGCTGTCGCGCTTGCGAATCCGGCCACAATGTCGCACCCGACGGGATACGCTGACAACGCTCGGATGCGCCGCTAAGCTATTGCCATGTCGATCTGGACCCGCATATCGGACGCGTTGGCCGCGCTCGCCAAGGGCGAGGCGCTGTCGGCCGTGTTCGACCGGCTGCGTACGCCGCCTGAGCGCTCGGTGGCCTTCGCGATCGCGGTCATCGCGCTTGGCGCGAAGATGGCCAAGGCCGACGGGCTGGTCACCCGCAACGAGGTCATGGCCTTCCGCGAGGTTTTCACGATCCCGCCGGCCGAGGAAGACAACGCCGCCCGCGTCTTCAACCTCGCGCGGCAGGACGTGGCCGGCTTCGAACTCTACGCGCAAAAGATCGCCCGCATGTTCGGCGCGGGCGATCCGGTGCTCGTCGACCTCCTCGAAGGGTTGTTCCACATCGCCATGGCCGATGGCGACTACCACGCGCACGAGGATGCCTTTCTGCGCGATGTGGCAAGGATTTTCGGCGTGGATGAACGCTGTTTCCGTTCGCTTCTGACCCGCTTCGTACCCAATGCACCGCGCGACCCCTATGACGTGTTGCGCGTGCCGCGCGACGCGCCGATTGACGAAGTTCGGGCCGCGTGGCGCCAGGCGGTGCGCGATTCTCACCCTGACCGGATGCGCGCGCGCGGACTGCCGGAAGAAGCGCTGCGGCTCGCCGAACAGCGCCTCGTCGACGTGAACCGCGCTTGGGAGGAAATCAACGGTCGGCGGGCGGCCTGACCCCGGATGCGCATCGCGACCTACAACATCGAGTGGTTCACGAACCTCTATGACCGCGACGGTGAGCTTCTCGAGGATGGCGGCTGGTCGGCGCGCTACAACGTGACCCGGGCGGACCAGCTCACTGCGCTGGGCATCGTCTTCACCGCGATGGATGCCGACGCCGTGATGATCATCGAGGCGCCTGACAACAATCGCCGCCACAAGACCGTCGACATGCTCGAAGCTTTCGCCACGCGGTACGAATTGCGCACGCGCAAGGCGCTTCTGGGCTATGAGAACGGCACGCAGCAGGAAATCGCGCTGCTCTACGATCCCGACCGGCTGTCGGTCCGGCATGATCCGATCGGCGTATCCGGCAACTCCGGCAGCCAATTCGCCGCCCCGCGCTTCGATACAAGCTACCGGATCGACCTTGACATCGACGCCACGCCCGAACATGTGCGATTTTCGAAGCCGCCCTTGGAGATCGCTGCGAACACTCCGGGCGGCCGCGTCTTCCGCATGATCGGCGTTCACGTGAAGTCGAAAGCGCCGCACGGCGCCCGCAATGACGAGCACGCGCGCCGCATTGCGATCGAGGCGCGGCGCAAGCAGCTTGCCCAGTGCATCTGGCTGCGCGAACGGGTGGTCGAACATCTGGAGGCGGGCGACAGTCTCATCGTGATGGGCGATTTCAACGACGGGCCGGGGCTCGATGAATACGAAAAGCTCTTTGGCCGCTCGGGGGTTGAAATCGTGCTCGGCTGGGACGCGCCCGAGAACCAGCAGTTGCACGATCCCCATGCGCGCGTGGCCTTCGCCAAGAAACTTGCCGCAGCGCCAGTGTCGGCACGGTTCTATCTCGACGATCAGGGGCGCTATTTCTCGGCGCTTCTTGATTACATCATGGTCTCGCCCGATCTGTGCGCGCTCGACCCGAAGTGGCGGATCTGGCACCCGTTCGACGATCCTGACTGTTACAGGGTCCCGGAACTGCGCGAGGCGTTGCTGACCGCCTCGGACCATTTTCCCGTGACGGTCGACCTGGCGCTCTGAGCGCGGACTGTAAAATCTGGGCTGGGTGGCCTATATTTGGTGAATGAAACGACTAGCCGCGTTCACCATTGTCATCGCGACCGCCTTGCCCCCTGGCGCGGGTGCCCAGGACAAGGACACCGAGCAAGGATTCAGCCTGCTCGGAGAAGGCGCGAGGATAATCCTCCGGTCGATGATCGACGAGATGGAACCGGCGCTTAAGGATCTTAGGCGGGATTTCGGCGACGCGATGAACGAGATGGGCCCCGCGCTGCGCGATCTGGCCGCCATGATTGGCGATCTCCGCAACTATCATGCGCCAGAGAAGCTGCCGAACGGCGACATCATCCTGCGCCGCAAGACTCCGCTGGAAGACCGCCTGCCCGCGCCGGGTGAAGAGATCGAGATCTGAGCACACCCGAATCGACGGAAGGTCGTGCGTGTGTCATATCCGTGTCGCGTCACTCGACTGGCATGAAGTCGATCGGCCTTCGAAATGCACGAAGATCGTGACGGGTCCGTCGCCCGGGGTGGCCTCGTCGTGAATCTGGTCCGCAGGCTGCATCCAGTAAGACTCCGGCCCGTGCACCTCGCTGGTCGCCTCGTCCTCGCCCTCAAGCCGGTGCATCGAATGCCCCTCGACGATGACCGCGTGGTAGTTCGAGGAATGCGTGTGCATGGGTGAGCGGTAGCCCGACGGAAACCGGAGCATCATGCCGAACGGCCCGACCTCCGGGTTGCCTCAGTGGACCGAAAGTTCCGCATCGACGCTTTCGCCGGTCGGCACGAATTCAAGCTCGTCGTATTTCCGGATCACGCAGTCGCCGTCCTGCGCACGCGCGGGGGGTCTGCGCTCAGTCCCTGATGGCGCTGACCTTGCCTTCTGACCCGAGCGCATCGGCGAGCGACTTGAACCGCGCCTCGGCGACCTCGCCGAATAGCGCCCGTGCCTTCTTGCGCAGCTTCAGTTCCAGCACCTTCTTCTTCGGGCGCCAGACGAGCCCACCCGCATCCTCGGGCGAGCGGATGGCGAACATCGCGCCGAAGCGCATTGCCTTACCCAGCACCTCCGCCTCGCGCAGTTGCTTCTCGGTGAGGAGCCCGAAAAGCGGCTCTAGCCGCGAACCGGCACGCGAATTCTTGTAGCGGTGGAGAAGCGCAAGGCCCAAAAACACCCGCTCGGAATGGCTGAGCCCGCCGAGATTGGCCCGCGTCGCGTTATCGAAGCAGACCTCGGCGCGGTAGTCGGGATGCGCCCTCCAAGTCGTGTCGTGCAGAAGACAGGCCGCCCGGACCATCCGAAGACGGTCGTCGGAGGCACCGTTGAAGACCGGCAGAATGAACTGATAGAGCTGTTTGCCGAAACCCGGCATCCGCGCCATCGTGCGCTCCGCATGCCGGCAGGCCTCGATCAGCGGATCGCGCCTGCGCTGCCGTTCGGACATCTGCTCGTAGAGCATCCCCTCGCGGATGCCGTAGGACGAAACGTCGATCTCCTTGGGGCGAAACCGCCGCACGAGCTGCTTCAGAACCTGACTCGCAAGAGGGACGAGTTCCATCCGCGCGGCCGACGTGCCGGTGCGCGCGCGAAGGGCCGACAGATCGTTTTCGCCGATCCAGGCAATCGTCTTAAGAAGCTCGCGCGGTCGCATCCGATATTCATGGAGCACCGTCAGCGGATAGGCCCGCCGCTCCATGTCGAGCCGGGCGATCGCACGAAACGACCCGCCGACGAGGTAGATGCGCTCAAAGCCGGTTCCCATCTCGGCTGCGAGCCCGTCGATTGTCTCGCTGATAAACTTGGCGATGCCCTTCTTGCCGCCGGCCACCTGTTGCAGTCGGAACGGCCCGAGCGGCGATGTCACGCGCTGACCCACCTGCCCCCCGGAGACCTCTGCAAGTTCCATCGAGTTGCCGCCTATGTCGCAGACGAGCCCCTCGGCCTCGGGCCAGCCGAGGAGCACGCCCTGCGCTGACAGCCGCGCCTCCTCTCGCCCATCGATCACGCGAAGCCGAAGCCCCGTCTGGTTCTCCACTTCGGCGCAGAAATCCGCCCCGTCGGCAGCTTCACGCACGGCTGCGGTGGCAACGCAGTTCAAGGGCGGAAGCTTCATGCCATCTGCAAGTGCCGCGAACCGCTTCAGGGCGGCAAGCGCGCGTTCACGCCCGCGCTGATGGAGCCGACCGGTCTGCGCCAGCCCCTGACCGAGACCGGCCATCACCTTCTCATTGTAGAAATAGGCGGGGCTTCGGGCCGCGCCGTCGAACACCACGAGCCGGACGGAGTTCGACCCGACATCGATCACCCCGACACGGTCGAGCGCGCGCGCCGAAGGGTCTTCGAACAGCGGCCGATCGAACAGCAGCCGGTCGTCATCAGTCGTCGCGGTTTCGATGTCCATGGTCTTTCCTCCGCGCCGCTTTTGCGTGGCCGTGCGACCGGAATCGCGCTTGCGTGCCAAGCTCTACCCTTCAATCCATCGCATGGGCAAGTTTCGGAACGTCCTTCGCTCCGGCCGATCCCCTGCCCGACAGGGACGGATTTTCCATGAAGAACCGGTGACAGTTGAACAGATCGTCACGCCCTTCGGGCAGGTCGCGCAGGTAACGCCCGTCAGGACCGAGCACCCAGCTTTGCGCCTCATCGGCGAGGTTCGCTGCCATGATTTGGCTGACGATCTGCGCCTTGACGGTGGGATTCGTCGCCTCGACCAGCGTCTCGACTCTCCGGTTCAGGTTGCGGCCCATCCAATCGGCCGACGAGAAGAAGACGCGCGCGCCTCTCGACGGCAGGCCGTAGCCGTTGCCGAAGCAGACGATGCGCGAATGTTCGAGAAACCGCCCGACGATCGATTTCACTCGGATGTTCTCGGACAGGCCCTTGATGCCCGGCCTGAGGCCGCAGATGCCGCGGATAACGAGATTGATTTTCACCCCGGCCTCCGAGGCGGCGTAGAGCGCGTCGATCACGCCGGAGTCGATCACCGAATTCATCTTGGCCCAGATCTCCGCGGGCCGTCCAGCGCGGGCGTGACTGGCCTCTGCCGCGATGAGCTCAAGAAGTCGCGGCTTCAGCGAAATCGGAGAAATCGCGATATTCTCGAGCCCCTCGGGCTGCACGTAGCCGGAGAGATAGTTGAAGACCTTGGTCGCGTCCCGGCCCAGCGCGGGATCGCAGGTGAAGAACGAAAGGTCCGTGTAGATCCGCGCCGTGATCGGGTGATAGTTGCCGGTGCCGTAGTGGGTGTAGGTGACGAGGTGATCGCCCTCGCGCCGAACGACGGTCGAGATCTTGGCGTGCGTCTTGTAGTTGATGAACCCGTAGACAACGTGCGCGCCTGCGCGTTCCAGCCTTCGCGACTGGCGGATGTTGGCGGCCTCGTCGAACCGGGCCTTCAACTCGACGAGCGCGGTCACCGACTTGCCGCTTTCGGCCGCCTCGCAGAGCGCCGCGACGATCGGACTGTCCTGCGACGTGCGGTAGAGCGTCTGCTTGATCGCCAGGACGTTCGGATCGCCCGCCGCCTGGCTGAGGAAGCGGATCACCATGTCGAACGTCTCGTAGGGGTGGTGCAGGAGCATGTCCTTCTGGCGGATCGCCGCGAACATGTCGCCATCGTGGTCCTGCACGCGTTCCGGCACGCGCGGCGTGAAGGACGGCCATTGCAGGTCGCGGCGGCTGTCCAGGACAAGCTCCTTCAGGTCGGCCATTCCGACCATGCCCTTGACCTCGACGACCTCGTCGGACGTGACGGCGAGTTCGTCCATGATCAGCGCGCGCAGATCCTCCGGCGCTCCGGCGGTGATCTTCATGCGGATCACCTGCCCGCGTCTTCGGCGCTTCAGGGCGGTCTCGAATTCGCGCACGAGGTCCTCGGCCTCGTCCTCGACCTCGATGTCGCTGTCGCGCAGCACCCGGAAGGCGCAGTGCCCGGTGTCGCGGTAGCCGGGGAAGAGCGAGCCGAGATGGAGAAGCAGCAACTCTTCCATCGGCACGAATCGCTTGCCGCCCGGCAGCGCGACGAAACGGTCGATCTGCTGGGGGATCGGCAGGAGCGCCTGAAGACGGCGCCCGTCGGTCGCGCGCTCAAGCTCGAGTGCGAGGCAGAAGCCCGTGTTGGGGATGAACGGGAACGGATGGGCGGGGTCGATCGCGAGCGGCGAGAGGACCGGAAAGACCTTGTTGAGGAAGTAGTCGGCCAGGAAGGCCCCGTCCTTCCTGTTCAGCTTGGATCGCGTCAGAAGCGCGATCCCCTCCGCCTCCAGTTCCTTCTTTAGCTTGTTCCACACCGTTTGCTGGGTGTGCAGGAGCCGCCGCGCATCGGCGTTGATGAGCGCGAGCTGTTCGGCGGGGCTCAGCCCGTCGTCAGAGAAAAGCACGTTGCCTTCGCGCACGAGCTCTCGCAATCCGGCGACCCGTACGGTGTAGAACTCGTCGAGATTGGTGGCAGAGATCGACAGGAACCGCAGCCGCTCCAAGAGTGGAACGCGCGGATTGCGCGCCTCGTCGAGGACGCGCCAGTTGAAGGCAAGCCAGCTGAGTTCGCGATTGAAGAAGCGCTCCGGGCCGGTGAGCGCTTCAGCGGGCAGGGCCGCCGGGGCGGAAAACGGAGCTTTGAGAAAATCTGCCTGTGTCATGCTCGGCTTATGTTCTTCCCGTGTAACAGTCAGATCGCGGTGTCCGCATCATGGCGTCTCGGGGCTGAGCGTGTCCAGAACCTCTGAGGCGATCGTCCAGGTGATCGGTCGCTTGCGAGAAAGTGCCGCGGCATCGAGCGCGGCGACGAGCCTGTGCAATCCGGCGAACGAGCGGTCGATGCGCGGCAGAAGACGCTCGACGACGAGCGGCGCGACAGAGATCTGGCGGTCGGAGAACAGCTTCACGAGGACCGCCGCGAGAAGCGCGTCGTCCGGCGGCAGAAGCGTCGCCAGCGCCGTGGCTTCGAGCCGGCTGGCGAGATCGGGCAGGACGAGTCCCCAGCGCGTGGGGGCGGAGCGCGCCGTCATCAATAGCGGTATGCGATGCGCCTGGGCATGGTTGTGCAGGTGAAAAAGCTGCGTCTCTGCCGCCTTGTCGCCCGCGATCCGGTCGACGTCCTCGACGACGATCGCCCGGGCATCGGGCAACCCGTCTAGAAGCTTCTCGGCGATGAAGACACCGGCGCTCTCGGCACCCGCCCAGACCTGCGCGAGATGGCTCTTACCTGATCCCGCAGGCCCGATCAGGAGCAGCTTTCCGCCCGGCCAGTCACCCCGGTCAAGTGTCGCGACTGCAAGTTCGTTGGACGGCGAGACGAAGAAATCCTCGCGCCCCAGCGCGGGCCGCACAGGCAGATCGAGCGTAAGCTGCCGGGTCATCTCAACCGCGATCCTCCTCGGACAGCCCTTTGTAAAGTCGGCTGTCGAGGTACTGAGATACGCCGAACCGCGCCAGAACACCGATCGCGGCCGCAACCGGAACCGCCACGAGCATTCCGACGAAGCCGAACAGCGTCCCGAACGCGGAAAGCGCGAAAAGAAGCCAAACTGGGTGCAGCCCGACCGACTTGCCGACGAGCCGTGGCGTGATGATGTTGCCCTCGAGAAACTGCCCCACCGCAAAGATCGCGGCGACGATGCCGATCGACAGCCAGTCGCCCCAGAACTGGAACAGCGCAAGCCCGATGGCGAGCATCCCGCCGACAATCGCGCCCACATAGGGAATGAAGGTGATGAGCCCCGCAATGGCACCTACGATCAGGCCGAAATCAAGCCCGGCGAGCATCAGAGCGACAGCATAGAAGGTGCCGAGGATCAGGCAGACCGAAACCTGGCCGCGGACGAAGCCAGCCAGCACGCCGTCGACGTCGCGTGCCAATTGACGGATCCTCTCGCGATGATCCCGCGGGAGCCAGCTATCGATCTTTGCGAGCATGTTGTCCCAGTCGAGCAACAAATAGAACGACACGACCGGAACGACGACGATGAAGACGATCGCGTTGATCACCGACAGCGCGGAATTCAGGAGCCCCTGCGCAAGCTCCCCGCCCCGCGACTTGATCGTCTCGCCGACAGCGCTCAGCGTATCGCGGACGACGCTTTCGTTTTCCATGAACTGGGGGAACTGCACGGACAGGAAGCCCTGCAGCTCGCCGAAGATATTCGGCGCGGCGTTCACGAGTTGGCCAAGCTGGCGGACAAGCATGGGCACGATGAGAAGCGCGAGCAGGATAAAGGTGAGCAGGGCGATCACCGAGATAACCGAAGTTGCGGCGACACGGCTCATCCCCATGCGCTCGAGCCGGTCCGCGACCGGGTCAAGGAAATAGGCAAGCGCGCCGCCCACGATGAAGGGCAGGATGACGTTGCCAAGTCCCCACAGCAAAGCGAAGAAGACCGCCGCCGCGATCCCCCAGAACGTCACCTGCTGCCGGACGGGCAGTGCCATGACGGCTTCCTAACCTGCTTGTGCCAAGAGCCTTGGGCCAGTCATGGCGTAACGGGCCGGGCTGTGCAAGCGCGCCGTCGGGCCCATCCTGCGCGACATGCCCGTCGTCACGGGGCCGCGAAGCCGGCTTGATCTTGCGGAGAACCGGCATCTCGCTATGCTGCGGCTCGACAAGAGGTTGCCGCAGTGCAGAAACACACGGACTTCACCCCGTTCACGGAGATTACGCCATCGGCGCAAGTCGATGCCGCGCGGCATGGCTGGCGCGCCAAGTGTCTTCAGCGGCTGATCCGACTGGACTTGCCGGTGCCGAAATCGGTGGCGTTGCCCTGCGACACCGTCCGCGCGATCGCAGCGGGCCAGATGCCCGACACACGGCGAATCGTGGCGAGTTTCGATGCCGGTGCGCTCATCTCGATCCGGCCGAGCCCCGCCGATCCCGACTGGGGCGGGCCGGGCACTGTACTGAATGTCGGTATGAACGCCGAGCGCCACGACGCGATCCGCGAGAAGCACGGCCAGGCACTTGCCGACGCGCTTTACCTCGGCTTCGTACAGTCTTACGCAATCCATGTCGCGCGGCTCGACCCCGACATGTTCACGGCCGAGCCGTCTGAATCCGCGCTGGCCGCCGCGCTCGCCGCCTACGACGCCGAAATGGAGGAGGAATTCCCCCAGGACACCGCCCGCCAGCTTGCCGAGGTCCTGCGCTCCATGGCGCGCGCGTGGGAAGGAACAACCGCACGGCTCCTGCGTGAGGCCAAGGGCGCGCCGCCCGAAGCCGCGCTCGGCCTCGTCGTGCAGGAGATGGTGCAGTGTTTAGGTCCGGGCCTCTCGGGTCAGGGCACGATTCAGCTGATCGAAGGCGTGACCGGCGCACCCCAGGTGACGGGCCGCTTCCGCGGGCTCAATCCCGCGAACCGCAAGGCCGAAGAGACATTTTATCTGGTCAAGGACAAGCGCGGCAATTCGCTCGAAGAGGCCGCGCCCGAGGTTTTCGCCACCCTTCAGGACCACTGCCGCCGCTGCCGCGTAAAACTGCGCGAGGAGATGCAGATCGAGTTCGCGCTGGAGAATGGCGCGTTGAGGGTTATCGACGCAATCCGCGTGCCCTGCTCGTCGCGCGCGGCGGTGCGAACCGCGGTGACGCTCGCCCAGGAAGACATCATCAGCCGTGACGAGGCGATTCTCAGGGTCGAGCCGCGCGCGTTGTCGGAGCTCTTGCACTATCAAGTCGATCCCCGCGGCACGCGCGACTGTATCGCGCGCGGCATCAACGCCAGCCCCGGCGCCGCGTCGGGCCGCATCGTCCTTTCAGCCGCCGACGCCCAGGCCAGCGCCTCAAGAGGCGAAGCCTGCATCCTCGTACGCCGCGAGACGGTGCCCGAGGATATCCGCGGCATGCATGCCGCTGTGGCGGTCTTGACCGAGCGCGGCGGCATCACGAGCCATGCGGCGGTGATCGCGCGCGGGCTCGGCCTGCCCTGTATCGTCGGCGCCTCCGATCTTGGCCTCGACACGCGCGACCGCCGGATCACCACCAAAGACGGACGCGTCTTCGGCGAAGGCGACATGATCACGATCGATGGTACGAACGGCGAAGTTCTCGCCGGCACTACCGAGATGCTGGAGCCCGCGCTGGACGAATGGTTCCGCACGCTTTTGCACTGGGCCGACAATGTCCGCGACATCGGCGTGCGCGCCAACGCCGATACGCCGGACGAAGCCCGCACCGCGCGGATGTTCGAGGCCGAGGGGATCGGCCTTTGCCGGACCGAGCACATGTTCTTCGACGAAGACCGGCTGACGGTCATGCGCGAGATGATCTTCGCCAACTCCGCGAAGGACCGGAAGGTGGCGCTTGACCGGCTGCTGCCGATGCAGCGGGCGGACTTCATCACGCTCTTTGATATCATGGCGGGCCTTCCGGTCTGCATCCGGCTGTTCGATCCGCCGCTTCATGAATTTCTGCCGCAAGACCGCGAGGGGATGCGCGAACTGGCCGAGGCACTCGACCGGCCGCTTTCGGAGGTGACGCGCCGTGTCGAGGCGCTGAGCGAGTTCAACCCGATGCTCGGCCTGCGCGGGGTGCGGATCGGCGTGACGGTGCCTGAAATCTACGAGATGCAGGCCCGCGCGATCTTTGAGGCAACCGTCGAAGCGTCAAGACGCGGCGCCGCCGTGGTGCCCGAAGTGATGATCCCGCTCGTCTCGGCCAAGCGCGAGGTCGAAATCGTGAAAACGCAGTTCGACGCCGTCGCCGCCGCCGTCAGAGTCGCGACCGGCGTCGATTTCGACTACCGCCTGGGGGTCATGGTGGAGACTCCGCGCGCGGCACTTCGCGCCGGGGAAATCGCTCACCACGTGTCGTTCCTCTCGTTCGGAACGAACGACCTGACTCAGATGACATACGGCCTGTCGCGCGACGATGCCGGTCGCTTCATGGGCGACTACGTTAAGCAGCAGGTCTACCCTGAGGATCCGTTTCACGTTTTGGACATTGATGGCGTCGGCGAACTCCTGCTCATCGGGTGTGCGCGGGGGCGCAAAATTCAGCCTGACGTAACGCTTTCCGTCTGTGGCGAACATGGCGGCAACCCGCCAAGCATCGCATTTTGTCGCAGGTCCGGCTTCGACTACGTCTCCTGCTCGCCGTTTAGAGTACCCGTCGCGCGACTCGCTGCCGCGCAGTTCGCCTTGCTCGACAAACAAGATTCGTAAATTAATTCATTATTTGCAATATGTTACTCAAACGAAAGGCCTCCGGGCCCGCGTTTTTCTGTGTTTCCAAGTGGGAAACAGCCCATAGGTCACAACGGGCCACTGTTGCCTAAATATCACGCGACTGGACGTGAGCGGCTGTATGGGATATGCCGCGCCGGTCAAAGCCTTGGGGGCTGTGGCTCGACGTTAGCAATTCGGGATAGTGAAATGTTTATGCTGAAGTCTTGGACCGGGGGCATCGCCATGCTCCTCGCCCTCTCTGGAGGCGTGCACGCCGAGATGACGGTTAGCCAGTCGAATGATCCGACCGCTGCCATTGGAATGAACCTGACCGCCCTTCTTGGACAGGAACGGGCGGCGCTCGGCGCCGTTAAGGGGACTCGCCTCACTGCAATCGTGACCTCGCCCGCACCGAAGACGCGGTCGAAGTCGAAGAACAAAGCCATCGGGTATGACACGGCATGGCTCGCCAACCAGTCCGCGCCCACGGGTGGGCCCGAATTCGAGTGCCTTGCCAAGGCGCTCTATTTTGAAGCGCGCGGCGAAGGCATCAAGGGGCAGGCGGCTGTCGCTGAAGTGATCCTCAACCGGGTGGACAGCCCGCGTTTCCCCGCCTCGGTCTGTGGCGTGGTCAATCAGTCGAATTCGCGCGGCTGCCAATTCTCGTTCATGTGTGACGGTGCTGCCGAGCGGATCGGCGACAAGAGCGCCTGGACTGTCGCCGGCAAGATCGCGCGCGCCATGATCGAAGGCGCGCCGCGCCGTCTGACCGACGGAGCAACCTATTTCCACACGCCCGCCGTGCGGCCGGCCTGGTCGCGCCGTTTCGACCGGACCGCGGAAATCGGACAGCACATCTTCTACCGCCCGCCGCTAAAGACAGCGCTGAACTGAGACGCCGAGGGTCGCTTGCGGGCCGCAACGCGCCGACCTCGCGCTATTCCTAGCGCGGGGCGTGGCGCTATGATGCGCCGAGCCGACGTTCGGAGCATCGACATGTGTGACGACATCCGCCTGGCCTTCGCCCATCCGGAAGACCGCGCCCACGCGATGGAGACAGGCGATCCGCCCGACCGGATCAGTCTGCGCGATCATATCGCGCAGGCCGATATAGGGGCCTTCCAGGTCGAGCGCGGCGCCCCGCAGCGGTTGCGCTTCAACGTCGTGGTGGAACTCCGCACGCAGGACAAGGCGGGCGACGACGTGGATCGTATCCTTTCCTATGACCGGATCACCGATGCGATCGCGGCCGAGCTCGCGGCCGAACGGCTCAATCTACTCGAAACTCTGGCCGAACGCATCTGCGCGCGTCTGCTGGCTGAGCCGCAGCCCGAGCGCGTCTTCCTGCGCGTCGAGAAGCTCGACCGGGGGCCCGGCGCACTTGGCGTTGAGATCGTCCGGAGCCGCAGCGCCGAAACGACCGACACGCCGAGGGAATCCGCGCCTCGGCCCGTCATCGCGCATGTGCCGGCGGACATATTGGCGCCCGCACTTTCGGCCTGGCTCGACCGCATTGCTCCCACCGCGGCGGTCGTGACTGTCGGCCTGCCCGATCTTCCCCGCCCCGAGGCGGCCACGCCCGACGCCCAGCGCCGCATCGATCTTCTCGCTATTGAACAGGCCGCCTGGGCGGTCGCCGCGCTCGACAGCCGCCTTAACGTTGTCGCGACGCGGACCGAACTTGACTGGGCGATGAAGCGGGGCGAACCGGTCGTCTGGGCGCCGGGCAAAATGGCGCTCGATGTCGCAGGCGCACCGCTGCGCGCCGACCCCTTTGCGCTGGCGCTCTGGCTCGCCGAGATGCTCGACGCCACGCGGGTCGATCTTCACGAAACTGTTGCAGTGCCGGCAGGTTGCCGCGTGCCTGTCGGGCCGCTCTGATCGACGCCCTTGCCAAGCGGCGTGGTGCGGAAGAAAAGCCCCGCATGGAATATTTCCGCCCGATCCCGATGACAGATCCGCTGCGCCCCGACGGCGCACTGCCGCTCGCCGGCGGATGGTGCTGGTTCGACCGGGCCGAGGTTCTGAAGCGCGATGGCTCAAGGGGCCTCATCCTGGCCGAAGATATCCCGGCGGAGATCCGTGGCCACCTCACCGCCGCCCGCCTGCCGCTGGCGGGGATGGAGTTCGACCGTCCGCGCCTCATGGGCATTCTTAACGTGACACCCGACAGCTTTTCCGATGGCGGGCGCTTTCATGCCGGGGACGCCGCCGCTGCCCATGCCCGCGCGATGGCCGAGGCGGGGGCCGACATCCTCGACATCGGTGGCGAAAGCACGCGGCCTGGCGCGGGTGTCGTCGGAGCTGCCGAGGAGATCGAGCGCACCGCGCCGGTGATCTCGAAGCTTCGGTCAGGCGGTCTCAAGCTCCCCATCTCAATCGACACGCGCAAGGCCGAGGTCGCCGGGGCCGCGCTCGACGCCGGTGCCGATTTCGTCAACGATGTCGCGGCTTTGGGTTACGATCCTGGTATCGCTGCGCTTGTGGCCGCGCGCGGGGTGCCGCTGTGCCTCATGCATGCGCAGGGCGATCCTGCGACCATGCAGAATGACCCACGCTATGACAGCGTCCTCCTCGATGTCTTTGATTTTCTTGCCGAACGTGTCGCGCAGGCTGAAGCGGCCGGGATCCCGCGCGACCGCATCGTCGTCGACCCAGGCATCGGCTTTGGAAAGACAGTCGCGCATAATCTTGAGCTGCTCCGGGGCCTGTCGCTGTTTCACGGCCTGGGCTGCGTCGTGCTCCTCGGCGCGTCGCGCAAGCGGTTCATCGGTACCATTGGCGGCGGGGCGGCGGAGAGTCGTGCCGAGCTGCGCATCCCCGGCACGATCGCCGTGATGCTTGCCGGGCTCGCGCAAGGAGTGCAGTTTCATCGCGTCCATGATATCGTCGAGGCAAAACAGGCGCTAAGGCTCTACGAAGCCGTGAGCGCGGGAGAACAGGCATGAGCAGAAAGATCTTCGGAACCGACGGCGTGCGCGGCACGGCGAACACGTATCCCATGACTGCCGAGATGGCGCTGAGGCTCGGCGCGGCGGCGGGTCGCTTCTTCCGCACTGACGGGCGGAACGGGCACCGGGTTGTGATCGGCAAGGACACGCGACTTTCCGGCTACATGCTCGAAAACGCGCTGACGGCGGGGCTGACCTCGACGGGCATGAACGTACTCCTCCTTGGGCCGGTGCCCACCCCTGCGGTGGGTTACCTAACCCGCTCCATGCGCGCGGATCTCGGCATCATGATCTCGGCGTCCCACAACCCTGCCCACGATAACGGCATCAAGTTCTTCGGGCCTGACGGGTTCAAGCTTTCTGACGAGGCCGAGACCGAGATCGAAGAGATCCTGACGGGCGAGATCGAGCCGGCCCAACCTGAGAATATCGGCCGCGCGAGACGGATCGACGATGGGCGCGGACGCTATGTCGAATACGCCAAGACAACGTTCCCGCTGCGCGGCCAGCTTTCCGGCCTCAAGGTTGTCATCGACTGCGCGAACGGGGCGGCTTATCGCGCCGCGCCCGAAGTGCTGTGGGAGCTTGGCGCCGAGGTGATCCCGGTGGGAGTCACGCCCAATGGCCACAACATCAACGACCACTGCGGGTCCACCCACCTGGAGACGGCAGCCGCGGCGGTCGTGGCGCATGGTGCGGACCTTGGCATCTCGCTGGATGGCGATGCGGATCGGGTGATGATCCTCGACGAGAACGGCAAGGTCGCGGACGGCGATCAGATCATGGCGCTTTTCGCCGCGCGTTGGGCAGAGTCCGGTCGGCTGAGCGGCGATGCGCTCGTCGCGACGGTCATGTCCAACCTTGGACTTGAGCGCTTCCTGCGCAGCCGCGGTCTGCGCCTCGAGCGGACAGCGGTTGGCGACCGCTACGTTGTCGAGCGGATGCGCGAGGGCGGCTTCAACCTCGGCGGCGAGCAATCGGGCCATATCGTGATGACCGACTATGCGACGACGGGCGACGGCCTGATCGCTGGATTGCAGTTCCTCGCCGCGATGGCCGAGACGGGCAAGCGCGCCTCCGAACTCGTCCGCCAGTTCGACACGGTGCCGCAGATGCTCAAGAACGTCCGCTACGGGGTCGGAACCGAACCGCTGTCGGCCGCCAATGTCCAAGCTGCGATCACCGGCGCGGAAGCGCGTCTGAATGGCTCCGGCCGGCTGCTGATCCGCAAGTCGGGCACCGAGCCGCTGATCCGGGTCATGGCAGAATGCGAGGACGAAGCGCTTCTCGCCGAAATCGTAGACGGGATCGTGCAGGCGGTGGAAAGCGCCGCCTGAAACGCGCTTCCCTATCCAAGCATCTTCATCATCAGAACGAGGTCGAGCCAGCGCCCGAACTTGCGGCCGACTTCGGGAATGCGCGCGACATGGATGAAGCCTATCCGTTCGTGGAAGGCAACGCCTTCTGAATTCTCGCCTGACACCCCCGCGAAGAGAGTATGCGCTCCACCAGCGCGAGCATGCGCCTCGATCCGCGCCATCAAAGCGCGTCCCGTGCCGCGCCCGCGCGCCCGTGGCGCGAGCACGATGGTATGTTCCATCGCATGGACATAGCCGATGCCGCCCCGAAATTGGGCGTAGGTCGCGAAGCCGAGCAACCCTTCTTCTTCCGCGATGAGGAATTCGCGCCCCGCCGCCCGCCGTTCCGCTATGAGCACAGCGAGGCTCTTGACGGTCTTCTCCTCGCTCGTGAAGGTGACAGTCGTGTCCCGGATGACCGGATTCCATTGGTCGAGTATGGCCGGCAAGTCTGCCGTCACTGCAGGCCGGATGATCACGTCAGCACCCGCTCGCCCGCAGGCGTCGCAATCACTGCCCTGAGGCCGGGCGGCCCCACCACAAAATCGATGCGCGGATCGTTAAGCGGCAGCGCTCGGCCAAGAGCGCCCGCCTCCGAGTGCGACACCTCGAGCTTCAGGAGCCGGCACCCCCGGTCCGGCAAGGCGGCGGCAGGATGGGCATGGCTGCGCCATTCGATTAGCGCGGGGAATCGATTGTCGAACGGCAGTCGCCCGTCTTCCGGTACAGCCATGCGCCAGCGATAGGCGCCCCGGGCGAGGTCGATCGGCCACCCCGCCCCCTCCGGCGCCCCGGCGAGCGCCGCATGCAGATCGTCCACCCGCAGCACCCAGTTCGTCAGCCGAGGCGGGCCGGAAAATGCATCAAGCGCGAACCAACGCGGTCGATCCGGCGCGGGCGCGTCGGGATCGATCGCGATCACTTCGAGATATTCGGACGGGCCGAGGCTCAGAAGGCGGTTGTGCGTCCCCATCAGAGGATGCCTCCCGCCAGTCTCGAGCGCGACGCCCAGCGCCGCTTCCACGTCCGCGGCCCCCTCGTCCAGTATCCGCGCCGAAACCGCAAGATGATCGAATTCCGCCATGCCGTGTTCCCCGCCCGATCCAGATAATCCTAGGCGCGCACGAGCGTCGGGCAAGCCGATTTCCGGCGCATCGACTGTTGATCTCGCCGGGAAAAGGTTCATCTTGTCCCGAACGTCATTGAACCCGACAGGAATTCGCCCGTATGAGCCTTTCCCGCACCCTCGAACGTCTGTTCCGCCACGACGCCGCAGGGGGTGTCGTTCTCATGCTCGCCGCGCTTCTGGCGCTGATCGTCGCCAATTCCTCGCTGTCGGCCGGGTATCACCTGATCCTCGTAAAGAAGCTCTCGATCCTTCTCGATGGCGAAGGGCTCTCGAAACCGCTGATCCTGTGGATCAACGACGGGCTGATGGCGGTCTTCTTCTTCCTCGTCGGGCTGGAGTTGAAGCGCGAGATGGTCGAAGGCAAGCTGAAGAAGCCCGGCGATGTCGTGCTTCCGGGCATGGCGGCCGTGGGCGGCATGGTTGTGCCGGCGCTGATCTATCTGGCGCTGAATTTCTCCGACCCGGTCACGCGCGGCGGATGGGCGATCCCGGCGGCGACAGACATCGCCTTCGCGGTGGGCGTTCTCGCGCTTCTCGGAAAGCGGGTTCCCTCGGCCTTGAAGATCTTCCTCCTTACGCTTGCGATCCTCGACGACCTGGGCGCCATCCTGATCATCGCGCTCTTCTATACCAGGGAACTGCATATCGACTATCTCTGGCTGGCGCTTCTGCCGCTCGCCGGGCTTTTATGGCTGAACTGGGTTGGCGCCCATCGCCATGCGCCATTCATATTATGCGGCGTTATCCTTTGGGTGCTCGTCCTGAAATCCGGTGTCCATGCGACGCTTGCGGGTGTGATCACCGCGTTTTTCGTACCGATGAAGGACCGCTTCGGAAAATCGCCGCTCCACGCGATGGAGGATGCCCTGACGCCTTATGTCGGATTTCTCATCGTGCCGATCTTCGCCTTCGCCAATGCCGGTGTGGTGCTTCAGGGGCTGACATTCGGTGATCTCTTCGCGCCCCTGCCGCTGGGTATCGCAGCGGGTCTCGTTGTCGGCAAACAGCTTGGCGTCTTCGGCGTGACCTGGCTGATGGTCAGAGCCGGCTGGGCACGGCTGCCACATGCCGTCACCTGGGCGCATGTCTACGGGATCGCATGCCTGGCCGGGATCGGCTTCACGATGTCCCTGTTCATCGGCGGCCTGAGCTTCGACAGCCAGGACAACATGAACGCGGTGCGGCTCGGCGTCCTCGTGGGGTCGGGCATCTCCGCGATACTCGGCTATGCGATCCTGCTTCTCAGCGCCGCGCCGGGCGTAGAGGATGAAGCGGAAGCGCCGGCTTCCGATCACCCCGCGCCCGCTGTCCACAACTGACGAAGCCGGCGAAGCCACTCAGACGGGCGGCCCCACTATGCCGCCCGGGCCTCGCGCACCAGCCGCAGGATGTCTTTGGCCGCCGCCGGGATGTTCGTCCCCGGGCCGAAGATCGCCTTGACGCCGGCATTTTGCAGGAACTCGTAATCCTGCTGCGGAATGACGCCGCCGCAGATCACGACGATGTCGCCCGCGCCCTTATCCTTCAGCGCCTCAATGAGCTTCGGCGCCAGCGTTTTGTGGCCAGCCGCCTGGGACGAGATGCCGATGATGTGGACATCGTTATCGACCGCGTCCTGTGCGGCCTCCTCCGGCGTCTGGAAGAGGGGGCCGACATCGACGTCGAAGCCAATATCGGCGAAGGCGGTCGCAATGACCTTTGCGCCCCTGTCGTGCCCGTCCTGGCCCATCTTGACAACGAGCATCCGCGGGCGTCGCCCCTCCTCCTCCGCAAACGATTCGACATCCTGTTGGATCGCCGCGAAGGCCTCGTCGCCTTCATAGGCTGCGCCGTAGACACCGGCGAGCGTCTTCACTTCGGCCCGGTGGCGGCCGAACACCTTTTCCATCGCCATCGAAATCTCTCCTACCGATGCCCTCGCCCGCGCGGCCTCGACCGCCGCCTCCAAAAGATTGCCGCCGTCCTTCGCGCGCCGCTCCACTTCGGCCAGCGCCGCGTCGCACTTCGCCTGATCGCGGCTTGCCCTGATCTTCTCCAGGCGCGTAATCTGCGCCTCGCGCACCTTCACGTTGTCCACATCCAGAATGTCGATCGGGTCTTCCTTGTCCTTGCGGTACTTGTTGACGCCGACGATGACCTCCTCGCCGCGGTCGATCATCGCCTGACGGCGGGCCGCGCTTTCCTCGATCCGGAGCTTCGGCATCCCCGAGGCCACGGCCTTGGTCATGCCGCCCATCGTCTCGACCTCTTCCACGAGCGCCCAGGCGTTTTCGGCCAGTTCCGCCGTCAGGCTTTCCACGTAGTAGGACCCGGCGAGCGGATCGACGACATGAGTGATTCCGGTTTCTTCCTGCAAAATCAGTTGCGTATTGCGCGCGATCCGCGCAGAGAACTCGGTCGGGAGGGCGATCGCCTCGTCAAGCGCATTGGTATGCAAGGACTGGGTGCCGCCGAGAACGGCGCTCATCGCCTCGTAAGCGGTGCGGATGACGTTGTTGTAAGGGTCCTGCTCCTGCAAGGATACGCCCGAGGTCTGGCAATGAGTGCGCAGCATCAGGCTCGACGGCTTCTTCGCGCCGAACTCCGTCATGATCCGGTGCCAGAGAAGCCGCGCGGCGCGCAGCTTCGCGGCCTCCATGAAAAAATTCATGCCGATGGCGAAGAAGAACGACAGCCGCCCCGCGAAGGCGTCCACGTCCATGCCCCGCGCGATGGCCGTGCGGACGTATTCGCGCCCGTCGGCCAGCGTATAGGCCAGCTCCTGCACGAGGTTCGCGCCCGCTTCCTGCATGTGGTAGCCGGAGATGCTGATCGAGTTGAACTTCGGCATCTCTTTCGCGGTGTATTCAATGATATCCGCGACGATCCTCATGCTCGGTTCGGGCGGGTAGACGTAGGTGTTACGCACCATGAACTCCTTGAGGATGTCGTTCTGGATCGTGCCCGACAGGGCTGACCGTTCCACCCCCTGCTCCTCGCCCGCAACGATGAAGCTCGCAAGGATTGGGATGACCGCCCCGTTCATGGTCATTGACACGCTGATCTTCCCAAGCGGGATGCCGTTGAACAGGATCTTCATGTCCTCGACGCTGTCGATCGCGACGCCCGCCTTGCCCACGTCTCCCACGACGCGAGGATGGTCGCTGTCGTAGCCCCGGTGCGTCGCGAGATCGAAGGCGACCGATACGCCCTGCTGCCCGGCCGCGAGGTTCTTGCGATAGAACGCATTCGACTCTTCCGCCGTCGAGAAGCCCGCGTATTGCCGAATCGTCCACGGCCGGCCCGCGTACATCGTCGCGCGCGGCCCGCGCGTGAAAGGCGCAAGACCGGGCAACGAGCCGATATGGTCAAGGCTTTCCGTATCAGCCTCGGTGTAAAGCGGCTTGACGGCGATCCCTTCGAGCGTGGCCCATGTCAGATCGTCGGGATTGCGGCCCTTCAGCTCTTTCTCCGCCAGAACCTGCCATTCCTTCAGCTTTCCCGTCATCGTCGTCGTCCTTTCACCGCTCGCCGGACCCGTATCACCGTCCCGGCATATTCCTTTGGTAATCTGCCCCTTGGGCCTATATCTGAGGCAAAGGAGATTGCATGAAGCCCGTTCTCACCCTGATCCTGTCCGGCACGTTGGCCTTTGCCACCAACGCCCAGGAATCCGAGCCGCCTGTGCTTGAGCCGATTCCGGCGGAAGACGTGACGCTCGACGAGTTTCTTTGGCAGAAGCGTCCCGTCGTCGTCTTTGCCGACAGCGCCAACGATCCCGCCTTCCAGACCCAGCTTCTGTACCTCGCCGAGGATCCGGGCGAACTCATCAAGCGCGACGTGATCATCCTCACCGACACCGACCCGAGGAACCCGTCCGAAGTGCGCCGCAAACTGCGCCCGCGCGGCTTTTCGATGGTGCTGCTCGACAAGGACGGGGCGGTGAAGCTGCGCAAGCCGCTTCCCTGGCAGGTGCGTGAGATCGTGCGTGCGATCGACAAGTTCCCGCTAAGGCAGCAGGAAATCCGCGACAGACAGATATTGGGCCGATAGGCGCATCTCATCGCACCGCCTCCGAGGCAGCCGGATCGAAGACCGTGACACCCGGCACCGCGCCCGAGGCAATCCTCCGCCAATCAGTTTCGAACCTTGCCGTCAACCTTGCGCGCAACTTGGCATCGAAGGGATCGAATGTCGGCCCTTCGATCCCGGCCAGAGCCGCCGCCTCGGCCTGCCGTTCTGCAGTACGGCCGCCGGGCCTTGACCACGCTGCGCGTATGGCATCGAGCGCCGGGCGGGAAAGTCCGCCGGTCGGAGCGAGCTTGGGTGGCGGCAGGTCCACCGACTGCCCGGCCATCGCGCGGGCGACGCCGGGCACCATGTCGCGCCGGCGCTCGTAGCGCCACGCCCGGACGCGGGAATTCGGAAAGACGGTGACCAAGTCGGCAAGGACCGCCGACCAGCCGCGCCCTTCGCCCAGCGTCACGAAGCGGGACGAATCGAAATCCGCCATCGCCCTGCGCAGCACAAGGTGCGAGTAGATCGAAACCGCGTATTCGGCGTAGTCGCGCAGACCGATGTAGATCTCATTGGGGGCGCGCGGGAACAGCGCGGCCGTTCCGATCAGCCAGGCGCGCGCATCCGGGTATAGCGCGCCCGAATCGTAGTTGTCGCGCATCGCGCCCAGCAGGTTCTCGTCGCTGACGATCAGCCGTCGCACCCCTTCGCTCTCAGCCAGCGCGAATTCGTCGTGCAGCGCCGCCGCCATCGGTGCGAACTGCGCGAGGGGTGCAGCATCTGAACCCGCGCGCGCGACCGACGGCACGAAATCGCGCAGATGCCCGATCCGCATCACCTGCGGGCCCCAGAACCGCACTCCGACGGCCTCCAGCATTGACGAAGTACCGTTCAGCATGCGCTGGAGCGCCGTCGAGCCGGTCCGGTGAACCCCGAGATGCAGGATCAGTTCCATGCCCTCAAGCGCCTCACTCGAATTCCATGATAACGTCGTCGACCTTGAGGCTCGCGCCTGGCTGTGCGGCGATCTTTTTGACGGTGCTCTTCTTTTCCGCCCGCAGGATGTTTTCCATCTTCATCGCCTCGACCGTGGCAAGCGCCTGACCCTCTTGCACCTCCTGCCCCTCTTCGACCGAGATCTTCACGATAAGGCCCGGCATCGGACACAGAAGGAATCTCGACGTGTCCGGGGCAAGCTTTTCGGGCATCAGCCGCGCAAGCTCGGCCTGGCGGGGTGTGCGGACATAAACGTTGAGGTCCGCGCCGCGCGTACGGATGCGCTGGCCGGCCGGGATCTTGTCGACCTTCAGGACCACCGCCTCGCCATCGACGTCGAGCCGCGCGAGCGACTGGCCCGGCGTCCAGTCCGACGTTACGCGATGTGCGGTGCCATCCTGAAACCGGACCGTGGCGCCCTCGCGGTCGGCGGCGATCCGGACGGCAATCTCCTCGCCTTGGATCGCCACGACCCAATCGTCGCCGACATGACGTTCGTGGTTGCCGAGCCGCCCGGTGATCCGCGTGCGCCGGATCTCGGCCACGCGGTTCATCGCCGCGGCCGCCGCGACGACCTTGCGTAGCTGGCCCTGAGGCAGCGTCACGCCCTGGAAACCGTCGGGATATTCCTCGGCGATAAAGGCCGTCGTGATCGCGCCCTCGATGAAGCGCGAATGGTCCATGACCGCCGAAAGGAACGGCAGGTTGTGCCCGATCCCCTCAACTTCGAACGTGTCGAGCGCGACTCGCATCGCCTCGATCGCTTCGGCCCGGTTCGGTGCCCAAGTGCAGAGCTTGGCGATCATCGGGTCGTAATACATGCTGATTTCACCGCCCTCATAGACACCCGTGTCGTTGCGGACGATGGCGTGATCCGCGACCGCCTCGGCGGGTGGGCGGTAGCGGGTGAGCCTTCCAATCGAGGGCAGGAAGTTGCGGTAGGGGTCCTCGGCATAGAGCCGGCTCTCGATCGCCCAGCCGTTGATCTTCAGATCCTTCTGCGCGAATGGCAGCTTCTCGCCCGCCGCGACGCGGATCATCTGTTCCACGAGATCTACCCCGGTGATCAGCTCTGTCACCGGGTGTTCAACCTGAAGTCGCGTGTTCATTTCAAGGAAGTAGAAATTCTTGTCGCCATCGACGATGAATTCCACGGTGCCGGCGCTGCTGTAGCCGACCGCGCGGGCCAGTGCGCAGGCCTGTTCGCCCATCGCCTTGCGGGTCTTTTCGTCCAGGAAAGGGCTTGGCGCTTCTTCGATGACCTTCTGGTTCCGCCGCTGTATCGAGCATTCGCGCTCGTGCAGGTAGACGTAGTTGCCATGCTTATCGGCCAGCACCTGGATTTCGATGTGGCGCGGCTGGGTGACGAATTTCTCGATGAAGATACGGTCGTCGCCGAAGGACGCCGCCGCCTCGTTCTTCGAGGACTGGAAGCCGTCCCTCGCCTCCTCGTCGTTCCAGGCGATCCGCATTCCCTTGCCGCCGCCGCCTGCGGAGGCCTTGATCATCACAGGATAGCCGATCTCACCACTTATCTTCACGGCCTCGTCGGCATCTTCGATCAGCCCCATGTAACCTGGCACGGTCGACACTTTGGCATCAATCGCGAGCTTCTTCGACGTGATCTTGTCGCCCATCGCTTCGATCGCAGGGCTCGGCGGGCCGATGAAGACCACGCCCTCCTTCTCGAGCGCCTCCGCGAACTTCATGTTTTCGCTCAAGAAGCCGTAACCGGGATGAACAGCCTCGGCCCCGGTCTGGCGGATCGCATCCATGATCTTGTCAATCACGATGTAGGACTGGTTGGCGGGCGGCGGGCCGATATGGACAGCCTCGTCAGCCATCTTGACGTGCAGCGCGTTCCTATCGGCATCCGAATAGACCGCGACCGTCTGGATGCCCATCTTGCGCGCGGTCTTGATGACCCGGCAGGCGATCTCGCCCCGGTTCGCGATCAGGATCTTCTTGAACATGTCTGTCTTCCCCGCCGTGCATGGATGTTCGATGCGCGATCCGGCCCGCGCCCGAGCGCGGTTCCGTTCACGCGACGCGCCCGCTTCCGAGCGCGATTTGTGAGAGTGCGTCGCAGGTCGCTCAACGCGAAAGCCGGGGGCCTGTCCGGTGTCCCGCGACAGGTCATGCCCAGAGCGCGGCGTCGCCGGACTTCCATCCAGTCCGGAGCGAAAACGAAAAAGCCACCGGGAATTCGCGCCCCGGTGGCTTCGGCAAGTGCTGTCCCGGGGGCCGAACCGGCCCCGGTCAGATGGTTATCGGCATACGCCCACGTCGTCGCAGAATACGCCGGCCGCGCCGCCGATGACCGCGCCGGTGACGGCGCTGTTGTCGGTCGCGTCCGCGAGGAGCGCGCCGGCAGCCGCGCCGGCCACGCCGCGCTCCGCGTCATTGTCGAGGCACCCGGCCAGAGCGCCGACGAGCGCCATTGCGACGAGAGTTTTAGTAAACCGCATACTGCTCTTCCTTCCACAGGGTTTGTTATGGCCGCGCAGTCTAGCGAAATGCACGGCGCGGAAAAGTGAAATCGGCGTGATTTTGAAGGCTCGGCGTTCCATTGCCGAACGGCGTGCGGGCGCGGTTCGGATGAGGCCGTATCGACAAAGAAAGGCGGCCTGACCCATGAGGGGCCAGGCCATAGAGAAGGGGAAGGGTAACGGTTTTGACAAATCGGGGCGCAATGCTTGCTGTAGGGTGACGCCCCACACTCACCATGCGGGGAGGGGGTCGCAGGCGCAAACCCAAAGTTTCCAAGGTGGAAACGATCGGCAGAATTGCGCCCAAACACGTCCAGATTGCGCAAGAACATGCCTATTCCCCGTCCTCGAACGCCTCGGGGAACGCCGCCCGGGCCCTGGCCAAGTCGATTTTCAGACGCGATTCATAGCTTTCGGGGTCGAAGTCCTCGTCGACGGGAATCACTTCCCTGCCAAACAGCCACGACAACCGCCCGGCATCGAGATTGCCGCGCTCGAACGCTTCTTCGCCGAAGTGGTCCCATAGTGCGGCCATGAAGGCCAGGTCGGCGCGCCGGTCGGCCGGCGAGCGGTCACGATAGCGCTCGCGCGCGACGATTCTGGTCACCCCCTTGGGGTTCGCGCGGCGGATGGTGAACTGAAAGTCGGTGCCGGGAAGGCGGCCTGGAAAACCGCGATGCTTCAGCATGGCGCGGCTCCCGTCCCAGGGCGCAGCGCGCGCGGTGCGGCCGGTCCGCCATGGCGGACCGGCCGGCGAACCTTACTTGTACTTGCCGGTGAAGACAGGTTCAGCGGTGACGGGTTCTTCGACGTACACCGTTTCCTGTTTCGGGGCACAGGCCGCCACAAATGCGACCATAACGCACGCGAAAAGTGCTTTAGACATGACACGCTCCTGCTCAGAAAGGCGGACGCGCGGTTCTCCGCGATTTCCCGCCGGGTTGTTTCTGCAGCGGCCGTGAGATCGCCGCCACGCGCCATCATAGCGGATGGCCCGCCGCCGTCCCATGTCGGCCCCTGCAAGTTTGGAAGCTGTGGCGGGCGGGCATCACCTCTGCACCAAGAATCGCCGGGACCGGCAAGATACTGTGGACGCATCACAATGCCTCCCAGATGCAGGTCCCATCCTCGACGCGATAGGCTTCAAAGAACTGGGTCGCCTCGGGGTCGGGCTCGCCGAAGGGCACGACCCGATCCATGAACGAGATCACGATCTGTTCGGGGCGCGGGCCGGTCCCGGGCAGCCGCGGAAGGGCGTAGATTTCGCACAGATGTGCCATGTCCTCCTGTGCAGCCTCTGCGCTCACCGTGCTCCTCTCGCGCGCGATGCCCGGCGCGAGAAAGCGGAAACGGATCGTCAGTCCCTGGGGCCCGGGAGCGTCGTTGACGGTGTCGACGAAGCTCACCGCCTGACCCGACGGCACGGTGATTATGTCGGCAATTGCAACCGGCACAGCCGCCTCCTGTTTGCCCAGCACGAGCCAGAGCACGATCCCGATCACCCCCGCGATTGCCAGAGCCCAGCGGATCATCGTTCCGCGCGGCCCGTATCGTTGCGCCTCAGCATGGCGTCTCCACCTGTCGCCCCGCCTCAGAGCGGGATGTTGTCGTGTTTCTTCCAGGGATTGCTAAGCTTCTTCGTCCGCAAGGACGCGAATGCCCGCGCTACGCGCTTGCGCGTCGAATGCGGCATGATCACCTCGTCGATAAAGCCCTTTTCGGCAGCGACAAAGGGATTGGCAAAGCGGCCCTCGTAATCCTTCGTGCGCGCCGCGATCTTGTCCTTGTCGCCCAGTTCGCTGCGATAGAGGATCTCGACCGCGCCCTTGGCACCCATCACCGCGATCTCGGCCGTAGGCCAGGCATAGTTGAAATCGCCGCGCAGATGCTTTGACGCCATGACGTCGTAGGCGCCTCCGTAAGCCTTTCGGGTAATGACGGTGACCTTCGGCACCGTCGCCTCGCCGTAGGCGAAGAGAAGCTTCGCCCCATGCTTGATGACGCCGCCATATTCCTGGCCGGTGCCCGGCAGGAAGCCCGGCACGTCGACGAAGGTCAGGATCGGAATCTCGAACGCATCGCAGAAACGCACGAAACGCGCGGCCTTGCGGCTGGAATCGATATCGAGACAACCTGCCAACACTGTCGGCTGGTTGGCAACGACGCCCACCGTCTGACCTTCCAGCCGAACGAAGCCGGTGATGATGTTCGCCGCGAAGTCCTTCTGGATCTCGCAAAAATCGCCCTCATCGGCGACCTTCACGATCAGTTCCTTCATGTCGTAGGGCTGGTTGGGATTGTCGGGGATGAGCGTGTCGAGGCTTTCCTCCATCCGCGCGACATCGTCGAAGAAGGGGCGCGTCGGCGCCTTCTCGCGGTTGTTGAGGGGCAGGAAGTCGAACAGCCGACGAATCTCGACCATCGCCTCGACATCGTTCTCGAACGCGCCGTCGGCGACGGAGGATTTGCGGGTGTGGGTAGACGCACCGCCAAGTTCCTCGGACGTCACGATTTCGTTCGTGACGGTCTTCACAACGTCCGGCCCCGTGACGAACATGTAGGAGGTGTCTTTCACCATGAAGATGAAGTCTGTCATGGCGGGGGAATAGACCGCGCCTCCCGCGCAGGGCCCCATAATGACACTGATCTGCGGCACGACGCCCGAAGCCATGATATTGCGCTGGAAGACGTCGGCATAGCCGGCCAGCGAGGCGACGCCCTCCTGGATGCGCGCGCCGCCTGAGTCGTTCAGCCCGATGACAGGCGCGCCATTCTGAACGGCCATATCCATGATCTTGCAGATCTTCTGGGCGTGGGTTTCGCTGAGCGATCCGCCGAAGACGGTGAAATCCTGGCTGAACACATAGACCATGCGGCCGTTGATCGTGCCCCATCCGGTCACGACGCCGTCGCCCGAAGGCCGGTCCTTCTCCATTCCGAAATCCGTGCAGCGATGGGCGACGAACATGTCGAACTCCTCGAACGAGTCTTCGTCGAGCAAGAGCTCGATCCGTTCCCGCGCCGTGAGCTTGCCGCGCCCGTGCTGCGCATCGATCCGGCGTTGGCCGCCGCCCGCCCGTGCGGTCGCACGCCGCGATTCCAGCTCTTCGAGAATGGCCTTCATGCTCTCCCCCCTTCACGTTTGCGGCAAACTAGCCCGTGCGGCGGCCCGCGCAAAGCAGATTTGCGAAAATTTGCAACACATTCGCTCCGGTCATGGTGCGAATTGCAAATCAGCAAATTCACGCGGTTCAGCGCCGATCATCCCAGGTAATCCGTGCGGCGGCCGGGGCGAAGGCACCAGAACGTTCAAACGCCCAACCCACGCTACGTGACCTGCCTGACGGAAGTGCTCCGACGGTACGCCCGGATCCGCTTCTCTCCCGTCGAACTTGACGCATTCTTCATCTATGTTGGCTGGAATTGTACGGCGCACAACGCCCTGTGCATTCTGATCGCTGGACACCGACCCGCACCGCGCCTAAGCCACGACGATGTCCACGAAATCCGACCAGCCTCGGGTCCAGGTGACGTTCCTCGACCGCGCCAGCCCGCCCCATATTGTGACACTCGTCTGCGTCACGGGGCTCTCGGCGCTTGCGATGAACGTCTTCCTGCCGTCGCTTCCGGCGATGACCGAGTGGTTCGCGACCGACTACCGGCTGATGCAGCTTTCGGTTTCGCTCTTCCTGGCCGTCAGCGCCGGTTTGCAGATCGTGATCGGGCCGATCTCGGACAGGTTCGGTCGGCGGCCGGTCCTCCTTTGGTCGGTTGTGCTGTTTCTTGTCGCGACTGCGGGCACGATCCTCGCGCAGGACGCCACGACATTCCTCGCTTTTCGCATGATGCAGGCGGTGATCGCCGCCGGAATGGTGCTGAGCCGCGCCGCGATCCGCGACATGGTGCCGGCGGAACAGGCCGCTTCAATGATCGGATACGTTACGATGGGCATGGCGCTCGTGCCGATGGTCGGTCCGATGATCGGCGGTGTATTGGACGAGGCTTTCGGCTGGCACGCAAACTTTGTGCTGCTCTTCCTTGTCGGGCTCGCCACGTTCTGGTTGATCTGGGCGGATTTGGGCGAAACGGCGGTCGGACGAGCCGCCCGCTTCTCCGATCAGGTTCGCCAGTATCCCGAACTGCTGGGCTCGCCCCGCTTCTGGGGCTACTGTCTGACTGCGGCCTTTTCCTCCGGCAGTTTCTTCGCCTATCTCGGCGGCGCGCCCTATGTCGGCACCGAGGTGTTTCGCCTGTCGCCGAGCGTTCTTGGCGTCTACCTCGCCGCGCCCGCCGTCGGCTACGCGCTCGGCAACTACATTTCGGGGCGCTTCTCCGTCCAGATCGGCATCAATCGGATGGTACTTCTTGGCACCCTCATCACCTCGGCGGGCATGGTCGTCCTGACCGGGATCGAACTTGCCGGGTTTTCGCGCCCCACGCTGTTCTTCGGGCTGATTGTCTCGGTCGGACTCGGCAACGGGATGGCGCTGCCCAACGCCAATGCGGGCCTGCTGTCGGTGCGCCCGCAGCTTGCCGGAACCGCCTCGGGCCTCGGCGGCGCGATCATGATCGGAGGGGGCGCGGGGCTGTCGGCCATCGCCGGCTGGGCGCTCGGCTTCGGCGGCGGGGCGCTGCCTCTCGTGGCGCTCATGGCGGCGTCTTCGGTGCTCTCGGTTGCGACGATCCTTCTCGTCATTCGCCGCACCAAACGGCTCGGCCAGTAGCGCCCTCGCCGACGATTGCGCGCTTCGCAGATTCGTCTAGTCTTCACCGCAAATCTGCAAATCCGGTGCGGGACACGGAATGGACTACAAGGACGGGCTGGTCACCGGCTTCAAGCCGAAATTCCGCTCATTCGACGACGACTGGGAACGCTACATGTTCGCCGTCGTCGATCTGGAGGAGGCGGGGAAGATCACGTGTACGCCCGGCGTTCCGCTCTACGCGAGCCACTGCGGACCGGGCTACGACTGGCTGATCGACCAGTATTTCGAGGCCGGGAAACGCGACGAGATCGAGGCCTATTTCACGCCGTCCGGCGAGACGTTCTACGCCCCGCTGACCGATTCGACACTCGCGGTCCTCGAACGGTTCCGCGCGATGGGCGAAGGTGCGCGCGCGGTCAGAATCTGGCGCGCGCATACCTGCCTGATGAAGGGCGTCTTCTGGTTCTACGTGAACGAACGCCGCAAGGGCTTCCGCTACGAACCCGGAATCATGAACGTAAGCGAGGCCGAACAGCGCGCCAGCCACGAGGACTTTGTCGGCCAGATCCCGGAAAAGAAGGCGATCCTTCTGAAGGCCATGGCCGATTTCCGCGCGCTCGCCGCGGGCGAAGGCGGCTCCGCCTCCGAGCTCGCCCGGATCGACGTCGACATCGCCGCCATCGAGGCCGAAGAACGGCCGAAGCCGGTCAACAAGACCGACGCGCGCAAGATGACCGAGGATGTATTCTGGGAACTGATCGACACTGGCCTCGGCATCGAAACGCTCGGCGAGCGGCTCGATCTGCTGCCAGAGCGGCTCGCGCAATTCAAGCCCTCGGCCATTCGTGCCTTCGATAAAATCCTGCGCGAGATGGATGCCCGCGCCTATCGTACCGATGTCTGGGCGCTCGCCTATCTCCTGCAGGGCGGGTGCTCCGACGACGCATTCGACGCGTTCCGGGGCTGGCTGATCCTGCAAGGGCGCGCGGTCTTCGAGGCGACGCTCGCCGATCCCGACGGCTTCGACATCGCGCTGCATCACGGCAGCGCAGGCGGCATGGACGCGCTCCGCGATGCCGCCCCGATCGCCTATGACATGCGCGAGGGCAGGGCAATGCCACCGGCGAAGTCAAAGCTGTTGAAGTTAGCCGGCCCCGAGGTCGAAGAGCACGACTTCCCCAGCATGCTGCCCCGCATTGCCGCCGCCGTGGAGGCCGTCTGATGCCGACCCAGAAGCTCTATGCCGGCGCCAAGCTGCGCGAGACCCGCACGCGACTCGGGCTCACCCAGAAGGCCTTCGCCGCCAAGCTCGGGGTGTCGCTGCCCTATCTCAACCAGATGGAGAACAATCACCGTCCAGTCTCGGCGGCCGTGGTGCTCGCGCTCGCCGGCGAATTCGGGCTCGACGTGACGGAGCTTTCGGCGGGCGATGCCGAACGGCTCGTCTCAGACATGCGCGAGGCGCTCGCAGATCCGGTCTTCGCCGACACCGCGCCGCCGTTGGCCGACCTGCGTCTCGCCGCCTCGAACGCGCCGGTGCTGGCCCGCGCCTTTCTCGCGCTCCACCGCGCCTACCGGCAGAACGACGAACGCCTCGCCTCGCTCGACGAAGCGCTTGGCCGCGACGAGGCCGGGTCGCGCGCCTCGCCCTGGGACGAAGTGCGGGATTTCTTCCACTACTGCGACAATTATATCGACGCCGTTGACCGCGCCGCCGAACGCTTCGCCGAACCGCAGGAGCGGGGTTTCGACCCCGAGCGCAAGGCGCGCGCGATCCTTGCTGATAACGGGGTGGAACTGGTCTACGAAGACATCGCCGAAATCCGCCAGCGCGCCGGGGACCGCCTCACCCTTTCGACCCGCACGGCGCCCGAAACACGCCGCTTCCAGCTTCTCCACCAACTCGCGCTCGTCACGCAGGACGAACTGCTGGAAGCCACGCTCGACCTCGCTCGGTTCCAATCCGAAGCCGCGCGCTCCATCGCCAAGATCGGGCTTGCAAATTATTACGCCGGAGCGGCGCTCCTGCCCTACGGCGCCTTTCTCAGCGCCGCACAGGAGACGCGGCACGACCTGGAACGGCTCGCCGACCGCTTCGGCGCCTCGATAGAACAGGTGGCGCACCGGCTCTCGACGCTGCAGCGCCCCGGCCAGAAGGGCCTGCCGTTCTTCTTCGTCCGCGTCGATCAGGCGGGCACGATCACCAAGCGCCATTCCGCGACGCGGCTCCAGTTCGCCCGCTTCGGCGGCGCCTGCCCTCTATGGAACGTCCACCGCGCCTTCGAAACGCCGGGCCGCTTCCTGCGTCAATTGGCCGAGACGCCGGACGGGGTGCGCTACTTCTGCCTCGCGCGCGACGTGTCGAAACCCGGAGGGTCATTCCACGCGCCGGTGCGGCGCTACGCGATCGGGCTCGGCTGCGAGGTCAGCCACGCACGTGATCTTGTCTATGCCGACGATCTTGACCTGACGAATGCGCGCGCCTTCGAGCCCATCGGGATCTCCTGCCGAATCTGCGACCGCAAGGATTGCCATCAGCGCTCCGTCCCGCCGCTCGAACGTCGCCTGCGCGTGGACCCCGACCGGCGAGGGCTTCTCCCCTACCAGATCGAGTAGGGCTTCAGGAACCGGCCAGCATGCGCGCGATCTCGTCCTTCAGAAACGCGCGCTTCTTGCGCATCTCGGTCTCGACCAGATCCCCGACCGGCTCCACCCCCGTTTCGGCGCGGTGCACTTCGCGGTTGAGCGTGTGATACTCGTCGGCAAGCCGGGCAAAATGCGCGTTCGACGTCTTTAGCTCATGGATCTTGTCAGCGTCGGCGGGGAATTCTTCGTGCAGTTCATGGGGCGTATGCGTCATGAAACGATCCTTCTTCTCTCTGCCCGCCCGTTTTGGACGGCGCGCTCGCCCAGCACCTTGACCTCGGTCAAGTCGCCGGGCCCAGCCGACGCCGCGAACGGCGCGCGAAAGGGCGGCATCGCGCTTGCACCGCCGGTGACGAACGACGAAGGTCGCCCCGCGATTCACCGACGACCCGGCAGAGATGGTTCTTTTGGAACATGGCCCCGGCGGCCAGCCCGCCCTGTTCGACCGCCCCCGGCGGCTCGTTCGCGCCGACCATGCGCGGGAGGTCGACGCCGCGCTTGATGCGCTTGACCGGGAACGCGCCGATGGCGCCTGGATCGCGGGTTTCGCCAGCTACGAGCTGGGCTACGCGCTCGAGCCGCGCCTTACGCCGCTGATGCCCCCAGACCGCCGGCTACCGCTTCTCGTCTTCGGCGTCTTCGATGCGCCGGGCCCGGCCGACGCCTTCCTCGCCGGTGCCGCAAGGGAGGCTGCCGGCGCGCGCCTCGCCGCAGCCCGGCCGGGTTGGGACGCGGTCGCGCATGGCCGGGCGCTTCGCCGCATCCTCGACTACATCGCGGCGGGCGACATCTACCAGGCGAACCTCACCATGCCGATGCGGGCCGAGCGCCGGGGCAGCGCGCCCGGCCTCTATGCCGCCCTCCGCGCCCGTCAGGCAGTCGGCCACGGCGCCTACGTCGCCCTGCCCGACGTTCCCGTTCTGGTGTCGCGCTCGCCGGAGCTCTTCTTCTCCACCGATGCCGAAGGCGGGATCGAGACGCGGCCAATGAAAGGAACCGCGCCCCGCGCGTCCAACCCCGCGCATGACGCGGCGCTCCGCATGGAGCTGCAGCAAAGCGCGAAGAACCGAGCCGAGAACCTGATGATCGTCGATCTTCTCCGGAACGACATCTCGCGCATCTGCCGGCCGGGCACGGTCCGCGTGCCCGAGCTCTACGCGATCGAATCCTACGCGACCGTGCACCAGATGGTCTCCCGCGTGACCGGGCAGCTCCTGCCCGGCACCGCGCCCTCGGACATCTTGCGGGCGCTCTTTCCTTGCGGCTCGATCACCGGCGCCCCGAAGATCCGCGCGATGGAGATCATCCGGGAACTGGAACTCGGGCCGCGCGGCGCCTATTGCGGCGCAGTCGGCTGGATGGCGCCCGACGGCGCGTCAAGCTTCAACGTCGCCATCCGGACCTTGACGCTCTATGGGGAATTTGAAGTCGAGTTCGGCGTGGGCGGCGGGATCGTGATCGATTCAACGCCCGAGGGCGAATACGAGGAGGCGCTGTGGAAAGCCCGATTTGCAGAGCTGAAACCAGACTGATCGAGACTTTCGGCTGGGACGGCACCGCCTTCCGCCGGCTCGAGGCCCATCTCGCCCGCGCCCGCGCCTCGGCCGCCGCGCTCGGCTTTCGCTGGGACCGCCGCTCGATCGACGCTGCCCTCGCCGATATCTCCGGGCCGGCGCCGCTTCGCGTCCGGCTCACGATCGGACGGGACGGCAACGCCGAAGTCACGACCGGCCCGCTCGCCCCGAACCCGCCGGAATGGCGGCTGATGGTCGCGACCGAACGGCTCGACCCGGACGCCCCGCTCCTTCGCTACAAGACGACCGAACGCGCGCTCTACGACGCAACCCGCGGCGCGCTACCTGAGGGCATCGACGAGGCGCTCTTTCTCAATACGCGCGAAGAGGCTGCCGAGGGCACAATCACGAACCTCTTCTTCGATCTCGGCGAGGGCCTCAGGACACCGCCTCTCGCCTCCGGTTGCCTGCCCGGTATCCTCAGGGCCGAGTTCATCGCTGCCGGCCGCGCCCGCGAAGAGGTTCTCGCCGCCGAGGATCTGCCCCGAGCCCGGCTCTTCATGGGCAACGCGCTGAGGGGCCTAATCCCCGCCCGGATCATCTCTACACCCTGATCTTCATCATTGCCTAAATACCTCGGAGGGGTCCGGGCAGGCAGCGCCTCCCCGTTGGGTAGGCGCGCCGCAGGCGGGGCGAACCCCCTGCGGGCAAGCCGGTACAGGCGACACAGAGCTGCCGCCCCCGTGGACCCTCACCGGAACCGCGGCCTCAGCGCTGCGACTCTCTCCAGCGCGCGCTCATCCACGGCTCGGCGTTCGACGGCGACAGCATCCCCCTGCCAAGCACATGATCGGCCGCCTTCTCGCCGACCATGATCGACGGCGCGTTGAGGTTGCCGTTCGTGATCCGCGGAAAGATCGAACTGTCCGCGACGCGCAGGCCCTCGACGCCGATCACCAGGCATTCAGGATCGACGACCGCCATCGGATCGTCGCGCCGTCCCAGCTTGGCCGTGCCGCAGGGATGATAGGCGCTCTCGGCATGCTCGCGGATGAATGCGTCGATCTCGTCGTCCGATCGCACGTCGGGTCCGGGCTGGATCTCGTGCTTCACGAACGACTCGAAGGCCGGCTGCGCGAAGATGTCCCGAGTGAGACGGATGCATTTGCGGAACTCATCCCAATCGTCGGGATGCGACATGTAGTTGAACCGGATCGCCGGCGCCTCCTTCGGGTCGGAAGACCGCAATGTCACTGTCCCGCGCGACTTCGACCGCATTGGACCGGTATGGGCCTGGAAACCGTGACCCTCGGCCACGGCCTTCCCGTCGTAGCGTACCGCGATCGGCAAGAAGTGATACTGGATGTCGGGATAGTCGACCCCCTTGTCCGAGCGGATGAAGGCGCAGCTTTCGAACTGGTTCGACGCGCCAAGCCCGGTGCCGGTCAACAGCCACTGCGCGCCCACGAAAGCCTTGCCCCAGAGGTTCCAGTACTTGTAGAGCGTGATCGGCTGTTTCGAGGCGAATTGCATATAGACTTCAAGGTGATCCTGAAGGTTCGCCCCCACGCCCGGCCGGTCGGCCAGGACATCGATCCCGTGCTCTGCGAGATGCCCGGCAGGGCCGAAGCCCGACAACATCAGCAGCTTCGGCGTGTTGATCGAAGATGCGGCGAGGATCACCTCGGCGCGGGCGCCGATCACTTCGACTCGGCCGCCCCGTTCGATCTCGACGCCGACGGCACGGCCATCGCGGACCACGATCTTGCGCGCCAGTGCGCGGACCACCGTGCAGTTCTCGCGCTTCAGCGCCGGTTTCAGGTAGGCGTTCGCAGCCGACCAGCGCCGCCCCTTCCAGATCGTCGCCTCGAAAGCACCGAAGCCCTCCTGTTTCTCGCCGTTGTAGTCGTCGGTCACCTCGTAGCCCGCCTGTCGCCCGGCCTCCACAAAAGCGTGGAACAGCGGATTGGTCCGCGGCCCCCGCGTGACATGCAGTGGTCCCGACGCACCCCGGAACCCATTCGCCACACCATTGCCGCCGTGCCAGGTTTCCATCCGCTTGAAGTATGGCAGGACATCGGCAAAGCCCCAGCCGACCGCGCCGCTTTCCGCCCAGTGGTCGAAATCCTTCGCATGGCCACGCACGAAGACCATGCCGTTGACCGAGGACGAGCCCCCGATGACCTTGCCGCGCGGCGTCGCCAACCTTCGCCCGTCCAGATGCGGCTCGGGCTCGGAACTGAACCCCCAGTCGTAAAGCGCCATGTTCATCGGATAGGACAGTGCACCGGGCATCTGGATGAATGGGCCTGCATCGGAGCCGCCGTACTCGATAACGATCACGCGCTTGCCGGCCTCTGCCAACCGATAGGCCATCGCGCATCCACCCGATCCCGCGCCAACCACGACGTAATCGGCTTCCATTATGCACCCTCCGCCCGCAGGCTTTCATAGGAGACCATTACATGGTCCCGGTAGGCCGGCCGCGCGGCCAGCCGGTTGTAATACGCCTTGAAGTCCGGCCGCGAAACTCGCGGCACATCGATATCGAACCAGCGGTAGAGCACATGGCCGATCACGATATCGGCGAGGCTCAGTTCCGTTCCGCAGACGAAGTCCTGTCCTCTAAGCTGCGCCTCGAGACGGCCGAGCGACGCTTCGAACCGATCCAGCGCCGCTGCCAGCGCCGCTTTGTCGCGGTCCTTCGCCGCCGTCCGAACCCGCGCCCAGAAGATCGGACCCGTGAAGGCCGAACAGAACGAGGTCTTGCCCCATTCGGCCCACATGTCGACGCCCGCGCGTATCGCGGGATCGGCCGGCCAGAACGCGCCGCCGTCGCCGTAGCGCGCCGCGAGGTAGCGCAGGATCGCGCAGCTCTCCCAAACGACGAGGTCGCTGTCCTTCAGCACCGGGATTAGCCCGTGCGGATTCATTTCCCGGAATTCCGGCGTGTCGAGGCCGCCGTAGACATGGCCACAGTCGAAGCGTTCGGCGGACAGACCCAGCTCCGCAAGCCCCCACATCACTGCCTGCACGTTCGACGACGTCGCACGGCCAAAGATCGTGAGCCCGGGTTGCTCCCTGGTCTTCATGCGCGGTCCCCCACCAGAAAACCCATGAAGGTCTCGGGCGCGACGTTGCCGCCGGTGACGTAGACCACCACCTCCCTTCCAACCGCATCGACCCGCCCGTCGAGCAACGCGGCGAGCGCGATCGCGCCGGAGGGCTCAAGGACAAGCTTCAGCTTCTCAAACGCGAAGCGAAGCGCCTGCACAACCGCCGCGTCGCCGATCGCTATGCCGGTTACGCCCGCCGCCCGTGCGGCCTCGAACGGGGCGGCGCCGGGCTGCGTTGCCTGAAGCGCGTCGCAGATCGTCCTGCGCCCACTCGTCACCCGCCGGGTCTCTCCGGCCGTGAGCGAGGTGCCCATGCAGTCGTAGCCCTCAGGCTCTACCGCAAAGATGCGGACATCGGGATCGTCATTTCGAAACGCCAGCGCCACGCCTCCAATCAGACCGCCGCCGCCCACGGGGCAGACGACTATGTCGGGCTTCGCTCCGATCTCGCGCAGCTGTTCCAGCGCCTCGAGCCCGGCGCCCGCCTGCCCGGCGACAATCTCGGGGTCGTCGAAGGGGTGAAGCAGAACCAGCCCGTCCCGCGCTGCGATCTCGCGCGCAAGCTCTGCCGCTGCTTCCTCGCGCGGGCGGTCGCCGTGGTCAGATAGGACGACGCGCGCGCCGTAGCTCTCTGTCGCGATCCGCTTGGTTGCAGGCGCGTCGATAGGCATGACGATCGTGACCGGCACGCCTTGCGCCTGCCCGGCTGCTGCCAGACCTTGCGCGAAATTGCCCGAGGAATAGGCCACGACGCCACTCTCCCGCTCGTCTTCCGAAAGCCGAGTGAGACGCCAATAGGCGCCACGGATCTTGAATGACCCGGCATGCTGAAGGCTTTCGGCCTTAACGAAGACCCGGACTGCCCCGGTTGCCCGCGCCAGGGCACCGCTGTCAAGAAGTGGCGTGCGCTGCGTGGCCCTGCGGGTAACGGCGTAGGCGTTCAGAAGGTCGTTGCCCGTCGGGATCATCGCCATCCTCTCGATGCGGCACAACAGCGGGCCACCGCGCCATGCGGGAGAGGCGCAGTCTCAAGCGCCCTGATCAGTTTCTCGACAAAGGCGGCGACGTTCGCTCTGGGCAGCTCGCTCATGCTTCCGCGTCCAGTTCGCGTTCGAGATAGTCCGTCACGACTGCCGCGGCCCTGATTCCGTCCGGGGTGCCGCCCTTGAGGACTTCGCGCAGATACACGCCGTCGATCATAGCGCCCAAGCCCCGCGCCACATCGTCGGCCCGCGCGCCGACAAGCGGCCGAAGGGCGTGGACAAGATTCGAATGAAGCCGCATTTGGTAGATGCCCAGCAGCCGCCGTGCCTCTGGCAGGGTCTGGGCCAAGACATAGAAATTCAGCCACGCACCAATGACTTCGCGGCGGAAGCTGCCGCTCGCGAAGCTCGCGCGAACGACCGCTTGCAGCCGTCCCTTCGGCCCCTCGGCGGCGGCGAGCGCACCGCGTACCTCGGCCCCGTAGAGCGTCAGGACGTGGCGCATCGCGGCAAGGAAAATCTGTTCCTTCGACCCGAAGTAGTGATGCGCGAGCGCCGAGGACATGCCCGCGCGCTTGGCAATCTGGCTGACCGTCACGTCAAGCGTCCCCACGCGCCCGATTTCGCTGATCGTCGCCTTGACCAAGGCCGCCTTTCGAATCGGCTCCATTCCCAGCTTCGGCATCGGTCCGCCCTTTTCCTTGAAGGCAATATGGCTAGCCGATCCTTTATTGACTCGTCAATCAATAAAAACCGAGCGCGCGACTGGCCTGGTTTCTTTTCTACGGCAGTCACTTGGATTAGGGTTACCCGCAGTGCGGGTCGCGCGCCCGGGGACAGTAGGGCAGTTTCCGCTTGCCTTCTGCGTCGGGAGTGAAGTTTATTGACTCGTCAATTAATAAAAACAGGGAGCTAACGAATGATCCGTTCTTACACTTTGCGCACAACGCTGCTCGTTGCGGCGCTGTCGATCTCGGCGCCGGCCTATGCGGAGGGCTGCGACAAGGTCGTCTTATCCGACGTGGGCTGGACCGACATAACTGCCACGACCGCCGTCACGACGACGATCCTTGACGCGCTCGGCTACGAGACCGAGGTAAAGGTGCTCTCAGTGCCGGTAACCTATACCGGTCTGGCTGAAGGCGATATCGACGTCTTCCTCGGGAACTGGATGCCGACGATGGAGGCCGACATCGCGCCCTACCGCGAGGCCGGAACGGTCGAGACGCTCGGCATGAACCTCACCGGCGCAAAGTACACGCTCGCGACCAACAAGGCCGGCGCAGAACTCGGCATCAGCGACTTCGGCAACATCGCCGAGCACAAGGACGCACTTGACGGCAAGATCTATGGGATCGAGCCGGGAAATGACGGCAACCGCCTGATCCTCGACATGATCGAGAACAACCAGTTCGGGCTCGAAGGCTTTGAGGTTGTCGAAAGCTCCGAACAGGGGATGCTGGCGCAGGTTGCCAATGCCGACGGCGACGGCGAACCGATCGTCTTTCTCGGCTGGGAACCGCATCCGATGAACGCCAATTTCGAGCTCACCTATCTGTCGGGCGGCGACGATGTCTTCGGCCCGAACTACGGCGGCGCCGAGGTCTTCACCAACACTCGCGCAGGCTATGCGGCCGAATGTCCGAATGTGGGAAAGCTCCTTGAGAATCTCAAATTCACTCTCGCAATGGAAAACGAGATCATGGGCGCGATCCTCAATGATGGCGAGAATCCGGGCGACGCGGCCCAAGCATGGCTTGCGGCCAACAAGGGCGCAATCGGGCCTTGGCTCGACGGCGTGACCGCCAAGGACGGCGGCGACGCCATGCCTGCGGTCGAAGCCGCGCTCAACTGATCCGAATGACAGGTAGTCTCGCCCCTTCCCGTTTCGCCGCGGGAGGGGGCGTTACTTGCACGACTGACCAATGCCGGAGTCGCAGGCCCCCTGCCCCGGCATCGCCGTATGAAGGGGACAGGGATGGAATGGCTGACTGACAACAAACTGCCGATCGGGAAGGTCTCGAAGAACCTCTTCGACTGGCTGAAGGAGAACGCCGCGCCGTTCTTCGACGCGCTCGCGCAGCTCATGGAATGGCTGATCGACGGCATCCTCTGGGTACTTCAGACGCCGCATCCCCTGATCGTGGTGGCGGCCTTCGTGGCGATTACATGGTTTCTCCAGAGAAGCTGGAAGACCTGCGTTCTCGTCTTCGTCGGCTTCCTGTTCATCCTCAACCAGGACTACTGGAAGGAGACGACAGAAAGCCTGACGCTGGTGCTGTCGTCCTGCGTCGTCTGCATGGCTGTCGGCGTGCCGATCGGCATCGCCGCGGCGCACCGGCCCCGGCTCTACGCCTGGATGCGGCCGATCCTCGATCTGATGCAGACGCTGCCGACCTTCGTCTACCTGATCCCCGCAATCGTCTTTTTCGGCATCGGCATGGTGCCGGGCCTGATCGCGACGGTGATCTTCGTCCTGCCCGCGCCGATCCGGCTCACACATCTCGGCGTCTCGTCGACACCCCAACCGCTTCTGGAAGCCGTCACCGCCTTCGGCGGCACGAAGCGTCAGACGCTTTGGAAGGCCGAGCTTCCCTACGCGCTGCCTCAGATCATGGCGGGTCTCAATCAGACGATCATGCTGTCCCTGTCCATGGTCGTCATCGCAGCGCTGGTCGGCGCCAACGGGCTCGGCGTGCCCGTCGTGCGGGCGCTCAATTCGGTCAACACGGCGCTCGGCTTCGAGAGCGGATTCATCATCGTCGTGGTCGCGATCATGCTCGACCGGATGCTCAGGATCGGAGGCGCGAAATGACGGTCGCGGTCGAGTTCGACAAGGTCAACATCGTCTTCGGCGATTATCCCGAACGGGCACTTCCTCTGATGGACGACGGCCTCGAGCGTTCTGAAATCCAGCGCCGCACCGGCCAGATACTCGGCGTCCACGACTGCTCGCTGACCGTCGAAACGGGCGAGATCCTGGTGTTGATGGGGTTGTCCGGCTCCGGCAAATCGACCCTCCTGCGCGCGGTCAACGGACTCAACCCAGTCTGCCGGGGCGAGGTCACGATCTACGACGAAGGCTGGTCCTGCGAGGTCGTTCACGCAACGCAGGCCGATCTTCTGCGCGTGCGCCGCGAATGCGTGGCAATGGTGTTTCAGCAATTCGGATTGCTGCCCTGGCGGACGGTCCGCGAGAATGTCGGGCTCGGGCTGGAACTTGGGGGCCACGGCGCGAAGCAGAGACGCGAGACGGTGGACCGCCAGCTCGAACTCGTCGGCCTTCTGGAATGGGCCGACCGCAAGGTGGGTGAGCTCTCGGGCGGCATGCAGCAGCGCGTGGGCCTCGCCCGCGCCTTCGCGACCGAAGCGCCGATCCTCTTGATGGACGAACCCTTCTCGGCCCTCGATCCTCTGATCCGCACGCGGCTTCAGGATGAGCTTCTGGAGCTGCAGGAGAAACTGAAGCGCACGATCATCTTCGTCAGCCACGACCTCGACGAGGCGTTCAAGATCGGCAACCGGATCGCGCTGATGGAGGGCGGACGGATCGTGCAGTGCGGCACTGCGCGCGAGATCATCGCGAATCCCGCCTCGGACTACGTCGCCGATTTCGTCGCCCACATGAACCCGCTGGGCGTGCTGCGCGCCTGCGACATCATGCAGGAGGGTCCCGCCCGCGCCCCGAACGCACCGGAAATCCATCCCGACGCACCGGTGAAGGAGGTGATGGAGAAGCTCCGCGAAGTGCCTGCGCTTGCCGTCACCGATGGCGGCAAGACACTTGGACGCATCACCCGTGAAAGCGTGATCGGCCGGCTTCTCGACCCGCGCGGCTGAGTTATCTTATTGAGGGGCGAATTCCGCCAGCAGTGCGGGAAACTCCTCCATCGACCGGAAGCGGTTGAAGCTGCGCACCGCGCCCGTGGTCGCCCAGGGCAGTTTTTCGTCCGTCTGGGTTTCGACGAAGGGCCTGTAGGCGGAGCAGTCATCCATCATCGACGCGCGGACGTTCACGAAGTCGTCCAGGCCTTCCGGACGCGTGAAGAGCCAGCTCATGCAATCGGGGCAGAAGTAATGCCGCGTCGCGCCCCTGAGCCCGCCGATGACCGGTTCGCCCTTGCTGATCGTGAAGCTGTCTGCAGCGTAAAGTGAACTCAGCGAAAATGCGCTCGCCGTCATGCGCTGGCAGCCTCGGCAATGGCACGCCATAGTGATCAGCGGTTCGGCATCGACCGTGAACCGGACATGGCCGCAGCGGCAGCCGCCTGTGTGGCGCGGGTCTTCGTCGGACATCCCGTTCTCCCTTCCGATTGCGGCGGCATGGCGATGGGCCGCAGGCCGACGACACAGTGTTGACGTCATCCTAGCAAGACCCTCCTGACAGGCTCATGTCAGCAGTCACAGCTTTGCCGCCTCGGGCGGCGGCGTCAGGGCGCGCCTTTTCGTCTTCGCCTCGCGCCACGTGATGTAGGTGATCGCCGAGATGATCATGCCGCCGCCGAGGAACACGTAGGGGTCCACCGTCTCGCCGAAGACCGCCCAGCCGAGCAGCGCAGCCCAGACGAGTTGCAGGAACGTCACGGGCTGCGTCACCGTCAGCGGCGCGGCCGCAAATGCACGCGCCATCGTGTAGTGGCCGAGCGTCGCGAACAGCGCCACGAGGCCGAGCCAGAGCAGCTGATCGAGACTCGGCGGCACCCACACCGCGATGGCGAAGGGTGCAAGGCCGGCCGTCACGGTCAGCGACAGTAGCGCCACGAGCGTCCCGGGACCAACCAGCGCCGACAGCCGCTTGGCGAAAAGGTAGGAGCAGCCGAAACAGACCGCCGCACCGAGTTGCGAGAGATGGCCCGGCGCGATCTCTCTCAGCCCGGGCCGCAGCACTACGAGCGCGCCGAGAAGCGCGACTGCGATCGCTGTCAGCCGCCGCAGCGCGAGCTGCTCGCCCAGGAAAAGCGCCGCGCCCGCCGTCACGACGATCGGGTTCAGGTAGCCGATCGCCGTAACTTCGGCGATGGGAATGCGGGCCATCGCGAAAAACCACAGGGTCACGGCTGCCACGTGCAGCGCACCGCGCCCGAGGACAAGTGGCCAGACGCCTGTCGGAAGTCCGCGCCGGAGAACGGGGATCAGCGTCGGCGCAAGGAAGACGATCCCGTAAACGAAGCGGATGAAGGCCGACTGCGCGGCGGGCAGCCCGGTGCCGAGATGGCGTACGATGCCCGTCACGACGACGAAGCATAGTCCCGTCGCGAGCATCCAGAGGATGCCGGCGACGGGGCGTTGCTGCGGATCAAGTGACATGCGGCGACATGAGCCCATCCCGAAGGCAGGTGCAAGCCCGCCCCAGCGCCTCAGCCCAGCGCGAGCCGCGCGGCGATTCCCCACATGACAAGCGCGACGGCGCCGTCGAGCCAGCGCCACGCAGCGGGCCGCGCGAAGACCGGTGCAAGCGCCCTGGCTCCGAAACCGAGCGCCGTGAAGAAGACGAATGAAGCCGACGTCGCGCCGGCGGCAAAGGCCCATTCGCGGCCCGGAAACTGCGCTGAGATCGAGCCGAGCAATACGACCGTGTCGAGATAAACATGGGGGTTGAGCCACGTGATCGCTGCGAGTGTGACAAGAACCGTTCCAAGCCGAGCCGAGCCGGCGCCGCCCGCCTTCAGCGCCCCTTCCCCGTTCAGGGCCGATAGCGCTGAACGCAATCCGTAGAATACAAGAAACGCGACACCGCCCCACCGCAAGGCCGGGCCGATCCACGGCGCCGCCGCGCTCGCCGCGGCGAAGCCCGCGACGCCCGCAAGGATCAGGACCGCGTCCGAACTGGCGCAGAACAGCACCGTAGGCACGACATGCTCACGCCGCAGCCCCTGGCGCAGCACGAAAGCGTTCTGCGCCCCGATCGCCATTATCAGTCCGAGCGAAAGCTGAAATCCCGCTAATGCCGCCAACCACATGCGCCGTCCTCCTGTCCGCAGGCTTGACTAGCGCTTCAAATCCATTAAACCTAATTAATGATATTACCTTCAATTAAGTCTGACTAATGATAGACCCGGGTCAGCTCCGCGCCCTAGCGCTCATCCTGCGCACCGGGTCGTTCGAGGCAGCCGCCGAAGCGCTCCACGTCACGCCCTCGGCGGTCTCACAACGGATCCGCGCGCTCGAGGACCGGCTGGGCACCACGCTCGTGATCCGCGCCCAGCCCGCGCGCGCCACCGAAGCGGGCGCGCGGCTCGCCCGGCATGCCGAGGATATGGAACTCCTCGAACAGGCGCTCGCCGCCGATCTCGGCGCCGATCTCGGGGGCGAGCGGCCGAGCGTCCGGATCGCCGTCAACGCCGACAGCCTTGCCACCTGGGTCCTGCCCGCGCTGACCGCAATGGCGGACGTGCTCTATGACATCGTCACCGACGATCAGGACCATTCCGCAGACTGGCTCAGGCGGGGGGCCGTGCAGGCGGCGGTCACATCTCAGGGCGCGCCGATTGCGGGCTGCGACACCTTCCCGCTTGGCGCGTTGCGCTACATCGCGACTGCAAGCCCGGAATTCGTGCAACGGTGGTTCGCGCGCGGATTGGACGCAGACAGCCTGTCGCGCGCACCCGCGCTCGTGTTCAACCGCAAGGACGCGTTGCAGACCCAATGGACCGAGAGGCTCGTCGGCAAGCGGCTTCCACTGACGGCGCATTACGTGCCATCAAGCCACGCCTTCGTGGAAGCTGCCCTTGTCGGCCTCGGCTGGGGTATGAACCCTGAACCGCTCGTCGAAGGGCATCTTCGCGACGGAAGTCTCGTTGCAATCGCCCCCGACGCGCCGATGGAGGTCGTGCTTCACTGGCAGGTCGGCCGCCTTTCCGCCCGCGCGCTCGCGCCGCTCACGCAGGCGATCAGACAGGCTGCGGGCGCGTATCTCGTACCGGTGTGACCGACACGCGCGCTTCGCCGCCTTCACGCCTCAGAGCTGTACTGCGACTTCCTCGGGAATGTCGAAATTCGCCGTCACGTTCTGGACATCGTCATCATCTTCGAGCGTCTCGATGAGCCGCATGAGTTTCTGCGCCGTCTCGAGATCGACATCGGTGCGGCTCTGCGGGCGCCATGCGAGCTTCGCCTCCTCGGATTCGCCCAGCGCCACTTCAAGCGCGTCGGCCACAGCAGACAGGTCAGAGTCGGCGCAATAGATCCAGTGCCCGTCCTCGTCGGATTCAACGTCCTCCGCTCCCGCCTCGATCGCGGCCATCATCACCGTGTCGGCATCGCCCGCGCTCGCGGGGTACATGATTTCACCGACCCGGTCGAACATGAAGCTGACGGAGCCCGTGGTGCCGAGATTTCCGCCGTGCTTGGCGAATGTGGAGCGCACGTTCGAGGCGGTGCGGTTGAGATTGTCGGTCATTGCCTCAACGATGATTGCAATGCCGTTCGGCCCATAACCCTCGTAACGGATCTCGGTGTAGTCCTCGGCATCGCCGGCTTGCGACTTCTTGATTGCGCGCTCGATCACGTCTTTCGGGACCGACGCCGATTTCGCGGCTTTCACCGCAAGGCGTAGCCGCGGGTTCTTCTCGGGATCCGGATCGCCCATCTTGGCGGCTACCGTGATCTCCTTCGCGAGCTTGGAAAACAGCTTCGACCGGGCCGCGTCCTGCCGGCCCTTGCGATGCTGGATATTGGCCCATTTCGAATGGCCCGCCATGGATGTCTCCGTCAATGCGTGCAGATTTCGCGCCTCTATATGTCAGGCCCGGCACTGGCTTCAAGCCTCGCGCCAGCTTGCATCGGCCGGAGCGAAACGGTTCACTGGCCGCGACAGGAGACGCCATGACCCAGGACCAGTTGCTGCTTTTCTCGCTCTTCGCGCTCGTGTTCGGAGCGCTTATCTGGGGCCGCTGGCGCTACGACCTTGTGGCATTCACCGCGCTGATCGTCGCGGTCGTCTCCGGCCTCGTGCCCGCCAAGGGTGCTTTCGAGGGCTTCGGTCATCCCGCAACGCTCGTCGTGGCACTCGTTCTCGTCGTCTCGGCGGGGCTTACGCGCGCAGGCGTCGTCATGCTCATCACGCGCACCTTCGTCGATGCCGGCCGGGCGCTCGGCACGCATATCACCATCATGGGCTCGGTCGGCGGCGTGCTCTCGGCCTTCATGAACAATGTCGCGGCGCTCGCGCTTCTGATGCCGGTCGAGGTGGCCAGCGCGCGCAAGGCGGGCCGCAGTCCGGGCCTGTCGCTCATGCCGCTCTCCTTCGCGACGATCCTCGGCGGCATGGTGACGCTGATCGGAACGCCGCCCAACATCATCATCGCGACGATCCGGCAGGATTCGCTTGGCGAAAGCTTCGGGATGTTCGACTTCGCCCCAGTCGGCGGGGTCGTGGCACTTGCCGGGCTCGCCTTCGTCGCGACAATCGGCTGGCGGCTGATCCCGGTGCGCGAGGACGCGGCGGCGGACCGCGAGACGGCCGCCTACGTGGCCGAACTGGTCGTATCGGAAGACTCCAAGCTGGTCGGCAAGACGATGGGCAATCTCTACGAGGAAGGCGACAAGGCCGGGGTCATGATCATGGCCCTCGTGCGCGACGAAAAGCGATACTACAACCTAGCGCGCCACACCAAAATCGGGACTGGCGACGTTATCCTCGTCGAGGCCGAGGCCGAGCCGCTCGATGAACTGCGCGCCGGGCTCAAGCTCGATTTCGCCGACCACCGACGCAAGCATTACCTTGCTGCCGAAAAAGCCGGCTTCACGATGGTCGAGGCGGTGGTGACGACAGATTCGCGCATCCGCGGGAAGACAATCGAGTCGGTCGGGCTTATCTGGCGCCACCGCACGGCACTCATGGGCATTTCGCGGCGCGGCCAGAAGATCAAGGGGCCGCTCAGAAAGGCGCGGATCAGGGCGGGCGACATCCTCCTGCTTCTCGCACCAGCCGAAACGGCCGACGAAGTCGTCGATTGGCTCGGTGGCCTGCCGCTCGCCGAACGCGGGCTGACTGTGACGAGGCAAGATCACACCTGGGCCGCGGTCGGGATCTTCGCGGTCGCGGTGCTTGCCGCGAGCCTCGGGCTTATCGACCTGCCGGTCGCACTTGGTGCGGTCGTCGTGGGTTACGTTGCGACCGGCGTGCTGCCGCTCTCCGAGATTTATGAGCATATCGAATGGCCGGTGATCGTGCTTCTTGGCTCGATGATCCCGCTCGGCGCTGCGCTGGAAAGCTCCGGCGGCACGGAACTGATCGCCGGCGGGCTGACCGGGCTGACCGCAGGCGCACCGGCCTGGGTCGCCATCCTTCTCCTCATGATCGTGACGATGTCGCTGTCGGATGTTCTCAACAACACCGCGACCGCTATCGTCGCCGGGCCCGTCGGCATTGCGATGGCCCGCAGCATGGAGGTCTCGCCCGATCCGTTCCTGATGGCGGTCGCGGTGGCGGCGTCCTGTGCCTTCCTCACCCCGATCGGGCACAAGAACAACATGCTGATCCTCGGGCCCGGCGGCTACCAATTCGGCGACTACTGGCGCATGGGTCTGCCGCTCGAGATGCTCGTCATCGCCGTCGGGCTGCCGATGATCCTCCTGATTTGGCCACTCTGATCCTCCTGCCGCGCAATGCACGGGCTTGCTGCCGGATCAGAGAGGCCAGATGAGCGGGATCACGAAGCTCGCAGTTACGGCGAGCGTCAGGTTGAGCGGAATGCCCACCTTGAGATAATCAGTAAACCGGTAGCCGCCGGGCCCGTAGACGAGCATATTCGTCTGGTAACCGATGGGGGTCGAAAACGCTGCGGAGGCCGCGAACATCACTGCTACTACAAGCGGGCGGGGATCGAATCCCAGAGAATGGGCAAGCTCGATGGCGACCGGCGCGAAGATCACCGCAACCGCGTTGTTCGACACAATTTCAGTCAGCAGCATGGCGAGAAGATAGACCGCGAGAATGACAAGCTGCGGCGGCAGGTTCTCAAGCATGGGGCTTACCCAGCCTACAATCAGCTGAGCCGCGCCTGACTGATCAAGGGCTGCGCCGACGGCAAGCATCGAGAAGATGAGCGCGAGAAGCCGTCCCTCGATGAATGAGAACGCTTCGTCGGCATCGATACAGCGTGCCAGAAGTACGATCGCGACGCCAATGATCGACAGGGGCAGGATTGGCGCGACACCCAGCCCGGATAGCATCACGATTCCCGCGAGAACTGCGAAGGCAATCGGAGCCTTGGCGCGCCTATATGCCTTTACGGTGGGCTTTGAGACATCGACGAGGTCCATGTCCGCAGCGAGGCGCTGAATGTCCTCGGGCGCACCTTCAAGAAGCAGCGTGTCACCCACGACGACCACGAGGTCGTCAAGCTGGCGTCCGATATTCTGGTTCCGACGGTGCACGGCGAGTGTGTAGACGCCGTAGCGGCGGCGCAGGCGCAACTCGCCAAGACTGCGGCCGATCATCCGGCAGCCCGGTGAGATCAGCACTTCGACCGTCTCGGTCTGGACCGACGACAGCTTGTCGACCAGGCGAATGTCCTTGCTTTCCTGAAGGCCCAGAAGCTCTGCCATCTCGGTCCTCAGCACCACCCGGTCCCCGGCCTGAAGGACAACGGGCGCGAGATCGCGGCGCAGCGACGCGTCGCCGCGCAATACGTCGATCACGCGAACGCCCGAGCGCTTGAATAAGTCAACCTCGAGCACGCTCTGGCCAATGAGATTGGAGTCCTCGGGCAGAGCGACTTCTGTGAAGAACTTCAGCTTGCGGCGGTCGCTCAGCATGCCCGCCATCGACTGCCGCTCGGGCAGGAGGTGCCGCCCGATTGTGGCGATGTAGATCATGCCGATGACCACCTGGATGACGCCCAGCGGCGTGATCTCGAATATCGAGAATGGCTCCAGCCCCTGGCTGCGCGCGACGCCGTCGACGAGCAGGTTCGTCGAGGTGCCGATCAACGTCACCGTGCCGCCGAGGATCGCGGCGTAGCTGAGCGGAATCAAAAGCTTCGAGGCCGCGACATTCAGCCGCCGTGCGATCGAAACCATCACTGGGATCATCACGACGACGACGGGCGTGTTGTTCAGGAAAGCCGAGGCGAGCGCAACCACGCCGAATAGAATGACCAGCGTCACCGTCGGGCGATGATCGGCATTGGCCTCGGCCGTGTTGGTGAGCCATTCGAGCACGCCGGTCCGCACGAGCGCGCCCATGATCAGAAACATCGCGGTGATCGTCCAGGGCGCTGGATTGGTCAGCGCCGCCATCCCGACGTCGTAGGGCAGAAGGCCAAAGACGAGGCAGAGCGCCGCGCCCGCGATCGCCACGACCTCCACCGGATAGCGTTCGCGCACGAACATCACGAACATCCCGACCACAATGGCAAGGGTCAACACGGCCTCGCCATTGGACGAGAGGGGAAGTTGGATCATTCAGGTGCCCTGCATGTCACGCGCCCGTGATATTAGCCATGGCATCGGACAGGGCAACGGCGATCTGCGAAACGTCCACCTCAGGGCCGCGCTTCGTCGAGCCGTCCACCGACCCGGATCATGCGCACTTTGGTGGCAAGTCCGGTCCGGTCGTCAGTCTCGGCGTACAGGCCGGAAAGAGTGGCCTCTCCCTTTGCGGGAGTCAGTCGCTCCTTGCCCATCCCGGTTACGAAGCGCCGCATCGGCTCAAGCTTGTCCATTCCGATGATCGAATTGTAGTCGCCGCACATGCCCGCGTCGGACTGATAGGCCGTGCCGCCGGGCAGGATTTGCGCATCGGCCGTCGGCACATGCGTATGCGTGCCGACGACGACGCTCGCCCGACCGTCGCACCAATGGCCCATACCCATTTTCTCGCTCGTCGCCTCGCAATGAATATCGACAAGCGCCGCCTGGACGGCGCCGCCGAGGGGATGGGCCCTCAACGCCGCGTCAATCGCGGAAAACGGATCGTCGAAAGGCCGCTTCATGAAGACCTGACCCAAGGCTTGAGCAACGAGCACCTTGCGCCCACCCGCAGCCGAATAGACGCGCGCGCCTTTGCCCGGGGCGGTTCGCGCGAAGTTCAACGGTCTCAGAATACGCGGCTCGGTCTCGATGAAGGACAGCATGTCCTTTTGATCGAAAGCGTGATCCCCGAGGGTCAAACAGTCTGCCCCCGCAGCGAGCAGCGCCTTTGCGTGATCTGGGGACAGCCCCGCGCCCGAGGTCGCGTTCTCGGCATTGACCACGACGAAATCGAGCGCCCAGTCTTCGCGAAGACCCGGCAGCCGCGACACGACTGCCGCACGCCCCGAGCGGCCCACAACATCGCCGAGAAAAAGCATTTTCATCCGCCCTGCCTATTTGGCCCCAAGCGCAAGCGCAAGCGCCGTCGCCGCGCTGTGTGGTGGCGCGCGCGCTCGGCCGTTCTGACTGACCGCGACCGACTTCAATCGCCCTAGCTGTGTCGTTCGCGCATCATCTCTCCCGGCGGGATCGCTGTTCTCAACGCGAATCCGGCAGAATCCCGCCCACGACGCACGCATGAGTTGAAAGATGTTTGACGCTTTGCGACCGCGGGCCCTACCGTTCTCTCTAGTTATACAGTCAGGGAGAATTCCATGTTTGGTTGCGCAGCGAGAAACGTCGCGGCAGGAGTCTTTGTAGCGGCGATGTCCCTGGCTATCCCTGCGTGGTCGACCACCATCACTTTCAGCAGTCTGCCCGACGAAGGCGCCGCCCTCACATCGTACACCGAGAATGGCATCACCGCGACGGCGGGCAGTGGCACGCTCGGCTGGTTTACCTCTCCAGGGTCCGCCCATGTGGACGATTCCGGCACGGGGTTCACCGCCGACATCACTTTCACGACCGGTGGCATCTTCGACGCCGTCGGCTTCACGCTGACATCGCTCGGCTATTCCATGCTCAGCGCCCCCGGCCCGGTCACCGACAACATTCTCGTCACCGGCTACGTTGGCGGCAGCCTCGTGGCAGGCGCGAACTACACCCTGTCATCGGTCGCCGGAGCCGTTCAGAACATCCTGCTCGGCACCGCGTTCACGGGTATCGACGCCCTGACGATCAGCCTGCTCTATCCGCGCAATGTCACCTTTTGCGATGCGCCGTGCGGACATTTCGACCTCAATGACGTGACGCTCGCCGCGGTTCCGCTTCCCGCGTCGGCGTTGATGCTAGGCGTGGCCGCGCTGGGTCTCGGATTGGTCGCTCGCCGCCGCAAGATCTGACGCGTCCTCGTACTCGGCCGGACCGGCCGCAAGACCGCCCGGCCGCCTTAGGCACCGGGCGCAATCGTTTCCGCTTCGGTGACGATGAGGTCGAGTGGCTGGTCAGTCGCCTCGATGGGCACCTCGTCCACCTCCTGCGCGGCAAAGGCGAACCCGATCGCCGTCACCGGACCGCGCGCCCGCAGGCCCTCGAGCGTCCGGTCGTAGAAGCCGCCGCCATAGCCGAGCCTGAAGCCGCGCCGGTCGAAGGAGAGGAGCGGCACGATCAGCACCTCGGGCACCAACCAGTCGCCGCTTTCGGGAACCCGCGCGCCGAACGTGCCTGGAACCATCACCGCCTCCGGGCTCCAGCCGCGGAACTTCAGCGGCCGCCCGGAGCCGAGAATCACCGGCACGCCGACCGCCCCCTTGTGGGCGGCCATGGCGGGCAGACAGTCGATTTCGGTCCTCATCGGCATGTAGCCTGCAAGCACCTTGCCCGCATGACCGGTCAGCGCGGTCAATAGCCGCGCCGCATCGCTGTCCTTCCGGTTCGCGAACGCCACTTTTCTCCGCGAAAAGGCATCCGCCCGCGCCGCCGCCTTGATGTCCGCAAGAGTCACAGGAGCACCATCGCGGCCAACCCAAGGAAGGCGAAGAAACCCACAACGTCGGTCACCGTTGTCACGAAAGCGCCCGAGGCCAACGCGGGATCAACGCCCGCCTTTTCCAGTGCCACGGGTATGAGTATCCCGGCGAGCCCGGCAACGACCAGATTGACCACCATTGCGGCAGCAAGCACGACGCCGATCATGGTGGAGCCGAACCAGAACCAGCCGACGACGCCCATCACCACGGCAAAGATAACGCCGTTGAAAAGCCCGACCGTCGCCTCGCGCCGGACGACCCGCCACATGTTCGAACCGGTAAGGTCGCGCGTTGCGATGGCGCGCACTGCGACCGTCAGCGCCTGCGTGCCCGCATTGCCACCCATCGAAGCGACGATGGGCATGAGGACCGCCAGGGCCACGATCTGCGCGATTACACGCTCAAACTGAGCGATGACGACAGAGGCGAGGATCGCGGTGACAAGGTTCACGCCCAGCCAGGGAAGCCGTTGCTTCGTCGTCTCCGCGACGCTGTCCGATAGCGAGCCGTCGCCGACACCGGCAAGGCGCAGGATGTCCTCCTCGTGCTCCTCGTCGAGGACAGCCATCGCGTCGTCGATGGTGATGACCCCGACGAGACGCTCGTCCGCATCGACGACCGGGGCCGAGATCAGGTGGTACTGGTTGAACGCATAAGCGACGTCTCCCTCCTCTTCGAGGACGTCAATCGTGCGAAAACTTTCCTCGGCAATGTCGGTTAGCTTGACCGCCCTCTTCGACGACAAAAGCTTGCCGAGCGTTACGTAACCTGTCGGATGCCAGCGCGGATCGACCAGGATCATGTGGTAGAACTGATCGGGCAATTCCTTGGCGTTCCGGAGAAAGTCGATCGCCTCGCCAACCGTCCAATGTTCCGGCGCGGTCACGACCTCGCGCTGCATGAGGCGGCCGGCGGAGTATTCTGGATAGGTCAGCGACTGCTCGACGGCGGCGCGCTCGCCTTCGGGCAGCGCCCCGAGGATCCGTTCCTGCTGCGGCTCCTCCAGGTCCTCGATCAGATCGACGACGTCGTCGGAATCGAGCTCACGCACCGCCTCGGTCAGCACGTCGTGCGGAAGCGCCTCGATCACCTCTTCGCGGATCGATTCGTCGAGTTCGGACAGGATCTCGCCGTCGATGCCCTTGGACCACAGGCGAACGAGATCGGCCCGTTCGGCCGATCCGATCTGTTCGAGAAGGTCGGCGATGTCGGCCGCGTGCAGCGGCTCCATCAACGCGTCGATTGCCGCCGCGTCGCCGGTTTCCACCGCATCGAGGATCGAGTCCACGACACGCGGGTCGAGGCTGTATTCGTCCTCGTCGCGCTCGACGACCTCGTCCTCGGTTTCCGCCATGCCGCCCCCGTCCGATTACCGCGACATTATCGGAAGGTGTTTCAAAGAAACAGAGGCGACCCACCGATATCGCAGCTCGTTCGATCTGCTTAGACTGGACGGGTTACAGGGATAAGACTGCGAGGGAAGATGGCGGATCTGCTGATCGGACAGACGTTGCGCTTCACGGGAGATCCCCTGACCGAGGGGCTTGCGGTGGCGCAGCACAGCAGCCGCGGCGGCGTGCTGATCGAGGGCGGCCGGATCGCCGAAGTGGGCGAAGCCGACGCGCTGCGAGCGGCGTACCCGGCGGCTCAGGTGACCGACTACGGCGCCGCGCTGATCTCGGCGGGCTTCATCGACGCCCATGCCCATTATCCTCAGACCGCGATGATCGCGAGCTGGGGCAAGCGGCTCATCGATTGGCTGAACGCCTACACCTTCCCCGAAGAGATGAAATTCTCTGATCCCGCCTATGCGGCCGCGATCGCGGCGCGCTATTTCGACCTGACGCAGTCGTACGGCACGACCACGGTGTGTAGCTACTGCACGATCCATCCCGAAAGCGTCGACGCGTTCTTCGGCGAAGCGCAGCGCCGGGGAGTGCGCGCATTCGCAGGCAAGACCTGCATGGACCGGAACGCACCCGGCGCCCTGACGGACACGCCGCAATCCGCCTACGACGACAGCAGAGCGCTCCTGGAGAAGTGGCACGGGCGGGACCGCCTTTCCTATGTCGTGACGCCGCGCTTTTCACCCACTTCGACGCCCGATCAACTGGAGGCGATGGGGGCGCTTTGGCGCGAACATCCCGAGTGTCTGATGCAGACCCACCTGTCCGAGCAGACCGACGAGATTGCGTGGGTGAAGACGCTCTTCCCTGACGCGCGCGACTATCTCGACACCTACGAGGCGCACGGCCTTCTCGGCCCCGGCGCGGCCTTCGGCCATGCGATTTATCTGGAATCGCGCGAAATCGACCGGCTGAGGGAGGTTGATGCGAGCCTCATCCACTGTCCGACATCAAACACCTTCATTGGGTCGGGGCTCTTCGACACGGGCGGACTCGCGGCGTCCGGCCACCGAATCGGGCTCGCGACCGACACGGGCGGCGGGTCGAGCTTCTCGATGCTGCGCACGATGGCGGCGGCCTATGAGGTCGCGCAGCTGCGCGGCCGGGCGCTCCATCCCGCCGAGCTCTGGTGGCTGGCGACCGCGGGCTCGGCCCGGGCGCTCAGGGCTGGCGACCGGATCGGCAATCTCGCGCCCGGACTGGAGGCGGATATCGCTGTCATAGACCTGGCGTCCACCCCCGCCATCGCTCAACGCAGCGCCCGCGCGACCGACATCTGGGAGGCGCTCTTCCCCACCATCATGATGGGCGACGACCGCGCCGTCGCAGCGGTCTGGATCGGCGGCCGCCCCATCTGATCCAGAGGCGACGCCTGCGGCGTCACGCCTCTACTGGGGTCGCCCGCGAGACGCGGGCTCCCGTGCCTCCGGCGGAGGTATTGCGAGCAAGATGAAAGAATGAGCGCCCGCTCATTCACCTCGCCCGAAATACCTTCGGGGGAGAGTGGGCCGCGAGGCGCAGAGAAGCCAAACCGCCCCTAATCAGCTAGCCGCCGGGCGAGCCGATTCTGATCCTCGATAACGCGTGGCAGGTCGAGCGTCGCGACATGTCCGCCCGCAACGATCCGACGCCCCTCGACGAACAGATCGCGCACCCGCGTCGGACCACAGAGCACGAGCGCGGCGACCGGGTCCCAGGCGCCGGCCGCCTCGATGCCCGAGGCGTCCCAGATGGCGATATCCGCGCGCTTGTCCGGCGCGAGCACTCCGCAGTCCCCGCGCCCGAGAACCCGCGCACCGCCGAGCGTCGCGATCTCGAGCGCCTCGCGTGCGCCCATCGCGTCGGCGCCGTTCGCCACTCGTTGCAGAAGCATGGCCTGGCGCGCCTCGGCCACGAGGTTACCGGCGTCATTCGACGCCGAGCCGTCGACGCCGAGCCCGACCTTCACGCCTGCGTCGCGCATCGCGCGAACTGGCGCGATTCCCGACCCCAGCCGGCAATTCGAGCATGGGCAATGCGCGACGCCTGTTCGGCTGCGTGCGAAGAGCTCTATCTCCGACCGGTCGAGCTTGACGCAATGCGCGTGCCAGACATCGTCGCCGGTCCAGCCGAGTTCCTCGGCATATTGCCCCGGCCGGCAGCCGAACTGGGCTTCGGAATAGGCGACGTCCTCGTCGTTCTCGGCGAGATGCGTGTGCAGCATCACGCCCTTGTCGCGGGCGAGGAGTGCCGCGTCGCGCATCAGTTCCCGGCTGACCGAGAAGGGCGAACACGGCGCGAGGCCGACCCGCAACATTGCGCCGTCGGCCGGGTCATGGAAGGCGTCGACAACGCGTTCCATGTCGGTCAGGATCGTCACCTCCGGCTCGACGAGGCTGTCGGGCGGCAGGCCGCCCGCGCTTTCGCCGATCGACATCGCACCGCGCGTCGGGTGGAACCTCAGCCCGATCTCTCGCGCGGCGTCGATCGTGTCGTCGAGCCGCGCGCCGTTCGGGAAGAGGTAGAGGTGATCGGAAGTGAGCGTGCAGCCCGACAGCGCCAGTTCGGCGAGCCCCGCGAGCGCCGAGACACGCATCTCCTCCGGCCCGAAGCGCGCCCAGATCGGGTAGAGCGTCCGGAGCCAGCCGAACAGAAGCGCGTCCTGCCCGCCCGGCACCGACCGCGTGAGCGTCTGGTAGAGATGATGGTGCGTGTTTACGAGCCCTGGCGTCACGACGCAGCCGTTTGCATCCACGACCTCGGCGCCGGGAGCCGACAGCCCCTGCCCGACCAACGCGACGACGCCGTCCCGTATCAGGACGTCTGCGTCCGGCAGTTCGTTCCGTTCCTCGTCCATGGTGACGATTCGAAGCGCATTGCGGATGAGAGTTTCGGTCATGCCTTCCTCCTGCCACCCCTTCGGAGGATCGGGACCGGCCGCGCGACAGAAGGGGGAAGGACTCACCCGGCGTGCTCAGACTACCGATCCCTGCGCCGTCTCACCATACGCGAATGCCTGAAGGTGTGTTCATCCAGCCCAAGAGTGAGAAAGCTCAGCCGTTCAGAAGCGCCATCGCCGCTTCGTGCACTTCGGGGTTGGCGGCGGCCAGCACCCGTCCGCCCTGATGAACGGGCTTTCCGTGCCAGTCGGTGACGCGGCCTCCCGCCGCCTCTATCACTGCGATCGGAGCTTGGATGTCGTATGGCTTGAGACCGGCCTCGATCACCAGATCGACCTGCCCGGCGGCGATCAGCGCATAGGCGTAGCAGTCCATGCCGTACCGCGTGAGCCGTACCCGGTCAGCGACACGCCGGAAGGCTCGGCCCTCGGATTCGGAGCCTACTTCGGGAAAGGTCGTGAACAGCGTCGCCTCGCCGAGCGGCCGGGCGGGGCGTGTGCGCAGGGCCCGCCGCCCCTGCGGGCCGGAAAGTTCGGAGCGCCCAAGGCCTCCCTCGAAGCGTTCGCCGATATAGGGCTGGTCAATCAGACCATAGACCGGCCCGTCCGCGTTCGAGACCGCGATCAACACGCCCCAGGTCGGCGTTCCGGAGAGATAGCCGCGCGTGCCGTCGATCGGATCGATGACCCATGTCAAACCTGATCGGCCCGAGACCGCACCGAATTCCTCGCCGAGGATGCCGTCGTCAGGCCGGCGTTCGGCGAGGATTTCGCGCATCCGCGCCTCGGCCGCGCGGTCGGCCTCCGTCACCGGATCGAAGCGCCCATCTTCCTTGCTGTCGGCAAGAAGGCCGTCGGATCGGAAATGTCCGAGCGTCGCCTCGCGGGCGGCATCGGCAAGTGCATGGGCAGTCGCGACGATCGCAGCGCGTTCGATCTCGGTTACTGATGTCATCGGGGCCTCGCTGGTCGGCCCAGCGGTAGCCCCGGCCATCTGTTGCGTCAATGGCGCCCGTCAGGCCGCGTCCGACAGCACCTTGGCGAGGTCGAAGAGCCGGCGACGCTGCGCCTCGGGGATCGCGTAGTACGACCGCACGAGCATCAGCGCTTCCTTGTCGGCGAGGATGTCGCCATCGATCTCTTCCACGACATGGCTGCGCGCGTCGAGGCCTTCGAAGAAGAAGCTGATCGGCACGCCCAACGCGTCCGAGATGTCCCACAGCCGCGAGGCCGAAATCCGGTTCATGCCGGTTTCGTACTTTTGGATCTGTTGAAACTTGATCCCGACCTTGTCGGCAAGCTGCTGCTGGGTCATCCCCACCATCCAGCGCCGATGCCGAACTCGTTTGCCTACATGTACGTCAACAGGGTGCTTCATAATATTCTCCAAGACTATTGCCACTCTCTACCAAGCAAACGTCGTCCCAATCAGATCATTCGCCTACGTTCTATTTTCACCATTTACCGAGCGGTTGTTGTGGCGGGTCCCCGCTTCGCCTCAAGGTAATCCAGAATGGGGCAACTAGTCATCCTATACGAAAAGACATGTCCTTTCGCTCGCCTTTAGATAAATTTGCATTTTGCAACTCATATTGCGAAGATTGCGCGTCGTTCGCTCCCATTTCGCGACGAACGGTAGAATCGGTTCGCCGTCTGGATTCTCTATAAGGCGAGGACTACCGTGCAACCGAGTCGGAGGGGCGATGAAAGCGTTCGGTATCACGGAGTACGGCGGAGCACCGCATCTGAGGGACGTGGCCGTGCCTGAACCGGGACCCGGAGAGCTTCGCGTACGCATCGCGGCCTGCGGGCTCAACTTCGCTGATCTGCTGATGGCCGAGGGGCGGTATCAGGAACGGCCCGATCCTCCGGTGACGCTGGGAATGGAGCCTGCGGGCGTGGTTGATGCGCTCGGCCCCGGAGTCGAGGGGCCCGCCCCCGGCACGCGTGTCGCCGTCTTTGCAAGTGGCGGCGGGTTGGCGGAATTTGGCTGCTTTCCGGCAAGACGCTGCGTCGTCCTGCCGGACGCCATGTCCTTCGAGGATGCCGCCGCCTTCCCCATCGCTTACGGAACGAGCCATGTCGCGCTCGACCGCCGGGCGCGGCTGCGACCGGAGGAGACGCTGCTGGTCCTCGGCGCGGGCGGCGGGGTCGGACTGACCGCCGTCGAGATCGGAAAGCGCATGGGTGCGCGCGTCATTGCCTGCGCCCGCGGAACGGCGAAGCTGAACGCCGCACGCGCCGCGGGGGCTGATCACCTGATCGACAGCGACGCTGCCGACCTCAAGGCCGAGGTCAAGGCGCTTGGGGGTGCGGACGTCGTCTACGATCCCGTGGGCGGGGACCTGTTCGACGCGGCCTTTCGCGCCACCAATCCCGAGGCGCGGATCCTCGTCATCGGGTTTGCCGGCGGACGGGTGCAGCAGATCCCCGCAAACCACCTTCTGGTCAAGAACGTAAACGTTCTTGGACTTTACTGGGGCGGCTATCTCGCCTTCCGGCCGGACGTCGTTGCGGAAAGTCTTGCCACGCTACTTGGCTGGTACGTTGAAGGCGGGCTTCGACCCCATATCTCCTACCGTCAGCCGCTCGCACGCGCCGGCGAGGCGCTTGAACTCCTCCGCGCGCGGAAATCGACCGGCAAGGTCGTTGTCTTGGCAGATGGCACGGAATAGGCCGAGACGATCTCTTCCTTGAGCCGGTCGATCGCCTCACCCTTCTCGATGCCCGCATCGTAGAGGCAGATGCGCATCGTCCCGAGATCGGGCAGCACGCCATTTGAACCGATCTCATCCATCCCTTCCGGAAGCAGGCCGCGCATCCGCGCCGAAATCGCCAGATCGGCCAATATCATCGACTGGATCGAATCGAGCGATCGGCCCGAGAACCCCATCTCCCAAGGAATTTCCGCCCGATCGAGTGCGGCGATCGCAACCGGACGGAAGCGGCAAGAATCCTCAAAGCCGAGCCGCAGCGGCTGCTTGCGCCAGGCCGTTCCTCCGTTTGCGCCCACCCAGACAAGCGGGCGCTCCGCGAGGATCTCGCCACCGTCGCTCGGCGCCTCTTCCGTGGTCAGGATCAGGTCATATTCGCCCTTCGCGAACTCTTCCTTCAGAAGCGGAGTGAAACACGCCACGAGGTTGACCCGCATGCACGGATAGACGGCGGCGATGCGCTGCAAGACCTGCGGAATGGCCGGATAGACGATATCGTGCGGCACGCCGAGCCGGATATCGCCGCCGCAGCCGGAATCGGTCAGCCGGGTAAGTGCCTCGTCATTAAGTTGCAGCATACGCCGCGCGTAGTGGAGAAGCAGTTCCCCCTCCACGGTTGGCGTCAGCCGCTTTTGCGCGCGCGCGAAAAGCTCTTTGTCCAAGCTTTCCTCGAGCCGTTTGATCTGCATCGACACGGCAGACTGAGTAAGGTTCAAAAGGCCCGCAGCGCGCGTCACACCGCCCGCATCGGTCACGGCGACGAGCGCCCGCAGAGCGGTCAGATCGAGATTTCTAGGCATTGTTCACGATCCTTGATGTTTATCCGTACAATCATTCATTTCCATAATAGACCATGACCTGCCATATAAATCAAGCATCCTGATGATGACGCTACAAACCATCAAGATATGAAAGGATCACAGATGGCATACACGGTTTCGCATTCCCTGCCCCGCCCCCGTCGGACCGGCCTTGTGGCCCGCTTCCGCGATATGGTCGAGATTCGGCGCCAGAGACGCGCGCTTCTCGACCTCAACGCCCACCTCCTGAAGGACATCGGTCTTTCAGCACAAGAAGCCCAGGAAGAGAGCGAACGTCCCGTCTGGGACGTGCCTGATCACTGGCGCCGCTGATTGACGGATCGTTTCGTCGGAAAAGCTTGAATTCGCGGCCATCCTTACCGATATTTCCCGTGAAGGTGCGGGGGGAAGCCCCCGCGCCTAGGGAAACGCATCTGGAGGCTTAGATGGCTGAATTTGATACGGTCCGCACTGCCCAAGTCGGCGCCCGCACGGTAGCGATCGACGAAGGGCTGCGGGCCCACATGAACAAGGTCTACGGCCTCATGTCCGTAGGCATGCTGCTGACCGCTCTTGCGGCATGGGCGATCTCGGGCCTCGCGGTCACGACGGACCCGACGACCGCCGCGGCGCAGATTGGCACGGACAAGTACCTAACGAGCTTCGGCGCGGCGATCTACCTGTCGCCGTTGAAATGGGTCGTCATGTTCGCGCCCCTGGCCTTCGTCTTCGGCTTCAGCGCGATGATCGGCCGCATGTCGGCCGCCACGGCGCAGCTCGTGTTCTACACCTTTGCCGTGACGATGGGCGTGTCGATCAGTTCTATCTTCCTGGTCTTCACCGGATACTCGATCGTCCAGACCTTCCTCGTGACCGCAGTGGCCTTCGCGGGCCTGTCAATCTGGGGCTACACCACGAAGCGCGATATCTCGGGCTGGGGGTCGTTCCTGATCATGGGCGTCATCGGGCTTATCGTCGCCTCGATCGTCAACATCTTCCTCGGCTCGCCCGCGGTCATGTTCGCGATCTCGGCGCTTGGTGTCCTGATCTTCGCGGGACTCACCGCCTATGACACGCAGAACATCAAGAACACCTATCTCGCCCACGCCCAGCATGGCGATACCGAATGGCTCGGGAAGGCGGCGATCATGGGAGCGCTGAACCTCTATCTCGACTTCATCAACATGTTCATGTTCCTGCTGCAGTTCCTCGGCAATCGCGAGTGATCTGACAGGGCAGCGATCAGCGGAAGGGCCGGCATGACGCCGGCCCTTTTGCTCTTCAAGCTTCCCATTCGATCGGCTTCGCGGATGGAGCGGACGATTGCACGAAGCAACATGACGCCGCGCCTGATCCTGGGAAGGGCGCCCTGATCCGCCCAGCCGACGTGCCTTAAAGGACCTGGTCCTTTTCGCCTTTCATACGCCCGACGCCGCAATGCGCTCTGCGTAGGGTCAGGCGCGGCTAGGGCTGGTCGTCCAGGCAAGACGGATGAGCCGCACGGCGCTTCAAATCGGCAAAGTGCTCAATCAGTTGGACCTAGCCTCGCTACGACGCCCAATCTGCGCGAGGTTTCCGCCTGAACCATCCTTCCAATCGAGCGCGCTCGCGTCAGGCCTCAGCCGCGCACCGATAGCGGACGACGAAGTTCTTGAGGATGCGTTCGGGCATGTGCACGTCGCTCGCGCGGCAAAGCGCGATCAGGCGCTCCGCGTCCTCGGGCGGGAAGTAGCCCTTATTGCGGTAGATTCGGATCCGCAGCTCGAACCCGTCGCTGTCGGCCTCGGGATGGAACTGGGTCGCATAGACGTTGCGGCCGTGGCGGATCATCTGGTACGGGCACGGGCCGGAGGCGACGAGGTGCGCCGCCCCCTCAGGCAGGGACTGTAGCGCCTCCTTGTGGCCGACAAAGGCGAGGAAGGCGTCCGGCACACCTTCCAACAGGGGGTCGCTTCCGCCCTCTTGCGTGAGCGTGCACGGCGAGGTGCCAACCGGCTCGCTGTAGCGTTCCTTGCTCACGTCGCCGCCGAGGTGGTGACCGAGCACGCCGATCCCATAGCAGCAGCCGAGGAAGGGAAAATCCCGCTCGGTGATTTCGGGCATGAGACCGAGCACCGCCTCCTCGATCCGTATCTCCACAGGCGACTTCTCATCGGGCGCGTCGCTCACGCATCCGGGACCGCCACCTACGATCACGCCGGAATAGTCGTCGAGGCGCAGGCCCGCCGGAATCGAATTTTTGTCAAGCCGAATGCGCACCACTTCTTCGGGCGCAAGCCCGCCTTTCCGCAGGATGGCACCGAATTCGTCATCCGCCGCCTCCGCCTCGGGGCGGAGTTGCAGGACGAGGAACGGCTTTGTGGCGGCCTCACTCACGCCGTCGGCATCCGCTCCTCGACGATACCCGCCCACCATGAACAGCCCGCCGGGATCGCGTCATCGTTGAAATTGTATTCGGGGTGATGGACCGCAGCGGTGTCTCCGTTGCCGACCAAGACATAGGCGCCCGGTCGCTCTTCAAGCATGAAGGCGAAATCTTCGCCGCCCATGATCAAGGGCGCGTCGCCGCAGCTTCCCGAAACGTTCGAGGCGACCTTCGCCGCGAACTGCGTCTGCTCCTCGGAATTCACCATGACTGGGTAGCCGCGCATGTAGCTTACCCTTGCCGTCGCACCATAGGCGTCGGCCGTCGCTTCGGCGATTTTGATGAGCCGCGTCTCGGCCAGTTTCCGCACCTCCTTGTCGAGCGTCCGCACCGTGCCGCGCAGAGTCACTTTCTGGGGAATGACGTTGAACGCCTTCGACTCCGTCTCGAAACTCGTGACCGAGACGACGAGCTGCTGCACCGGATCGATATTGCGGCTGACGATGGTCTGGAAAGCGATAACGATCTGGCTCGCGACGACGGTCGTGTCGATCGTCTCGTGCGGCTTGGCGGCATGGCCGCCCCTGCCCTCGACCTCGATCTCGAACTGGTCGGTCGCGGCGAAGAACGCGCCGGGGCGGATCGCGAAGCTGCCCACTGGCTGGCCCGGCCAGTTGTGCATGCCGTAGACCTCTTGGATGCCGAAGCGCTCCATCATCCCGTCCTGGCACATCTCGCGCCCGCCGCCGCCGCCTTCCTCGGCGGGCTGGAAGATCACGACGGCGGTGCCATCGAAATTCCGGGTTTCGGCCAGGTACCTGGCGGCACCGAGCAGCATCGCGGTATGCCCGTCATGGCCACAGGCATGCATCGCGCCCTTCGTCTTCGAGGCATAGTCGAGCCCTGTCGCCTCGATGATTGGCAGCGCGTCCATGTCGGCGCGCAGCCCGAGCACGCGGCCCTTGGTGTCCGCGCGTCCCCTGATCACGCCGACGACGCCGGTGCGCCCGATACCTTCGACGACCTCGTCACAGCCGAACTCCTTCAATAGCTCGGCCACTCGACCAGCGGTGCGGTGAGTGTCGAACAGAATCTCAGGATGTTCGTGGAAGTCGCGCCTCCAGCCGGTGATCTCGGGGAGAAGTTCAGCGAAGCGGTTCTTGACGGGCATGGCGGGCTCCCAACGGCAGAAATCGATGCAGCGCGCGGCGGCTTGCGATCGTGGTCGAAATCGGCGCTGGCTTCAAGAGCCGTCAGCCGCGGTCGGACAGTCCATACCACGCATAGGCGGCGGGAAGTAGGAGGCGGCGGAAGCGACCGAACGGAAACCGCTCGGGCGGGGCCGCCATGAGCGCGGGCACCCCGGCTTGCCCCGTTGCAAGCCCTGCGAGGAGCCGGCCTGCATAGGTTCCGAGCGCTACACCGTTGCCATGCCAGGCGAAACCCGCCCAAGCGTCGGGCCAGTCGCCCAGCGGGCCGACATAGGGCCTGAGCCCCCGCGCGAGGCAGACGAAACCCGACCAGAAATGCGGCGTCTCGACCTCGGCCCACGCCGGAAACATCGCCTCGAAATCGGTCCGGATCCGGCGCTGCATATCCCTTTGCGCAGATGGCCCGGCGCGTGTCCCCCCGCGCATCCCGAACAAGAAGCACCGATTCGGCATCAGGCGGAAATAATGCAATAGATTGCGCGTGTCATAGGCCATGCCATCACTGGTCCAGCCCTGCGCGGCGATCTCACCTTCGCTCAGTTCGCGGGTCACGAGAACCGCCGACTGCGCGGGCAGATAGCGCCCAGCCATCCAGTCAGGCAGATCGTCGCTCGAATAACCGTTCGTCGCGAGGATAAGCTTTCCTGCGATGAGCTGCCCCTGGGCACCTTCCAGCACGTAGCGGGCTCCCTCGCGACGGATCGCGGTGACCGAGCTGCTCTCGAAGATCCGCGCGCCGGCGTCGCGCGCCGCCGCGGCGAGGCCGAGGACATACTTCAGAGGATTGAAGGCGAAACCGATCGGCAGACGCAGCGCACCGTGGAACCCTGGTCCGGCAAGCCCCTCGCCCGAAAGCTCCGAAGGACCGATAACGTCGACCCTCACGCCATATGCGTGCGCCAGCGCGGCGGCTTCGTCCCTGAACTCCGCGAAATCCCTCGGCCGGTGGGCGACCATTGTCTCGCCCTGCTCGGAATGGATGTCGGCCGCGATGCCGTGCTGCTCGAGCAGATCCGCGACGAGCGCCACTGACGCCTTTTGCGCCGCATGCCACCCGGCCATCGCCTCCGTGCCGAAGCGGCGGGTTAGTGCCGCATCGCTCGCCTTCGCGCCGCCGAGGCACACGAAACCGCCGTTCCGGCCCGAGGCGCCCCAGCCCACGCCCTCCGCCTCCATGACCGCGACATCGACGCCCGTGCGGGCAAGGTGCAGCGCCGCCGAAAGCCCCGTATACCCGGCCCCGATAACCGCGACCTCTGCCGTGGCTTCGCCCGAGATGGGCGGAGTCCGCGCCGGCCGCGCGACCGTCGTGTCCCAGTAGCAGCCCGCGACCGGGCCTTCGCCATAGCCGTGATCTTCGTAAATGCGCCGCATCCCAGCCCCTCAGGCCCGGACCGCAGCCTGTTCCTCGGCCCGCTGCCGAGCGACCGCCCGCTTCGACAGCAGCGAAGCAGAGATCACGCCGACCGTGACGATGCCGATGAGAATCGTCGATAGCGCGTTGATCTCTGGACTGAGCCCGAGCCGGACGGAGGAGAAGATCTTCATCGGTAGCGTGGTGGAGGCCGGACCGGCGGTGAACGAGGCGATTACCAGATCGTCGAGCGACAGGGTAAACGCGAGAAGCCAACCCGAAATAACCGCAGGCGCGATGATCGGCAATGTGACCGATCGAAAGGCGTCGAATGGCGTGCAGCCGAGGTCAAGCGCCGCCTCCTCCAGCGACTGGTCGAACGTGACGAGCCGCGAGGAGACGACGACCGAGACATAGCACATTGAAAACGTCGTATGCGCCAGAACGATGGTCATCACGCCCCGGTCGAGCCCGATGGCGATGAAGAGAAGCAGCAGCGAAAGGCCGGTGATGACTTCGGGCATGACCAGAGGCGCGTAGATCATGCCCGAAAAGAGTGTCCGTCCCCGGAAGCGCCCGGCACGCACCATGACGTAAGCCGCCATCGTCCCGAAGACCGTGGCGAGGGTCGAGGAGAGGAGCGCCACCTTCAAAGTGACCCAGGCCGCGTCCAAAAACGCCTCGTTGCGGAAAAGCTCGCCATACCACCGCGTCGAGAATCCCGCCCAGACCGTCACCAGCTTCGATGCGTTGAACGAGAAGATCATGAGAATGATCATTGGCAGGTAAAGGAATACGAAGCCGAGCGTAAGCGCGGTCGCGTTGAACCAGGAGAAGCGGCGGTTCATTGTCCGGCCTCCCGCTGCTTTTGCTCGTTCCGTTGGAAGAGGATGATCGGGATGATGAGGATGAAAAGCAGCACCACCGCCACCGCCGAAGCGACCGGCCAGTCGCGGTTGGAGAAGAACTCCTCATAAAGCACCTTGCCGATCATCAACGTCTCGGATCCGCCAAGGAGCGAGGGAATGACGAATTCGCCGAGCGCGGGGATAAAGACGAGGAAGCACCCCGCGATCACGCCGGGCTTGGAAAGCGGCAGCGTCACGAGCCAGAACGCCTGCGCGCGCGTGCAACCGAGGTCCTCGGCCGCCTCGATCAGCGACTCGTCGAGCTTTTCGAGCGCCGCATAGATCGGCAGGATCATAAACGGCAGGTAGGTGTAGACGATGCCGATATAGACCGCGACATTGGTGTTCAGGATCGTGAGCGGCGCATCGGTGAGGCCAATCCCGATCAGCACTTGGTTCAGGAACCCTTCGTTCGACAGTATCCCCATCCACGCATAGACGCGGATCAGAAACGAGGTCCAGAACGGCAGGATCACAAGCATCATCAGCGTCGGCCGCCATTCGTCCGGCGACTGCGCCATCCCGTAGGCAATAGGATAGCCGACAAGAAGCGTGATCAAGGTTGCGATCAGCGCGATCTTCAGGCTGGAGAGATAGGCCGTATAGTATAGCGCGTCGGTCGTCAGGAACGCGAAGTTCTCGAAATCAAGCTCGCTCAGATACGCCTTTGCGCCCTCCCACCCGGCGGAGAGGTCGAACTTGGGCGTGTAGGGCGGGATTGAGATGTCGTAGTCCGACAGCGAAATCTTAAAGACGATCGCGAAGGGGACGAGAAAGAATGTCAGAAGCCAGAGGTAGGGTACAGCGATCAGAAAGAGCCGGCGCATCGCATTCCCCTCAGTTCAAGAGAACAACGCCCGCGGTGTCCGTGAAGGACAGCCAGACCTTGTCGTCCCAGCTGATGTCGCGCCGCGAGATGCGGCGGTCGTTGGCAACCTGCGCCTTGACCATCCGCCCGCCGGCCACCTCGACCTTGTACGTCGAGATATTGCCCAGATAGGCGATGTCGTGGACCGCGCCCTCGATCATGTTCGCGCGGTCGGCGGGCTTGACGGTGGAGATCGCGATCTTCTCGGGCCGGATCGCGAAATGAACACGCGCACCGGCCGAGATCGCGTCCGGCGCCGTCGCCATGATCGCGGGCTGCCCCTCGGCCCAGGCGATCGACAGACGGCCGTCGCCGGCGGGTTCAGCCGTGCCCTCGACGAGGTTCACATCGCCGATGAAGTCGGCGACGTAGACCGAGTTCGGCGTCTCGTAGATGCGGTCAGGTGTATCGACCTGGACCATGCGGCCGTGATCCATCACTGCGACACGGGAGGCCACGGTCATCGCCTCTTCCTGGTCGTGGGTCACGATCACGAAGGTCGTGCCGGTCTTCTCCTGGATGTCCATCAGCTCGAACTGCGTGTCCTGCCTGAGCTTCTTGTCGAGCGCGCCCAACGGCTCATCCAGCAGCAGCAGCTTCGGCGCCTTGGCAAGCGAGCGGGCGAGCGCGACCCGCTGGCGCTGGCCGCCCGAGATCTGGTGCGGTTTGCGGCGGGCGAACTGCTCCAGCCTGGTGAGCCTCAGCATCTCCTCGACGCGTGCACCGATCTTGTCGCGGGCCATGTCGGAGCGCTTCAGCCCGAAGGCGATGTTGTCCCACACCGACAGGTGAGGGAACAGCGCGTAGCTCTGGAACATCATGTTGACCGCGCGCCTGTTCGGCGGCACGGGCGCGATGTCCTGCCCGTCGAGAAGGATGCTGCCCTTCGTCGGCGCCTCGAAACCCGCCAGCATCCGCATCAGCGTGGTCTTGCCGCAGCCCGAGGGCCCCAGAAGCGCGAAGAATTCCCGCCGGAAGATGTCCAGCGTGATGTCGTCGATCGCGGTGAACTCGCCGAATTTCTTGGTGACGTTTCGAAATTGGATCAGCGGTTTTTCGTCCGGGTCCTTCCAGGGCTCAAACACGGGGCGATTGCCAGGCTGGGCCATGATGTCCTCCTGTCGGATAGGAAGCGCCCCGCGCCGGTCGGCGCGGGGCGTAAGGTGGTGTGCCGGGTCAGGTGCCCGACTTCACCTTGGTCCAGAGCCGGGTCACGTTGCGGTTGACCTTCGGATCCCAGGTCGACGTGGTATAGAGGTTGTTCAGCGTCTCGTCGTCGGGATAGATCGCTGTGTCGCCGATCACGTCGTCATTCAGGAGCTCCTGGCTCGCCTTGTTGCCGTTGGCGTAGTAGACGTAGTTCGATGCGGCCGCCGCATTCTCGGCGTTCAGCATGAAGTCGATGAACTTGTGTGCCGCGTCCGGGTTCGGCGCGTCGACTGGAATCGCGAGCTGGTCGAACCACATAAGCGCCCCTTCCTTGGGGATGTGGTATTCGATCTCCACGTTGTTGTCGGCCTCGGCCGCGCGGTCGCGCGCCTGCAGGATGTCGCCCGACCAGCCGAAGGCCACGCAGATATCGCCGTTGGCCAATGCGTTGATGTATTCGGACGAGTGGAACTTCAGCACATAAGGCGCGATCGCGTTCAGAACCGGCTCCACCTTGGAGATTGTGTCGAAATCCTGCGCGTCCGGATCCTCGCCGAGATAGGCGAGCGCGGCCGGAATAACCTCCGCCGGCGCGTCGAGCATGTGCACGCCGCACTGACTAAGCTTTTCCATGTTCGCCGGGTCGAAGACGAGAGCGAGCGAGTCGACGGGCGCGTCTTCACCTAGCACTTCCTTGACCTTGTTGATGTTCACGCCGATCCCGGTCGATCCCCACATGTAGTTGACCGAATATTCGTTGCCCGGATCGTATTTTTCCGTCCGCTCGGCGATCGCGTCCCAAAGGTTGCCGGCGTTGGACAGCTTCGACTTGTCGAGCTTCTGGAACGCGCCCGCCTGAATCTGGCGCGACAGGAACGTGCCCGACGGCACGACCACGTCGTAGCCCGAGCCGCCCGCGAGCAGCTTGGTCTCCAGGATCTCGTTTGAATCGAACACGTCGTAAATCAGGTCGATGCCCGTCTCTTCCTCGAACTTCGTCAGCAGTTCCTCGTCAATATAGTCGGACCAGTTGTAGACATGGACCTCCTCGGCCCCCGCCACGCCGACCGTCACGAGCACCGCGGCCAGTGTCATCCCCGCAAACTTCATAGTACCTCCTCAGACTTTGCTGGATCGGTCAGCCGGTCTATTTCCGGCCGCCCGCTTGCTTACTTGGCTTCCTTATCCTCTATTTTGATCAAATTTTTCGACTCAAATCAACATGGCATTTCCGTGAAGCCCAAACTATTATGGCAGAAACGGTAAGCTGTGCAGCCCCCTTCGAGGAGCGTGAATGGAAAAGATTCGTGATCCTGTTGAGTTGCGGCGCAAGATACCCTCGCACGAGATCACCTATTGCCGGCTGCGCGACATGATCCTCTTCGGTCAGCTCGCACCCGGCCAGCCCGTGACGATTCAGGGACTCACCACAACGCTCGAGGCCGGAATGACGCCCGTGCGCGAAGCGATCCGCAAACTCACGGCCGAAGGCGCGCTGGAGTTGCGCGACAACCGCCGCGTGTCGGTACCCCAACTCACTCAGCCGCTTCTGGACGAGTTGGCGTTCGCCCGCCTCACCATCGAGCCGAAGCTTGCGCAGTTGGCGGCCAAGCGGTTACGTGCCAAAGATATTTCCGACCTTTCGCTGATCGACGCCGACCTCGATCGAGCCATCGCGACAGGCGATGTGCATCACTACCTGATGTACAATTTCCGCTTCCATTTCACGCTCTACGAATATGCAGGCGCACCGATCCTCTTGTCGCTCACACACATGCTCTGGCTGCGTTTCGGCCCCTCGCTCCGTGTCGTCTGCGGCCGGTTCGGCACGTCGAATCTGCCCGACCGCCACGAGGAAGCGTTAGAGGCGATGCGTGCGGGCGACGCGGAGCGTCTGGCGGCCGCTCTCGAAAGCGACATCGCGCAGGGAATCGAGCAGGTCCGCCTCTCGCTAGACGACGGCGCAATTTGATCAAATCAGGTTGACAGGCGCAGTTTTGATCATATCCTGATCGCCAAGCGACGGCTACGCAGGAACGACGCGGACGGCCCGGCGCCGTTCAACAGCCGACGTTCCGCCACGAGAGCCAAAGGATAGGTTTCGCCATGACCCAGATCACCAATCATATGCCGACCAAGGAGCTTCAGGCGCTCGACGCGGCCCACCACATGCACCCCTTCACCGCCGATGCCGATCTGGCGAAGAAAGGAGCGCGGATCATCACCCGCGCCAAAGGCGTCTACCTGACCGACAGCGAAGGGCGGCAGATCATGGACGGCATGGCGGGCCTCTGGTGCGTCAATATCGGCTACGGCCGCAAGGAACTCGCCCAGGTCGCAGCGCGGCAGATGGAGGAGCTTTGCTATTACAACACCTTCTTCCAGACGAGCCACGTACCCGCCATCGCGCTCGCGGCGGAAATTGCCAAACTCGCGCCCGGCGATCTGAACCACGTCTTCTACGCGGGCTCCGGCTCTGAGGCGAACGATACCAATATCCGCCTCGTCCGCCGCTACTGGGAGGTGAAGGGCCAGCCGGAACGCAACATAATCATCAGCCGCTGGAACGGCTATCACGGGTCGAGCATGGGCTCGGGTTCACTTGGCGGCATGAAACCGATCCATGCCCAGGGCGGCCTGCCCATTCCGGACATCCACCATATTGGCCAGCCCTACTGGTACGGGGAAGGCGGCAACATGAGCCCCGAAGAATTCGGCCTTGCCCGCGCCCGCCTGCTTGAGGAGAAGATCCAGGAGCTCGGCCCCGAACGCGTCGCCGCCTTCATCGGCGAGCCGATTCAGGGCGCAGGCGGCGTGATCATCCCGCCTGCGACCTACTGGCCCGAGATCCAGCGCATCTGCGACAAGTTTGGCATTCTTCTGATCGCCGACGAGGTCATCACCGGCTTCGGCCGCACCGGCAAGTGGTTCGGGTCCGAGGTCTTCGGGATCAAGCCTCACATCATGACGATCGCCAAGGGCCTGTCGTCCGGCTACGCGCCAATCGGGGGTTCCATCGTCTGCGACGAGGTGGCCGATACGGTGGGCGGCGCGGGCGATTTCAACCACGGCTACACCTATTGCGGCCACCCGGTAGCGGCCGCCGTGGCGCTTCGCAACCTCGAACTCCTGCAAGAGGAGAGCATCCTCGACCATGTGAACAACGTCGCCCACCCCTATCTCAACGAGCGCTGGAAGGCGCTTGAGGAACATCCGCTGGTCGGCGAGGCCTGTCTCATCGGCCTCATGGGCTCGATCGCGCTTACGCCCGACAAGGCGACCCGCGCGGCCTTCGCCACCGAACCGGGCACCGTGGGCCTGCGCTGCCGTGAACGCTGCTTCGCCAACAACCTCGTCATGCGGCATGTGAACGACCGCATGGTGATCGCGCCTCCGCTGGTGATCACGCCCGAGGAGATCGATGTGTTCATCGAGCGCGCGACGAAGTCGCTCGACGAATGCTATGCGGGGCTGAAGGCAGACGGGCTTCTCAAAGCCGCGGCCTGAAGGTTCCCGTGGACATTCTCTTCGCCAACGACCGGGCCGGGGAATATCCCCCGTCCTGGTACGCCTACACGGCCGCACCGCCAGGACCCTACGCACGGGCCGAGGGCGCGCTCAGCTGCGACGTCTGCATCGTCGGCGCGGGTTTCACCGGCCTCTCCGCCGCGCTGCATCTGGCGGGGCGGGGCTATGACGTAATCCTCCTCGACGCCCACCGCGTTGGTTGGGGTGCGTCGGGGCGCAATGGCGGACAGGTCGGCACCGGCCAGCGGCTCGATCAGGAGGCGTTGGAAGATATGGTCGGCCTCGACCACGCGCGCAGGCTGTGGGAGCTCGCGCAGGAGGCGGTGACCCTGACGAAAGACTTGGCCGCAGCGCATGCCCCCGATGCCGGCTATGCGCCGGGCATCATCCATGCCTGCCACCGTGCCCGGCTGGTGCCTCATGCCCGCGACTATTCCGCGAAGATGGCGCGCGGCTATGGCTACGACCTCATCCGCCCGCTCGACCGGGACGAGATCCGCCATCTCGTCGGCTCCCCCGCCTATTACGGCGGCGACATCGACATGGGCGGCGGTCATTTGCATCCGCTCCGCTACGCGTTCGGGCTCGCCCGCGCGGCGGCGGCGAAGGGCGTGCGCATATTCGAACGCTCCACGGTCACTGGTCTGACCGAGCTCGCCCCCGCCACTGTCACGACCGAGACGGCGACGATCACGGCGGCCCACGTCATCCTCGCCTGCAATGGCTATCTCGGGCGCTTGCAACAACGGGTCACGACGTGCGTCATGCCGATCAACAACTTCATCGTCGCGACCGAGCCGATGACGCCGGAGGTTCGGGAAACCTTCATCCGCGGGAACCACGCGGTTGCGGATAGCAAGTTCGTCATCAACTACTTCCGCTTTTCGCACGACCACCGGCTCCTCTTCGGTGGAGCGGAAAGCTACGGCTACCGTTTCCCAAAGGACATTGCCGCGCTCGTTCGCAAGCCAATGACCGCGATCTTTCCCCAGCTTCGCGACGTGAAGATCACCCATGCCTGGGGCGGCACGCTCGGCATCACGATGAACCGGATGCCGCATTTCGAACAGCTCGCCGGGAATGTCCTGTCGGTGTCGGGCTATTCCGGCCACGGCGTCGCCATGGCGACGCTCGGGGGAAAACTCGCGGCCGAGGCCGTTGCCGGTCAGGCGGAACGCTTCGATCTCATGGCCAGCGTGCCGACGCGCCCATTCCCCGGCGGCATCGCGCTGCGCTGGCCGCTTCTGGTGCTGGCGATGGTCTGGTTCTCGATTCGCGACCGGCTGTGAGGCGGCGGCGAGCTCTCTTGGTCCGGTCCCACCGCCGCGACCTGATAAGTTCCCTTCGCCGCGCAGAACCTTCCCCGACGTCACAACCCGCAATGATTGCCGAGCCGGCATTCTGCCCGCCATCTCCGACAGATTGACCGAACTTTTCCCGGTTCAGACAACAGAATTCGCTGTTGCCGGACCCGGCAAAATGGCTAACACTCTTGTTCAACCTACGAGCGCAAGCCCGGACATAATCATAAGAAAGACCGACTGGGAGCCTTTCATGCCCGACGGGGCCGTGTCTGTCCTTGACGTCAAGGACCTCAAAACCGTTTTCACGACCCGAGGCGGCGAAATTCATGCCGTCAACTCCGTCAGTTTCGACCTCAAACCGGGTGAGCTTTTGGGAGTGGTCGGCGAAAGCGGATCGGGCAAGTCCGTGACGATGATGTCGCTCATCGGCCTCCTGCCCTCGCCTCCGGCGGACGTCCGCGACGGCCGGGTGCTGTTCGGCGGCGAAGATCTCCTAAAATGCACCGCCGACCATCTTCGCGAGGTGCGCGGCGCCGATATCGGCTTCATCTTCCAGGACCCGATGACCTCGCTCAACCCGGTCTTCACGGTCGGCTACCAGATCATGGAACCCTTGCGGAAGCACATGGGCATGGACAAGACCGCCGCCCGCAGGCGCGCGAAGGAGCTCCTGGAGCTCGTCGGCATTCCCGATGCGGAGCGCCGGCTGAGGGACTACCCCCACCAGTTCTCGGGCGGGATGCGGCAGCGGGTGATGATCGCCATCGCGCTCGCCTGCGATCCGAAGGTGCTGATCGCGGACGAACCGACGACTGCGCTCGACGTGACGATCCAGGCCCAGATCCTCGAACTGGTGCGCGACCTCCGCCAGAAGCTCGGCATGGCGATAGTCTGGATCACGCACGACCTCGGCGTGATCGCCGGGATCGCCGATCGGGTGATCGTGATGTATGGCGGGCAGATCGTCGAACAGGCACCGGTGAAGGAGCTGTTCGCCAATCCGCGCCATCCCTACACCCGCGCGCTTCTGAAGACGGTGCCGCATGTTCGGGGCGGACGCGAAGCGAAACTCAATGTCATCGAGGGCCAGCCGCCGATCCTCACCGCGCCCCCTGCGGCATGTTCGTTCCGCAAACGCTGCGGCTACGCCTTCGACCGCTGCGAGCGTTCCAACCCGACGCGCTATTCAGTCGGCCCCGGCCATGACGCGGCCTGCTTCTGGGATTTCGACAAGGGGGCGCCGCGCGATGTTTGACGCCGCCACAGCCGGTCAGAAGAAGCTTGTCGAAGTGGCAGGACTGAAGATGTATTTTCCGATCACCGCCGGGATCTTCCGCAGGCACGTGGGCGACGTGAAGGCCGTCGACAACGTTTCATTCGACATCTACGAGGGCGAGACCTTGGGTCTTGTCGGAGAATCCGGCTGCGGCAAGTCAACCTGCGGCCGCGTAATCCTCCGGCTCTACGATCCGACGGCGGGTTCGATCCGCATCGACGGGGTCGAGATCGGCAAGTCGACCCAATCCGACCTCCGCAAGATGCGCCCGACAATGCAAATGGTCTTCCAGGATCCGCAAGCGAGCCTCAATCCCCGCATGACGGTCGCCGCGATCATCGGCGAGCCGCTGGACGAACACTCGAAGCTCACCAAGGGCGAGAAACTCGACCGGATCTACGAACTGATGGACGCAGTCGGCCTCAACCGCAACTTCGCCAATCGCTACCCGCACGAATTCTCGGGCGGCCAGCGGCAACGGATCGGCATCGCCCGGGCGCTCGCGCTCAATCCGAAGTTCATCGTCTGCGACGAACCCATCGCGGCCCTGGACGTCTCGATCCAGGCCCAGGTCGTCAACCTTCTCGAACAACTCCAGGACCAGTTCGGCCTGACCTATCTCTTCATCAGCCACGACCTGTCGATGGTGCGCCACATCGCCGACCGGGTGGCGGTCATGTATCTCGGCCGGATCGCCGAACTCGCCCCCCGCGAGGCACTCTACGACAAGCCGATGCACCCCTACACGCAGGCATTGCTCTCAGCCGTGCCCGAGCCCGATCCGAACATCGAAACCGAGCGGCGGCGCATCATTCTGACGGGCGACGTGCCCTCACCGGCCAATCCGCCTAAAGGCTGCAACTTCTGCACCCGCTGCCCGAAGGTGATGGGCATCTGCCGCCAGATCGAGCCCGAGTTCCGCGAGGTGGAGCCGAACCGCCACGTTGCCTGCCATCTCTACAACGACACGAACGAGACCGCCGGACAAACGGCGACGAGCGAGGTTCAAGAGCATCCAACAAGGAGAACGACATGAGAATGAAGACAGCGCTACTCGGCGCGGCAGCTTCCTTCGCGCTGGCGCCATCGGCCTTCGCCGAACGCGGCGCCGACGGCCAGGTGAACATCATCTACTGGCAGGCACCCTCGATCCTGAACCCCTACCTTTCGTCGGGCACCAAGGACATCGAAAGCGCCTCGCTCGTGATCGAGCCGCTCGGACGCTATGACGAGAAGGGCAACCTCGTGCCCTACCTCGCCGCCGAAATTCCGACGCTCGACAACGGCGGCGTGTCCGAGGATCTGACGACAGTCACGTGGAAGCTTAAGGAAGGCCTTGTGTGGTCGGACGGCTCGCCTGTGACCTCGGCCGACGTCGTCTTCACGGCCGAATACTGCATGCACCCAGAAGGCGGCTGCGCGCAGCTCGCCAAGTTTGCGGGCGTCGACAAGGTCGAGGCGATCGACGATCTAACAGTCAAGGTGACCTTCTCTGAGCCGAAGCCAAATCCGTACGGGCCGTTCATGGGTGGCCAGTCACCGATCATCCAGAAGGCGCAGTTCGAAAACTGCCTTGGCGCCAAAGCCCCCGAATGCACCGACGCCAACTTCGGCCCCATCGGCACCGGCCCCTTCAGCGTCGTGGAGTTCAAACCGAACGACGTGATCCAGATGGAGGCCAACCCCAACTACCGCGACCCGGACAAGCCCGCCTTCGCCACGCTGACCTTCAAGGGCGGCGGCGACGCGGCGGCAGCGGGCCGCGCGGTCCTCGAGACGGGCGAGTTCGACTATGCCTGGAACCTCCAGCTCGCGCCGGACGTGCTCGCAGGCATGGCGGCGGCAGGCAAGGGCCAGGCGATCTCGGCCTTCGGCACGCTCGTCGAGCGGATCGAGATGAACATGACCGACCCCTCGCCCGACCTGCCGGAAGGAGAGCGCGCGACGGCCAAGCATCCGCACCCGATCCTGAGCGACCTGAACGTCCGCAAGGCGCTGTCAATGGCGATCGATCGCGAGCTGCTGGTCGAAATCGGCTACGGCCAGGCCGGTCGGCCGACCTGCAACCTGGTGCCCGCGCCCGAGCTTTACGCCTCCGACAACACCGACTGCCTGACGCAGGACATCGAAGGTGCGAAGGCGCTTCTGGATGAGGCCGGCTGGGTGCCGGGCGCCGATGGCGTGCGCGAAAAGGACGGGATGCGGCTGAAGCTGCTCTACCAGACCTCGACCAACGCCGTGCGCCAGGACTTCCAGGCGCTGATCAAACAGTGGTGGTCGGAAATCGGCGTGGAAACCGAACTCAAGAACATCGACGCCTCGGTCTTCTTCGGCGGCGATCCGGGCAGCCCGGACACCTTCCAGAAGTTCTATTCCGACGTCGAGATGTATGCCAACAACTTCGACGGCACGGACCCTGAGCCCTACCTCGCGCAGCTCGCCTGCGACAAGGCTCCGCGGCCCGAGACCCAGTGGCAGGGTGAGAACATCAACCGCTACTGCGACCCGGAATACGATGCGCTTCTGGCCGAGCTTGCAAAAACCGGCGAGTTGGAAAAGCGCGGCGAGATCGCGAAGAAGCTGAACGAGATGCTGACCAAGGACAGCTACACGATCGTTCCGCTGGTCGATCGCGGCCGCGTCTCGGCGCATTCCAACACGCTGGGCGGCGTCGTGCTGAATACCTGGGACAGCGAGCTGTGGAACGCAGCCGACTGGTTCCGGATCAAGTGACACCGATCACCGGGGTGGGCGTCCGCGCCCACCCTACCCGCATCCCGCCCGAAGACTGCTGAACCGAGACGCCGATGCTGACCTATACGCTCAGACGTTTGCTCATTGCGATCCCGACGCTTCTGTTCATCAGTTTCGTCATCTTCATCCTCTTGGAACTCGCGCCGGGCGATCCCCTGGCCGACCAGCCGCTGACGATCCCGCCGGAGGTGCGGGAGAAGATGCGCGCGGCGCTCGGCCTCGATCAGCCTGCATACGTGCGCTACCTCCTCTGGCTCAAGCAGTTCTTCTGGACCGAGCCGCTCTACCTCGTCGACCAGGCCTTCGGAACGGAGTTCACCGAACAGCAGAACCGGATTATCTCGTGGCAGTTCCGCTCGCCCGCGATGGATGTGATCTGGCAGCGGCTGCCGCAGACCCTCTGGGTCGTGGGCCTCGCCTATCTCGTCGGCGTCATCATCGCGCTGCCGATCGGCATCATTTCGGCCTACCGGCAGTATTCCTGGTTCGACCAGATCGGCACATTCGTCTCGATGATCGGCTTTTCGGTGCCCACGTTCTTCACTGGCGTCGTCCTGATCATCGTCTTCGCGGTGAAGCTCCAGTGGTTCCCATCGATCTACGACACGACGCTGCGCGTCACGGACTGGGAGAGCTTCGTCAAGCAGGTCAAGCAGATGATCATGCCCGTCACCGTGCTCGCGCTCTTCAACGCGAGCCAGATCAGCCGGTTCATGCGCGCCTCGATGCTCGACAATCTCGGGCAGGACTACGTGCGGACCGCGCGCGCCAAAGGGATGAGCGAGCGCGTCGTGGTGCTGAAGCACGTTCTCAGGAACTCACTTATCCCGGTCGTGACGGTGATCGCGCTCGGGATCCCGACGATTTTCGGCGGCGCGATCATCACCGAGCAGGTCTTCAAGGTGAACGGGCTCGGCCAGCTTCTGATCGTGGCGATCTACGCCAACGACCTGCCCATGGTGCAGACGCTGACCTTCATGTTCGCCTTCCTCACAGTCATGTTCAACCTGATAGCCGACGTCCTTTACGGAGTCCTTGACCCGAGGATCCGCTATGACTGAGCTTTCCGCGCAGAAGGTCGACAAGGCGCTGAAGCCGCCGCGCAACCAGTGGTGGGACGTTTGGGACCAGTTCAAGACCCACAAGGGGGCGCTGGTCGGGCTTTTCATCTTCGTGGCGATCCTGCTTTCGGTCACCATCGGCCCGTGGGTCTGGTCGATAGACCCGACCTATGTCGACATTCGCGCCCGCAACCAGGGCCCGAGCGCGGCCCATCCGTTCGGCACCGACCAGCTCGGCCGCGACCTTCTCGCCCGGCTCATGGCGGGGGGCAAGGTGTCGATCGCGGTGGGCATGACGGCGATGCTGCTCGCGCTCTTCCTCGGCACGCTGATCGGCGTCGTCGCCGGCTTTTTCAAGCGGGTGGAAGGGCTCTTGATGAGCACGACCGATCTGTTTCTTTCGCTCCCGCTGCTGCCGCTTCTGCTACTCATGGTGACGCTCTTCCGCGAGCCCCTGTCGCAGCGGTTCGGGCCCGAGACCGGCATCTTCTTCCTCATCGTCTTCGCCATCGGGGTCACGAGTTGGATGCACACTGCGCGCATCGTGCGCGGCGAAGTGCTGGCTCTGAAGGAACGCGAATTCGTGCTGGCAGCACGGTCCATCGGCACACCGTCACGCCGGATGGTGCTAAGGCACATCCTGCCGAACGTCATGAGCCCGATCATGGTCTCGGCGACGCTCGGGATCGCCAATGCGATCATCACGGAATCCGCTCTGTCCTTCCTCGGCCTCGGCTTCCCGCCCGACTTCCCGACCTGGGGCCGCATCCTTTTCGACGCGGTCGACCAGATGCAGCTCTACCCGATCCGTGTCATCCTGCCGGGCGTGGCGATCTCGCTCACGGTTCTGTCCGTGAACTACATCGGCGACGGTCTGCGCGACGCGCTCGATCCGCGGATCCGCGGGCGGTGAGCGCGCGCGATTCGGAAGAGACCGGGAAGATTGCGCCGCAAGGCTTCCTCCGGCGGGAGGGGGCGCGGCGGAAACAAATAAGACCATCGTCGCGCGCCTCCCGCTCCATCCTGGAACAATGGGCCGCCACCGGGGCGGAAAAGGCGGCCCGGAGGCGCAACACCTGGCCGGAAGCAGAATATTCTCCTACATACCCGCGCCCTCGCGGGAAGATGCAGGCTTCATCCAGCGCGAAACCCCGCATATCTGGGAACAAATTCCGATACGCGGAGATGTTCAGATGTTCGAGAGCCTGGGCTTCGAAACCCTCACACCGCAGGGCGCGGCCGTGCTCCTGGGGCTTGCGCTCGGCGCCGCCTTCGGCGCCTTGGCCGAGACAACGCGTTTCTGCCTTCGGCGCGGACTTGTGGGTGACGGAACGGAACGCCGCGCGGCGCTCGGCGTCTGGCTGATGGCGCTCGCGGTCGCGGTCGCCGGCACCCAGGGCGCGGTCGCGGCGGGCTGGATCGGCTTCGGTGAGCACCGCTTCCTGGCGGCCGACCTGCCGGTCGTCGCGATCCTCGCGGGCGGTCTCTTGTTCGGGGCCGGCATGGTCCTCACGCGCGGCTGCGCCTCGCGGCTCACCGTGCTGGCGGCGTCCGGCAATCTCCGCGCCGCGACGGTGATCATCGTGTTCGCCATCGCCGCCCATGCCGCGCTGAAGGGCATCCTGGCGCCGCTGCGCACGGCGCTCGGCAGCTTCACGGTCCCGCTCGGCGATCTCGCTTCGCTCGCAGCCCTGCCCGGCGGCGCTCTCTTCTGGACCTTCGCCATCGCGGCTGCCGCGGCTCTCTACGCTCTCCGGTCGGGCAACCGCCCCGCGCTGCTGATCGGCGCGGCGCTTATCGGCGCGCTCATCCCGCTCGGCTGGGCGGGCACCGGTTTCGTACTCTACGACGAGTTCGACCCCATCGCGTTCGAGAGCCTGTCCTTCACGTCGCCCTCCTCGGAAACCCTCTTCTGGACCATCGCATCGACCTCCATTCCGGCAGGGTTCGGCACCGGGCTCATCGGCGGAACGCTCGCCGGGGCCGCCGCGCTCGCGCTTCTGTCCGGCCGCTTCCAGTGGCAGAGCTTCGACACGCCGCGCAGCACTCTGCGCTATCTCGCCGGTGCGGCGCTGATGGGCGTGGGCGGTGTGCTTGCCGGGGGATGCACCGTGGGCGCGGGCCTCTCGGGCGTTCCCACGCTCTCGGTTGCGGCGATCCTTGCCTTGCTGGCCATCGTCGCGGGCGCCAGGTTCGCGAACCGCTTCGTCAGTGCATCGATTTCCGGATCCGCCGCACCATCAGCCACACGGCCAGCATGACCACCGGAACGAGCGCCGCGACCAGCGCCGGTTTCTGCCAATGCATCCGATCGGCGAGCGGCGCGAGGAGATAGACCGCGAGGTTCACCGCGTAATAGCTGATCGCCACCACCGAGAGACCCTCGACGGTGTGCTGGAGCCTCAGCGCCAGATCGGCGCGGCGGTCCATGCTCTCGAGAAGCTTCTGGTTCTGGGCTGAACGCTCGACATCGACGCGTGTCCGGAGCAGCTCGCCTGCGCGCTCGGCCCGCGCCGCCATCTGCTCGAGCCGGCGTTCAGCGGACTTGACAGTGCGCATCGCCGGGTCGTAACGCCGCATCATGAACTCGGCGAAGGTCTGGCGGCCGTTGAACCGCGGCTCGCGCAAGACCTGGACGCGCTGGTTGACGAGCGCCTCGTAGGCCCCCGTCGCGCCGAAGCGGAAGGCGTGGCGCGCGGCCTGCGCCTCGAGATCGGCGGCGATCGCGAGCAGTTCGTGCAGCGTGTCCTCGGAATTCCGCTCCGTATCCGACATCGCCGCGACGAGGTCTGACAGTTGCGGGTCGAGCGCGTTGAGGCGCGCGTTGAGTTCCCGCGCCCGGCCGAGGCCGAGCATCGACATCGCGCGATAGGTCTCTATCTCGCAGAGGCGCTGGACGATCCGTCCCACCCGGCGGGCGCCGGTATCGGGACGGACGAAGATCGCGAACCGCATCTGGCCCGCCGGATCGATCTGGAAGTCGCCGGCGATGATTGCCGTCTGGTCGAGTACCCAGGAACAGGCGAGACTTTCGGGAACGAACCAGTCCTCGAGATCGGCCTTCACCCTCTCGAGGTCGTCAGGCAGCGGCTGAATGCGGATCAGGATCGCCGCGACGCGCCTGCCGGGCGCCCGAACGAGCCAGTCGGACGGGAAGACCTCGGTTTCGACAAGGCCGAAGGCGCGGTCGCTGACGCCCCGGCCGAAGGCGGAATAGGCCACGAACTCGGTGTGGCTCTCCCATTTCAGGTCGTGCCGGCCGATCCGGGCCGCGTGGTGGGTCGCGCCCTCCGGCGGATGCGCCGCGCCGTGCCGGTCGAGCAGCGCGAGAAGATGGGCACGGTCGTCCTCGCGGTCGCGGTTGTGCGCATCGACAGGCTGCTTCACCGCGACATAGACGGCGTGGCACGGCACTTCCAGCGACGGGAAAGGCCGCGCGTGGAGTTCGTTGACAAGCGCGTAGCGCTGGGGGTGGTCGTCGATCATTGTCCGGGCCGTCTCGGTTCCTGGCGCGACATTAGCTATCCGCGTCGGGAAAGCAGGGCCTCCCGCACGAAAGTCAGCGCACACGGCAGTATACTTGTTTTTCTGCAACGCCTCTGGAACGGCAAACGCCCCGCCAGAGGGCGGGGCGCCGCGATTTCAGGCGTTCCAAGAACGCTGTCAGTCGATCAGCGGCAGAAGACTGTCCACCGAAGCCTTGGCGTCGCCATAGAACATCCGCGTGTTCTCCTTGTAGAAGAGCGGATTTTCGATGCCGGAATAGCCGGTGCCCTGCCCGCGCTTGGAGACGAAGACCTGCTTTGACTTCCAGACCTCCAGAACCGGCATCCCGGCGATGGGGCTGTTGGGGTCCTCCTGCGCGGCCGGGTTCACGATGTCGTTCGAACCGATGATGATGGCGACGTCGGTCTTGGGGAAGTCATCGTTGATCTCGTCCATCTCGAGGACGATGTCGTAGGGCACCTTGGCCTCGGCCAGAAGCACGTTCATGTGGCCCGGCAGACGGCCCGCGACGGGGTGGATGCCGAAGCGCACCTCCTTGCCCTTCGATCGGAGCTTGCGCGTCAGCTCGGCCACCGATTGCTGCGCCTGCGCCACCGCCATGCCGTAGCCCGGCACGATGATGACGCTGTCGGCGTCGTTGAGCGCCGCCGCCACGCCGTCGGCGTCGATCGCGATCTGTTCGCCCGAGATCTCCAACGCCGGTCCGCCCGTGGCGCCGAAGCCGCCGAGGATCACACTGACGAAGTGCCGGTTCATCGCCTTGCACATGATGTAGCTGAGGATCGCGCCCGAGGAACCGACGAGTGCGCCCGTCACGATCAGCAGGTCATTGCCAAGGCTGAACCCGATAGCCGCCGCCGCCCAGCCCGAGTAGCTGTTCAGCATCGAGACGACGACTGGCATGTCCGCGCCGCCGATCCCCATGATCAGGTGATAGCCGATGAAGAGCGCGGCCAGCGTCATCAGGAAGAGCGGGAAGAAGCCGCCGGTGCTGAAGTACCAGATCAGGCAGAGAATCGAGAGCGCCGCCGCGCCCGCGTTGAGGATGTGGCCGCCCGGCAGCTTGGTCGCCGCCGATGTCACCTTGCCTGCGAGCTTGCCGAAGGCGATGACCGAACCGGTGAAGGTTATCGCACCGATGAAGACGCCGAGGAACAGTTCGACCCTGAGGATGTTGACCTCAACTAAGTCCTTCTTGGCGATGAGCGCCGCAAAGCCTTCGAGCGACGCCTTCGCGGCGGCGTCCATTGCCAACACCCGGACCAGTTCGAAATGGGCGTTGAAGCCCACAAAAACCGCCGCCAGGCCAACAAGGGAATGCATGGCGGCCACAAGTTGGGGCATCTCGGTCATTTTCACGCGCTGCGCGATGTAGACGCCAATGGCGCCGCCCGCCGCGATCAGGATGATCGACAGAAGCCAGAGCCCCGATCCCGGCCCAATCAGCGTCGCCAGCACCGCCAGCCCCATGCCGACGATTCCATACCAGACCGCGCGCTTGGCGCTTTCCTGCCCGGAGAGACCGCCAAGGCTCAGGATGAACAGAACAGCCGCGACGACATAGGCCGCAGTCGTGAAACCGAATTCCATGTGCCCGGCCTCCTTACGATTTCTGGAACATGGCGAGCATGCGCCGGGTGACAAGGAATCCGCCGAAGATGTTGATGCCGGCCATGAAGATCGACAAAGCCGCCAACAGAATCACGAGGAACGACCCCGATCCCATCTGCATCAGCGCGCCGAGAATGATGATCGACGAGATGGCGTTCGTGATCGCCATGAGCGGTGTGTGCAGCGAGTGGCTGACATTCCAGATCACCTGGAAGCCGACGAAGACCGCCAGCACGAAGACGATGAAGTGCTGCATGAAGCTCGCCGGCGAGTAGGCGCCTACCAGGAGCAACAGCGCACCGCCCGCGGCAAGCATCGTGACCTGCTTTTTGGTTTGCTGCCGAAAGAGCGCGATCTCCTGCGCCTTCTTCTCCTCGACCGTCAGTTCGCGTGCCTTTTCCTTGGGCTTTTGTGCGGCGATGGCCTGCACCTTGGGCGGCGGCGGGGGGAAGGTGATTTCGCCCGCATGGGCAACCGTCGCGCCGCGAACCACGTCATCTTCCATGTTGTGATTGATGACACCGTCCTTGGCGGGTGTAAGATCGAACAGCATATGCCTGATATTGTTTGCATAAAGAGTCGACGACTGCGCCGCCATGCGGCTCGGGAAGTCAGTATATCCGACGATAGTGACGCCGTTATCGCTCAGGATCTTTTCGTCGGGCTTCGTCAATTCGCAGTTGCCGCCCCGCTCGGCGGCGAGGTCGACGATGACCGAGCCGGGCTTCATCGCTTCGACCATGTCCTTCGTCCACAGGACGGGCGCATCGCGGCCGGGGATGAGCGCGGTTGTGATGACGATATCCATCTCCGGCGCCAGTTCGCGGAACTTCTTGAGTTGCGCCTCGCGGAATTCCGGGCTCGAAGGGGCCGCATAGCCGCCCGTCGCCGCGCCGTCCTGGGTCTGTTCCTCAAAGTCCAGATAGACGAATTCGGCCCCCATCGACTCGATCTGCTCGGCAACTTCTGGGCGCACGTCGAACGCATAGGTGATCGCGCCGAGTGAAGTCGATGTGCCGATCGCGGCCAGACCCGCGACCCCCGCGCCCACGACCAGCACCTTGGCCGGGGGGACCTTGCCCGCCGCTGTCACCTGCCCGGTGAAGAAGCGGCCGAAGTTGTTGCCCGCCTCGATCACCGCGCGGTAGCCCGCGATGTTGGCCATCGACGACAGCGCATCCATCTTCTGCGCGCGGGAAATCCGCGGCACCATGTCCATCGCGATGACGGTGGCGCCCTGCTTCTTGGCAAGCTCCAGAAGCTTCTCGTTCTGCGCCGGATAGAAGAACGAGATCAGCGTCTGGCCCTTCGTCAGCCGCTTCACCTCGGCCTCCGAGGGCGGACGCACCTTGGCCACCACATCCACTTCCTTGAAGAGCGCCGCGGCAGTTTTCACGACTGTCACGCCGGCCGCCTCGTAGGCCGCGTCCGCGAATCCCGCTGCCGAGCCGGCACCGGCCTCGATGAAACACACATGGCCTAGCTTCTTGAGCTGGACCGCCGAGTCAGGCGTCATCGCAACCCGGGCTTCGCCCTCGAACACTTCCTTCGGTGAACCGATCTTCACTGTCTCTCCCTTTCCGAGGTGGGCCCTCCGCTGCCGGACGGTCGCATTCGCCTCATAACCCGTCGCGAAAGATCATTACCCCGCCGCGCTGCGTTGCGGCAACCGCCTTTTTTCACAGCCAGCGGCGGACTTGTGCCGCATAGGAATCGTAATCCTCGCCGTAGAGATGCGACAGGCGCGCTTCCTCACCCTGGATGAAGCGCCGCGTGATCACGCGCATGAAGACCGCGACGAGCGGAAGCGCGATCAGCGCGTCCCAACTGAGGTAGAGCCCAGTCAGCAGCATCGCGTCGCCCAGATAAATCGGGTTGCGGCTAAGCCGAAACGCGCCGTTCATCACCAGCGCCTCGGGGTCGCGGCGCGGAATCACACTCGTGCGCGCGCTTACCATCTGGGCGGCCGCGACGATCATCAGCGCGAGGCCGAGGAATATCAGGACAAGGCCTAAGGGATGGTTGATCAAGGTCGGGACAGGCCAGACGCGGCCGATCACGCCGCCCAAGGCCGCGAAGCCAGCCAGCCAGACTGGCGGGAAATCGATCTCTTTCGCCATCAGCGGACATCCCCGTCCCGAATTTGCCGGAACGTAGAGCGTCCGGGCCGCAGAGTGCAAGCCCGTGCCAGGCTCCCGTCGCGATATCGGCAATCTACGTCGCGCCAATGCCGCGATGTTGCGTGAATTGAGTGGCGGCGGCGGCCGAGATATTTTAAACATAAAATAAACCGGATGCGGAGAGGACACGATGAGCACCGATTTCGCCGCAACCCGCGCGCTCTTCAGCCTGCCCGAAGGCGTGATCTATCTCGACGGCAATTCCCTCGGACCCCTGCCCCGCGCCGCGGCGGAACGGGTCCGGGCCTGTGTCGAGGACGAATGGGGCGGGATGCTGATCACCGCCTGGAACCAGGCAGGCTGGATCGACCTTCCGCGCCGCCTCGGCGACCGCATCGGCCGGCTGATCGGGGCGGAGCCGGGCGCGGTCGTCCTTGGCGACACGCTGTCGATCAAGGTCTACCAGGCGCTCGCCTCGGCGCTGGAGCTCCGCCCTGAGCGGCGCGTCATCCTGTCGGACACCGGCAACTTCCCCTCGGACCTCTACATGGCCGACGGGCTCGTGCGGACTCTGGGCGACAGCTACGAGCTTCGCACCGTCGCGCCCGAAGCTGTCGAGGACGCGATCACGCCCGACATTGCGGTCCTGATGCTGACCGAGGTCGACTACCGAACCGGGCGCAAGCACGATATGCGCCGCCTGATCGCGAAGGCGCACGACGCGGGCGCGCTCGTCGTCTGGGACCTCGCCCATTCCGCCGGCGCGATCGAGGTGGACGTCGCGGGCACGGACGCCGATTTCGCGGTCGGCTGCACCTACAAATACCTCAATTCCGGCCCCGGCGGCCCCGCCTTCATCTACATCGCGCCCCGACTCGCGCCGCAAGTCCGACCCGCCCTCTCGGGCTGGCTCGGGCATGAGGCGCCCTTCGCCTTCGACCTCGACTACCGCCCCAGCGCGGGCATCGACCGGATGCGCGTGGGCACGCCGCCGGTCCTCCAGATGGCAGCGCTTGAAGCCTCGATGGATATTTGGGACCGTGTGGAGATGGCGGATGTGCGCGCCCGCTCGATCGAACTTAGCCAGGCCTTCATCGACGGCGTGGAGGCCGCCTGCCCCACCTTGAAGCTCGCCTCGCCCCGCGACGCGGAGGCGCGCGGCAGCCAGGTCAGCTTCCGCCACCCTGAAGGCTACGCGATCATGCAGGCGCTGATCGCGCGGGGCGTGATCGGAGATTTCCGCGCGCCCGACATCCTGCGCTTCGGCTTCACACCGCTCTATACGACGATGGAGGACGTGAGGGCGGCGGTCGTCGCTCTGAATGGGATCTTGGAGCGCGCAGACTGGGACCGCGAAGAATACAAAACCCGCGCAAAGGTGACATGAGGTTTCCGGGCCTCGCGGCCCGGACCCGCGCGGGAGGCGCTGCCCCCCACCCACCGAGGTAATTCCGCAATGAAGATGACGGGGATCGGGCGCTTAAGGAAGTAGGTTAGAGGAGGAGACGGTATGGCGGAGCCCTATGATCCGGTCCGGGAAGGCGCCGAGACGGCCTTCGAACACGCCATGTCCTACGGCGACTACCTCGCGCTGGACGCGATTCTTTCTGCGCAGCAGCCGTTGAGTGCGGCACATGACGAGATGCTCTTCATCATCCAGCACCAGACCTCGGAACTCTGGATGAAACTCATGCTGCATGAACTGTCCGCCGCCCGGGCTGCAATCGCCTCGGACAGGCTCGCGCCCGCCTTCAAGATGCTGGCCCGCGTCGCGCGGATCATGGAACAGCTGAATTCCGCCTGGGACGTGCTCCGGACGATGACGCCCTCGGACTACACCCGCTTCCGCGCCGCCCTCGGCCAGTCCTCAGGATTTCAGTCCTGGCAGTACCGGCTGGTCGAATACGCCGCCGGCAACCGCAACCCGGCGATGCTGAAGCCCCATGCCCACCGGACAGAGATCGTGGCGCTTCTCGAAGCGGAGCTCGCCCGGCCGTCGCTGTACGACGAGGCCCTGCGCGCCGCTCATCGCGGCGGCCTGCCGGTGCCTGGCGACGTGACCGAGCGCGACGTCCGCCAGCCGTGGCAGTTTAATACCGGGGTCGAATCTGCCTGGCGCATCGTTTACGCCGACCCGGAGGCGCATTGGGCGCTCTATGACCTTGCCGAGAAACTGGTCGATTTCGAGGATTACTTCCGCCGCTGGCGGTTCAACCACGTGACCACGGTCGAGCGCGTGATCGGGCTGAAGCGGGGAACCGGCGGCACCGGCGGGGTTCCCTACCTGCGCCGGATGCTCGAGGTGGAACTCTTCCCTGAACTCTGGCGGTTGCGCACGACGCTCTGACGGGCCCGAACGGTCGCCCCGGTTTCAACCGCGTTTCGCGTAATTGACGCCTTCACGCCGACTGCAGACAGGCATCCTTCCGTTCGCCGCGCGCCCATGCGCGCACCGCGTCACCGAAGGCCTCGAACAGCGGCCGCGACACGGGATCGGAGGTCGCGTTCCATTCCGGGTGCCACTGGACCGACAGAGTGAAGCCTGGCGCATCCGCGACAAAGAGCGCCTCGGGCGTGCCATCGGGCGCCCAGCCGTCTACTACGATCCGCTTGCCGGCCGTCTTGATACCCTGGCCATGGAGCGTGTTGGTCATGACCTCCGCCGCGCCGAAGAGCCGGTGGAAAATGCCGCTCTCGCCGAACCGCACGACGTGGCGCAGCGCGAACTTCTCCTCAAGACTGCCATCGGGGGGCATGCGATGGTTCATCCGGCCCGGCAGTTCCCGGATCTCGGGATAAAGCGTGCCGCCCATCGCGACATTGACCTCCTGAAAGCCGCGGCACACACCGAGAAACGGCTGCCCGCGCTCGACGCAGGCGCGGATCAGCGGCAGCGTGATCGCATCGCGGCAGCGGTCGAACGCGCCATGCGCCTCGGTTTCCGACTCGCCGTATTCCTCGGGATGGATATTGGGTCGCCCGCCGGTCAGGAGGAAACCGTCGCAGGCCTCCATCAGCTCCTCGACCGTTACGAAGCGCGGGTCGGAGGGAATCAGAAGCGGCATACAGTCCGAGACCTGTGCCACGGCGGCAGAGTTGATCGTGCCGCCCGAATGCACCGGATAGTCGTCGTTCAGCAGGCTGAGATTGCCGATGATCCCTACAATGGGCCTTGCCATGCGCGCTCCGTCCGATCCTCTCCCCGACGCTAAAGATATGACGCAAGCGTAGGAAGGAAAAGCCCCGCGCGGCGCACAGAAGCTCTGCGTGGCGGCCAACGGAAACGATGGTCCGCAGGCACCCCGATCGGTCCTCCGATCGGGACACCGACCGTGCACCAGGGGGAGGCAGAGGCGATCCGACCGACCCTGTTCACGCTTCCGCCGGTTCGCCACTGACCACAACGACGGCGCGGCATGTCTCGTCACCCATGCAAATGTAGCTGTGCTCGAAATCGGCCTCGAAGTACATCGAATCTCCAGTTTCCAGCCGATGGGTAGTGCCATGGATCTCGACGCCGAGGCAGCCGGCGATGATGTAGATCGTCTCAACGCCCTTGTGCTGGTGCGGGTCAGTGGCGGGACCGTGTGACGGAAATTCCGCCAGATAGCTTTGCAGCAAACGATCGGTAACGGGGTAGTCGAGGCTTTCGAAGTAGACGGCCGCTCGTCCTGACGGAGGACTCGGCAACCGCAGGCGTTCGGCGCGGCGGACGACCGCCAAAACAGGCTTGACCTCGCCATCGGTGAAGAAGTGGTCGAGACCCACGCCAAAAACCATCGCGATCCGCATGAGCGTCGGCAGAGTGGGAAAGACCTGTCCGCGCTCGATCTTCGAGAGCATGCCCGCCGACAGCCCCGAGTGCTTGCCAAGCTGCGCCAGACCCAGCCCCTTGGCCGCGCGAAGCTCGCGAATCTGCTGACCGATTCGGTAGGATCCCAACCTTTCATTCAGTGTCTCGGACAGCATCGGCCCTCTCCTTTTTGCGTCTCATGCAACCCGGGCGGCGCCGGTTTTCACAATAGTACAATATATTTCTCATTATACAAAAGTGCTTCTCATGCAAAACATTTTCATGTTGTTATAGAGTATGCCGCCACGCTGGTGAAGCATCAAGCGGCCCAACCGAAAGGAAGTCCCATGATCACGCGCTCCCCACTCCTGCAGGCGATTGCCCTCAGCGCCACCGTTGCGCTTGCCGGAACCCCTGCCGTCTCCGCCGACGCCGATATCGTCGACACTGCCGTGTCGGCTGGCGATTTCGGCACGCTCGCCGCGGCGCTGACCGCCGCCGATCTGGTCGACACTCTGAAGGGCGAAGGCCCGTTCACAGTGTTCGCGCCAACCGACGCGGCCTTCGCAGCGCTGCCCGAAGGCACCGTCGAAGAGCTGCTCAAGCCGGAGAACAAGGAGAAGCTCACGGCGGTTCTCACCTATCATGTCGTCCCCGGAAAGGTGATGTCGTCCGATCTGAAGAATGGCATGACCGCCGCCACCGTGAACGGCGCCGACGTCACGATCATGACCGAGGGCGGCGTCTCCGTGAACGATGCTGCGGTCACGACTGCAGATGTCGAGGCGTCGAACGGCGTCATTCATGTCATCGACAAGGTGATCCTCCCGCCGATGTAAGGCCAAACGCATCGGGGCCTGGCCCCGATGCGTCCAGCCCGACCCGAGTTCCCCGATTAAGGAGACTACCTGTGAACAGACGCACCATCCTCCGTGGCCTTGGCGCCGCATCCATTGTAGCCGTCGTGGCCGCCTGCGTGCCGATGTCGGAGCAAGAGCCTGACATCGTCGATATCGCTGCCTCGAACGACGATTTCTCGACGCTCGTCGCAGCGGTCCAGGCGGCCGGACTCGTTGACACGCTGAAAGGGGACGGCCCATTCACGGTCTTCGCGCCGACGAACGCCGCCTTCGCTGCGCTGCCCGCGGGCACGCTCGACGACCTGCTGAAGCCCGAGAACAAGGCTTCGCTCACCGCGATCCTGACCTACCACGTCGTTCCCGGTGCGGTGACGTCCGATCAGCTCGCGGGCAAGCGCCTTAACGTCGAGACGGTCGAAGGCAGCAGCGTCCAGGTCGATGGCCGCACGGGCGTCCGCGTAAACAACGCGAACGTAACGGCGGCCGACATCAAGGCCTCGAACGGCGTGATCCACGTCATAGACCGGGTCCTGCTGCCGCCCGCCGGATGAACCCAACGGCGTCGCGGACTCTGACCCGGGCGCCCCCTACAATGGAAGGAACTATGATGAATATGCTGAATTTCACAACACTCCTGCTCGTCATCGTCGGCGCGCTGAACTGGCTCCTCGTCGGCGTGGCAGGCTTCGATCTCGTCGCGGCGATCTTTGGGCCCGGCTCGATCCTCGCGCGCCTCGTCTACGTGCTCGTCGGACTGTCTGGCCTCTACCAGATCAAGAACCTGAGGACGTCACACACCGTACATGTCTGACGGTCTCGGACGCGGCGGCGGCGGCCTCAGGCTTCCCCCCGAAAACCCGCCGCCGCGATCCCCGCCAGAGCCGCCTCGGCATCGTTGTCGGACGTGTCTCCGGTGACGCCCACCGCGCCCAGGATGCCGCCATCGCCGTCACGGACAAGAACGCCGCCCGGAACCGGCAGGATCTTACCCTCGTAAACGCTAGACAGCGCGGCCATGAAATAGGCCTGAGATTCCGCCCGCGCCATTTGCGCCTTCCCGCCCATTCCGAGCATCACCGCGCCATAGGCCTTCGCCCGCGCGATGTCGAACCGCCCCGGCGAGGCGCCGTCGGACCGCTCGAAGGCGATGACATGGCCGCCCGCATCCAGAACCACGACCGACAGGGGCTTCATCCCCGCCCCCGCCTTGAGCGCCTCGGCGATGATCACGCGCGCCGCCTCGATTCCCAGCATGACAATTCCCTTTCATCTTGGTCCAAACACCTTGGGAGGAGGCCCGCAAGGCCCGGAGACAGCGCCTTGGCCCTCATCCAGCCGCCTTCACCTCGGCCCGCCGCTTGTGCAGCACCGGTTCGGTATATCCCGATGGCTGCTCGCGGCCGAGGAAGATCAGGTCGCAGGCCGCCTGGAAGGCAATGCCCTGAAACCCGGGCGACATCGGCCGGTAGGCTGGATCACCCTCGTTCTGCCGGTCCACGACCTCGGCCATCTTGCGAAGCGCCTCCATCACCTGCTCCTTGGCGACCACACCGTGATGCAGCCAGTTCGCCACGTGCTGCGCCGAAATCCGGCAGGTCGCGCGGTCCTCCATCAGGCCGACATCGTTGATATCCGGGACTTTTGAGCAGCCGACGCCCTGATCGACCCAGCGCACAACATAGCCGAGGATGCCCTGGCAGTTGTTCTCGACCTCGCGTCGGATCTGCTCCGGCGTCCATTTCCGGTAGGCCGCGAGCGGGATGTCGAGCACCGTGTCCACATAGGCCCGCCGCCCGCCCTTCTTCAGCTTTTCCTGCACCGCGAACACGTCCACCTTGTGATAGTGCAGCGCATGCAGCGTCGCGGCGGTCGGCGACGGCACCCAGGCGGTGTTGGCGCCCGCCTTCGGATGCTCGATCTTCTGTTCCAGCATCGCTGCCATCATTTCGGGCATCGCCCACATGCCCTTGCCGATCTGCGCCTTGCCGGACAGCCCGCATTCCAGGCCGATATCGACGTTCTGGTTCTCGTAGGCGCCGATCCAGGCCTTGCGCTTGATGAAATCCTTGCGGCTGAAGGGACCCGCCTCCATCGAGGCGTGGATTTCGTCGCCGGTCCGGTCGAGGAACCCGGTGTTGATGAACGCCACCCGGTGCTTCGCCGCCCGGATGCATTCCTTAAGGTTGACCGAGGTCCGGCGTTCCTCGTCCATGATGCCGATCTTGACGGTGTATTGCGGCAGGCCCAGCGCCTTCTCGACGCGGGTGAAGATCTCGTCGGTGAAGGCGACTTCCTCGGGCCCGTGCAGCTTCGGCTTCACGACATAGACCGAACCGGTGACAGAGTTCCGCGTACCCTCGGACTTCTTCAGATCATGGATCGCGATCAGCACCGTCACCATCGCATCCATCAGCCCCTCGAAGACCTCGCCGCCCTCTTGATCGAGGATCGCCGGGTTGGTCATCAGGTGGCCCACGTTCCGGACAAGCATCAGTGCCCGGCCCTTGACAGAGACTTCGGACCCGTCCGACGCGGTGTAGACCCGGTCGGGATGAAGCTCTCGCATGATTGTCCGGCCGCCCTTCTCGAAGCTGTCCGACAGGCCGCCCTTCATCAGTCCCAGCCAGTTCGAATAGGCCAGCACCTTGTCCTCGGCATCGACGCAGGCGACCGAATCCTCGCAATCCATGATCACCGTGACCGCGCTCTCCATCTGTACGTCGGCGAGGCAGGCCTGGTCGCGCGCGCCGATGAAATGCGCCCGGTCGAAGACCAGCTCCACATGCAGGCCGTTGTTGCGCAGAAGGACCGCGTCGGGCGCGCGCGGATTGCCGCGGTAGCCCGCGAACTTTTCCGGCTGCATAAGCGGTTGGTCGTCGATCAGAAGCTGACCGTCCCGCACGTAGTAGCGCCTGACGTCGGCATGGCTCGTCCCAGCGATCGGGAAGGCCTCGTCCAGAAAGACCCGCGCCCGCGCTACGACCCGTGCGCCGCGGCCCCGGTCATAGCCGCCCTTCGGCGGCGCGCTGCCCATCGCGTCGGTGCCGTAGAGGCAGTCGTAGAGACTCCCCCAGCGGGCGTTCGCGGCATTCAGCGAGTAGCGCGCATTGGTGATGGGCACGACGAGCTGCGGCCCCGGCACCGTCGCGATCTCGGGATCGATATTCTCCGTCTCTATCCTGAAGTCGCCGCCCTCGGGGAGAAGGTAGCCGATCTCGGCCAGAAACGCCTTGTACGCCTCGTGGTCGTGCGGCTTGCCGCGCCGCTCCAGATGCCAGGCGTCGATCTTGCCTTGCAGATCGTTCCGCTGGGCGAGCAGCGCACGGTTCTTCGGCGTCAGATCGCCCACGATAGAGGCGAATTCGGACCAGAACCGGGTGGCCTCCACACCCGTGCCGGACAGCGCCTCGTCCTCGATGAAGGCGGCGAGTTCCTTCGCCACCTGCAACCCGTGCCGATCAACCCGCGTCATCGCTGTCCCTTCCGTTCCGCACACGGCGGTATTCCCCTTGCCCTGACGTAGCGCAGCGGACCATCCGCAGCAACAGTCACGATCCCGGCGACCCTCGCTGCCGCAGAAATTTGCTTAGTCATGCGCCTAAGTTTTTGATTGCAAGGCTCCGCCAAAAGGGATACTTAGGTCATTAGCTAAGTAAATATGCGTGCCATGAACCTCGCCCCCGGCCAGCTCGACCACCTCTTCCAGGCGCTCGGCGACCCGACCCGCCGCGCGATCCTCCAACGGCTGGCGCGAGGCCCCGCGACGGTGACGGAGCTTGCCGCGCCCTTCGAGATGGCCCTGCCCTCCTTCCTCGGCCATGTCCGCCGGCTGGAAGCCTCCGGGCTCGTCGCCAGCGAGAAGGAGGGCCGCATCCGCACCGTCAGGCTCGTCCCCGGTGCCTACGCGCCGGTGCGCTCCTGGCTCGACGAGCAGCGCGCGATCTGGGAGGCGCGGCTCGACCGGCTCGATGCCTTCGTCCAGACCCGTAAGACGTCACACAGGGAGTGAGATGACATGCCGGAACTCGACCTCAGCGACCGCACGATGGTGCTCGAGCGCATGATCGGCGCCCCCGTCCAGGCGATCTGGGCCGCCTGGACGGATCCCGAGACCCTGCCGCAATGGTGGGGGCCGGACGGCTTTTCCTGCCGCACGAAGCGAATTGACCTGCGCGAGGGCGGCGAATGGGTGTTCGACATGATCGGCCCGGACGGCACCGTCTATCCCAACCATCACCGCTACACCGGCGTCCGGCCGCAGTCCCGGATCGATTACACGCTTCACTGGGGCGAGAACGGGCCCAAGCACGCAGACGCGTCGGTGGCATTCGACGACCTCGACGGAAGCACAAAGGTTACGCTCACAATGATCTTCGCGACCGCTCAGGAATTCGAGGAGGCGAAGGGCTTCGGCGCGATCGAGCTCGGCCAGCAGACGCTCGGCAAGCTCGCGGCCTTCGTCGGCGCGGCGTGAGAACCGTTGCGGTACCGGGACGGAGCGCCTAACGTCCGCGCCCAGACGACCCGGAGTACCCCGATGAAAGACGCCGCGCCCCAGCCGACCCTGCTGGCCGACTACCGGCCCTATCCGTTCGACGTGACCGGGGTGGAGCTGACATTCCGGCTCTCCCCCGAGGCGACCCGCGTCGTCGCGCGGATCGGCTTCGCGCCGAACCCCGCCCGGCCGGGGCGCAACGACCTAAGGCTCGACGGCGAGAAGCTGAAGCTCCATTCGGCGAAGATCGACAGCAAGCCCGTCAAGCCCGATCAGGACGCCGAGGGCTTGACGGTGCCCGCAAGCCAACTCCCCGACGGCCCATTCACCTGGGACGCCGAAGTGGAGATCGACCCTAAAGGCAACACCGCTCTAGAAGGGCTTTACATGTCGGGCGGCATATATTGCACCCAGTGCGAGGCCGAGGGCTTTCGCAAGATCACATACTACCCCGACCGCCCCGACGTCATGGCGCCCTTCAAGGTCAGGATCGAAAGCGATCTGCCGGTCCTTCTGTCGAACGGCAACCCGACGGCGAAGGGCAAGGGCTGGGCCGAATGGACCGATCCGTGGCCGAAGCCAGCATATCTCTTCGCGCTCGTCGCGGGCGATCTTGTCGCCGTGTCGGACACCTTCACCACGATGTCGGGCAAGACGGTCGATCTTAACATCTGGGTCCGCGAAGGGGATGAGGACCGCTGCGCCTACGCGATGGACAGCCTCATCCGCTCGATGAAATGGGACGAGGAGGTCTATGGCCGCGAATACGATCTCGACGTCTTCAACATCGTCGCCATCGACGATTTCAACATGGGCGCGATGGAGAACAAGGGGCTGAACATCTTCAACTCCAAGCTCGTCCTCGCCTCGCCCGAAACCGCGACAGACGGCGATTTCGAACGCATCGAGGGCGTCATCGCGCACGAATATTTTCACAACTGGACCGGCGACCGCATCACCTGCCGCGACTGGTTCCAGCTGTGCCTCAAGGAGGGGCTCACGGTCTTCCGCGACCAACAGTTCACCTCCGACATGCGGTCAGAGCCCGTGAAACGGATCGAGGACGTGCTGACGCTCCGCGCCCGCCAGTTCCGCGAGGATATGGGGCCGCTCGCCCATCCGGTCCGGCCCGAGAGCTATATAGAGATCAACAATTTCTACACCGCCACCGTCTACGAGAAGGGCGCCGAGGTGATCGGCATGCTCAAACGGCTTGTCGGCGACGACGGCTACAGGAAGGCGCTCGACCTCTATTTCGAGCGTCACGACGGCGAGGCCGCGACGATCGAGGATTGGCTCATGGTGTTCGAGGATGCGACCGGGCGCGACCTCACCCAGTTCAAGCGCTGGTACACCGATGCTGGCACGCCGCGGCTCACCGTCGCCGAGGACTGGTCGGACGGCAGCTTCACGCTGACCTTCACACAGAAAACACCGCCCACGCCCGGCCAGGACAAGAAGAAGCCGCGCGTCATCCCGATCGCGGTCGGTCTTCTCAACCCGAACGGCGACGAAGTGGTGCCGACAATGATCCTTGAAATGACCAAAGCGACGCAAAGCTTCCGCTTCGAAGAGCTCGCGAGCCGCCCGGTGCCGTCGATCCTGCGCGGCTTTTCGGCACCCGTGGTTCTCGACCGCGACGTTCCGGCCGAAGAGCGCGCCTTCCTCCTCGCCCATGACACCGATCCGTTCAACAAGTGGGAATCCGGACGCGCGCTCGCCAAGGACGTGCTCGTCTCGATGATCGGCAAAGACGAGGCACCATCGCAGAGCTTCATCGACGCGCTTGGCCGCGTCCTGACCAACGACAGCCTCGACCCTGCCTTTCGTGCCCTCTGCCTACGCATGCCGTCCGAGGACGACCTCGCCCAAACGCTGCACGATGCCGGCCAAGTGCCCGATCCCGAAGCGATCCATGCCGGACGGGGGGCGCTATCCAAGGCCATCGCCCGGAGCCTGCAGAAGCCGCTGGTCGCGACCTACGACGCGATGGCGACTCCGGGCGAATTCGCGCCCGACGCGACCTCGGCCGGCAAGCGCGCGCTCCGGCTCGCCTGCCTTTGGCTTCTCAACCATATCGACAACGGCACCCGCGCCGCCGCGCTCTTTGCCAGTGCCGACAACATGACAGAAAGCCACGGCGCGCTCGCCTGCCTCATAGAAGGCGGGCGTGGCACGCGCGAAATCGGGGCCTTCTACGAGCGCTGGAAGGACAACCGCCTCGTCATCGACAAGTGGTTCATGGTCCAGGTTCTCCACGCCGCGCCAAAGGACGCCGCCCCGACCGCTGAACGTCTTGCAGAGCATCCCGATTTCGAGTGGACGAACCCCAACCGGTTCCGTGCGCTTCTAGGTGCCTTGGGCGCCAATCATGCGGGCTTCCACGAAACATCAGGCCGAGCTTACCGCTTCTACGCCGACTGGCTCCTGAAGCTCGACCCGCTCAACCCGCAGACCACGGCCCGCATGTCCACCGCGTTCGAGACCTGGTCGAGGTACGACGTGGACCGCAAGTCGATGATCCGGGCCGAACTCGACCGGATCGCCGCCACCGAGGGCCTAAGCCGCGATACTTACGAGATGGTGACGCGGATCCGGGCGGCCGATGCGTAGGGCCGCGCTTGTCACCGGCGCCTCGGGCGGCGCCGGGCAGGAGGCCGCGCGCCGGATGGCCGAGGCCGGCTGGGACGTTGCGGTGCACTACTACCGCAACCGAGCGGGCGCCGAGATCACGGCGCGCGCCGTGACAGAGACCGGTCAGCAGGCGGCGATCCTTCAGGCAGACCTCGCCGACCCGGGCGCGCCAGAGCGGCTGATGACCGCCTACGACCATGCCTTCCCCTGTCTGCACAGCCTGATCAACTACGCGCGCATCCCCGAATCCTGCCTCGCCGCCTGCGACCTTGCTGCCGAACGCCACGTCCGCATCTTCGCGGTGAACCTGAACGCGCCATTCCTGCTCAGCGGACTTGCGGTCCGCCGTATGTCGCGCCGCTTCGGCGGCGAGGGCGGTGTGATCGTCAACGTCGTGCCGGGCAACGCCCTTCCCGGCACACCCGCCAACGGGCTCGACGCGCTCACCCGGGAACTCGCGGCGGAGGCGGAAGACGTCCGCATTCTCTCGCTCCGCCCGGCCCGGCCAGGCGATGTCGCCGACACGATCCTCGGCCTCGTCGCACCGGAATCGGGGCATCGGACCGGCGCGCAGCGCTGCGGCCCGTTGCACTGAGCGCGCGCGAATCGGGCGTGGCGACCATCTCCCGCGGACATTCAATCCGCAGCCACTGCCACGGACTGTTTCCCGACCCGCAACGACCGGGCAGGTAAGGATTTCCTCCTTTGCCCGCCCAGGCCCTTTGGGCCTATCCTCGAGATGGGTGGACTGTGGGGGTTGTCGTGCTGAGGCTTGTGAACGGATTCGGATTCAGGCGCCAGGCGCGCCGGCCGGGCATGTATTTCGCGCTCGGCATCGGAATGATCGCGATCTATGTCAGCATCACGCTCGACATGGACAATGTCGTCATCGTCCTCGCCGCGCTCTACCTCGCGCTCGTCATCCGGCGGCTCGCGCTCAACCCGGCGCGGGGGTTCCGCCTCGGGCGGACGGCGGTGGACTGGGTGAACGGCCGCAGAAAAGAATGCGTCATCTACGATGACATCGAAGGCGTCTCGATCGGCCGCGACATCAAGGGCCAGACCGTCTGCGTGCTCAGGCTCCGCAATGGCGACAAGGCGGCGCTGCCCGGCGCCGAAGATTTCGAGCCCGCGCAGCTCATTCACGAGTTCGGCCTGCGCGGCGTCCCGGTGCGCGCCTGATCAGTTGCAGTAGCTCTGCGACCGCGTCCATTCGGCCATGTCGCGGCGCTTGGCCTTGACCCGCATCGGCGCCCAATCGCGCGCAACGCCCCGCCAGCCGCCCGATCCGTCCGAGACGATCGCCCCGTCGCGCGCGACCTGGTGTGCGGCAATCTTCACCGCGCAGGCAAGGTTCGCGCTGCCGTCGGTCAGCCCGTCGCTGCTGGACAAATCGCAGTCATAGGCCCGCGCGGTCCGAGGCGCGATCTGCATGAGCCCGATCCAACGCCCGCCGCCGCCCTTGGCGTGGGGGTTCCACGTGCTTTCGTGCTTTGCGAGTGCCGAAAGCAGCCCTGCCCAGAAAGCGCGCCGCTGGCGCACATCGGCTTCGGGATAGGCCGGGCAGAACGTCTCGACATCCTCGGGCACCGTCTGGGCAAGAAGCGCACCGTCCGCGCGGAGCGCCGCGAGCGTCGCTTCGGTCCATTCCGCCGCTTCGGGCCGGTGATCCCAGCGCATCGTAGGCAAGAACGCCGCGCGACTCGTCTCCGACGCCTCGGGCGCCACGCAGGCCATGGGAAGAAACATGAGCACAAGGGCCAATGGTCGGACGATGGATAACGGCATCGGACACGTTCACGAAACACCGACAGACTGCATCGGCACGGTGGAGTGTCAGAGAATTGCCCCGCCGCACAAGCTTCGGATTCGACGATCGGCGGAAGATTGCCTGAATTTCGCCGCTTTGGCGGGTCAGCATTTCGGCAACCGGCCGCATCGACGCGGCAGTTTTGGATGCGGAGAGACCATTGCACCTCCTTCTCGGCCTCATCGGCGCGCTTACCGTCGCCTTCGTCTGGATCCTGCGCATGCGCAGCGCCGCGGAGATGACGCATGAACTCGCGGGCGTCGCCGGCGACGTGATTTCGGCTGCGCGCCGGCTCGGTTTCCGCCGGAAGCTCAACACCCACCCCGTCGAGTCTCTCGAAGAACCGAACCTCGCGATCGGGGCGATCGGAATTGCCTTTATCGAACTCGGCGGCTTGCCCACGTCCGAACAGCAGGACGCGCTTCTAACCGCACTCCAGTCGCGAACCGGCCAGACCCTCAAGGACGCCGAAGAGACGCTGATTCTCGGCCGCTGGCTCGTCACCGAATCGAACGGTCCCGCTCAGGCGATCCCGCGCCTTGCGCGCCGGCTCGCCAAGATCGACCGCACAGGCAGCTTCACACCTCTCATGGCGACGCTGAATGACGTGGCGCAGGCCGGCCGCACAAACGACGTGTCAGATCAGCAGCGCGACGCGCTGACCGAGATCGCGTGCGCGTTCAAGCTGGACTGACCTCTCCGGATCGTGACCGCCGATTGAGGACACGGCGCGCTACAGCTGGGTTAGTCGAACAGGAGCATACCATGCGTCGCCTTGTCCTCTGCCTCATACTTGCCGCACTGCCCGCCGCCGCTCAGGACCGCGAAGGCAGAAACACACCAGGAGACTGGGTCGTGACCCACCAGAAGCCGTTCGGGCTCTGGGACTCGGTCTGCGATGAACGCCTCGAAGACGGAGCCATGCACCGGAGGTGCTACATCCGCTACGTGGACGTCTTCTCGCCACGACCCAGTTTTGCCGCCCATTTCGTGTTCGTCACGCCCAACGGCAAAGACGTCAGGATCGAATACGGATCGGAGCCCGGAACCCGCTTCGTCAAGGACGGACACCGGATCGAGCGAGACGGCGAAATCGTCTGGCAACCCATGCAAGCCGCCTGCCTGACGGGCGGCTCGTGCGTCTTCACAGGCCCACCGGGGGCCGAGCTTTACGCAGCACTACGCGCAGGCGGCGAATGGCGGTTCGATTTCGCCGACCGACACGGCCAGGTTCAGAGCCTGAGCTGGGATCTCGATCCCTTCGATGCCGCCGCCGCGGATTTCGAGGCCGAGTCCGACGAGCGCGGCCTGCGCTGACCTTCGTCCCTATCCCCTTCGCCCGCGTTCGGGCGTCACTGTCCCGGCGGGAAGGTCCGCCGTCTGTTTGCGCCCCCATTCGCGAAGCGCCGCCATCACGGGGCCGAAGGCGCGCCCTTTCTCGGTCAGCCGGTATTCCGCCCGCGGCGGATGCTGCGAATAAAGCTCGCGCTGCACGATCCCGGCCTCTTCCAGTCGCTTGAGCCGGGCCGAAAGCGTGTTGGGTGAAAGTTCCAGTACGTCCTGAAGATCGGCAAACCGCCGACTATCCTCCAAAAAAAGCTCGCGCAGGATGAGGAGCGACCATTGGTCGCCGACCTCGTTTGTAGCGCGCAGGACCGGACAGTTCTCTCGCGGGTTTGGGTTCATCGGCTCACTCTAGCTGGACATCATCAGATTGTGAAGTGACTATATTATTTATACTGACTATCATAATAGTACTCTTCTGGAGAACACTGCCATGATCGACATTATCCTCGATATCTATGTCCGCACATTTGTCGTCCTCTTGTCCGCTACCGCGACCGCGCTCGTCGCACGCTACGCAGCCAAGGCTGGCCTTACCCGGTCCCGCGTAATCGGATCGGCGCTGTTCACCGCCTTCCCCCTCGGGCTCTGGTCAGCCGCGGCGGCCCAGATTGCCGCGACCGGAGCGCTCGCTCCGCCCGCCACGGTAGCCGATCCGCCCTATGTCCTCATGATCCTCGCCGGCGGCGCGCTGTCGCTCTTCGCGCTGGCCAGGCTGACCGCGACGGGCCGCGCGATCATCGGTGCGATGGGTCAGGAGGTGCTGATTGGCTTCCAGGCCTTCCGCGTGATAGGCGGACTGTTCCTGATCGGCTGGGCCTTCGGAGCGATCCCCTGGCAGTTCGCGCTTCCCGCTGGTCTTGGCGACATCTGGGCCGGGATCGCGGCTTACCAGGCGATGCGGGCGGTCAACCTCGGCCATCCCGATGCGCGCGCGAAGGTGATCCGCGCCAACGTCATCGGCCTTGCCGATTTCGGGCTCGCCGTCGCGATGGGCGTCACGACATCGGACGGCCTGTTCCACCTCTTTGCCAAGGACGCGCCCAACATCATCAACGATTATCCGCTCGGCCTCTTTCCGGCGTTCTTCGTGCCGCTCTTCATCACCTTGCACCTGCTGTCCATCGGCAAACTCCGCGCAGCGCGGCGCGAGGCGTTGGCCGCCTGAGCGGAGCCGTACTCCCACTTGCCGGTCCCGGCCCGCTCCCTTAGAAAGCGGGCCGGACACCCGAAGGACCAAGGCCATGCTCGATCTGACCTATGAAGCCCCGAAACCCAAGGTAATTTCCGGCGCCAAAGAAGACTGGGAGCTTGTCATCGGGCTTGAAGTCCACGCCCAGGTTTCCTCGAAAGCCAAGCTGTTTTCCGGGGCGTCAACTGAATTCGGCGCCGAGCCCAATTCCAACGTCGCCTTCGTTGACGCCGCCATGCCCGGCATGCTGCCCGTCATCAACGAATTCTGCGTCGCGCAGGCGGTGAAGACCGGCCTTGGCCTGAAGGCGAAGATCAACCTTGTCTCCGCATTCGACCGCAAGAACTACTTCTATCCCGACCTGCCGCAGGGTTACCAGATTTCGCAGCTCTACCATCCCATCGTGGGCGAAGGAGAAGTCCTCGTCGACATGGCCCCCGGCATCGCCCGGCGCGTCCGGATCGAGCGTATTCACATGGAGCAGGACGCCGGCAAGTCGATCCACGACCTCGACCCGACGATGTCCTTCGTGGACCTCAACCGCACCGGCGTGGCGCTGATGGAAATCGTCTCGCGCCCCGACATACGCGGGCCGGAGGAGGCCGCCGCCTACGTCGTCAAGCTGCGGCAGATCCTGCGCTATCTCGGCACCTGCGACGGCAACATGCAGAACGGCAATCTTCGCGCCGACGTCAACGTCTCGGTCTGCCGGCCGGGCGACTACGAGAAGTACCAGGAAACGCAAGATTTCTCGCATCTCGGCACGCGCTGCGAGATCAAGAACATGAACTCCATGAGATTCATCCAAGCCGCTATCGAGTACGAAGCCCGCCGCCAGATCGCGATACTCGAAGACGGCGGCAAAGTCGTGCAGGAAACCCGCCTCTACGATCCCGACAAGAGCGAAACCCGCTCGATGCGATCGAAGGAAGAGGCGCATGACTACCGCTACTTCCCCTGCCCCGACCTCCTGCCGCTGGAGATCGAGCAGGCATGGGTCGACGGCGTCGCGGCATCGATGCCCGAACTCCCCGACGCCAAGAAGGCGCGGTTCGTGACCGACTACGGCATGACCGAATACGACGCGAACGTGCTGACGGCGGAAGTCGAAAACGCCGCCTTCTTCGAAGCGGTCGCGAAGGGCCGCGATGGCAAGATGGCTGCGAACTGGGTCATCAACGAACTCTTTGGACGGCTGAACAAGGAGGGGCACGCCATTTCCGACAGCCCAATCTCCGCCGCCCAACTCGGCGGGGTCCTCGACCTGATCGCCAAAAGCGAGATTTCCGGCAAGATGGCCAAGGATCTATTCGAGATCCTTTGGAGCGAGGGCGGCGACCCCGCCGAGCAGGCTGCCAAGCACGGCATGAAGCAGGTCACCGACACCGGCGCGATCGAGGCCGCCGTGGACGAAGTCATCGCCGCCAACCCCGCCCAGGTCGAAAAGGCCAAACAGAACCCCAAGCTCGCCGGCTGGTTCGTGGGCCAGGTGCTGAAGGCCACCGGCGGCAAGGCCAACCCCGCCGCCGTGAACCAGATCGTGGTGCAGAAGCTCGGGCTGTGACCGCCTGATCTGCCCATGAAACACGAGGACCCTAGGCATAGGCCTAGAGAATTTCATGTCGCGTGCAAAGAAAATCGAGAAGTTCGGCGCGCTCGGCATAAGCCTCGTATCGATGGCCTCAGGCGGCAGCGTCGTGTCGACCGCGCGGGCGGCGCTCGGTGTGATCTCCGGCTACGTGCCCGAAGATCCAAAGCTGAAATCCGCACTCGACACCGCAGTATCCTCCATCACACGGGCGCTGAAATCCGCCCCGGAATTCTCCGCAGCCGACTGGCAGCGGGCCGAAGCCCTTCTGGATATGGTCGAACTTACCCCCGCCGATCTTGCGAAACACGCTGCAGATGCGGATGAACTGACCGAGGCCACCATGCAGGCCCTGTCGGTCGAAGCCGATGATGGCGGCGGGCGTCTCTTTCACCTGTGCATCGCCGTCGCGCTGAAGGCGATTTGCAGTGATCCCGCCGCGCTCGACGTTGCGCAGTCGCTGATGATGCGCGACCTGCGACGGGAACAGCGCGCCCAAGGTGAAACGCTGGCCGCGATCCTGAACCACGTTCAGGGAGCGTCGCCTGACGAGCTTCGCCTGCTTGCCCGAAGATTCGGCATCGACGGCGCAGCAACGATGTCACCGCAGCAACTCAAGACGATGCTGGAGGACAAGGCGCAGGAGTACCGCGCGCTCAAGGCCGAAATCGACGCCATCGACACCCGCACCGCCGGTCTTGGCAATCTCAAGGCCGCCGCCAGAGATGCCGTCGACCGACTCGACTTTGCCGAGGTCGAGGCGCTCCTGTCGCGCGTCGATGAGGTCGAAACCGAAATCATGGCGGAAACCAAGGAACTCCGCGCCCGGAACGCCCTGATGATGGGCGATGCCGAAGCCGCCTTCCGCCATCTCTCCGCCGCCGCCGACAGCTTCGCGGGCCTCGACCGTGCGGAACCCGCAAATCGGCGGATTGGCTATTCGGAACTGCTCTACCACCACGGCCTTCGTTACGGCGGAGATGGGCTGACCCTTGCGAGTGGCATGATCCGCGCCGCCCTCGTCGACCTGACACGGCAGGCGCAGCCGCTGCTCTGGTCCGAAGCGCAGAATTGTCTCGCGAACACGTTATCCGAGCAAGGAAGCCGCTCGGACGGAGCGGCGGGAACGAACCATTTGGCGAAGGCCGTCGCCGCTTATCGCGAAGCCCTCACCGTCCGCACGCGCACCGATCATCCGGCGCAATGGGCAACGATTACGCAGAATCTCGCGACCGCACTCATGGAACAGGGAAATCGCTCAATGGGAACGGCGGGAATGGACCTCTTGGCAGAGGCCGTCGCAGCCCATCGCGACGCCCTCACTGCTCTGACTCGGGCCGATCATCCGAAGCAATGGGCGATGACGATGCAGAACCTCGGGAGAGCCCTCCAGACACAGGGAAGCCGCACGGAGGGGCGCGTGGGAACCGTCCTGCTGGCCGAGGCTGTCGATGCCTGTCGCGACGCCCTCACGGTCCTGATGCGCGACGATCATCCGGTCCTATGGGCGACGACGGTGCAGAACCTCGCGAATGCGCTTTCAGCGAGGGGTCTCCGCGTACAAGGGACGGCGGGAACCGGACTCTTGGAGGAGGCCGTGGCCGCCTATCGCAATGCCCTCACCATCTTCACGCGCGACGATCATCCGGTGGACTGGGCAATGACGATGCAGGATCTCGCGATTACACTTGGGGCTCAGGGTGGGCGTACGGAGGGTTCCGCGGGAACCGGCCTTCTGGCCGAGGGTGTCGCCGCCTGTCGCGGTGCCCTCACCGTCTTCACCCGCGACGATCATCCGCTACAATGGGCGGAGACGCAGGAGAATATGGCTCGTCTGGAACGCGCGCGTGCAGGCCACGATGCCTGCCTCGATCCGCGCCCGCATCTGAAGGCGGCATTGGCCCATGTCGAGGCGGCGCTGGAGGTCTATGACCCCGATCACATGACCTTTTACTACGAAAAGGCCACCCGTCTCCGTGATCACCTACTATCAGCTCTGACGTGAAATCCGGGTTAAGATATCCCTAACGGAAATTCCGAACGCACACATTTTCAATGGATTAGCCAGTGTTTCACGCGTGAAACCCGGCGGCATTCCGCCCGACTGCCCACCCCTCGCCCTTGCCGAAGAGCCCCGCTTCCGCTAAGGGGCGCAGGCCCCCAGGACCCGAGCGAACGAGGCACAGATGCAGACTTACGAGTACAAGGTTGTCTCCGCCCCCAATCGCGGCGAGAAGGCGCGCGGCATCAAGGCGCCGGCCGACCGCTTTGCCCATGCCCTGGAAAACCTGATGAACGATCTCGGCCGCGACGGCTGGGAATACGTCCGCGCAGATACCCTGCCATCCGAGGAACGGACCGGCTTCACGAAGCGGACGACCGTCTATCACTCGGTCCTCGTCTTCCGCCGGCCGGTTCCCGAATCCGCCACCGAGGAGCCGCCGCGCAAGCTTCTGACCGCCGAGGCACCCGTCGGCAAGGCGCCGCGTGTCAAGGTGGAGCCCGCGATGCCCGATCCCGAGGAAGTGACCGAGGCGCCCGCTGCGCAGAAGCTCGAAGCCGCGCTCGCCAAGCCGCAGCCCGACGAGGCGCCCGAAAAGGCCTAGCCGCTCACATCGAGCGCCAGCGCATGGATTCGCCCGACAAGTTCGGGCCCGAGGGCGGCATGAACCGCGCGGTGCCGCTCGACGCGGCTCATCGGCGCGAAGGCCGGAGCACGCAGCGTGATACGGAAATGGCTCTCACCGCCCTCGCGATAGCCCGCGTGACCACGATGCGCCTCGCTCTCGTCCACGATCTCAAGCCGCTCGGGCGAAAAAGCCGCCCTGAGACGTGTCTCGATCTCCGCGCTCACAGGCATTTTTTTCAATTCCCCCTTCAAAGTGCCGTGAAATAGCCTAGACTGCACGACCCGAGTCGAGAAGGGATGAGCCGAGGGCACCATGACCAGATCCGATCCGTTCGGTTTCGATATTTCCGCCGCGTCGGACAAAAAGCGGCGCTCCAAGGGACGGCGCGGCATGTCGGGCGCTTTCGAGACGTCGAACCGGGTCTGCGACCATGCGGGCTGCGACCAGGCGGGGCAGTACCGCGCCCCGAAATCTCCCGATCAACTCGACGACTTTTTTTGGTTCTGCCGCGAACATATCCGCGAATACAATCTCAAATGGAATTTCTTCCACGGCCAGACCGACGAGGAGTTCCAGCAGTTCCTCGACAAGGACCGGGTCTGGGGCCGCAATACCAAGCCCTTCGGCAAAAAGGGGGACGAGGATCGCGCTTGGGCCCGGCTCGGGATCGAGGATCCAATGGAGATCCTCGGCGCGAACGCGACCCAGAACCCGGGCCGTTCAATGGGCCGCAAGTTGCCGCCCACCGAGCGTCGGGCCCTGGAAATTCTCGAGGCGAAGGACAGCTGGTCCAAGGTCGAGATCCGCAAGCAGTACAAATCCCTCGTGAAAGACCTTCACCCGGACATGAATGGCGGCGACCGTTCGGACGAGGAGCGGCTTCAGGAGGTCGTCTGGGCCTGGGATCAGATCAAGGAGAGTCGGAACTTCAAGGAATAGGCGGGCCGAGGGATCGGATCATTCGCCCCGCGTGAAGTTAATGGCGCCGTTCGAACCAGACGTATTAGGCCGGCTTGAATACCAGCGCCGCGCCGTTCATGCAGTAGCGCTTGCGCGTCGGCTTGGGACCGTCATTGAACACATGGCCCAGATGACCACCGCAGCGGCGGCAGTGCACCTCGGTCCTGCGGCCGAGAATACTCCAGTCGGCCTTCGTGCCAACGGCATTGGGCAGTGGCTGCCAGAATGAGGGCCATCCGGTGCCGCTGTCGTACTTCGCCTCCGAAGAATAAACCGGCAGGTCGCAGCCCGCGCAGTGATAGGTGCCTGCGCGCGTTTCTGCGTCGAGCGGGCTCGAATAGGCACGCTCGGTTCCTTCTTCGCGCAGGATCGCGTACTGCATCTTGGTCAGCACCGCGCGCCACTCCGCTTCGGTTTTGGTGACCTCGAAACTTTCGGCCGCGATCAGCCCCCGCGCGCCACCGGCCGCGAGCGCCACCGCCGCGCCGCCGAATGCCAGAACCGCTCTGCGTGTCGTCATATTCGCTCTCCTCTCGGCTTCTGCCTGCTCAACATGTAGCAAACCATGCCTCGGCGTACGCATCGCGCGCAGTAAAAGTTGCGCCAGCAATGATCGCAATTACGTGATGTCGCATTCCATCCGCCCGACTTCGCCGGTCCCCTTGCACGGCTCTCTGTTATGCTCCATCAAGACCTTTGTGGCGCGCGGGGGCCCTTCGCGCGCGTTCAAGCCATGGCGGACACGATGCTGGATGCGACTGCGAAACCCACCGAGGAAGTCTCCGTTCGGGAGATGTTCGGGATCGATACCGAGATGAAGGTCAAGGGGTTCGCCGAGAAGACCGACCGCGTGCCGGATATCGACCCGACCTACAAGTTCGACCCCGACACCACCCTGGCCATTCTGGCAGGCTTTGCGTACAACCGTCGGGTGATGATCCAAGGCTATCACGGCACCGGAAAATCGACGCATATCGAGCAGGTCGCCGCGCATCTCAACTGGCCTTGCGTGCGGGTGAACCTCGACAGCCACATCAGCCGGATCGACCTCATCGGCAAGGACGCGATCAAGCTGCGCGACGGCAAGCAGGTGACCGAGTTCCACGAGGGCATCCTGCCCTGGGCGCTGCGTAATCCGGTCGCCATCGTCTTCGACGAGTACGACGCCGGTCGGGCGGACGTGATGTTCGTAATCCAGCGCGTGCTGGAGCATGACGGCAAGCTGACGCTTCTCGATCAGAACGAGATCATCACGCCCAACCCCTGCTTCCGGCTTTTCGCCACCTCGAACACCGTGGGTCTTGGCGACACGACCGGCCTCTATCACGGCGTCCAGCAGATCAACCAAGCGCAGATGGACCGCTGGTCGATGGTGGCGACGCTCAATTATCTCTCGCATGACGCCGAGGCGGCGATCGTTCTGGCCAAGAACCCGCATTACAACACCGACAAGGGCAGGAAGACGATCGGCCAGATGGTGACGGTGGCGGACCTCACCCGGACGGCCTTCATGAACGGCGACCTCTCGACGGTGATGAGCCCGCGGACGGTGATCAACTGGGCCCAGAATGCCGAGATCTTCCGTAATATCGGCTACGGCTTCCGGCTGACCTTCCTCAACAAATGCGACGAGCTGGAGCGGCAGACCGTCGCCGAGTTCTACCAGCGCTGCTTCGACGAGGAACTGCCGGAGAGTGCGGCGAGCCAGAGCATAAGGTGACCCGCGTCGAGGCGAGGATCGTGACATGCATGTCGGATTGATCGGTGGTATCGGACCCGCGGCAACGATTGTCTATTACCAGCGGCTGAGCGACAGGGTGCGTGAAGCCGGCGGGCGGCTCGACTTGACCATCGTCAATGCGCATGTCTACGACCTGATCGCCAATGTGAACGCGGACAGGCGCGAGGCGCAGGCGGGGATCTATGCAGAGTTGATCGAGCGGCTGAAGGCCGCAGGCGCGGATTGCGCCGCGATCACGTCCCTCGGCGGGCATTTCTGCTTTACCGAGACAGAGCGGGTTGCCGCCCTGCCGCTCGTCAGTGCCGTGCGTCCGCTCGACGCGCATTTCGCCGGGCGGGAATTGCGCAAGGTGGGCCTTCTGGGCACCGAGGTTGTGATGCGTACGCGCCTTTACGGTCAACTCGAAAATACGGAAGCCGTCGCGCCGGAAGGCGATCTCGTAGCGCTCGGCAAAGTCTATCAAGACATGGCAACCTCGGGTCGCTGCACCGCCGAGCAGCGCGCCATTTTCCTCGAAGCGGGCCGTGGGATGGTCGAGGATCAGGGCGCAGAGGCCGTCATCCTGGCCGGGACCGATCTCAACCTGGCGTTCGACGGGCAGGAGCCGGGCTACGAGGTGCTCGACGCGCTCGACGTGCACGTCGCCGTGCTTGCCGACCTGGCATCGGATCGGCTGTCCTTGGCCGACCTGGCACTGGGGCACGCCGCATGACCCAACGTTCCGACAATCCCGCCGATCCGTTCAAGAAGGCGCTCGCCGAGGCCACCAAGACGATGGCCGACGACCCGGAGCTCACGGTCTCCTACTCCGTAGATCCGCCGGGCCAGACCGCCGAGACCATGCGTCTGCCGCAGGTCTCGCGGCGGATGACACGCGACGAGGTACTGATCGCGCGCGGAACTGCGGATGCCTTCGCGCTCCGCCACCGTCACCATGACGCCAAAGTCGCCTCGAAGTATGAGCCCGCCGGCCAGATGGCGCGCGATCTCTACGAGGCGATGGAGACCGCTCGCTGCGAGGCGGTCGGCGCCCGCGCCATGCCCGGCACGCTCGGCAATATCGACGCCAAGATCGGGGCTGAGGCTGAGCGCAAGGGCTACGGCCAAATCCGCGCCGCGCAGGACGCGCCGCTCGCGCAGGCTGCAGGCTATCTCATCCGCCACCTTACGACCGGCCGCAAGCTGCCGGGCGGAGCGGACAACGTGATGGAGCTTTGGCGGCCCTTCATCGAGGAGCAGGCGGGCGGCACGCTTGAAGGGCTCGACGATGTGCTCGCAGATCAGGCCGCTTTCGCCCGCTTCGCGCGGCAAATCATCCGCGACCTCGGCTACGGCGACCAGCTCGGCGACGACCCCGACATGGAGGACGAATCCGAGGGCGACGAAGCCGAGCAGGAGGAAGAACAGGAAAGCCCCGACAGCGAAGAGGGGCAGGACGAGTCCGACGACGCGGATGCGAGCCCCGACCGGAGCCAAGAGGACGAGGACGACACCACGCAGGCCGAAGTCTCGATGGACGAGATGGCCGAGATGGAAGACGGCGACGAGGCCGAGATGCCCGAGGGAGAAGCGCCTTTGGAGCCGCCGCCGCCCGCGCCGCATTCCGACGCGGACCCGAACTACGCCGTCTATACGGCTGATTTCGACGAGGAAATCAAGGCCGAAGACCTTGCCGAACCGGTAGAGCTGGAGCGGCTGCGCGCCTATTTGGACCAGCAGCTCGAGCCGCTGAAAGGTGCCGTGAGCCGGCTGGCCAACAAGCTTCAGCGCAGGCTGCAGGCGCAGCAGAACCGGTCGTGGGAGTTCGACCGCGAGGAAGGCATCCTCGATGCCGGCCGGCTGGCCCGGGTCGTCGCGAACCCGACGACGCCCCTCTCGTTCAAGGTCGAGAAGGACATGGAGTTCCGCGACACCGTCGTGACGCTGCTTCTCGACAATTCCGGCTCGATGCGCGGGCGGCCCATCTCCATCGCGGCGATCTGCGCCGACGTTCTCGCGCGCACGCTCGAACGCTGTCAGGTGAAAGTCGAAATCCTCGGCTTCACCACCCGCGCATGGAAAGGTGGGCAAAGTCGCGAACGCTGGCTTGCCGAGGGTCGGCCGCAGCAGCCGGGGCGGCTGAACGACCTGCGCCACATCATCTACAAATCCGCCGATGCGCCTTGGCGGCGGGCACGACCCAATTTGGGGCTGATGATGAAGGAAGGGCTCCTGAAGGAAAATATCGACGGCGAGGCGCTGGAATGGGCCCACCGGCGTGTCGTCGGGCGGCCCGAGCAGCGCAAGATCCTCATGGTGATCTCCGATGGCGCGCCGGTCGACGACTCGACCCTGTCAGTCAACCCCGCGAACTACCTCGAAAAGCACCTGCGCGACGTGATCGCGATGGTGGAGCGCCGGAAGGCCGTCGAACTGATCGCGATCGGCATCGGCCACGATGTGACGCGCTATTATGACCGGGCGGTCACGATCACCGATGTCGAACAGCTCGCAGGCGCCATGACCGAGCAGCTCGCCGCGCTCTTCGATGCCGACCCGCGGGCGCGGGCGCGTGTGATGGGGATCAGGAGAGTCGGGTGATGTTCCAGTCCTTCGAGACGACCGCCCGCCCTGAGCAGGGTCCGCCCCGCCTCGCGGCGCTGCGCGCGGCCTTCGGCGCGGCGGGCCTTGACGGTTTCATCGTGCCCCGCGCCGACGCGCATCAGGGAGAATACGTCGCGCCCGCCGATCAGCGGCTCGCCTGGCTAACCGGGTTCACGGGCTCGGCCGGATTCTGTATCGCGCTCAGCGACATCGCAGGGATCTTCGTCGACGGGCGCTATCGGTCGCAGGTGAAGGCGCAGGTCGACACGGATGCCTTCACGCCCGTGCCGTGGCCGGAAATGAAGCCGGGCGACTGGCTGAAGGTACACCTCCCACAGGGCGGACGGGTCGCCTTCGACCCGTGGCTCCACACCAAAAAGGAGATCGCAGAGCTTGAAAGGACGCTTGAAGGAAGCGGCATAGAGGCCTGCCCCGAAAAGAATTTCGTCGACGAGGTATGGACCGATCGGCCCAAGCCTCCGGTCGGCCCGGTCGCGATCCAGCCGCTCGAATTCGCCGGCGAGACAGCGGAATCCAAGCGAACCCGGCTCGGCGCGGAGCTCGCCGAGGGGGGGCAGGAGGTCGCGGTCCTGACCCTGCCGGATTCGATCTCCTGGCTCCTAAACATCCGCGGCTCCGACATCGAGCGGAACCCGGTCGTCCAGGCCTTCGCCTTACTGCATGCGACGGGGCGGCTGACGCTCTTCGTCGCGCCCGAGAAGCTCACAGACGAGGTGCGCTCGCATTTTGGCCCAGATGTCACGCTCCGCCCGCCTGCGGCTTTCGCGCCAGCGCTGCGCACCCTGACCGGCCCGGTGCGCGTCGACCGCGCGACGGCGCCCCTGCAGGTCGTGCTGGAGCTCGAGGAAGCAGGGATTGACATCGCCTGGGCTCCCGACCCCTGCCTCCTACCCAAGGCGAAGAAGAACGCAGCAGAGATCGCGGGGATGGTGGAAGCGCATCTTCGCGACGGCGCGGCAATGGTCGAGTTCCTGGCCTGGCTGGATACCGAGGCCCCGCGGGGACGCTTGACCGAAGTCGACGTGGTCAAAGCTCTCGAAGGGTTCCGACGCGCGACCAACGCGCTCCGCGAGATCAGCTTCGAGACGATCTGCGGCACAGGGCCGAACGGCGCCCTGCCTCATTACCGCGTGAGCGAGCAGTCGAACCGGCCGCTGAGTTCCGGCGAGATCGTCGTTATCGATTCCGGTGGCCAGTATGTTGACGGCACGACCGATATCACGCGGACGGTCGTCATCGGGCCGGTGGACCCCGAGGCGAAGGCCGCCTTTACCCGCGTGCTCCAGGGCATGATTGCGATCTCGCGCCTGCGCTGGCCCAGAGGCATCGCAGGCGCGCATCTCGATTCCATCGCGCGCTACAATCTCTGGCTCGCCGGTCAGGACTACGACCACGGCACCGGTCATGGCGTCGGTTGCTACCTGTCGGTCCATGAGGGACCGCAACGGCTGTCGCGGACAGGTGACGTGCCGCTGGAGCCCGGTATGATCCTTTCGAACGAACCCGGCTACTACCGCGAAGGCTCGTTCGGCATCCGGATCGAGAATCTCGTGCTGGTCGAGGAGGCGTCCGCCGTTCCGGGCGGCGACCCGAGCCGGAAGATGCTGAGCTTTCGCACACTGACCTTTGCGCCGATCGACCGGCGGCTGATCGACGCGGGGGCCTTGACGGAGGCCGAACGCACATGGCTGAATGCCTATCACGCCGAGGTCGCGGGCCGGATCGGGGCGCGTGTATCGGCTCCCGCGCGCGAGTGGCTCGCCGCGGCGACAAGGCCGGTCTGACACATTCCGGAAATACTGTTCGGCGAAACTGCGCCCCAAGCGGGCGGTAGGAGGCATGACATGACGGATGACATCCGGATTCGTGAAATAGGCGGCACCTGGGTCGTACGCGCGGGCGGGGCGGTGATTGGCGAGACGAAACGGGCGTTGGAGCTTGCCGAAGGCGGCTATCCGCCGGTGATCTATTTCCCGCGCGAGGACATCGCGATGGACTTCCTCGACCGCAGCCAGAAGGAAACGGTCTGCCCGCACAAGGGTTCGGCCAACTACTACACCATCGCGGCGAAGAGCGGACCGATCGCCGATGCTGCGTGGACTTACGAAAGCCCGTCTGCGGGCATGGAGGCAATTGCGAGCCACCTCGCCTTCTATCCGGACAAGGTGACGGTCGAAAGGCTTTGAGACGGCCGCCTTGGGCAGGCGTCAGCTGTGCTCCTCGGCGGCGACGTCCGCCAGCGCGCGCGCATAGGCCCTGAGCGCATCGGTCTGGAAGACTGCGCCGATGAGTTCGGGACCCTCGCCGGGGGCGCCGGCACGCGTCACCGGTATGAAATCGGCCCCCGTCGCCTCGAAGGTCCTAAGCGCCGCTTCGAGCGTCTGGGTTTCGCCCAGCACGACGCCGTCCTCGATCATCGCTTGGCACTGCTTCTCTGTCGCGGCGCGACGGTGGTCCGTCGGCCGCAGGATCGCGGCAAGACGGATTGTCTCGGCCAGATAGGCTTGGGGACCAGCCGCAAGATGCACGCCCCGCCGTTCGAGCTGTGTCAGGAAGAACGACCGGTCGACCAACCGCGACGCAAGCGCGGTCGACAGCGACACCGCCGTCATCACGGCGATCCCCGTCTCCCAGTCGCCGGTCAATTCGAAGACGATGAGCGTCGTCGAGATCGGCGCACCGAGCACCGCAGCCGCGACCGCGCCCATGCCGGCCAGCGCATAGACCGTCTCTGCGCCCGACACATCCGGCAGGATGTCCGTTGCGATCAAGCCGAAGGCGAGCCCGGTGAGCGCGCCGACGACGAGTGCGGGCGAGAACATGCCGCCGCCCATGCGCCCGCCCATCGTCACCGCGACCGCGATCACTTTGACGACAGTGAACAGCACTGCCGCGCCAAGCCCAATCTGGCCCGTCAGCGCGGCCGAGGTGGTCTCGTAGCCCACTCCGATGATGTGGGGAAACGGGATCGCGATTGCTCCGAGCAGAGCTCCGGCGAGCATCGGGCGCAAGTAACGCGGCAATCCTATGTTGCGCTGGATGTCATTGCCCAGATCCTCGGCAAAGATCACCGCGCGCATCAGGATCGCGGCCACCACCCCCGAGACAAGGCCGAGAAGCAGAAAGGCGGGCAGCTCGACATAGAAGGAAAGGCCCCCTTCTGCGGGCAACGTAAATTCCGTCACGCCACCGAATTCAAGCCTATTGATGACCGTCCCGGCGACGGCCGCGATGGCAATGGGCGCGAAGGCGTGAACGGCGAAGTGCCTCAGCACGACTTCGAGCGCGAAGATCGCCCCCGCGATGGGCGCATTGAAGCTCGCCGATACAGCTCCGGCCACTGCGCAGCCCAGAAGGTCGCGCCCTGTGATCCCGCTGGCATTGATCCGGTTCGATACCCAGGTCGAAATCACCGCGGCAAGATGGACGACGGGCCCCTCGCGGCCCGACGAGCCGCCCGAGCTGAGCGTGATCAGCGAAGCGGCTGCCGAGGCGAGGCCCGCGCGGCGCTCCACCCTGCCTTCGCGCAGGGCCGCGCCCTCGATCACGTCGGCGACAGCGCGCACCCGGCCATCCGGCGTGAACCGGTGCAGGATCAGGCCAACGACAAGGCCGCCGATCACCGGCACGCAGAGCACCCACCACCAGGGCAACGTGCCCGCGACGGAGGCAAGCTGCACATCGTCGCTGCCGTAGAGGAATGTCTGAAGCGCCGCAATGCCCTTGCGGAAGAACAGCGCGGCTGTCCCGGCCGCGACGCCGATGCAAAGCGCGATGAACCAGAACTGGATCTGGCTTGGCCCTTTGTGGCGCATAACGGACAGCGCCTGCGCGGCTTCGGCCCGAGCCGCCCGCCACATCCGCGCCACCCAGTTCAGGGCTGCTTCCTCCACCCGGCACATTTCCGCGAGCCTGTTGTGAGAGCACTTCCCCGGGCCGCCCGCTTGGCCTAGGGTCGCCGCGCCCGCCATCGAGGTTTTCATGCCCAACGAACAGGCGCTTGCCGAACTACAGTCCTTCTTAGGAGATCGCCTCGCGCGGTCCAAGTCCGAACGCACCCAGCATGGAGTCAACGAGACCTGGTTTCCACCGACTCTCCCCGACGCGGTCGCATACCCTCAGACGACCGAGGAGGTTTCGCGCATCGTTGCCACTTGTGCCCGAAGCGGCTGCCCCGTCGTGGCCTGGGGGACGGGAACGTCGCTTGAAGGTCACGCGCTGGCGATCGCGGGCGGTATCAGCCTCGACATGGGCCGGATGAACCGCGTGTTGGAGGTTCGAGCGGAAGACATGCAGGCGGTTGTCCAGCCGGGCGTGACGCGCGAAGCCTTGAATACCGAACTGCGCGCCACGGGCCTGATGTTTCCGGTCGATCCCGGTGCCAACGCCTCGCTTGGCGGCATGGCCGCGACCCGAGCTTCCGGCACGACTACGGTGCGATACGGCACGATGCGCGACAACGTGATGGCGCTCGAAGTGGTGCTGGCCGATGGGCGCGTCATCCGCACCGGGACGCAGGCGCGCAAATCCTCGGCGGGCTACGACCTGACGGGGCTTTTCGTTGGCTCCGAAGGCACGCTTGGGATCATCACCGAACTCACGCTTCGGCTCCACGGCCAGCCCGAAGCGATCTCGGCTGCGGTCTGCGCCTTCGACGACTTCGAGGCCGCCGTCGCCACCGTCATCGCGACCATCCAGATGGGCATTCCGATGGCGCGGATCGAGTTCGTTGACGAGACAACCGCGGCGATCTTCAATGCGCAGAACGGCACTCAGCTGCCCGAGAAGCCGCATCTAATGGTGGAGTTCCACGGCTCGGAAAGCTCTGCGGCCGACGACGCCCGGCGATTCGGCGAAGTGGTGGCCGACATGGGTGGCGCGCATTTCGACTGGGCCACGACGACGGAGAATCGCAATCGGCTTTGGGCGATGCGCCACGGTGCCTACCCGGCCTGCATCGCCTCGCGGCCCGGCTGCATGGGCCTTGTAACCGATATCTGCGTGCCGATCTCGCGGCTCGCCGAAGCGGTGCGCGAAACGCGCGAGGATATCGCGAAATCGGGTATTTCCGGCCCGATCCTCGGCCATGTCGGCGACGGCAACTTTCATGCGATCCTGCTGATCGAGCGGGACAATGCGGAAGAACTTAAGACCGCCAAGGCGCTCGCGCGGCGCATGGCGGAGCGGGCGCTGCGACTCGGCGGAACGATCACGGGCGAACATGGCGTAGGCGCCGGAAAGAAGGATCTGATGACGATGGAACATGGAGAGGCCTGGGACGTGATGGCCCGCATCAAGCGCGCGCTCGATCCCGATGGCATTCTCAATCCGGGCAAAGTCGTGGAGGTCGCGCAATGAGGCTAGCTGAGCCCGCTGCCTTTCCCCGCGCCTTCGCCAACGCCTGGTCGGCACACGATGCTCGCGCGATGGCCGCGCTTTTTGCTGAGGATGCCGATTTCCTGACCCTTACCGGACATTGGGCCGAGGGGCAGAAGGCAATAACCGAAACGATCGCGGGCGAGCTTGCGGGCGCCTTCGCGCGCGCCAAACTTGTCACCGGCCGGACCAAGTCCCGCGCGATTTCCCCCGGGGTCGCCCTCGTCATGCAACGCTTCGTGCTATCGGGCATTCTCAACGCAGACGGCAGCGACGCCGGCCGGATCGGGGCTGTGCTGTCGGCCGTCCTGACTGCGACAGACGGGGGATGGATCGTCTCTGCGGCGCAGTTCACCGCGGAAGGATGATCGAAGCGCGGCCGGGTCGTGCTATCATAGGGACGTTTTTGGAAGCGGATCCGCGATGAAAGAGATCGCCTATTCCATTCGCGTCACTGGTCATGTGCAGGGTGTGGCGTATCGCGCATGGACACGGTCGGAAGCGCAGCTCCTCGGCGTGCGTGGCTGGGTACGGAACCGCGGCGACGGTTCGGTTGAGGCACTCGTCGCAGGTCCCGAGGACCGCGTGAAAGAGATGGTCGCCGCAATGAGCGAGGGGCCGGGCGCCGCGCGCGTGACCGATGTCTGGACCGAGCCGGCCGAACCTGCGAATGTTCCGCAAGGGTTTAAGATAACAGGATAAAAGAGGTACTCTGCTCACATCTTTAATGTTGCGTTGAACCGGATCGTCGGTTTCGGCCACGTTGTTCATAACTGGGCAAGGAGCGGCCGATGCGGAAGAGCGAGCGGATCGTCGAGGAGTATCTCGTGGTCTCGGCCCGAATGGGAGACCGACGGGCGCTTTCGCATCTGGTTGAACTCAGGGGACCCCGACTCGTCGCCCATGCCGTGCGACTTCTGGGCGACCGGGAGGAGGCGCGCGACGCTGTGCAGGACGCTTGGGCGGAGATCCTGCGCGCGCTCCCCCAACTCGCCGATCCCTGCGCCTTCCCCGCCTGGGCCACACGGATCGTGACGCGGCGATGCGCGAAGCTGATCCGAGGCAAGGTTCGGACGCGAGAGCTTGCGCGCGACTTCGGCGCGGAAGCAGAGCACACGACGGCGCCCGAGGATGGCCGCGCGGCCGATGGGGCGCGACTGCGGGCCGCCATCGCTGCGCTGCCGGAGGACCACGCCGCAGCGATTGCGCTTTTCTACCTCGAGGACATGAGCGTGGCCGAAGTCTCGGTCGCGCTGGATATTCCCGTGGGCACCGTGAAGACACGGCTAATGCACTCACGCGATAGGCTTAAGGACATCCTGAAAGGAGATACAGATGACGAAACTTGACGAACTGATCGAAGAGGCCCTGCGCGATGAGGATCGCGACATTCTGGAAGCGACGGCGGAACAAGGCTGGTTCGCGCTCGGACTCAGCCAGTTCCGGGGGCGGCTCGGCTGGGTGACCTGGTTGGTTATGATCGTGCAGGCGACGATGTTCATTATCGGCGTCTGGTGCGCGATCCGGTTCTTCGGCGCGACCGAGGTGCTCGCAGCGCTGAAATGGGGGCTGTCGGCGGCGGTTCTGATGCTGATGGCGACGGCCTTGAAGATGAGCCTGATGCCGCAACTGCAGGCCGACCGGGTGTTGCGAGAGGTCAAGCGGCTGGAGCTGATCGTCGCGCGGCAAAGGTCGTGAAGGGGCGCGGATCCTTCATTGGGATAGGCGGCGCCTGCGGCCAAGTGCGAAGCGTCGCCTAACGCAACTGAAGGCAGTCCGGGGTGCGGCTCTCAGGGCTGAGGTGCGCGGACAGGAGACCCGGAATCCGCGGTCTCATCGGAGCATGCCCATCATGCCGCGGAACCCGGAGGATTCGGGATCACCGACCGGCGAACCGCCCATGTCGCCCGACCCGGTCGCGGCGCCTTACTTCGAGCTCACCTTCCCGGCATGGGTATGGATGACGATCCTGCCGTTTTCGACCACATACGTGTCAGTGCCCTTTCCTAGACGTGCGCGGGCGTTTCGGCGGACCATGCGACATAGCCGATCCGGCCCGTGAACTGGAGATGCCTTGTCTCGCCCTTCGGTTCCGTCGACGAGAATTCCGCGTGATAGTCCTCGAATACCGGGCGTATCTCGTCCCGCCCCCTGAGCGCCACGCCCTCTACGATAATGATCTCATCGTCGGCGCAGCCGAACAGCACGCCTTCGATATCTCCGCGTTTGAAGGCATCGAGATGCCGTAGGAGTACCGACTGCGTGATGCGCGTTTCATTCGCCCGTAACCGATCGGTCGAAACGAAGAGAGCAACAAGGAACAACGCCGCAAGAGAGATCGAGTTCTTGATCCTGTGCATCATGATTTCCCCCGGGCTACGCCGAGCCCGGCGCGAAAAGACTACATCTTTCCGGACCGAATCCGATGAGGATTCTGCTACCCCACCGGCAGGACCTGCCGCTTGACCATCGCGCGGAGCGCGAAGGAGGAGCGGGTGGAGCGGATGCCGGGCACGCGCATCAGCTTTTCCTCTAGGAACCGGTCGAAATCTGTCAGATCGGCCGCAACTACCCGCATCAGGATGTCACGGGATCCGGTCATGAGGTGGCATTCCATCACTCGCTCGAATCCTCTTACGGCCCTCTCGAATGCATCTATCGCGTCCTTCGACTGGCTGTCGAGTTCCACCCAGATGAAGACCGAAACGGGAAGCCCGACCCGGGCCTGGTCCACCCGTGCGGAGTAGCCCGCGACGATTCCTTCGGCTTCGAGCCTCGCGAGGCGCCGGGCGCAAGGAGTCTGCGACAACCCGATCTCGGCAGCGAGATCGGTAACGGACATGCGCCCATCGCGCTGAAGCACGGTAAGAATCCGGCGGTCTATCGCGTCCATGGCGCGTTTCCCCAGTCAATTGTGGTAACGTAGGAAATATCACTACCTTGCATCGTTCATAAGGAGAAATATGGCGGAAAATTTCTCCGCGTCGTGATATCCTTGTGCAACCGGCAGAGTGGAGGAACAGATCATGCGGATCACGGCCATCGACGCTGAGGAGCATGAGGAGGTCTATCGGGTCGAGGATGCCGAGGCGGGGCTGAAGGGTTTCATCGCCGTCCACTCGACACGGCTCGGTCCGGCTGCGGGTGGCCTCAGGATGCGCGTCTACCGCTGCGACGACGAGGCGCTTCGCGACGTCCTGAATCTATCGCGCGGAATGACATTCAAGAACGCAGCTGCCGACCTGCCGCTCGGGGGCGGCAAGGCGGTGATCATCGGCGATCCTTCGCATGACAAAACCCCCGCGATTCTGCGCGCCATGGGCCGCGCGATCGGCCAGCTTGAGGGCCGCTACTGGACCGCAGAGGACATGGGCATGACGCCCGACGATATGGCGGTGATTGCTGCAGAAACTCCCTTCGTCGCGGGCCTTGCGGGCGGCGATTTCGCGTCAGGCGATCCCTCACCCGTGACTGCTCTAGGCGTGTTCAACGCAGTCCGGCGTGCCACCCGGCATCGGCTTGGATACGACAGCCTCTACGGGCTGACTGTCTCCGTTCAGGGGCTTGGCAATGTCGGCCGGCACCTCGCCCAGCTTGTCCATGGCGACGGCGCTCATCTCGTTGTCACCGATATCGATCCCGCCCGGGTTGCTGCGGCAATCGCGGAATGGGGCGCCGAGGCGGCGGCCGAGGACGATATCTACAAGACCGGCGCCGACATCTTCGCGCCCTGCGCGATTGGCGGAGTTCTGAATGCCGAAACGATTCCGCAGCTTCGTGCGCGGGTCGTTGTCGGGGCCGCCAACAACCAGCTCGCGACACCGGCAGATGGCGACCGCATGGCTCAGCGTGGCATCCTCTACGCGCCCGATTTCGTCGCTAACGGCGGCGGCATCATCAACGTCGCGGCAGAGATCCTGAAAGTCGCCGACCGGCCGAGTTGGGTGGCCTCGAAGCTCACCGCGCTCGATGCGACGATGGAGGCGATCCTTGTCGCGGCACGGACCGAGGGAGTAAGTCCGAACGCCGTTGCGGAGCGGATCGTGGCCGAACGCATGAGCCGAGCCGCCGCCTGAGGCTTGACGGCGCGCCCCACGCGTCCGATCAAGGCATATCAGTAGCGGAGCGCGACATGCTGCTTTCGATCCCGGACATGAGCTGCGAGCACTGCAAGGCCACCGTCGAGCGGACGATCATCGACATTGACAGCATGGCCGACGTAGTGGTGTCACTCCAGCGCCGCCAGGCGAGAGTGAAGACCACCGCGGCGCCCGAAGCGATACTTGGCGCGCTGAAGGCGGCCGGATATCCCGCAAAGCGGCTCGACTGAACTGGCGCCACCGGAGATTTGCGCGGGCGGAGCGAACCGTGCAAAGCTCTGGATGTGCGCCAGTCCACCCGGCCGAAGCACCGCGCCTTCTGGGACCGCTATGCCACCTTCGGCAACGCGGCCAAGCTTGCCTGCTCCGACTGACCCTAAATCAGTCGATCGCGGATTTGTAGGAAGATGCTGCCCCCTGCGCCGCCTTCATCGCAGCCATGGCGTCCTCGACCGATATGAGCTTGGTCGTCGCTCCGCCCGACATCGACCCCGAGGCCCCAACGAGGAGCGAGCCCGCCATCATCGCCTTGTCGTCCGGAGCTTCGATCAGCGCGACGATGTCGTCCGACCCGAAGCAGAAGAACATGTGGTGCAGCTTGCCGCCAATCGCCTCAATCATCTTCGCGGCGGCGGCCTTGCGGTCCTGCGGCTTCTCCACCATCGCCTTCAACGCTGCGGGCGCGTAACGGCCCTGGAACAGATAATACGCCATGTTCTGCCCTCCCGTGTTTGTGCTTGGAGGATGGAACTGTATCACGATCCTGAACAATGACGCGCAGGAATGCGCTATTGTCGTATCAACCTACCCGGGAAATTCGCTCAATCAGCGCATCCGTCGCCGCCTCGATCAGGTCCAGCGACTCTGCGAAATCACGCGTGTAGTAGGGATCGGGGACTTCATTTTGCGCCATTCCCTCGATGCCGTCGAGAAAGAGCCTGACCGGTGTCAGGCTGCCGGTCGGGCGAAGCCGGTCGAGCGCGGTAAGGTTCTTTCGGTCCATCGCAAGGATCAGGTCGAACGCGTCGAAATCCGCCGCGGCGACTTGCCGGGCGCGGAGAGCCGAAAGGTCGTAGCCCCGCGCCGCTGCCGCCCGGATCATCGGCGGATAAGGTGGATCACCGATATGCCAATCGCCCGTGCCGGCGCTGTCCACCATCACTCTAAGGCCGGCGACGGCTGCGCGCGCCGCAAAGACCGCCTCGGCGGCGGGCGAGCGGCAGATATTGCCGAGGCAGACGAATAGAATGCGCTTCATGCTGGGCCCCCGCACGCGGCCATGGCAGAACTAGGGAACGATGTCAAAATCCGACGATCATATCGTCATCCTGACTGGCGCGGGGATCTCGGCTGAAAGCGGGCTCGGGACGTTCCGCGACGTGGGCGGGCTCTGGTCGCGCTACGACTGGCGCGACTTGGCGACGCCCGAAGGGTTCGAGCGCGATCCCGGATTCGTGCTGGAGTTCTACAACTGGCGGCGCGAACGCGTGCGGGGCGCAAGACCCAATGCCGCCCACATCGCGCTCGCCCGGCTGGAGCGTGACTGGGCCGGTCTGGTCACTCTCGTCACGCAAAACGTCGACGATCTGCACGAACAGGCAGGAAGCCGGGACGTAATCCATATGCACGGCACGCACCTGACGGCACTTTGCGCCGCTTGCGGCCATCGCTGGCGCGCGCCCGATGTCATGGCGCCCGCCGACCCCTGCCCCGCCTGCGCGAAGCCCACGACGCGGCCCGATGTGGTCTGGTTTGGCGAGGCCCCTTATCACATGGACCGCATCGAGTCGGCCCTGACCTCGGCAGGGCTCTTCGTCTCGATCGGCACGTCGGGCACCGTCTATCCCGCCGCAGGTTTCGCTGCAGCCGCTCGACGGTCGGGCGCCCGCACGCTGGAACTGAACCTCGAACCGTCCGAAAACGCGGCACTCTTCGACGAGGCGCGGCACGGTCCCGCAGGCACGATCGTACCAGGCTGGGTCGACACCCTTCTCAACGACGACTGATCGTCTTCGCTGTACACATCCTCCGGCGCAATTGCCGCGTCACGCAGCGATGCGGGCAGCACGCCTGCACGCTTTCGCTCAGCGGCAGGCCGGTCCACGCGGTCAAGACTTCAGCGATCAAAGCATGACTTGGCTTCCGAGCGGTCCCCTAGCGCGAGTTATCGACCGGCATGTGGACGACGACCTCGCCCGCCTTCTCAAAGCTCAGCGTGACTGCCACGCTTTCTCCTTCGGTGGGTCGCTCGGTAAGCCCCATGAACATCACGTGATCGCCGCCGCTCTGAAGTGCGTGGCTGCCGCCCGCAGGGATCGCTAAGCCCTCCTGCACATGCATCATCTGCATCGTACCGTCGGTCCCGGCCTTGTGGGTGTGGAGCTCCACTTTCTTAGCGACGTCGGAAGCCACGCTTGTGAGCCTGTCATCGTCGGCGCCCGAGTTCTCGATCACCATGAAGCCCGCGCCCGCCATCCCACCCGGAATGAACCGGGCATAGGCATCGGATATCGTGATGGTGTCGCTCGCCGCGGCCGGGATGGGAATGACCAACGTAAGCCCGGTCACAGCTGCCCTGAGATAACTCATCATTCGGTCCTTCAATTGGGTTTCTCACATTAGGGGATCAGAACTTCACCGGACGATCCCGGGCGCGCAGCGAAGGACAGGTTGCCGCGTCGGGCATCGCCGTGGCGGCCACCGCCACGGATTCCGCAAGCGTGGCTGTGCGACCAATATCCGCCGCAATTGCTCTGAGACCTGTCAGAAAAGCCGGGGCAAGGTCGGGGCAAAGATGTCGCTTCCCGGTCAGAGCACCGTTCTCGTCGAGCGCGCTCAGAACAAGCCCACCTCCCGAACACAGGACGAGAATTTCGTCGCCTGCGCGGACATGACCGCGCGCAGCGGCCGCCACCAGGCTCATGCCAATGACGGCGAGCGCAATCGCAAGAATGGCGGTCGAACGGAATGGCTGCCGAATCATGCAGCTTGATATGACAGTCCGCGACTGGTGAGAACGGGTCGAAACGACGCGGGTTCGCGTGCTAGGCGCGTCAGGCGGCGGCCTGTGCCTTCGCGATGTCCTTCTTGATCTTCAGCGCCTTGGAGGACAGTTCCTCATCTTTCGCCTTGGCGAGAAATGCGTCGAGTCCGCCTCGGTGATCAACCGTGCGCAGAGCCGCGGCAGAGATGCGCAGCTTGAACGACTGACCCAGCGCGTCGGAGATCAGCGTGACGTCGTTCAGATTCGGCAGGAAGCGGCGGCGCGATCTGTTGTTCGCGTGGCTCACGTTGTTGCCCGACATCGGGCCCTTACCGGTCAGTTCGCAGACGCGCGACATGGGTTTCGTTCCTTGTTCTTGGGCCTTCAGCCCGGCGTTCAGATAACATCAACGGGCCCTGCAATCGCAGCGCCCTGAATTCCGTCCGCGCGGGATAAGGGCAAAGCTGGACGTCGTCAAGCGATTCATGCCGCCCTCGACCCCTGCCTGGCAAGGAGATCGGACAGATACGAGCCGCGCCGGGCGAAGAAATCCCTCAGCCGCTGGGGATAGTCCGGCGCCACGGCGTTCCTGACCGAGGGCCGCCCAGCGAGTGCCGCCCGCCAGGCCGCGATTTGGGGATAACCCGCGAGAATGCCGAAGTCACCGATTTCGTCGAGCACGTCGAAATACCGAAAGACCGGGGCGAAGGCAGCGTCGACCAGCGAGAAGTGCTGTCCGGCAAACCATGGACCCTCTTCGAGCACTTCGTCGATCCTGGCAAAACGGTCATGCAGAACTTGCGCCTGCTTGGCGAAACCCTCGGCATCCGCCGCATTGTACAGCCGTGCAATATCGCTCAGGACAGTTGAAGCGTATTCGATCCAGCCGCGATGCTGCGCGCGCGTTACAGGGTCTTTCGGGTGAAGCGGCTGTCCGCGCGTCTCCTCGAGATATTCGAGGATCGCCGCCGATTCGAAGATCGGCTGACCTCCGGCCTTCAGGACCGGGGTCTTGCCAAGCGGTGAGAGCGCGAGGAACCAGTCGGGCTTTTTCGCGAGGTCGATGTCGATCCGTTCGTGCGGCACGTCCTTTTCGGCGAGCGCGATGGCAGCGCGTTGCACGTAAGGGCAGAGGTGATGGCTAACCAGTGTCAGGCGCTGCATTTCACTCTCCCCAGACATAGTTCAGCGCTCCGTCCTCTTCACACGTGGATAGAAAGAGAAGCTTCGCGTCAGAACGGCCGGGGCCGTCGATCTTCACGCCAGTCTCGAGGTCATAGGCTGCACCGTGCCAGGGACAAACGAGCTGGCAGCCCCGCGCTTCGAGCGGACCGCCGAAATGCAGACAAGTATTCGCGGCGGCGCGGGCCCGGCCTTTGCTGTCTCTCCAGACGTGAACTTCTTTCCCAAAGAATGGCAGGACGACAGTACCTTCGGCAGGAACGTCTTCGGATTTGCAGAGTTCGACTTTCATCGCGTGACTCCATGTATATGCAATTGCATATATATGACAGACATCGCGCGCGAAATCAAGGTTGATGCAATCGCATCTATGTGATCGGATAGCGTTATGAGCAACTCTCCGAACGTGTCCACTTTTGGCGTCTGGACCGGACTGGTGCGTGCCACGACGCGCATTCAGGGCGAGATCGAAGCTGCGCTGAAGGCTGAGGGACTGCCGCCCCTCGGCTGGTATGATGCGCTTTGGGAAATCGAGAAGGCGGGAGCGGACGGCATCCGGCCCTTCGTACTCCAGGAGCGGCTGCTTCTGCCGCAATACGGTCTCTCGCGGCTCATCGACCGGATGGCGGCATCGGGCTACGTTGAAAAACGCGCCTGTGGGGAGGATGGGCGGGGACTCATCGTTCATCAAACGCCGGCGGGCGTGGCGGTTCGGGCACGGATGTGGCCGGTCTACTGCACGGCACTGCAAGTGTCGCTTGGCACGCGACTTGAGGGTGGCGTGGCAGCGGAGTTGGCCGAAACGCTCGCCAAGCTCGCACAGGCGTATCCCGACTGAGCCGCGACTCGGCGACGCACGTCGTCGTGCCGCCTTCAACTGCGTCGGGAGTCGCGCTACGCTACTGTTTCCGCACGACGCCTCGTCACCCGATGAAGGAGACTGCGATGGCTGGCCTCGACGCGCTCGATCTCGCCCGGCTCCAGTTCGCCTTCACGGTGTCGGCGCATATCATCTTTCCCGCCTTCACGATCGGCCTCGCGAGCTGGCTCGCGGTCCTCAACGGTGCCTGGCTTTGGCGGCGCGACGAGGCCCATCTGAGGCTTTTCGAGCAGTGGAAGACGATCTTCGCGGTGATCTTCGGCATGGGCGTCGTGTCCGGCCTCACCATGTCCTACCAGTTCGGCACCAACTGGTCGGTCTTCTCCGACCGCACCGGCCCGGTGATCGGCCCGCTCATGGGCTACGAGGTGCTTTCGGCCTTCTTCCTCGAGGCCGGGTTCCTCGGCATCATGCTGTTCGGACGCAAGCGCGTGGGCGAGGGCCTGCATTTCGTGGCGACCTGCGTCGTGGCGGTGGGCACGCTCTTCTCCGCCTTCTGGATCCTCAGCGTCAACAGCTGGATGCAGACGCCGCAGGGTCATGCGATCGCCGAGAACGGCCAATTCGTGCCGGAGGACTGGTGGGCGATCATCTTCAACCCCTCCTTCCCCTACCGGCTCGTGCACATGGTGCTGGCGGCCTATCTCACCACCGCCTTCGTCGTGGGCGCGGCGGGCGCATGGCATCTGATGCGCACGCCCGACAGCCGGGGCGCCCGGATCATGTTCTCGATGGCGATGTGGATGGCGCTCCTGGTCGCGCCCTTGCAGATCGTCGCCGGCGACACGCACGGGCTGAACACGCTCGAACACCAGCCCGCGAAGATCGCCGCGATGGAGGGACATTTCGAGAGCTATCCCGAAGGCCGCGCGCCGCTGATCCTCTTCGGCCTGCCGGACATGGAGGCGGCCGAGGTCCATGCGCGGATCGCCGTACCGCTCCTCGGCTCGCTGATCCTCACGCATCACACCGACGTTCCGCTGGAGGGGCTCGACGCCTTCCCGCGCGCGGACTGGCCGAATGTCGAGATCGTCTTCTGGTCGTTCCGGCTCATGGTTGCGATCGGCTTCGCGATGGCGGCCATCGGCCTCTGGTCGGCCTGGGCGCGGTGGCGCGGGCGGCTCTATACCGACCGCTGGCTGCACCGCGCAGCCTTCGTCATGGGGCCGTCCGGTTTCCTCGCGGTGCTCGCGGGCTGGGTCACGACCGAGGTCGGCCGGCAGCCCTGGACGGTCTACGGCCTCCTCCGGACCGAAGAGAGCGTATCGGCCGTCGATGCCTCCGCGGTTGGCATGTCGCTCATCGCATTCGTCGTGGTCTACGCCGCCCTTTTCGGCGCCGGCACCTTCTACGCATTGCGCCTGATGTCGCACCGGCCGCGCGACCGGGTGGAGATTGACGAGGCTGGACCGCACCGCGCCGCCGGACCGGCGGCGATCGCAGACGAACTGGGCGCAGGCGAAACGGGGAGGAACGGATGATGGGCGTCGAGCTTTCCTTCGTCTGGGCCGGCATCATCGCCTTCGCGATCCTCGCCTATGTGGTGCTCGACGGGTTCGACCTCGGGATCGGTATCCTCTATCCCGCGCTCGGATCGAGGGCGGACCGCGAACTCGCCATGAACACCATCGCACCGGTCTGGGATGGCAACGAAACCTGGCTCGTGCTCGGCGGCGGCGGATTGTTCGCGGTCTTTCCCCTCGCCTATGCGATCCTGATGCCCGCACTCTATCCGCTCATCATCGCGATGCTGCTCGGTCTCGCCTTCCGAGGCGTCGCATTCGAGTTCGTGCACCGCACCCGTCGCCTGCGCCCGCTCTGGGAGGCGGGATTCTTCGCGGGGTCGCTGGTCGCCACGCTGGCGCAGGGCATCGCGCTCGGCGCGCTCGTTCAGGGGATCGCCGTCGAGGGCCGCGCCTATGCGGGCGGCAACTGGGACTGGGCAACGCCGTTCTCGGCGCTCACGGCCGTGGCACTCGTCGTCGGCTACGCGACGCTCGGCGCAGGATGGCTCATCCTCAAGACGGACGGAGCGCTCAGGGACCGTGCGCGCCGTATGGCGCGGCCGCTCGGCGCCGCCTTCCTCGCCTCGATCGGCGCAGTCAGCCTGATCACCCCGTTCCTCAGGCCAGAATATCTCGACCGTTGGTTCGGCTGGCCGACGGGGCTGTTCAGCGTTTTCGTGCCGGCTCTCATACTGCTCGCCGCGATGCTCTACATCCGGGGCCTGAACCGCGGGCGCGACGCCTGGCCGTTCCTCACCACGCTCGCGATCTTCGGCCTCAGCTTCGCAGGGTTAGGCATCAGCTTCTATCCGTACATGGTGCCCATGAGCGTCACCATCGCCGACGCCGCCGCGCCCGATGCTTCCCTCGGCTTCCTGCTGGTCGGCGCTTCGGTACTGGTGCCGTTGATCTTGGCTTACACCGCCTATGCCTATTGGGTGTTCCGGGGCAAGGTGCATGCTGACGAGGGCTACCACTAGCGCGGACGGTCAGGCGCGAGGTCCCGCCGGAAAGGCGCTGGCGAAGGCGCGCTCGCCCTCGGAAGTGAAGGCGATGATCCGTGTGCCCCTCACGCGCCGCGCCCAGCCCCTGCCCTCGAGCGCCGACAGGAACGCGCGCCCCAGCCGCCCGCCGAGATGGCTGCGCCGCGCGGACCAGTCGAGGCATTCGCGGCAATGCGGCGGACGCTTGCCCGCAAAGTCGCCCGGCGTGATGCCGAAACCGGCGGCAAAGTCCCAGCCCTCGGGGCTGAGCGTCATGCCGTCGGCTGCGACGACGAGATGGCCGCGCGCGACGAGGCTGTCGTAAAGCTGCACGCCCCTTTCGCCCGCGAGATGGTTATAGCAAATCCGCGCCGTCCGGAGCGCCGGATCGCGCGGGCCGGGGCGGCTTTTCGGCTTCGGCAATCCCCCCGCGAAGCCGGTCAGCGCCTCGATCACCGCCGCCGCGTCGTCCGAGGCGAGCGTGAAGTACTTGTGCCGCCCCTGCTTGCGCGGCTCGACCAGACCCCCGGCCTCCAGCTGCGACAGGTGGCTCGACGCGGTGGGCAGGCCGACGCCCGCCTCGGCGGCCAGTTCGCTGACCGTCAGCGCCTGTCCCCGCATCAGCGCGACGAGGATGCTCGACCGCGCCGGATCGCCGATCAGCGCGGCGACGCGCGCGATATTTGGCCCTTCGTGCATAGTTCGATCTTAAGCGAAGCATGATCGGCGGGCAAGCGGCGATACTGACGGTATCGGGAAAGGACGTTAGCATGACGATCAGAACCATATTCGCCCAAACACTCCGTCACCACGGCAGCTTCGCTCTCACGGCACGGCTCGCGCATTGGCGGCGGATCAGCCGCAGCCGAACCGCGCTGGCCCGGCTCGGCCCTCGGCTCCTTAGCGATGTCGGGCTGGGCGCCGGGGCGGCCGAACGCGAGGCGCGGAAGCCCTTCTGGCGCGACTGAGTGGCAAAGGAGGAGACCCCGTGCTGACCTGTATCATCCGCTACCAGATAGACCCCGCGAAACGCGCGGCCTTCGAGACCTACGCGCGGAACTGGGGCCAGGCGATCCCGCGTGCGGGCGCCGATCTCGTGGGCTATTTCGCACCGCATGAGGGGTCGGCGACGCGGACCTACGGGATCTACCACGTCGAAAGCCTCGCCGCCTACGAGGCCTATCGCGCGCGCCTCGCAGAGGACCCGCTGGGGCGCGAGAACTACGCCTTCGCACAGGCCGAACGGTTCATCTGGCGCGAGGAACGCTGCTTCGTGAAACTCGTCTCGGCTCCGCATGGAGGGCGGCAATGATCGCCGTGATCTTCGAAGTCGTGCCGGCGGGGGGAAAGCGCGAGGAATACCTCGCCCGCGCGGCGGCGCTCAGGGACGAGCTGGAAGCGCATGACGGCTTCATCTCGGTCGAGCGGTTCGAAAGCCTGACCGAGCCGGGCAAGCTCTTGTCGCTGTCGTTCTTCCGCGACGAGGCGGCCGTGACCGCCTGGCGCAACCGGCCCGCGCATCGGGCAACGCAGAAGGTGGGGCGCGAGGGCGTCTTCGCCGACTACCGGCTGCGCGTCGCCGAAGTCCGGCGCGACTACGGCATGTCGCGGCGGGACGAGGCGCCAGCGGACTCGCGCGTGGTCCACGGCTGACGGCGCTGGATCGGCCAATTCCGGCTTGTCGCGGGCTTGAATCCGAGCCGTGTCGGGGAGCGCTGGACACCGCGCGCGGCGCGGATCAAACTCCATCCATGCCGCACGACGATCCGGACCACCCGCATTCGCTCCTGCCGTCCGAGCCCGCGCTGCGCGTCAAGGCGCTGGAGACCATTCTCGTGCGCAAGGGCCTCGTCGATCCCGCGGCGCTGGACGCGATCATCGAGATCTACGAGACGAAGGTCGGCCCGCATCTCGGCGCGAAGGTTGTCGCGCGGGCCTGGGCGGACCGCGACTTCCGCGAACGGCTTTTGTCCGACGCGACGCCGGCGATTGCCGAACTCGGCATCTCCGGACGCCAGGGCGAGCACGTGGTCGCCGTCGAGAACACGCCAGAGGTGCACAACATGGTCGTCTGCACGCTCTGCTCCTGCTATCCGTGGCCGCTCCTCGGCATTCCGCCGGGCTGGTACAAGTCCGACGCCTACCGCGCCCGCGCCGTCCGCGAGCCGCGCAAGGTGCTGGCGGAATTCGGCGTGGCGCTGCCCGAGGGGCAGAAGGTTCGCGTCTGGGATTCAACCGCCGAGGTGCGGTACCTCGTCATCCCGATGCGGCCCGACGGAACCGGAGGGCTGGATGAGGAGGCGCTCGCCGCCCTCGTCACGCGCGATTCCATGATCGGCACCGGCCAGCCGCTCCGCCCCGGAGAGCGGTCGTGACCCGGGTCCACGACATGGGCGGCCGATACGGTGACGGGCCGGTCCTGCCGGAACCGCGGGACGCCGCGCCCTTCGCCGAGGACTGGCACAGGCGCGCGCTGGCGCTCACGCTTGCGGCAGGCGGGCTTGGCGCATGGAGCATCGACGCCTCCCGCCGCGCGCGCGAGAGCCTGCCGCCCAAAGACTACGCGCGCTTTACCTACTACGAAAAGTGGATGGCCGCGCTCGCCGACCTCCTTGTCGACCACGGCTTCGTCACACGCGAGGAACTCGCGAGCGGCACCGCCGCATCGCAGCCGCTGAGCCCGCTCGCGGTTCGTGCCGACGCGATCGCCCCTGCGCTCGCGAAGCGGGTGCCCTATGCCAGACAGGGTCCGGCATCCGCCTTCGCGGCGGGCGACAAGGTGCGCGCCCGCCTGCCCGCGCGGAACGCCTTTGTCCCCGGCGGCCATACCCGCCTGCCCGCCTATGCGGCTGGTCAGATCGGTCGCGTCGTCCTTGCCCACGGCGCGCATGTCCTGCCGGATTCGAACGCCCACGGGCTCGGCGAGGCGCCCGAGCCGCTCTATACCGTCGCCTTCGACGCCGCCGCGCTGTGGGGCGCCGCCGAACGGGAGGGCGACGAGGTCACGCTCGACCTTTGGGAAAGCTATCTGGAGCGGGCATGAACGCGGCTTCTGTCTCCCCGTCCGCCGTACCGTCGTGTTTCGACGAGCCCTGGCAGTCGGACCTCTTTGCGCTGACGGTCGCGCTGAACGAGGCGGGCCACCTGATCTGGCCGGACTGGACGGCGGCTTTTGGCGCGACGCTCGCCGCCCGCGGCCGGGACCGCCCGCTCGACGGCGGCGCGGACTACTTCGCGGCCTGGCTCGAGACGCTAGAACGCGTCGTCGCCGAACGCGGACTTGCCGACGTGCCCGACCTCGAGGGTGTTCGCGCCGCATGGGAGCGGGCTTATCGTGAGACGCCGCACGGTCGACCCGTCCGCCTCTAGAAACGCAGCCCTATTCTTCGATCCGGAACACCTTGTCGCGCGAGGTGTCGCCGCGGACGAGCCGCAGGCGCGATTTCGGCACTCCGATCGCCTTGGAGAGTAGCTTCGCTACCGCCGAATTGGCCTTGCCGCCTTCCGGCGCGGAGATGACGTAGACGCGCAGCTTCCCTTCATCGGCCACGACCGCGTTGCGGCCGGCGCACGGCGTGACGCGGACGTGGATCTGCGTGCCCGGACGGGCGAAATGGCTGATGTCGGTCACGAGGCGCGGCCCCCTTCATAGCGTACGCCGGGCAGGTTAGGGCATGGCGGACGCGGCGGGAACCGGGCAGACGCGCGCATCCGAAGTCGAAGCCCTTCAGCAACCGGATGTCCGAATCCCATGACCGTCTTCGAGGTTGACGCCGGAAGCCCGACAGCCGACATGTTCGGAACAAGAACGGAGACGCCGATGCCCGATCCAAACCCCGCCGCGATGGACTTCTTTCTCACCCGCCGGTCGCGGCCGGCGAAGATCCTCACGGCTCCGGTTCCCGATCGAGAAGCGCTGACCCCGATCCTCACGGCCGCCGCCCGTGTCCCCGATCACGGCAAGCTGGTGCCTTGGCGCTTTGTCGTGCTTGAAAAGGCAGCGCTTTTGCGGCTCGCCACGCTCGCCCGGAAGCGCGGCAACATCCTCGGAATCGAGCCCGAGCGCGTCGAAAAGGGCGTAAGCCAGTTCGCCGACGCCGAACTCGTCGTCGCGGTTATCCATGTGCCGCGCTCGACCGAGAAAGTGCCTGAGATAGAGCAGATACTGTCGGCCGGCGCAGTCTGCGTCACCCTTTTGAACGCCGCGCTCGCCTCAGGCTGGGGCGCCTGCTGGCTCACAGGTTGGCATGTCCACGACCCCGACTTTTGCCGAAAGGGGCTGCGCCTCGCCCCTGGCGAGTGGGTCGCGGGCGTCATTCATCTAGGCACCGAACGGCACGCGCCACCCGACCGGCCGCGTCCTGACATCGCCGACATCACGGAGTGGGTGAGCACGTGATTTTCTCGGATTTCCTGAAGGCGCTTGCGCAGCTTTCGGACCGTCGCTTCCTCAAGGTCGTGGCATTCGGGATCGCACTTTCGTTCGCGCTTCTGTTCGCCGTCTACGCAGGCTTCGTCCAGATTGTGGACTGGCTTACGCCGGATACACTGACACTGCCTTGGGTAGGCGAAGTTACCTGGGTTCAGGATCTTCTCGGTTGGGGCTCGATTCTTCTGATGATCGGTCTGTCGGTCTTCCTGATGGTTCCGGTCGCCTCGGCCTTCACCGGGCTTTTCCTCGACGACGTGGCACAGGCGGTGGAAAAGCGCCACTACCCCGATCTTCCATCCGCGCCGCGGCTGGCCTGGATGGACGCTCTCATCGACAGCGTCAACTTCTTCGGCGTGCTCGTCGTGGTGAACGTCGTCGCGCTCATCCTCTACGCCTTCGTGGGCCCGTTCGCGCCCCTTATGTTCTGGGCGGTGAACGGCTATCTACTCGGGCGCGAATACTTCCAGATGGCCGCCATGCGCCGGATTGGCCGCCAGGGCGCACGCGACCTGCGTCGCAGATTCTCCGGCCAAATCTGGATCGCGGGCATGCTGATGGCCGCGCCTCTGTCGCTTCCGCTGGTCAACTTGGTGATCCCGGTGCTGGGTGCCGCGACTTTCACCCATCTCTTCCACCGGCTGAACGCCAAAGCCGCGACGTAACACTTTCATCTTGGACGAAACACGCCCGCCGAAGGCGCGGGGCCCACCTTCCGACCTACAAGGTGGGAGGACCGCTTCGCGCCAGCACAGGCACCGTGAGCGGACCGATCACCTAAATATTGACAAGTGTGTTGTCTTTATATATGACAATATACTTGTCACTTTAGGAGGATCCTATGTCGGCTATAGAAACCTTCCTGCGCCTCAACGGGGATACCGCGCTCTACATCGTCTTCTTCGGAGCCATCGCTGGCTTCGGCCTGCTTGAAACCCGCATCGCGCTTCGCGAAGCCGGCGCCAACCGCAGGCGGCGGTGGCCGGTGAACTGGGCGCTGACCGCGATCAACATCATGCTTCTGGGCGCCCTTCCCGTCTCGTCGCTCCTCATTTCCGATTGGGCCCGCGACGACGGGCTCGGGCTCATGAACCGGCTGGGCCTCGCTTCTTATGTCGCGATCCCGGCCGGTATCCTCGCCTTCTCCCTGCAAAGCTGGGCCGTGCATTTCGTCATGCACAAGACACCAATTCTCTGGCGCATCCACCGCGTTCACCACACGGACACGCATATGGACGTTTCCACGACCGTCCGGTTCCACCCGGCCGAATTTCTGGTGCAGTTGCCGATCAGCGCGAGCGTGATCCTCGCGACCGGCGCACCGCCCGTCGCGGTCATCCTCTATGAACTTGCCGATGCTGCGATCAATGTCTTCAGCCATTCCAACATCCGGCTGCACGCTACGTTCGACCGCTGGCTCTCGCGCCTGATCGTCACGCCGCATCTGCACCGCATCCACCATTCCACCCGTCCGCGCGAAACCGAAAGCAACTTTGGCGCGACGCTGCCAATTTGGGACATGCTCTTTGGCACATACCGTACCAAGAGCCCCAAAGAACTCGCCCGCCAGCCGATCGGTCTGGACGAGATGCAGGACGACCGCGCATATTCGCTCTGGTGGGCGCTCAGCCTGCCACTGCGCGGCATCGGAAAGGCGAAGCGGACACGTGATGGACAACAGCCACAGAACCCCGCTCTACCGTCTGATCGTTGAAATCCGCGGCGCATTCAACGAACTGAAGTCGCTATCAGACGAAATGATCGTCGATCTGGGAGTGACCGCGGCGATGCGGGCGGTTTTAGAGCATCTCGATCGCCATGGTCCTGCAACGGTGCCGCAGATCGCCAAGGCCAAGTCGGTCACGCGCCAGCATATCCAGGTCCTGGCCGATCTATTGGTAGAGAAGGGCTTCGCGAAGTATGAGGACAATCCTGCACATCAGAGATCCAGGCTCGTCGTGCCGACGCCATCGGGAGACGCTCTCTTCGCGGAGGTCAGCAAGCGCGAAGCGCGGGTGATCGCGCGGCTCGGGCAGTCCCTTACCGAGGAAGAGTTGGAAGCGGCTGCCACCGTGCTGCAGCATCTGAGAGACGGCCTTCGCAAGGAAGGAACGCCGGACTGAATGCAGGGCTTCGCGTCGGCCAAGAAAAAACCGCAGGGCGCACGCCCCGCGGTTTTCTAATTTGGCTGCTTTGGTCGGCTCAGGCAGCGCGCGACAATAGAACGTCGTCGACTTTTTTCTGAGCGCCAGCCTCGTCGGTACCACCGACGGCAGCGACCTCGCGCGTCAGCCGTTCGAGCGCAGCCTCGTAAAGCTGACGCTCAGAATAGGACTGCTCGCGCTGATCGTCAGTGCGGTGCAGATCGCGCACCACTTCGGCGATCGCCATCAGGTCGCCCGAGTTGATCTTCTGCTCGTATTCCTGAGCCCGACGCGACCACATGGCGCGCTTGACCTTGGCCTTGCCCTTGAGCGTCTCGAGTGCCTTCGTGACGAGATCCGGAGAGGCCAGCTGCCGCATGCCGATCTCTTGTGCCTTGTGCGTCGGCACGCGCAGAGTCATCTTGTCCTTCTCGAACGAAATCACGAAAAGTTCGAGCTTAAGCCCGGCAATTTCCTGTTCCTCGACGGCCATGATCTTACCCACGCCATGAGCGGGATAGACCACGAAGTCATTCGGACGGAAATCAGTTTTCTTTGTTTTGCTCATCAAGCGCCTTCCTCATAGGAAGATGTCCGCCCTGGCGACACGAATTGGGGGCCGGATCTTACGATGCGGTCCGATCATGTTTATCGCCAGAACACCCCTCCGCTGCTGAGGGTCGCAGCGGTGACGGGCAGTCATCCTCATCCAGTTGTATCAAAAATATAGCAGAAAGCCGGCCATTCTGAAAGGGCCACAACCAATGCAGGAAGTGAAAACGCGACATTCCGCGCCGTCATAACGCGGTTGCGTAACGGATTCGGCGCTGATTCGGCCTTGTAGCGACTCACCTCCGCGGTGCGCTCCCTGACCGATTCGCGCTAATATTCAGTCGCCTTCGCCAGGCGTTTCCGAGAAATACTTGTCGAGCTTGCCGGTTTCTCCGTCGCGCGTTTCTGCGTCGGGCAGCGGATCCTTCCGCTGCGTGATCACCGGCCACATCTCGGAATACTTCCGGTTGAACTCCACCCACTTCTCCAGATCGGGCTCGGTATCGGGCCTGATCGCGTCGGCCGGGCATTCCGGCTCGCACACCCCGCAGTCGATGCACTCGTCGGGGTGAATCACCAGCATATTCTCGCCCTCGTAGAAGCAGTCGACCGGACAGACCTCAACGCAGTCGGTGTACTTGCAGGCGATGCAGTTGTCGGTGACGACGTAAGTCATGGGCGCAGTCCGGCTCTGGCTTCTGGCTGGTACCTAGCCCCGGAACAGGGATCATTCAAGGGATGCGCGCGCGGAAAGACCGTGGCTCCGGCGAGGCTGGCGGGCGTCGGGAATTCATTCTTCGCGGACAGGCAAGTCCGGCACGTTGTCGGCTTGCGACACCTCCTCGTAAAGCGTCTGCGCCTCGGGCGCCGGACCGCGCCGCGAGCCGCAGTGCAGGACTCTTACCACCCGCACGCCGCCCCCGAGACCGAGAGTCAGAACGTCGCCCGGGCCGATCGCGCGGCCCGGCTTTACACTGCGTTCGCCATTGATCCGCACCCGGCCCGACGCCACCGTCCCCGCAGCGAGGCTTCGTGTCTTGCAGAACCTGGCCTGCCAGAGCCACTTGTCGATCCGTATGCGGTCGGCGTCGGCCACGCCCCGCTCAAATCTTGTCGCGCAGGCCCATCAGCGCCGCGGCAAAGGGATTGTCGGGGTCGATGCGATCTTTTTTCGGCGAACGGCTTTCGAACTCCTCGCGCTTGCCTTTCGGCCCGGACTTGCCCTTGTGCGGCTTTCCGCCACGCTCGGGCTTGCCGCCGCGTCGCTCGCCCCCCGGCCCGCCGTGCCTGGCCCTCGGGGCGCGGTCGCCTCGCGGTCGGGGAGCCCAGGTGAACGTGTAATAGACCTCGGTCTCGGTCACGGTCTGAAGCGCGGCTTCTTCCTCGGTAATCGGGTTCGACGTTTCGCCCTCTGGTGTCGGCTGCGCCACGGGTTCGGCACGTACTTTCTCGCGCTCGCCTACCTCGGCCTTGTAGCCGAGCCCTTTCATCAGGTCGGCGAACTGCTCGAGCGTCATGCCGGTGATCGAAAGCATGTCGGGATTGGTTTCGAAGCCGGCGCGGCTGTCTTGGGCGCGCAGGAGGTCGGCCAGCCGTTCCAGCATGTCGATGCGGATCGCGCGGCTGCCAGCGGGATGATAGCCCGAAAGTGTGTAATAGCCTTTGGGCACGTCCGGAAGATTCGGCACAGTCACGAGGCCCGGCGGCGGGCTTTCGGGGAACTCGTCGAGCCCTTCGGCAAGCGACCACAGCACGAGGCGCAGCCGCGTCGGCGCGGGTTTAAGGAGAGCGGGCAGAAAGATCGTGTGCTGGCCGAAGCGCACGCCGTGCTTTCTAAGCGTCCCGCGCATGTCCTGATCGAGCGCCTTGACCTCGTGGGCGACACTCTCGCGCGTGAGAACACCCAATGCCTCCACCAGCCGAAAGGCGAAGCCGCGGGCCAAACCCTCGAGCGTCTCGTCCCTGCTGAGGTTCATTAGCGGCTCGAAGAGCGTTGCGATCTTGCGGTCAATGAAGTGCTGCAGGCGCCGGCGCACCTTTTCGGAAACGTCAAAGCCCGCCTCCTCGTCGACGAACGCCTCGATCTGGGGCTTGAGCACATCAGCGCCCTTCACGAGCTTGCCCACCGCTTCCGCGCCCCACATCAGTCCGCCCTGCTCGGTGAAATCGAGCTCGGTATCCGGCGCGTTGTAGAAACGGTCGGCGCGCAGGTGGAATTCGGGCTTCAGCGCCTCGTAGGCGGCCTGCTTCAGCGTCTTCGCGGCATCGGGCGTCGCCGATCCATCCAGATGGAAGCGGAATCCTTCCAGACGGCCGGCAAATTCGCCCTCGACCGTCACTTCGCCCTTGTCGTTCACGTCGGCCACCAGGCCCTCCTTCTGTTTGAGCCGGCGAAGCAGGACACTTGTCCGCCGGTCCACAAATCGCTGCGTCAGCGCGCCATGGAGCGCATCCGACAGGCGGTCTTCTACCGCGCGCGTCTCCTCCCGCCAATGGGATTCATCAGTGACCCAGCCAGAACGCTGGGCGACATACGTCCATGTGCGGATGTATGCCAAGCGTTTCGACAATGTGTCGATGTCGCCCTGTGCCTTGTCGATGCGGCGGATCTGCGCCGACAACCAGTCGTCCGGAACATGGCCGGGTCCCTGAAGGAACCCGAAGATACGCTGCAGCAGGTTGGCGTGTTCCTGCGGCGAGATGCCCTGGAAATCGGGGATGCGGCAGACGTCCCACAAAAGACGTAGCTCACGCGGGTTATGGGCGCGGTCGCGGATCGCCGGCAGATCGGCCAACGACTTGAGAGCTCGCACGTCGTCCGCCTCGCGCCCCCGCGCCAGCCATTCGCCGCTTGGCGCAGCTTCCAGAGACGCGATCAGCCGGTCGACCGAAGCGAATTCGAGATCGGTCGAACGCCAGTTCAGCCGCTGGATGGGGCTGAACCGATGGTTCTCGATGGACTCCACGACTTCGTCGGCAAGCGGCGCGGCTTCGCCGGTCACGCCGAACGTACCCGGCGCCATGTGGCGTCCTGCGCGCCCCGCGATCTGGGCAAGCTCGTGCGGAAAGAGCGTGCGCATCCGGTGACCGTCGAACTTAGACGTCGCAGAAAAACCTACATGGCCAATATCAAGGTTGAGCCCCATACCGATCGCATCCGTTGCGACGAGATAGTCCACGTCGCCGTTTTGGTACATCGCGACCTGTGCGTTCCGGGTGCGTGGGCTAAGTGCGCCCATGACGACCGCTGCGCCACCTTTCTGACGACGGATCAGCTCGGCGATCGCATACACATTCTCGACCGAGAAGCCGACTATTGCGCTGCGTCCGGGCATGCGACTTAACTTTTTCGAACCCGCATAGGAGAGCGTCGAGAACCGCTCGCGCTTCATGAACTGGACCTTGGGCACCAAGGCGGCGACTGCGCCGCGCATCGTGTCCGAGCCAAGGAACAGCGTCTCTTGCAGGCCGCGCGCGTTCAGCAGCCGGTCGGTGAACACGTGCCCACGCTCCGGATCGGCGCAAAGCTGGATTTCGTCGACTGCAAGGAAATCGCAGCCGATGTCCGTCGGCATCGCTTCGACCGTGCAGACCCAGTACTGGGCGCGCGCACCGATGATGCGTTCCTCGCCCGTGATCAGCCCGGCGACGGAGGGCCCGCGCGCCGTGACGATCCGGTCATAGACCTCGCGCGCCAATAGCCGCAACGGCAGGCCGATCACGCCCGTGCGGTGGGCGAGCATGCGCTCGATCGCGTAGTGGGTTTTGCCGGTGTTCGTCGGACCGAGGACCGCGGTGATCCTCGCCTCCGACGCCATGGGATTCTCCTAGAGTTCCGTTCCCGCCGTCTTGCGTTCCAGCCGCTGGATGGCTTCGATGACATTGGGCAGATGCGGGTGAATCGCACGAGCCGCCCGGTAGATTTCGAGCGCATCATCGTCGCGACCAAGCTCTTCGAGCATCATGCCAAGACCCGAAAGAGCGCCGAAATGATGGTCGTTAAGCGCGAGCGTGCGCTGGATGTCAGCGATCGATGGGCCGAACTCGCCGTCCAGATAGTAGGCAGTCGCGCGCGCGTTCCAGCCCTCCGCGAAGTGGGGTGCGTGATCGGTCAGCGCCGTGAAATGTTCGATCGCAGCTTGCAGGTTGCCCGCTTCCATCGCCTCGCGCCCGCGCTTCAGCAGCAGGTCCATCGCCGGAGAGCCGGATTTCGACCATTCACGAAGAATATCCGCTTGGGCACGCTGCCACTCTCGGTTGTCGGGATCGGCGAGCTGTTCGTACAGATTCTCGAGTTGGTCGGGAGCGGCGAAAACCGGCGCAGAACACAGTGACGCTGCGGCAAATAACGCGCATGCCAAGCTGCGGAGGGTGGTGAAACCGTGCATATCAGGGCACAGTGTAGCCGAACCGCGCCGGAAAGCGATAGGCCCGGCGGTCACAATTGGAGGAAGAATGAGCGATGTTGTGAATGCGGCCGTGGCCGCGCTTAACGAGAAACTCCCCGGCGGGTTCTCCGGCACGGCAAAGTTTGTGATCGAGGGCGAAGGCGCGCTGATGGTCGACGGGTCGGGCGTCCGAGCGGGTGACGAAGAGGCGGATGTCACTCTGACCTCCGACCGCGAGACTTTTGAAGGCATTCTGTCGGGCGATGTGAACCCGACCGCGGCATTCATGCAGGGCAAGCTAGCCGTCGACGGCGACATGGGGCTCGCCATGCAACTCGGGGCCGCGCTCGGCTGAGCATGGAACCTGCCCCGTTCTACTCCGACGTGGCCGAGGCCCCGGAAGGTGAGACATGCGTCTGGCTCGGGGCCTCTGATGGCGTGCGCATCCGCGCGGCCCATTGGCGCGGCGGAATCAAGGGAACCGTGCTACTTTTTTCCGGGCGCACCGAGTATGTCGAGAAGTACGGTCCCGCGGCGGGGGAATTCGCCGCGCGGGGGTACGCAATGGCGACATTCGACTGGCGCGGCCAGGGGATCGCCGACCGCCTCATCGACGAACGCGCGCCGGGTCACGTCGGGCGCTTCAGCGACTACCAGCTTGATGTTCAGGCCTTCATGTCGTTCGTGCGGGCCGAAAAACTACCCGAACCCTACTTTCTGATCGGCCATTCCATGGGAGGCTGCATCGGGCTCAGGGCGATCTACGAGGGACTGCCTGTGCGGGCTGTCACGTTTTCGGCGCCGATGTGGGGCATCAAGATGCCGCCGCTTCTCAAGCCGGTGGGATGGGTGCTGTCGCATGTCGCGCCGCTCGTCGGGCAGGGCCACAAGCTGGTGCCGACGACCTCGCCCCTGACCTATGTGCTCGAAGCGCCGTTCGAGGGCAACTTCCTCACGCGCGACCAGGCGATGTTCGATTTCATGCAGCGCCAGTTGACGAAGCATCCCGACCTCGCCATCGGCGGGCCGACACTGCAGTGGCTGGGCGAGGCACTGCGCGAGACGCGTGCGCTGCGCAAGCTCCCCTCGCCCGACCTGCCCTGCCTCACGGTGCTCGGTGCCGAGGAGCGCATCGTCAACGCCGAAGCGATCCACGACAGGATGGGCCGCTGGCCGGGTTCGGAATTCGATCTGGTGGGCAGCTCCGAGCACGAGCTGATGATGGAATGTCCCGAGACACGGGCCAAGTTCTACGACCGCGCTACGGAGCTTTTCGACGCGAACCGCGATTAGATCCGGATCTTCGCGAAGCTGTCCTGCAGGGCTTTTGACCAAGCAGCGCTCATCTTCGCGAATTTGGCGTCACCAGGCTCGATCCGGCGCTGTTCTCCGACCCGGCACTCGTCGCGACGGATAGTTGCAAGATCGAGAGGCATGCCGACCGACAGGTTGGAACGTAGAGTGGAATCCATCGAAAGAAGCACCGCCTTTTGCCCGTCTGCCAGCGAAGTATCCGGCCGCACCATGCGGTCGAGGATCGGCTTGCCGTACTTGTGCTCGCCGACCTGGAGGAAGGGCGTGTCCTCCGTCGCCTCGATGAAATTGCCCTCCGGGTAGATCAGGAACATTCGCATCGCACCACCCTTGCGCTGACCCGCGACGATCATCGAGGCCGGTCCGAACTGACCCTCGCCCCTGATCCGCCGGTCGACCGCGTCGCGCACCGACCAGAGACAGGCGCCGATGATCTCGGCAACCTTCAGCATCGTGGGCGCCAGCAGGATGGACCGCTCGCCACTCGCCTCCGGATGCTCGATCTCCTCCTGGAGCCGCGCGAGCGTGGCCTGAGTCGTGGACAGATTGCCCGCCGTCAGGATCACGATTGTGCGCTCGCCCGGCTGTTCGAAGCGGAACATCTTGCGATAGGACGATATGTGGTCGAGCCCGGCGTTCGTCCGCGTATCGGACAGCAGCACCATGCCTTCGTTCAGCAGCAGTCCAACGCAATACGTCATGCATTCCTCCGCAACGCGTCGCGAGACTAGGGCCTGGCACACGCCTCGGCAACGGCCACGATGCGACTGCCTCGCATCAACTCGCCGCGGCGGGGTTGCCTTGCCGTTGCCCCCGCCCCTATCTGTTGTCGGACCAATAGAAGGAGCCCCAAATGCCGATCCGCCTCCCGCGCCCCGTCTTCGATGCCAATGCCGCAGCCGGAGGGCTCGGCGACCTGCCGGAATGGGATCTGAGCGATCTCTACGCGGCGCCAGACGCGCCCGAGGTCGCACGCGACCTCGAATGGCTCGGCAAAGCCTGTGCGGGCTTCGCGGCGGACTACGAAGGCAAGCTCGCGTCGCTCGACGCCGCCGCGATGCTCGACTGCATTCACCGTTACGAACGGATCGAAACAGTCGCAGGGCGGATCATGTCCTATGCCGGCCTGCGCTACTACCAGAACACGGTTGATGCGGCGCGGGCGAAGTTCATGTCCGACTGCCAGGACAAGGTAACAGATTTCACAACGCCGCTGGTCTTCTTCTCTCTGGAATTCAACAGAATAGAGGACAAAGCTTACGAAACGCTCTTCACTGCCAACAAGGATATCGGGCGCTACAAGCCGGTCTTTGATCGGATGCGCGCTATGAAGCCGCATCAGCTATCGGACGAACTGGAGAGGTTCCTGCACGACCAGTCGACGGTCGGAGCCTCGGCTTGGAACAAGCTATTCGACGAGACGATGGCAGGGCTGGAATTCGCAGTCGATGGCGAGGAGGAGCCCCTTAACCTAGAAGCGACGCTGAACCTTCTCACGGAGCAGGAACGCGACCGCCGCGAGGCCGGCGCGCGCGCCTTGGCCAATGTATTCGGCGACAAGGTCAAGCTCTTCGCACGCGTTCACAACACACTCGCCAAGGAAAAGGAGATTGAGGATCGCTGGCGCAAGATGCCCACGCCGCAACACGGTCGGCACCTCGCGAACCATGTCGAGCCCGAGGTCGTCGAGGCACTGCGCAACGCCGTTGTCGCTGCCTATCCGAAGCTCTCACACCGCTATTACCGGCTGAAATCCAAGTGGATGGGGCTCGACAAGCTTCAGGTCTGGGACCGCAACGCACCCCTGCCGATCGAGATGAAAAAGATCGTCAAATGGGACGAAGCCCGCACGACAGTGACTTCCGCCTACGCCGCCTTCTCACCGGACCTCGCCAAGTTGACCGAACCGTTCTTCGACAAGGGTTGGATCGACGCCGCGGTGAAGCCCGGCAAGGCGCCGGGCGCCTTCGCGCATCCGACGGTGACGGAGGTGCATCCCTACGTGATGCTCAACTACCTCGGCAAACCGCGTGACGTGATGACACTCGCACATGAGCTTGGCCACGGCGTCCATCAGGTGCTGGCGGCGCCGCAGGGCGAGATGCTGGCGTCGACGCCGCTCACATTGGCCGAAACCGCGAGCGTGTTCGGCGAGATGCTGACCTTCCGCAAGCTTCTCGCGCAGGCCCAGGACCAAAACGAGAGGAAAGTGCTCTTGGCCGGCAAGGTCGAGGACATGATCAACACGGTCGTCCGGCAGATCGCCTTCTACGATTTCGAATGCAAGCTCCATGCCGCCCGGAAAGAGGGTGAACTGACACCGGAGGACATCAACGCGCTGTGGATGAGCATCCAGGGCGAAAGCCTTGGCGATGCGTTCGAATTCATGGACGGCTACGAGAGCTTCTGGTCCTACATCCCACATTTCGTTCACTCGCCTTTCTATGTCTACGCCTATGCGTTCGGCGACGGGCTCGTGAACGCGCTCTACGCTGTCTACGAGGAAGGCCTTCCGGGATTCGAGGAAAAGTATTTCGAGATGCTGAAGGCGGGTGGCTCGAAGCATCACAAGGACCTGCTCGCACCCTTCGGCCTTGACGCGTCGGACCCGAAGTTCTGGGACAAGGGGCTGAGCATGATCGCCGGCATGATCGACGAACTCGAGGCGATGGAAGGCTGACGTCGCGTCCTGCTCGACGGGGGCTATGCCCGGCAGGCGGGTTGTCCTAGGCTCGCGCCAATGGAGGGGAGGCCGGCCGATGTGGCGGATCATTGCGAGACTAGTTCTATTCGCAATCATCATCGGGCTCCTCGCCTTCTTTTCGCTCGGCCCCGGCCTCGTCGACGACCGCCTGAACCCGGTGACGGAGCATGATCCCTGGCCGGTCAGCCCCGCAGCCATGGCGATGCACGAACGGCTGATCATCGGCGACTTGCATGCCGACACTCTCTTGTGGAACCGCGACCTGACCGAGCGATACGAGCGTGGCCATGTCGATCTGCCGCGCCTTGCGGATGGCAATGTCGCGCTGCAAGTCTTTACGACCGTTACGAAAAGCCCGTCTGGCCTCAACTATCAGGAAAACTCAGCAGAGGCGCGCGACGATATTACGGCGCTTTTCATCGGGCAGCTGCGCCCGCTCAACGCGTGGCAGGACCTGACCCAGCGCGCGCTTGTTCAGGCTAACGCGCTCAGAGCTGCCGAGAAGGCGGCCCCGGAGATGCTGAAGATCATCCGGACCCGCGACGATCTCGCCGACTTGCTGGAACGGCGGGCAAACGGCGAAAAGGTCGTCGGCGGCATTCTGGGTGCAGAGGGTGGCCACGCACTCTCGGGCGAGCTCGGCAATCTCGACAAGCTCTTCGATGCCGGATTCCGCCTTGTCGGTCTCACGCATTTCTTCGACAACGAGCTCGGCGCATCGCTTCACGGCGAGGCGGGGGCGGAGAACGGGCTCACGGACTTCGGGCGGGCGGTCGTCGGGAAGATGATCGAAAAGCGCATGATCATCGACCTTGCCCACGCCTCCCCAAGGGTCGCCGAAGAGGTGCTCGAAATGGTCGACGTGCCGGTCGTCGTCAGCCACACCGGCATCCGGTCGCACTGCGAAACGGTCCGCAACTTCCCCGACGACCTCATGCGCGCCATCGCCGAGGAAGGCGGGCTGATCGGAATCGGCTTCTGGGAGGACGTGACCTGCGACGAGACGCCGGCGGGCGTCGCAGGCGCCATCGTCTCCGCGATCGACATCGTGGGCGAGGATCACGTCGCGCTCGGCTCCGACTATGACGGATCGGTGCGCGTAGCCTTCGACGTCTCCGAGCTCGCGGCGCTGACGCAGGCGCTGATCGACTCGGGCCTTGACGAGCCCACGATTGCCAAGGTCATGGGCGGCAACATGGTCCGCTTTCTCGACGCCGCCTTGCCCGAAGCCTGAGGGATCACATCGGCAAGATATCCGCGAAGTGCCGTGGCAAATCGCGCGCCGGGATTTTGATCAGGTCTTTGGCGAGGTCCGCGTGAAGGGCCTCGGCCGGAGCGCCGGTGAGCCTGGCACGCAGCTCCCCGAGAGTCTTAGGCGCCGCGGCAAGGACAAGGCGGTCAGGCGCCAGCTTCTTCCATTGGCGCGCGAGAGCTTCCATCACGTGCCCGACAAACCTTTCGCGTGACTGCCGTTCGAGCGAGGTCGAAGGCTCAAATCCGTGGCGCCCCACATCACCCGGTCCGCCGGTCTGTCTGCCCCGCTGGTCGGCATATTCCACAACCGTGTCGCTGAATTGAGACGCGACGATTTTCGACAATTCGCTCAGACCCTTGCCCACCCCTTCGTTCAGGAGGAACCGGGCGGATTCGTCATCCGCGAGCAAGACGAGCGTGCGAACGGGCTTCATAGGACACCTCCGTTTCAATCCGGTATTGCCCAGATATGGGCGAACCAAACCGCATCCGCCATGACAAGGATCACAACCGCGGGCGCGTCACTCCGAAGCTGACCATACCATGTCGATCATCGCTTGGGTGCCCCGTGCATCTTCGAGCGTCCACGGATAGGCCGCGCCCCCTCGAATAGTGCGACAGAACGCCTCGACCTGACTGCGATATTGACGCGCGCCGGGGAAACGCCGGACCTGGTCGGCGGAGTCGTTGCGAAACAAGTGAACCTGCGCCTCGCCGAACAGTCCCGCATTGAAGGGAGCGGTCAATCGGATGAGGCCGGACTCGCCTTGAAATATGACCTCCTGCCGCGGGAAAAGCCGCATGGAGGTCATCGCCTGGTAGGTGAAACGGCCGTTTGGCCCTTTCATCTCGCCCCTAACCTGGGCGAAGACGTCGACATCGTTCTCCCGCTTGATGTAAGCGCGCAGATCGACGGGTTCAGCACCCGTCGCCCAACGCACGGAGCCATAGGCGTAGACGCCGATATCAGGGATCGACCCGCCGCCTGTTTCCGGCCGGTTGCGGATGTTGGCAGGATCTGCGCGGTTGTCGTAGCTGAAATGCGCATCAGCATGGAGCACGCGCCCGATCGCCCCCTCGGCGATCAGCGCACGCGCGTGCTGCCATTGCGGGTGGTGGACGATCATGTAGGCCTCGGTCGCGAAGAGCCCCGTCTCGTCGCGCGCGGCAATCAACCCGTCGATTTCCTCGGCCTTCATCGCAATGGGCTTCTCGGTCAGGGCGTGCTTGCCAGCGCGAAGCGCCTTCAGTGTCCACTCGACATGCAGGTGATTGGGCAACGGAATGTAGACGGCTTCGACCTCGGGATCGGCCAGAAGGGCGTCGTAACTGTCGTGTATTCTGAGATCGGGGCAGAACGAGCGAAACGGCGCGGCCTTCTCCACGTCCGACGTGGCAAGCGCGAAGAGCCGCGCGCCCTCGGCCTCATGTATCGCGCGCGCCATGTGCTCACGGGCGAACTTGGCTGCGCCAAGCACGCCCCAGTTGACGGTTTTCATAGGTCAGCCCCTCTCTTGTCAGATACATCAAGACCCATTGGTCGCGACGTTGCAATACGGAGGTCCGAGAATCGGTTCGTCCAGGTGACTTGGGTCAAGGCGGCACGCTGTCTGCGCATTCAGACTGCCCGCAAAACAAGGGGCTCGCATGAAGCGGCGCGCAGTTCTTGGGATCGGCGGGCTCGCAGCCGCGGCTGCGGCGGTTGGATTTCCGGCGAAACAGCGATTTGACCACGCCGTCGCCGAGGCGCGCGGGAGGATCGCTGCGCCGACCCGACTGGCGTCGACGCGGTTTGGGATGGTGCAGTGGGCCGAGGCCGGACACGGCCCACCCGTCCTGATGCTGCACGGGACCGGCGGCGGCTTCGATCAGGGGCTGTTGTTCGCCCGACGGCTATCCGGTGCCGGGTGGAGGGTGATCGCACCGTCTCGCTTCGGTTACCTCTCTTCGGAGTTTCCCGCCGACCCCTCGCCCGCGCATCAGGCGGACGCGCTTGCCGACCTGCTCGACGCGCTTGCCATCGACCGCATTCCGGTGATCGGGGGTTCGGCCGGCGCGCTTTCGGCCATCGAGTTCGCCATCCGCCATCCGGAGCGTTGCGAGGCGCTCGTCACTCTCGTGCCAGCGGCCTTTGCGCCGGACCGCCCGCCGATGCGCCCCAACGCGCTCGGCGCTGCGATCATGCGATACGGATTGCAGTCGGATTTCCTGTTCTGGGCTGGCATGACGCTCGCCGAGGGCAGGATGATCGGCACGCTTCTCGCGACCGATCCTGCGCTCGTGCAAGCCGCGTCACCAGAAGAACGGGCCCGCGCAGGCGAGATCCTGCGTTCGATCCTTCCGGTCAGCGCGCGGGCGCGCGGGCTTCTGAACGATGCCCTACACGCTGGCAACCCTACGCCGCAGGAGTTGACTGCGATCGCTGCGCCAACCCTTGCGATTTCGCTCGAGGACGACCGGTTTCTGACCCTCGACGCGGCGCGCCATATCGCACAAACCGTGCCCGGCGCGAAACTGCTGAGCTACGCGACCGGCGGGCATATCTGGATCGGTCATGATGCGGAAATCTTCGCCGAGATCGACGCGTACCTGCGACAGGCCTAGTGCGCGTTACGCCGGGACCGCGATCCCTTTCTCCTGCGCGAGCTTGTGCATCTGGGCCTGCAGCTTCTCGAAGGCGCGCACCTCGATCTGGCGGATCCGCTCGCGGCTGACATTGTACTGCGACGACAGGTCTTCGAGGGTCACCGGCTCATCGAGCAGCCGGCGCTGCATGAGAATGTCCTTTTCGCGATCGTTCAGCACATCCATCGCGCGCTCCAGCAGCTCGCGCCGCACCGACAGTTCGTCCGCCTCCTCGTAGGCGCCGGCCTGGTCGGCATCCTCGTCCTCCAGCCAGTCCTGCCACTGTGCTGTGCCGTCTTCAGACCCGATCGTCGCGTTCAGAGAGGCGTCGCCACCCGACAGGCGCCGATTCATGGCGATGACCTCATCCTCGCTCACGTTCAGGTCATGGGCGATCTTTTCGACATGCTCGGGGCGCAGGTCGCCCTCTTCCAGAGCGCCGATCCGGCTTTTTGCCTTGCGAAGATTGAAGAAGAGCTTTTTCTGCGCCGAAGTCGTGCCAAGCTTAACGAGGCTCCAGGACCTGAGAATGTACTCCTGGATCGAGGCGCGGATCCACCACATGGCGTAGGTCGCGAGCCGGAAGCCTTTTTCCGGATCAAACCGCTTCACCGCCTGCATGAGCCCGACATTGGCCTCCGAGATCACCTCGGCCTGCGGCAGGCCATAGCCGCGATAACCCATCGCGATCTTCGCGGCGAGCCGCAGGTGCGACGTGACCAACTGGTGGGCGGCCGAGCTGTCCTCGTGATCCACCCAGCGCTTGGCCAACATGTATTCCTCTTCCGGCTCGAGGAGCGGAAACTTGCGGATTTCCTGCAAGTAGCGGTTCAGCCCCTGTTCGGGGCTAGGTGCCGGAAGGTTGGCGTATGTCGTCATCTCTAACCCCTGTTCAGGTCGAGGAATAAACACATTAGACACCCCCATCGTTCCGTACAAGTGCGCCAGTGCACAGAGCTTAACGTGAAATGATCGAGATTCCGTCGCTCTGCGAGAAATGTGTCAACGCTTCACATGCATTTCATGTCTCGCGATCACGGATTGGGTGCCAAGGCGGCAAGCAAATCCGCGAGTGCCTGAAAATCGTGCGGAAGCGGACATTCGAACGCCATGTCGCGACCGGAGACGGGATGGGTGAATCCGAGCGTGGCGGCGTGGAGCGCCTGCCGGGGAAAGCCCGAGATCGCCGCGGCGGCTTCGGCGCCAAGTGCCTTCGCGGGCGGTTTGCGGCGGCCGCCATAGGTCTTGTCGCCGACAAGGCCGTGGCCGACATGCGCCATGTGGACGCGGATCTGATGTGTGCGTCCCGTCTCGAGCCAGCATTCGACGAGCGCGACGGCAGGTGGCTTACCATATGTTTCGCGCACCCGGACCCGGGTCACGGCATGGCGTCCGCCCTCGAACCGGACCGCCTGCCGCTGCCGGTCGGTCCTATGGCGCGCCAACTGGGTAGTGATTTTCAATACGCCCCCCGGCTCGAAACTCGTGCCCTTCACGCCGTGCAGCCGTGGATCGGCGACGTCCGGCACACCGTGGACAAGCGCAATGTAGCGCCGATTCACGCTGTGCTTCTCGAACTGCCGCGCCAGTCCGTGATGCGCGCGGTCAGACTTCGCGACAACCAGAAGACCCGTCGTGTCCTTGTCGATCCGGTGCACGATGCCCGGCCGCTTGCGCCCGCCGACACCCGACAACGTGTCGCCGCAATGGTGGAGCAGCGCATTCACCAGCGTTCCCGCGCGCGCGCCCGGTGCGGGATGAACAACCATTCCCGCAGGCTTGTCGATCACAATGAGGTCCTCGTCCTCCCAGAGCACCGTGAGCGGGATGTTTTCGGGCGCCGTCTCGGTCTCTACCTCGGGCACGAGTGCGATTTCGTAGACCTGGCCTTCGGCCGGTTTCGCCTTGGCATCCGTCACGACCTTCCCGGCCCTTCGGACCCCGGCTTCAGCCAAGAGTTTCACGATGCGGGACCGCGACAGCGCGGCATCCTCTGGCACATCCCGGGCCAGCGCCTTATCAAGGCGGTCGGGCGGGTTTGGCCCAATCACAACGCTGAGGAGGCGTTTGGCGATGTCCGACATGAAAGAGGCTCCGGTTGATACGGACGCCGGGACGGATCTGCCGCCTCAGCTGCGCTTTCTCAAGGCTCTGGTGACGATCCTTTCCGGAACCATGATTGTGGGGCTGATAACGATCGTCGCACTGATTGTCATCCGGTTCCCGACAGCGACTGCACCGCGGCCGGCCCTTCCCGACGGCATACGCCTGCCGGAAGGCGAAGCAGCGCGCGCAGTGACCTTCGGTTCCGGCTGGATTGCCGTCGTCACCGAAAAGGACGAAATCCTGATCCTCGACGCAGACAGCGGCGCGCTGCGCCAGCGCGTACAGATATCGGCGGGAGAATAGCCGCCGTGGGGATGGTGCCGCATCCCGCGCTCGAACGATGACTCTCAGATCCGCAAGTTGCCTGCGCCATTGAATCTAAATGGATTTTCTGACAACCAGACCAGATCGCGGCGCATCAGTTCAGACGGGTGGTTGATCGCGGCGAGCCAAACTCTGCTGCGCCGAGAGAGTAGCTGACCCAGCCCCGTGATCCCGGCCAGCAGTCACTACAATAGGGAGGCGCCTAATCTGCTACGCCGAACCGGCAGTTGGAGCATTTGCGCAGCATCTGGCACCGCCAACCGACGCTTCAGCGGGCAAGACGGGGTGGGCAAGTAAAGCCGGCACTCACTTCCGCAAGTACCACTGTATTTTACGCGATGGCCAGTCGCAGGTACGACGGCAACGTCCATTTGGCGAAAGTATCGCGTGTTCGGTACGCGCATGATCGCGCGACTACATCAGGAACCCTGATCGCATCTCGCCCCGCGCCGGGGAGCGCTGCGCGCGCCCTAGTCGATGCGGTAGGCCACCAACGTGTTGTCGAGCATCATCGGCACGATCAGCAGCGAGCGGTCGGGCAGATATTCCAGATCGGCGCTGCCCATGTTGAGATCGAGTAGCAGGTCATGGCTTCCATCTGCCAAGATCCGGTACACGCCACCCGCAATCCAGTCCGACACCAACCAGCCGCCTTTGCCGTCCGGCTCCAACCCGTCGAGGTTGCCAACCGGCTCGCCTGAGCCAAGGTTCGCTACGGCTCCGGTTTCGGTATCAACCGTAAGAAGATGCCCGGCGATCTTGGTGGTGAAGTCGTCCTGCAGATCACGGCCCCAAGCGGCAATGATCAGCTTGTCGTCGAACACGTTGAGCCCATTGGGGTGTTGGAGCGCTTCCCCTTCTGCCAACACGGCGAGCCCGTCGTCCGTGAGGACATGGATCCTTTCAGCTATCATGTCGGATACATAGACCCCCGTTGTTCCGACGATCGCCGTGTCGTTGAGAAAGACTGCGCCTTCGACCGGCCATGTTTCGGCGATTTCTCCTGCTTCGATGTCGATGGCAACCAGTCGGTCGATATCGCTTACATAGAGCGTGGCACCGTCGCTGATTAGCCCTTTGGGCGCGTCAAGTCCTGTGACCCATTGCGCCTCCAACATTTCTCCGTCGGGGCTTACGCGAGATATGTAGCCGTTTCCGTCCTTTGCTGCAGGCTCGCCGGCAATGTTGGAGACGTAAAGCACGGCGCGAGCGTCGTCATAGTAGGCGCTTTCGGGCGTCTCCAGCCCATCGAGGGTCCAGACGGCCTCTTGCGCATAAGCGAGCGTCCCGCCGCTCAGCATCAATGCGGCCGTTGCAAAGTTGGTGAACATGTTCATGTAAATTGCTCCCAAGAAACCCAGGATCGAGCAGTTTCCAATCCGGTTTCCAGTGTAGCATGGAACGATGCTTTGCGCCGCGAGTTTCCAGTTCGACCTCGCCTGGGCCGGTATTTTCCTGGAGTTTGGGACAAGGAATCAAACTACCTAGGAACGTACCCTTGGTCCCTTTGATCTCTTGCGGCACCGACTTGCGCGAAGGGCTCAGAGTTGGTTTTTCACTAATCGAATGCCGCCATAGAAATTGTGACCCTTAAAACTCCTCGGTTTCGTGTTTTCTCGCAGCGATGCCACACGGTCCCGCGCTCCACACCAGCCCCGGAACCAAGATCTGGCAGATAACCCTTTGGCGCCACATTGAAATGAACAAGTCTTCGCCGCGCTTGACGGCCGAATTGGCTCATTGATCACGTAGGGCTCATAGGTTCCTGGCCCTTCCCGCCATACTACTGATCCTGCCGCACTCGTCCGCAAATTCCCGGCGAAGGGTTTCGCTCGTTGTTGTTTGCCGATACATGCGCCCCAGCGAACAGTCCAATTCCCTGAGGTTTCCAATGCCCCGCTCCGCGCTTGCGGCATTCGCCGCTGCCGTGTCGCCTGTCCATGCGCCGGCCTTCCCGCCTTCCTCCGCCGCCGCGAGGACGGAGATACTGTCGGGTCTCACGGTGGCGCTCGCCCTGGTTCCGGAGGCGGTGGCCTTCGCTTTCGTCGCAGGTGTGCATCCGTTGGTCGGGCTCTATGCCGCGTTCATCGTCGGGCTGATTACGGCGCTCATCGGCGGACGGCCGGGGATGATTTCCGGGGCCACCGGGGCATTGGCGGTGGTAATGGTCAGCCTCGTCGCGGTGCATGGTGTCGAATACCTCTTCGCGGCCGTAGTCCTTATGGGACTGCTGCAAATTGCCGCCGGTCTTCTGAAGCTCGGCAAGTTCATTCGCCTCGTGCCGCATCCCGTGATGCTGGGTTTTGTCAACGGCCTCGCCATCGTCATCGGTCTCGCCCAACTCGAACAATTCCGCGTGCCAGACGATCACGGCGGGCATGCCTGGATCACGGGATTGCCGCTCGCGACAATGCTCGCGCTTGTCGCCGCCACCATGGCGATCATATGGGTGATGCCGCGGCTCACGAAGGCGATTCCCGCGCCGCTCGCCGGGATCGCGATCGTCACCGCCCTCGTGATCGGCTTCGGTATGGACGTGCCGCGGGTTGGCGATCTCGCCTCGATTCAGGGTGGGCTGCCCACGTTTCACGTGCCTTCCGTGCCTTTGACCCTCGAGACGCTGGAGATCATCATTCCCTATGCGGTGATCCTTGCCGCGATCGGCCTGATCGAGAGCCTATTGACGCTGAACCTCGTTGGCGAGATTACGGGCAGACGCGGCGGCGCCAGCCAGGAATGCGTGGCCCAGGGCGTGGCCAATACGGTAACCGGGTTCTTCGGCGGCATGGGCGGCTGCGCGATGATCGGCCAGTCGATGATCAATGTGACTTCGGGCGGACGCACTCGGCTTGCCGCCGTGGCCGCTTCGCTGTTTCTCTTGTCATTCATCCTCTTCGGCTCGGCGCCGATCGAGCAGATCCCGCTTGCGGCCCTTGTCGGCGTCATGTTCATGGTCGTTATCGGCACATTCGCCTGGCAGACCTTCCGGGTCTTGCGCCTCGTACCTACGGTCGATGCGGTCGTCATAGTTCTGGTGACTGCGATCACAGTGGCGACGGATCTCGCCACCGCCGTCGTCGCCGGTGTCATCGTCTCGGCGCTGGCCTATGCTTGGCAGAACGCCAAGCGAATCCAGGCGCGGACAAGCTTCGGCCCGGACGGTGCCAAAGTCTATCAGATCGAAGGCCCACTGTTTTTCGGTTCGACAGACGGATTCGCCGAACTCTTCACACCGGAAACCGATCCCGATCGCGTCATCGTCGACTTTGCCGGAAGTCGGGTGGCGGACCAATCGGCGCTGGCCGCGATCGAGGCGCTCGCAGCGCGTTATGAAGCACAGCGCAAATCGCTCATCCTGCGTCATCTCAGCCGCGACTGCCACCGGCTTCTGAACCGCGCCGGACAGCTCATGATCGACAGTGACGACGACCCCGACTACGGCGTCGCGGTGGACTACGGCGTGAAGGCCGGTGCGTTTGGCGGAGCATAGTGAGTCAGGACGCGACAGTCATCATCGCCGGCGCTTGTAGGTCGCCAAGTATGCCGCTTGAGACCGCGAGAATGACCGCACCGCTGTCGTCGTAAGAACCCTGGCGCCGACGACAGACTTGATGGTCGCCGCTACAGCATGGAAAGCCTAACAAAGGCAGAAAAGGGCTGTTAGTGGCCCGCGTTGTTTCCGAGCCGTTGCCAACATTCAGTGGCGCGGTTTTTTGCGGTCTACGGCGTTCCGTGGCAGGCATCGAGCCGCAATTTGACGATTTGACAGCAGTTCCTTTCGGCACTGGCGCTTGGCAATGCTTCAAAATCTCTCCGGCTCGAACGACAACGGGACGGAGTGCTGGGTCACACATTGGATGCGGCGCATCCACATCTGGTTGCTTCTGTCCGATCGAGAAGTGATTATCCTCATGGAAAACGACGAATACGATCGGTTCTTCAGCTTATGATCTTGGCACGCAATAACGTGAGGGACACGGGCGAAGTGGAACGTCGACCCTTGGTGTTCGTGCACGGCTTCGGCTGCGATCAGTCGATGTGGCGCGATGTCGTACAGAGCTTCACCCCGGATTTCAGGATCGTCACCTACGATTTGACGGGCATGGGAGGTTCTGATTTGTCGGAATACGAGCCCCGTCGCTATGCGAAACTTGACGCGCATGCCGAGGACCTCTTGGACATTTGCGCTCATCTCGACCTGAAGGATGCGATCATCGTAGGTCACTCGATTGGGGCAACGATCGCCGTCTTGGCGGCAAACATGGCTCCTGAACGCATGAAGCGGTTGATATTGGTGTCTCCGAGCCCGTCGTTTCTGGAAGACCCGGCGACCGGATACAATGGAGGATATTCCCGCGAGGATCTGGATGGTCTGGTTAAGTTTCTCGACGAAAATCACCTAGGATGGTCGCATCAGATGGCACCGACTATAGTCGGCCAGGATCCGGACGCTCCGGCCGCGATCGAGCTTACCCAGAGTTTCTGCAGGACCGATCCGCGAATTGCGCGGCATTTCGGCCATGTCACTTTCTTTGCCGACAGGCGAGCAGATTTCGAGCGCCTGGAGCGTCCCGCCCTAATTATACATTGTAACCAGGACGCATTGGTGCCGATGGATGTCGCCTGGTGGATGCGCGACCATATTCCAGAGTCGAAGCTTGAAATCCTTCAGGCCACGGGTCACTGCCCTCACATGACCGTGCCAACGGACGCCGTCTCCGCGATGCGCAACTTTCTCGAGGCGGCCTGATGCAGGGCAGTGATGCCAGAAGCGATCTGTATCATTCTTCCGAACTGGTAGACGATGCCCCCTGCGGGATTGTCGTCACCGAACCGAACGGCCGTATTGCGTATGTGAACAAGACGTTGGCCCACTGGATGGGCTGGATATCGGGCAAGATCGAGACCGGGGTGATGTTCTCCGCCTGTCTGACGGTTCCAGGGCGGATCTACTACGAAACCCACATTGCCCCAATGATGCGACTACAAGGTTTCGTACGCGAGATATCCTGCGAACTTAAGGTCGAGCGAGGACCACCTTTGCCCGTCCTTCTTAGTGGGATCGCGCGCCGCGATGCCATGGGAGAGATCGAAAGGTTCGACTTCACCATTTTTGATGCGAGCGAGCGACGGACCTATGAGGAGGAACTTCGCGAAGCGCGGAGGCAGGCCGACGAACTTGCCGCCATCGTGCGCAGCTCTCCCAACGCTATCCTGCGGGTGAATGCGCACGGCCGGATCGAACAATGCAACAAGGTCGCGGAAGGTCTCATCACTCATGCGCAATCTTCGCTGGAACGACCGGTCAGTGAGGCCATCCAACTGAAAGACCGGCCCGACTGGTTCAACGAGGCCGTACTGCAATCGGATGAAGAAGTTGTGTTCGAAGCGGCCGATCTCTCCGACCGTGAGTTTGAAGTCGTCATCAGCCCGATCCGCGAGCGCGATCCGCTCGCCGATTCGCGGGACTGGTCAATCGTTCTGCGTGACATCAGTGCGCAGAAGCAAGCCGAACGGCATCTCAAGGTCGTGGTCGCCGAGACGAAACATCGCCTGAAAAACACCATTGCCGTGATCGCTGGCATTGCCAGGCAGACACTGCCTCACGATGCCGCCGAGATATTGACAAGAAGACTCGGCGCGCTGGCACACGCGCACGATTTGCTGACCAAGGCGAACTGGAGGAGCGCGAATCTGCGCGAGGTCCTGGACCACACCTCGGGCGAGGCGGGGGGCGCGGACCGCTTTCGGGTCACCGGTCCCGAGGTCCGTCTCTCTGCGCAGCAGGCAACCTCGCTTTCGATGGCACTTCACGAGCTGGTGACAAATGCACTCAAATACGGCGCACTGTCTGTTCCGGAGGGGTATGTCACCGTCGATTACGATTGGGAGGGTGGCCCCTATGCCAGCAGTCTGCGTCTAGTCTGGCAGGAGAACGACGGACCTGCGGTGTCGCCGCCCGAACACCGCGGCTTTGGCAGCAAGATGATCGAGATCGTCCTAAAGACCGACCTGTCGGCAGATATCGTGTTCGATTTCCGAAAAGAAGGGCTCTGGTGCGAAGTCAGCTTCGCTCCGGGAAAGCTCACAGGTGAGTGAGCAAAGGATCCGTGCAGACGTACCTAGCGGCTATGAGCTGCCGATCACTGTTTGGCAAGGAGTGCTGCCACCCATGCGCGTCATGGCGAAATCGCGGGCCGATTTCCTGAAACGGCACGAAGCGAGTGCGCTTCCTAACCGGAAACTGCCATCCCGGCATTGGGGGGCGTGACACGAGATTGCCTGAGGACGAAGGTGTCGCGTTCGTGCGTCGCCTGCTGCTTAGGGAAATTCGCTGCTGGGTGCGCGAGAGATAGGTCAAGTCGGCCGAGGCGGACGAAAGTCCGCGCTCCGACGAACTCGATCTTGCCCGCATCCCCTTGAATTGCGATCTGCGCAAGTACCTGTCCCTGCTATCCGACGCGGCGCCGAATGTTCCGTCACTGATCGACCATATCCGCGGCTTGCGCCGCGAACTTCGTGCGATAGCCGAAGCGATTGACCGCCGGCCGCCGGCGACAAGCAAAGCATTGATGGTCACGTTGACGGAGATCGCCAGAGATAGGCTCGCCAATACGAAGACGTGTCACCGATGCCTCGTTGCCCGGGGATCCGCTTCCGGAAATAAGACGAGATCCTTGCAGCACCTGCAAGGAACCCTTGCTTTCGGCAATGACCAAGGAAATCAGTCAGTTGGATGGTACCGACGCCCCGGCTCGAACGGGGGACCCCCAGATCCACAATCTGGTGCTCTAACCAACTGAGCTACGTCGGCACTTAAGTGGGCATTTAGCCCCCTGTCCAAATGATTGCAAGTGCGTCGTCAGCCGGATACCTGTGCATCTGCGGGCTGGCGAGATGCTGCCGCGCGGAATTGCAGCGGGCAGCCGAACATGCGTCTTGTCTCGCGCGCCCGTATCACGCTAGCGAAAGCCAGTGAGCGGAGGATCGCCGAAATGGGCATCGAAAAGGAAAGCGATATCGCAGCCAATCTGCAAATCGGTCCGACGACGCTTGGCATGGTGCGCATCTACGTCGAGGCCGAGGGGATCGAACTGCCGCTCGATTTCGACCCCGACGAGGCCGAGGAAATTGCCGAGGAGCTACGCGCTGCGGCCGAGGCCGCGCGTGGCATGGGCAAGAATGTCAGGGGTAAATCCCCGAAACGGTGACGCCCGGATCGCGGAACGCCTGAAGCCTCAGCGCCGCGTGGCGCGCGAATTTTTGAAGCATCACCTTCCTTCGTGCCCCGGCAAGCGGCGAAGCGGGTCCCAGGCGCAGGATCTCCGCATCGTAGGCGTCGGCGAGCATGAGCCCCGTATTTTCGGGCAGAAGGCCAGCGGGAAAGTCCGCGTCGACTGCCCAGAAGAACCGGTCACCCCATTCGAGGTAGTTCCGCCACTTGCGATCGGAAACGTAATCCGTCCGGCTCGACTTGCATTCGACGATCCATATTTCACCCTTCGGTCCAAGTGCCATCACATCGAGCCTAAGGCCGGGCGCCGGCATCAGCTCCTCCACCGTTACGAAGCCGTGCTGGAGAAGATGGCGGCACACACCACGCGCGAGAAGTTGGCCAGGCATCAGGTCATCGGGCATGGTCAAAATATGAACATAAAGTGAACACCTGTCCAGCCCCAGCGCGGCCACGCCCATCCCAATCGCGCCTGTCTGAGGCTGTTAGCCACGCATTACAGCCGTGACGTGGAACACAGACCCCTTGTCGAGACGCCTGAGGCGTCCTATTTCTGAGATCGGCGGGTTCTGCGCTTCTCGTGCGGGGCCCTTTTCCAGTGGCCGATACTCTCTTCCGAGGGAGCTGGCTCTGCCGGGATCGTGGTCCCGGTACCCGGCGCCCACCTGGTTAAACCAGGCTCTCGGGAAAAACACGCCTCCACGGTCGCCGCGGTTCCCGCCACTTCCCGAAGATTAGGACCTGATAGCGCTCAGCGGCGCGCCCTCACAGGTGAGGATATGCGGACCGGCGCGAGAACCGAGACCGAAGCCGGAAGGCGCGGACCCTTGGGGGGGTCTTCGTCCTTCTGTTCCATCCGCATTACCACGATCGAGAACTGAACACCCGCGAAGACGATGCCATTGAATACGAACAGCATCAGCGCGGCGATCCAGCCTTCGGGCGAGGTCGAAATGAGGTGCCAGAGATTGGCGACATTGAGCCACAGAAGCGATGCGACGAATACGCCGGATAGTGCGAAACCAATAAGCACATTGCAGATGTAAAGACGGATGAGCGCGGGCATGACAGGGCTCCCTTCACTTCCAATCTACTGCGAGTCTCTCGGCGCGCCGAGCGGCACGCTGTCGCACCCCGTCAGCTCAACCAGACGAATAGGAGAGCAATGGCGGCAGGCGCAGCCTGAACGTAGGCGATCCGGCGCGACACCGTTGCGGCACCGAAAAGGCCGGCGACGATGACGCAGGAGAGAAAGAATATGGCCAAGGATCTGCCGAACGCGCCCTCTGCAATCAGGGACCAGACGAGACCGGCGGCGAGAAACCCGTTGTAGAGCCCTTGGTTGGCCATCATCGGCACCGTCAAGCGAAACAGCTCGGGCGGGAACCGGCGAAAGAGCTTAGGGCCGAAGCGTTGCCAGGCGAACATCTCGAACGACAGGAAGCCGAGATGCATCACTGCGACGAGTCCAATCAGGATCTCGGCGACGACCGTCACCGAAACGCCTCGGGACGCGTCTCGCGCGCCATGTGATCAAGAACGGCGTTGACGAATTTCGGCTCGCGGCCCTCGGGGAAGAATGCGCTCGCGATTTCCACGAACTCGTTGATCACGACCCGGGGCGGCGTCGCTTCGTCCTGAAGTTCCGCCCCCGCGGCACGGAAGAGCGCCCTGAGCACCGGGTCAATCCGATCGATTGGCCATTTCGCTACAAGTGCTCGATCGGTCAACTGGTCGACTTTCGCTTGCCAGTTCACGGCATCCTCGACGATGCGCCGGAAGAGGTCGGGATCGCCCTCGACCATCTCGTCCCCTTCGTAGACTGCGCCGAAGCGGTGCGTTTCAAATTCTCGCGTGACGGCGTCGACAGTCTGGCCCGCCGCCTCCATCTGGAACAGCGCCTGCACGGCATAGAGGCGCGCCGCCGACTTCATCTTGCGCTTTTCCTCGGCGCTCGGCTTGTGGTCCGGGTTGTTCATGCGCGGGCCGGTCCCTTGCTGCCGCCCGCGATGCGGAACTCCTCCTCCGCCGGCTTGAAACCGATGCCTTTCCTCTGGCTCGCCCATTTGCGCGACAACGCCACAAGATGAAGCGCTGCGGCCGCTGCGCCACCGCCCTTGTCCTGACCTGCCGGATCGGCTCGCACCTCGGCCTGCTTGCGGTTCTCTACCGTCAGGATTCCGTTGCCGACACAGACGCCAGAGAGGCCGAGCATCGTCAGCCCTCGCGAACTGTCGTTACATACAGTCTCGTAATGCGTAGTTTCGCCACGGATCACGCAGCCGAGCGCGACAAAGCCGTCATAATCAGCCATCCGGCTGGCCATCGCGATCGCGCTTGGCACTTCGAGTGCGCCGGGCACTTCCACCAGATCAACCCCCGCCCCCGCCTTGTCGGCAACGGCGCGCGCGCCGGAAACGAGGTTGTCGGCGATGTCCTTGTAGTACGGCGCGACGACGATCAGCAGACGGACCCTCTTGTCGAAACGCGGCAGATCGAGTGTGTGATGTGTTTCCTGTCCGGCCATCGTCAGACCTCCTCGATAGGCCGCGTACCCTTGATCGTCAGATCATAGGCATCGAGTCCCAGATACCGCGTCAGCGGCGAATTTGTGAGCAGGACCAGCTCGCGCAGCCCCATCGCTGAAAGGATCTGCGCCCCGAGCCCGGTCTGCTTGATCGTGCGCGGGCCATCCTCCTCTTCGATGACGAGCTTCGCCTTTGGGTCGCGGAAGAGACACACAGCCCCCCTACCCTCCTTGGCGATGATCCGCATCGCGCGCGCAAGCTCGCCCTCGGCCGAAGGTCCAAGCGCCAGCACGTCTTCAAGAATGTTGAGCGCGTGGGCGCGCACGAGCACAGGTTCCGGCGTCGTGATGTCGCCCTTGGTCAGAACGACATGTTCGGTGCCCTCGGTCTGATCGGTGAAGACCCGCATCGTCCAGTCGCCGCCATAGGCCGAGTTCACCTGCCGCGTCGCGGTTTCGCGCACAAGATTGTCGTGACGCCGCCGGTAAGCTATGAGGTCCGAGATCGTGCCAATCTTCAGCCCGTGCTTCTGGGCGAAGGCCACGAGATCGGGCAGACGCGCCATCGTGCCGTCTTCGTTCATGATCTCGCAGATCACGCCGGAAGGATTGAGGCCCGCGAGCCGCGCGACATCCACCGCCGCCTCGGTATGGCCTGCGCGGACAAGCACTCCGCCGTCGCGGGCGCGAAGCGGGAAGATATGGCCGGGCGTGGCGATGTCGGCCGATCCTTTGGTCGGGTCGATCGCCACCGCGACGGTCAATGCGCGATCATGCGCCGAGATGCCGGTCGAAACACCTTCTCGCGCCTCGATCGAAACGGTAAACGCGGTCTCGTGGCGCGAGGAGTTCTTCGGCGACATGAGCTGAAGGCCCAGCGCATCGATCCGCGCCGTGGACAATGTCAGGCAGATCAGGCCGCGCCCATGGGTGGCCATGAAATTGATCGCATCGGGCGTGCACATCTGGGCGGGAATGACCAGATCGCCCTCATTCTCGCGATCCTCGTGATCGACGAGGATGAACATACGCCCGTTGCGCGCCTCGCCGATGATCTCTTCGGTCGGAGAGATCGCCGCCTTGAGGTCGTCGGTCATCGCATCAGTCCCGTTGTCACATGGTGTTCGCCGCTGCACTATCCGAACATATGGGCATTTGCCAGCCCGCAGGCGAAGGTCAGCGAACGATCCTTACAGCGCCCGCGCCGAACAAGTCGCAAGCCGGTGATAACTTTCCGTTGTGGCCCGACCCGATCACCTGTTCGCCCAATCCCTAAGCCGCGCAACGTAGCGGGCGAGCGTGTCGATCTCGAGGTTTACGTGATCGCCCTTGCGGGCTTCGCCCCAGGTCGTCACTGCCTTGGTGTGCGGGATGATGTTGACGCCGAACTCCGCGCCCGAGACCTCGTTCACTGTAAGCGACGTGCCATTCAGCGCAACGGAGCCCTTGGGCGCGATGAAGCCCGCAAGCGCCTCGGGGGCGCGAAAGGAATAGCGCGTGCTGTCGCCTTCGTCCTGCACGCCGATGATTTCTGCCACGCCGTCGACATGGCCCGAAACGATATGACCGCCAAGCTCGTCGCCGACCTTGAGCGCGCGTTCGAGGTTGATGCGCTTGCCGACATGCCAGCCATTCCGGCCGATATTCGTCTTTGACACCGTTTCGGCAGATATCTCGACGTCGAACCAGCCCTTTGGCTCTGTGCCAGTGCTGATCACCGTCAGGCAGACGCCGTCGCAGGCGATGGAAGCGCCGATATCGATGCCAGCGACCGGATAGGCGCTGGCGATGCGGGCGCGCAGATCGCCGCGCTGCTCAAGATCCAGCACCTCGCCGATATCGGTGACGATCCCGGTGAACATGGAAGGACCTCCGTTTCTCTCTGCCTAGCCCGGCCCCGGATGCACCGCAAGAGGCGTACGCACCATTGCAGGCACGCATTCGTTGCGATCCATCCCCCTGCTGCTTCGGGGGCCGTAACAGGGCAAGATGACGCAAAAGCAGGGGGTAGGATCGTTAGCGACTGTCGAGTAAGAGTGCGCGCCATGATGCGAAACGTGCATGAGCCAAGCCGATTCCTGATGCTGCAGGGCCCCCACGGCCCGTTCTTCCGGCAGTTGGGCGACATGCTGCGCCTAGCCGGGGCCGAGGTTTGGCGTGTCGGATTCAATCGTGGCGACGAATTCTTCTGGCGTCGACGGGGATACATTCCCTTCACCGGCCGACCCGAGGACTGGCCGGCACATTGCGCCACGCTTTTCGAGAATCTCGGAATCACCGATCTCGTGCTTTACGGCGACAGCCGCGCGATCCACGCCGCAGCCATCGCCGAGGCGAAGCAGCGCGGAATAACCGTCCACGTTTTCGAAGAGGGCTACCTTCGGCCCTACTGGGCAACCTATGAGCGCGCCGGCTCAAACGGCCATTCGCGCCTCATGTCGATGACGGTGAACCAGATGGCCACCGCTCTCGCTCGGTTCGAGATGGATCTGCCGCGGCCGCCGACCCACTGGGGCGATATGCGCGAACACATCTTCTACGGCGCGCTCTACCATTTCCTCGTGATGGCGCGGAATGGGCGCTACAGGAGTTTCAGGCCGCATCGCGGGATCACTGTGGGCGAGGAGTTCAGGCTTTACTTGCGCCGTCTTCTAAATATGCCCGTTCACCGGGCCGAGCGTTGGACCACGACATTCCGCATCAAGAACGGACGGTTTCCGTATCATATTATACTCTTACAGCTCGAACATGATGCAAGTTTCAGAGCCCATTCCGACTTCTCGACAATGGCTGAGTTCGTGACCGTATGCCTAGAGGAATTCGCCCGCGGCGCGCCGACCCACCACCACCTCGTCTTCAAGTCACACCCGCTCGAGGACGAACGCGCCGCGTTGGCTGCAACGATCCGCGCCGGATCCCGGCGTCTTGGAATTGCCAGCCGTGTCCACCTGCTGCGTGGAGGCAAGCTTGCCCGGGTACTGGATGGCGCACGCAGCGCGGTAACGGTGAATTCCACCGCCGGCCAGCAGGTCCTGTGGCGCGGATTGCCGCTCAAGGCTTTCGGCCGCGCGGTCTACTCCAAGCCCGAATTCGTCTCAGACCAGGCGCTTGCGGAGTTCTACGCCTCACCACGCCGTCCTGACGCGCGTGCCTACCGCACTTATCGCCACTATCTCCTTGAAACCTCGCAGATTCCCGGAGGCTTCTATTCCCAGCGCGGGCGTCGAAGGCTCTTGCGACAGGTGGTCGACATGATTCTCGCGCCCGACGATCCCTATGACGCGCTCAGCGCCGGCACAGCGGCCCCCCGGCAACAGTTAAGTGTCGTCGACTAGAAGCGCTGGAGTTTTCGGCGTCATTTCATTAGGCTCGCCCAAAATGCTGAGGCAGCTTCCCGGCAAGAGGAGCCCGAAGACTTGCGATTCGCCGTTTCCCGCTGGACCAGAACCGTGGTCTTGCTCGCACTCGTTGCGAGTGTGGCAGGCTGTGGCCTGCCACGGTCGGGTCCCAATAAGCGCGAACTCTATTCCAGTTCCGTCCAACAGGAGGGTAACGCCTTTGTCGTGACGGTCGACAACCACGTGGCGCGTGCTGCTTCAGCCGTGCCGCCCCTTGGCTTCACCAACGGTTTCCTCGGCGCAGGCGTCATCGGGTCGGATGAAATTCGGCCGGGCGATGTCCTTGGCCTCACGATCTGGGAAAACGTCGACAACGGACTGCTGGCTGGGCCGGGTATGAACTCCACCGCACTCCAGGAAGTTCAGGTCGATGGCGAGGGTTACATCTTTGTCCCCTACGCTGGCCGAATCCGCGCCGCGGGCAACACGCCCGAGGCGTTGCGGCGCATCATCACCAACAAGCTCGACGCGCAGACCCCCGATCCGCAGGTATCCGTGAACCGGATCGCGGGCGATGGCGCAACCGTCTCAGTGATGGGCGGAGTGGGCGGACAGGGGGTCTATCCGATCGAACGCCCGACCCGCACCCTATCGGCGATGATCGCTAGGGCGGGTGGCGTTGTGATCGAGCCGGAGATTGCCCAGGTGGTAGTTACGCGCGGCAGTCATTCCGGCAGGATCTGGCTGAAGGATCTATATTCCAACCCGTCGCTCGACGTCGCGCTCCGTCCCGGCGATGTGATTCTCGTCGAGAAAGACCAACGCTTCTTTACCGCCATTGGCGCGACAGGTGCTCAGAACCGGGTGCTGTTCGAAACGCAGACACTCTCGGCGATTGAGGCAATCGCGCAGGTGGGTGGTCTGTCCACCAATTTGGCCGATCCGACGGGTGTATTCGTCCTGCGCAACGAAACGCCCGAGATCGCGAACGAGATTCTGGGCCGTACAGACCTCGTCACGACCCAGCGGATCGCCTACGTGCTCGACCTGACGGAACCGAACGGCATATTCAACGCCCGCGATTTCATGATCCGCGATGAAGATACTGTCTACGTGACCGAGGCGCCCTACGTTCAGTGGCAGAAGACTCTCGCGGCGATTTCCGGCGCAGCCACTTCCGCGAATTCGCTGTCTAACGCCGCCAATAACTGATGCCGTCCCCGCCGAGGGATGAGGCCGACAGAGGGGCACGACAGCCACTCTACGTCTTCTCGGGCGGTTTTCTCACGCAGCCCCGCATCCGCCGAATCCTGACGCTCGCAGGCTACGACATTCGCGTGGGTAAACCCTCCGGCCAAGCCGACCGCATCGCCGTCTGGGGTCGCAGCCCGACCGCACCCCGGGGCGAGGCGGTGTCCGATTGGACCGACGCACACTTGATCCGGGTCGAAGACGCGTTCTTGCGCTCGGTTCACCCGAAGCGCGTCGGGGGCGATGCGCCCATCGGCCTGCTGATCGATCCGGTGGGCGTTCACTTCGACAGCAGCACGCCATCCCGGTTGGAAGAGATTCTCGCCAGCGAACCGCTCGACGACGGCGCGGTGCTGCAACGCGCGCGCGACGGGATGGCGCGGATAAAGACCTCGCACCTCTCAAAGTACAACAACTTCGATCTCGACCTGGATGTGCCGGACCCCGGTTACGTCCTGGTGATCGACCAGACGCGTGGCGACGCCTCGGTCCTCCACGGCGGAGCGACCGAATCCACCTTCCGCGAGATGTTGGCTTATGCGGAGATCGAGCATCCCGGCCAGCGTATCGTCATCAAAACCCACCCCGAAACCGCCGCCGGAGCCCGGCAAGGCTACTACGATGAAAGCCAAGCGCATGGCCGGATCAGTCTGCTCAGCGATCCTGTCTCACCCTGGTCGCTCCTTGAAGGCGCGATCGCTGTCTATACCGTGTCGTCTCAGCTGGGATTCGAGGCAATCCTCTCAGGGCACCGCCCGCGCGTCTTCGGCCAGCCCTTCTATTCGGGCTGGGGACTGACCCAGGACGAGAACCCCGTCCCGCGACGGACGCGCAAACTGACCAAGGCTCAGCTCTTCGCCGGGGCGATGATCCACGCGCCCACGTGGTACGATCCCTGCCGCGACCGCCTGTGCAGCTTCGAGGAGGCCGCCGACCAGATCGAGGCGGAAGTCCGTACCTGGCGCGAGGACCGGAGGGGCTATGTTGCCGTCGGCATGCGCCTTTGGAAGCGCGCGCATCTCCAACGCAGCTTTGGCCGCCACAGGCGGCTTGTCTTCACGGACGATCCGACACGGGCGGTGAAACGCGCCGCGACCGAGGGCCGCGATCTGATGGTCTGGGCCGGGCGCGAGACCGATCAGCTTCGCGACCTTGCAGCAGGCCAGGTGCTGCGCCGCGTCGAGGACGGCTTTCTCCGCTCGCGCGGGCTCGGGGCAGAGCTCGTCCCGCCCTTGTCGCTCGTCACCGACCGGTCCGGGATCTACTACGATCCCGCGCGCGAAAGCGATCTGGAGCGCCTGATCACCGCCGGCCCGCCGCCGGGCGGCGAGGTGCGAGCAGAGCGGCTCATGGCGCGGCTGATCCGGCAGGGTCTGACCAAGTACACGCCGGATGAGGTGGACATGCCAGATATGCCGCGCGGTCGCCGCATACTCGTCCCCGGGCAAGTCGAGGACGACGCCTCGATCCGGCTTGGCGCGGGCCGCGAGACGACCAACCGCGCGCTTCTCGAACGTGTCCGGGCAGAAAATTCTGACGCGGTGATTATCTTCAAGCCGCACCCGGATGTCGTAGCCGGCCTGCGCCCCGGGCACCTGCCAGAGCCCGAGGCGCGTAGCTACGCTGACGTCGTGGCAGAGCGCGCGCCACCAGCGAAGCTGATCGAAGCCGTGAACGAGGTCTGGACGATCTCGTCGGGTATGGGGTTCGAGGCTCTCATCCGGGGCAAACCGGTGACCTGCCTCGGAACACCCTTCTATGCCGGCTGGGGGCTAACGCGCGATCTGTTTCCCCCGCCCTCGCGGCGCAGCGCGCGGCCAACGATTGCCGCACTCGTCCATGCCGCGATCATCGCCTACCCGCGCTATTCCGATCCTGTCAGCGGCCTACCCTGTCCCGCCGAACTCATCGCCGACCGTCTGGCCGACCGCGATATCCCTCATCCGGGGCGGCAGAACCGGCTGCTGGCAAAGCTTCAGGGCATGTTCGCGAGTCAGTCGTGGCTTTGGCGCTGAGTGTTCAGATTCTCGTCCAAAGGCTCAGCGCATCGGAGCCGACTCTCTTGAGCTTTCTGAGGCGGAAACGCGGCGCATCCACGAGCACCCCGAGCCCCAGCGAAGCGAGCGCCGGCCATGCATCTTCGCCAAGCGCGACGCCCGCAGAGAAGAGGGCGATCTCATCCACGAAACCGGATCGCAGGAGCGTCGCGCCCAGCTGCCCGCCCCCTTCGCAAAAGACCCGTGTCAGTCCCTCGCGCCCGAGCGCGGCGAGCATCGCGCGCGGGTCGAGTCGTTTGTCGGTTTCTGCGACCTTGATCAGACGGGCGCCCGCCGCGGTCCACTCCCGCCGTTCCTCAGCCGGGGCGGACGGTCCGTGCAGAAGCCAGACCGGCACCTCCCTGGCGCTTCGGGCAAGGTTGCTCGCGCTCGGCAAGTCGAGGCTCCTCGCCGCGATGATCCGCACGGGCTGATGCGCCTCGCCGAGCCCACGCACCGTCAGCGACGGATTGTCCGCGCGTGCCGTCCCCGCACCGATCAACACCGCATCATGCGCCGCCCGCATCGTATGGACGAGCCGGCGCGCTTCGGGCCCGGTGATCCACTTGCTCTCGCCCGACGCAGTCGCGATCCGTCCGTCGAGGCTTGTCGCCAGCTTCAGCGTCACCAAGGGGCGCCCTTCACGGACACGTATCAGAAAGCCGCGCTGAAGATCGGTTGCTTCCTCGGCCATGACTCCCGTCGCGACATCGATCCCGGCTTCGCGCAGCATCGCGTGGCCGCGCCCGGCGACCCTCGGGTCCGGATCTTCGATTGCGGTGATGACCTGTGAAATGCCGGCACCAATTAGCGCTTCGGCACAGGGCGGCGTCTTGCCATGATGGGCGCACGGCTCAAGCGTGACGTAAGCGGCGGCGCCGCGCGCCAGCGGCCCCGCCTGTGCCAGGGCGACGGTCTCGGCATGAGGACGGCCGCTTGGCTGGGTCCAGCCGCGCCCGACGATTCGGCCGTCCTTCACGACGACGCACCCGACCGCCGGATTGGGCCAGACCCGGCCGAGCCCGCGCCGGGCCAGTCCGAGCGCATGGGCCATATGGCGTCGGTCGACCTCGGCGCTCACTCTTCCGCCGGGGCGGTCGGGCGCAGCTCCGAGACGAACTTGTCGAAATCGTCCGCCGCTTGGAAGTTCTTGTAGACGCTCGCGAAGCGGACATAGGCGACGGTATCGATCCGTGCGAGCGTCTCCATCACGATTTCGCCGATCGTCTTCGAGGGAATATCCGTCTCGCCCATCGATTCAAGCCGCCGCACAATGCCCGAGATCATTTGGTCGATGCGTTCGGGCTCGATCGGGCGCTTCTGCATCGCGATCCGAATCGACCTTTCAAGCTTGTCGCGGTCGAAGTCCTCGCGCTTGCCGGAGGACTTGATGACTACGAGGTCGCGTAGCTGCACCCGCTCATAGGTCGTGAACCGGCCTCCACAGGCGGGGCAGAAGCGCCGGCGCCGGATGGCCACATGATCCTCGGCGGGCCGCGAGTCCTTCACCTGCGTATCGACATTTCCGCAAAACGGGCAGCGCATCCCCTTCCCCTCGGTCCTAATCCCCTGTTGTCCACAGGCACTATAGGCGCGCCTCAAGCATTTGGGTAGGGGGCAATTTTCGCCACCAGATACCGCGACGAGCTTGGGGGAAAATACGGCGCAGCTTCCCCTGAAATACGCGTAAGGGTTGAATAATGATGCGCACGCTGACCGGGGCCGGTTGAAGAAGACTCCGGAAGCGGACCGCCCTCACGGGGTCCTGTGCGCCGGACGCTCCACGCGGCAGTTATGGGACGAAATGAGCCACCACCCGGCGGTCATGGGGCGCCCGGCGATGCTCGAACAGGTAGATACCCTGCCACGTTCCGAGCGCCGGGCGCCCCGCTATCACGGGAATCGTCAGGCAGACCGGCAGAAGCGCCGCCTTGATATGCGCGGGCATGTCATCCGGCCCCTCGTAGGTGTGTTTCAAGTAGCGCATCGACGGATCGTCCGAAGGCGGGACGAGGCGATGGAAGAATTCCGCGAGGTCCGCCCGCACTTCCGGATCGGCATTTTCCTGGATGACCAGCGAGCAGGACGTGTGGCGCACGAACAGCGTGAGCAGCCCTTCGCCCCGGCCATCTGAGAACGCGCGAACCTTGTCGGTGAACTCGTAGAGCCCCGGGCCCCGGGTTGCGATCGTGAACTCCTCCTGCCGACTCATCCGGCCCGCCTTCGGCGCAAGGCATGGTAAAGCCTCCGCGCCTTTTGGTAGAGGCGGTTGTGGCGCGGAAAGTCGGTTCTGCGGGCCTTTCGGTCGAAGACCGAAAACTGCACCGTTTCCTTCCAGTCGAGCGCAGTAATGAAATCGTAGCGGAGCCCGAGTTTCCAGACGAGATAGGGAAACGAGATCTGGTCGCGCCGTGAATGGCGCAGGACATGTTCGAACCAGCGTTCGCCGAAACGGGCGGCCGTCGGGTCATTGTGGCGGCGGACGATGAAGTGCCCCTCGATCAATCCCGCTCGCTCAGGCATCCCTTCGGCGCGATAGGTGCGCATCCTCTCCCTCACGACGCGGTGCTCGTCGAGCCCGTTTTCCCGGACCGCTTGACCCTCCTGGTAAACACAGTCGCGCCGGAAATGGGCAAACGCGAAGAATGCGGCATCCGATTGCGCCTGAAGCGCAGCCAGAACCTGCCGCGGGTCGCGCTTCAGCCTCGACTTGTTGTCGACCCAGATCGACCATTCCTCATCTGGGAAGTATCGATGCGGCATGAGCTTCGCGCGCCGCGAGGCGCGCGCGGGATCAAGTCCGTCCAAGGGGTCGTGGATCACCTCGACGCCCGGCATGATGAGGTCCGGCTTGTCGGTGAAAAGCACCCGGCGGCAGGCCCCGAAGCCGCCGAACACGACGGGATTCACCGGATCCGCCGCGCCGTAATGCGCGCTGTATAGAACCAGGCCCATCTGCTCTGCCTATTCCCGCCTCCGACGCACCTTTCACCCGGCGACTATAGCCGTCGAATCTGGCGCGAACGAGGCCCGTCGCGGTTCTGCTAGCCAAACGATGGCCCGAAAATGCTAGACTGTCGGTATCTGGCACGACGCATACGGATCAGGGAGGACGACATGACACGTCTGACGGCCAAGGATTTCGCACCCGAGATTCTGGAACTCTACGACTTCTATGCCCACGGATTGATCACAAAGCGCGAATTCCTCGACCGTGCCGGGAAGTATGCGGTCGGCGGGCTGACGGCTGCGGCAATCCTCGGGGCAATGAGCCCGAACTACGCGCTCGCCGAACAGGTGAGCTTCAACGACCCCGACCTCCGGCCTGAATACATCATGTATCCCTCGCCGAACGGCCATGGCGAGGTGCGCGGATATCTGGTGCGTCCCTCTGCGGCGGAAGGAAAGCTTCCGTCGGTCGTCGTCGTTCACGAGAACCGGGGGCTCAACCCCTATATCGAGGATGTCGCGCGGCGCCTTGCCAAGGACGGCTTCATGGCGCTCGCACCGGACGGGCTTACCTCGGTCGGCGGCTATCCGGGAAACGACGATGACGGACGGGACCTTCAGAAGACTGTCGACGGAACCAAGCTGATGAACGATTTCTTTGCGGCCGTGGAGTTCCTGATGGGCCACGAGGGCTCGACCGGGAACGTGGGGATCGTCGGTTTCTGCTATGGCGGCGGCGTGTCGAACGCGGCGGCGGTGGCCTATCCCGAACTGAAGGCGGCCGTCCCGTTCTATGGCCGCCAGCCAGGGGCGGAGGACGTGCCGAAGATCAACGCCTCGCTGATGCTCCACTATGCCGGGCTCGACGAGCGGATCAACGAAGGTTGGCCAGAGTACGAGGCGGCGCTGAAGGCGGCGGGAACCGACTATCAGGCGTTCATCTACGAGGACGTCAACCACGGCTTCCACAACGATTCAACTCCGCGCTACGACGAGGCAGCGGCGGAGCTCGCCTGGGGGCGGACGGTCGACTTCTTCCGCGAGAAGCTCGGCTGATCGTTTAGGAAATCACTCGACTTCACGCGAGAGATGCCGGTCGACCCATTGAAACAAATTCGTTACGGGGATTCCGCGCTGGATTTCGCACACAGTTTCGAATTTTCGCGCAGGACCAGACTGAGCCTATGGCGGGTGTCTCGGCGAGCATGCATGTTGTAACGGCAATCGGCACTGGCAATCATGGCGAGTGCAAATTGCCGTCTGCCTATCTGCTATTCATTGGGATACGAACTTTGCGGTTGGGGGAGTTATGTCAGATCCATATTCAAACCTTGCCTCTGAAGAAGACTCAATTCAGGCACGTATTGCAGACGCCATGGATGCGCGATGCCTCGAACCTGCGCAGATAGCCATCCGGAAAGAGTATCTGAGCGATTTGGCGCTTCCTGACAGCGCATACGCGGTCGAGTTTGGTTCCGGCACGGGCCACGTTACGCGCGACCTGATTGCCATTGCCGGTGTCCCGCGCGCACACGGCATCGAACCCTCACCCGTCATGGTGAAGCGGGCAAAAGAGCGCTTCGCCGCCCAGCCTGGTCTCAGTTTTGAGATCGGTGACGCCAAGCGCACGGGTCTGGAAGACGCTTCGGTGGACCTCGTTCTGATGCACACTTTGCTTTGTCATGTTCCCGATCCGGAGAAGGTTGTCCGCGAGGCATTTCGCGTGCTGAAACCCGGTGGAACCTTGGCCGTCTGCGACGGTGACTACGATACGGCGACTACCCAAATTGCCGATTTCGATCCGTTGGACCAGATCGTTCGCTTCATGATTAACCAAAACGTGACGAATCTTTGGATCATGCGCCAGATCACGGACTTGCTGAGAGATTGTGGATTCGAATTGGGAAAGCGGCGCGGACACAGTTACGTTGCAGAGGGTGATGCCGCGTATTTCTTGACCGTAATCGACCGGGGTGCGGACCGGATGGCGGAAACCGGTGTCCTCTTTCCCGATACCGCCGAGGCCCTGAAGGCCGAGTCGAGACGTCGGCTAACCGCCAACAGGTTCTTCGGCTTCATGTCCTATGTGAGCCAAATCGCGCGCAAACCCGGCACACCCTGAAATCGCGCGGCGCGTGGATGGCAGCATCCTCCCGCCAAGCTGATCACCAGATTTCCAGGACATCGACACGTAGAAAGGTGCCGGCTGATCATCAGAGATTAGATCGGTACGGCGGGCCATCAGCGGCTTCGTCCATCGCGCCGCTTCTCGCAAAACGCCTGCGCGTGGCCCACGGCGATCCCGGCCCCTTGGGTGCCGTAAACGACAAGCCCGGTCGAGGACGCCGCGCGCGCGGGGTCAAGCGTGAAGCGAATGCCCTCGCCCGAGCGGCGTGGCGGTTCGGAGGCGCGGTATATCGTCGTCCCCGGCCGAACATGCAGGACCCGGACTGCATAGTCGCCGGCGGCGCACCAGAAATCCGCCGGGCTCGACTTGCCACGCCACGGGATATGGAAGGCCGTTCCGCCCTCAGGCTCGACCACGAGTCCGTTCTGCGCGATGAAGGCCGTGGCAGGGCCTGCGGACAGCGCGGATAGTGCAATTGCGGCGATGAGACGCATGGGAAGCTCCTCCAGATCGGTCCTTCCGCCTATATAGGCGCGGCGCGGTGGCATTCCCATTCGACGGATGTGAGGGGCGGTAGATTGCCGCCCTCCCTCACACCCCGTCCGACCTTCTCAGCGCCTCGATCGCCCTGGCAATCCGCCGTCGCCGCGTGTCGGCGCCTTTGGCCTCCCAGACCGTCTCGGCCCATCGGCGTCTCAGCAAGGGTGCAAGCCGCTCCCAGGCGTCGCGCGCGCCGACATCCGCCGCGATCGCCGCGTCGAGGTCAGGCGGGATCTCAGGGGCACGGGTGAGTGCAAAGGTGCAGACGGCCCCAGTGTCGACCCCGGCGTCGCGGCACTGCCGACTGGTCAGGTTTAAGAAGAGCGCCTCACGCCCCTTGCCCCAAGGCCGCACATGGCGCCGGAAGGGCGCGCCGCCATTGATCGACACCTCGGCGGCAAACCCTACCGGATACGCGGCCCACGCTTTGCGCGGCAAAACGACATATCTCGGCAGATCGTCCTGTTTGCGCAGGATTTTCGCCTTGAATTCAAGATGATCCGCCGTCTTGTTCAACCGATTTCCGAATGCTCCGCCAGTACGTCTTTGCCTCAAAAGCGCGCGGAAACGTGAGCGGGTGGGTAGGGAGAACCGGAATGCCAATCCCGCGTCATCCGGGCTATACTTTCCTCAAGCGATCCGTCCGCACCGTATCAGGGAGGGGTGGTGTCGATCCCATGCGAAAGTACCGTCTTTCCGGCCTTATCCTTGCCGTGTTGGTCCTCGCCGTCCAGTCCCACGCGCGCGCGGCGGACCGGCTGGGCCTGGTCGTGGGCATGGCAGCTTACGAACATATCGCGCCCCTGAAGAACACGGTCAACGACGCCCGGGCGATAGCGGACACGTTGGAGCGGATCGGCTTCAACGTGGTGACGCTGACCGACGCGACGCAGGACGAACTTCTGTCCACGCTGGCAGAGTTCTCGTTCCGCGCCGAGACGGCCGATCTGGCGCTCATCTACTTCGCGGGGCACGGCGTCGAGGTGCAGGGCGAGAACTTCCTTATCCCGGTCGATGCCGCCGTCAGGTCGAACCGCGACGTGGCGGCGCGGTCTGTGTCACTGAAGGACCTGCTCGGCGCCGTCGACAGGGCGCGCAAGATGCGGATCGTCATCCTCGACAGCTGCCGCGACAACCCATTCGGCGACGTAATCGCGCCGGCGTCCGACCCCGCCAAGGGCGCCGGCGTGGGGCGCGGGGGTGGCGGTCTTGCCGCCCCCGCGCCTGATCGCGGCACGCTCGTCGCCTTCGCGGCGCGCGACGGCGAGATCGCGCTCGACGGCGACGGAGACAATAGCCCCTTCGCGCTTGCGCTCGCCGACACGCTGGCTCGGCCCGGGCTGGAGATCAGCCTGATGTTCCGCCAGGTACGGGATGCCGTCCTCGCCGCGACCGGCAACCGGCAGGAGCCGCATACTTACGGCTCGCTGCCTGGAGCGCCCTTCTACCTGGCCGGCGCGCCCGAACTGCGCGGGGAGATCGACGTCGCCGACCGCCGCGTCGCCTGGTCGCGTATCCGCCCCGATCAGGCCAGTCAGCTCACTAGACTGGCCAGCGAAGGCGACACGCGGTCGATGCTTGGCGTAGCCTATATGCGGCTCGACCCCGAGGGCCGCGACTACGCGCCAAGCGATGCCGCGAAATGGCTCGAGGAGGCGGCCGGGGCCGGCTCGGCGGAGGCACAGTTCGAGCTTGCGAAGCTCTACGAAACCGGGCTCGGGGTCGACGCCGACCCAGCCCGGGCGCTGGCGCTGCACCAGGAGGCCGCGGCGCAGGGCTTCGCGGACGCGATCAACGATCTCGGTTTCCTGCAATATCACGGCGGTCTGGGCCTGCCGCGCAACGTGGACAAGGCGCTGGAACATTTCGAACGCGCCGCCGACCTGCGCCATCCGCAGGCGATGTTCAACTTCGCCGCGCTGATCGATGACGGGCTGGTTCCCGGCAAGGGATCGGACGAGGCGGCTCGCTATCTCTACGGAGCGCTCAGGGCAGGCAGTGCCGAGGTGTTCGCGCTGCTGACCGAAAGGCCGACCATGTTCAAGGACGCGACGCGGCGCGCCCTTCAGGCCGAACTCAGGCGGCACGAATTCTACAAAGGCGCGATCGATGGCGATTTCGGGCCGGGGACGCAGCGCAGCATCCGCACCGCCTACGGCCTTGGCGGGACGGAGGCAGGGCCATGACACGTAGCAAAACTCTCCCGCGGGATCGTGCGCGGGCAGCATTTGGATATGCGCTGGCGCTCGCGCTCGCATCGGGCGGCGGACTGCCGGTCGGGGCCGCCGCGTTCGGCATCGTGCCACCCGTTTTGGAGTTGACCGGCGTGCTTTCCTTGCCGGGAGGAGTGCCGGACGAAGTGATGCGCGTTCAGTCATCGCCGGGCGGGGTCGGCGGGCAGAGCGGCGGGCAGAGCGGCGGGCAACAGTCGCAGAGCGGTGGGCAAACCGGACGCAGCTTCACGCCGGGAGACGGTGCCGACCCCGCGGGACAGGGACGGTTCGTCTTCCTCAATTCCCGCGATACGGACCGTCTGATCTACGTAATCCTGAGCGCGCGTCGGACCTGCGGCGACGACTGGATCGAACCGCGCTACCGCATCGACTGCCTGCGATTCCATTTCTGGCAGATGTCGCGCGAACTGCCAAAGTCCGGCGAATACGAACCGGTGCGCAGAGCGCTGGCGAAAGCAGCCGGCGACCTCGACCGGATCGTGCGGCGAAACCTCGATCGGAGCGCACCGGCGGTGCGCCCGCGGATCGAGGGAAAGCCTCTTGCGCCCCGCCTGCCGCCGATCCGCGCGGTCAAGCCCGAAGCCGAGGCCCAGGCCGCGCGCGCCGCCGTCGCGGTGGTCGAGGAGGCAGGCACGGTGCTTCTGCGGTCAAGCGAGAATTCCGAGCGGCGGCAGGTGCATTACCGAAGCATCGCCGGCGCGATCGACTCGACGAAGGTGTTACTTAGGTCGGCCTGAGAGCGATGCCGGAATTTGAAGAAAAGTTGCGTTAGTGGTATCAATCTCGAACATTAATTTCATGGAGTATTTGATATGTGGAAGAGGGGTCGTTTTGTCTGTGTGATGCTGATTACTGGCGCCTGCGTACCAGAACTTTACCAGGGCCAGGCAGAGGTCCAGCCCGAACGGATCCCGGCACCCGCCGCGACCCCCGCACGTGCTGCGCCCGCGCCAGCGGCGCCTGCACCAGCAGCGACGGCTGTGCCGACGCCCAGTCCGACGCCTACGCCGCCTCCCACCTATGCCGCTTCGGGTGGTGGCGGCTCGGGCGGCGGCGGCGCGAGCGGTGGCGGCTCGGGCGGTGGCGGCTCGGGCGGCGGTAGCGGAGGGGGGTGGAATTGAAACCTCCTACATGCAGGTCCGATGGCCGCCCGGCGGATCTTCGACTGCTCGGCGGACTTACGTTGGCGGCACTGCTAACGGCGGGTAGCGCCTTCGCGCAATCCGCCGACACACCGGTCACGCTGCAACGACCGGCCGAGGTGCTGGGTCTTCCGGGGCTGAGCATCGACCTGACCAAGCCCGCGACGCAGCGCTATGCGCTCGTGATCGGCAACGGTGACTACAGCTACGTGCCGTCGCTGCCGAATGCGGTCGCCGATGCCCGGCTGATCGCCGGCGTCCTCAAACGGGCCGGCTATGTCGTCCAGGAATACGAGAACCTCGACCGACGCGGCTTCGAAGCCGCGCTGAGGCGGATGATCGCCGATACCGACAAGGGGTCGGAGATCGTGATCTACTATGCCGGACACGGCGTCCAGATCGGCAATTCCAACCGGCTTATCCCGGTCGATGCCGAGATCGACACGATCTATGATCTGCCATTCGAATCCGTCTCGCTGTCGAGCCTCCTGTCGATTGCGGGCGCGCGGTCACGGTCGCTCGTCGTCATCCTCGACAGTTGCCGCGACAATCCCTTTCCCGACCGCGACGCGATCGTCGGGCTCGACGCAATTCCGCAGGAACTGAGGACCGGATTCGCGGCGCAGGATTCTCCAGTGAACTCGCTCATCGTCTTCTCGACTTCGCCGGGCGCGGTGGCGCTGGACGGTACCGGGGCGAACAGCCCGTTCACCGAGGCGCTGAACCAGGCGATCACGGCCCAGCCTGACGCGCCGATGGACGAGATCCTGCGCGATGTCCGCCGCCGCGTCTATGTCGCGACCGGAGCGCGTCAAGTGCCGTGGGAAAGCTCGTCACTGGTCGAGCGGGTCAGCTTTGATTCCGACCCGTCGGTCGCGGGGTTCCATAACGCCGCCGCGGCAATAGAAGGTGAGGCAACTGCCGGGGCCGCGCCCGAGCCGCTGACCATCAGCCTGCCGCTGGATCGCAAGGTCGAGGTGGGCGCGGCTCTGCGGAACACCGCGCCCGGAACGCTCGAAGACGTCGTGGTGACGCGGCCACCGAGCCTTGGCCGGCTCGAACTGCGAGCGGGCGGGCAGACGCGCGGGCTGATCCCGCTGACGCGGTTTGCCGAGGGCGTCGACGACCTGATCTATGCCAACAGCCGGCCAGAGCTTTCAGCGCTGCAGATGCCCAATCCGCTCATCAGGGATGAATTCGAGGTCACCGCGAACGGCACTGCGCAGACCGTGCAGCTGACGCTGACCGTCGATCCGTGCGATTTCGAGGCAGGCGACCATCTCGACCCCGAAGGGGTTGGCGTCGCACGGTATCCAAACGAGATCGAAGTCGCCGCAGCGCTGAGCGCCTGCGAGGCGGCTGTCGCGCGGGAGCCGACGAATGGCCGTTTCTATTATCAGTTGGGCCGCGTGTACCTCGCATTGCGCGATCTAGACGCGGCGGAGGCGAGCTTCGACCGCGCCCGCGATTTTGACCACACGCGGGCCTGGCACGCGCTCGGCATGCTGGAGATAGCTCGCCAGCAGGAAACCGCCGGGGCTGAGCGGCTGCCCGCCCCCGAAACCGCGCTGGCGCTTCTGGCAATGGGCGTCGACCGGGGCGATCCCTATGCCTATCACTCGCTTGGGCTGCAGCTTCTAGAAATGTCGGTCGATCCCTCGCTCAAGCGGCAGGGTTTCGACCTCCTGTCGCGCTCGCTCGAAGTGGGGCACACTTTTTCGATGAACGCGCTCGGTTTCTACTTCCTCCAGGAAAACACCGATCACTACGAGCCCGAGCGCGGCCTGCGCTACATTCGCGAAAGCGCCGAGCGCGATGACATCTACGGGTACGACAACATGGGCTGGATCGCGCTCAACGGCGCGGGCGGCACTACCCGCGACCCGGGGGCGGCGCTGGAGTGGTTCCGCAAGGCGTCCGACGGCGGCCATCCGCGCGCGCCGACGAGCATCGGGCGGATGTATTTCAATGGCGATGTCGGTGGTCAACCTGACTTCGCTGAGGCGGTAAAGTGGTACGATGTCGGGCTGAGCAGGGGCGATGCCTGGGGCGGCGCGAACGGCGCCTGGGTCATCGCCAACCATCAGCCAGCGGGCTACGGATCGGGTCAGGCCGCGGTTCGGGCCGCCAAGGCGGCGACGCTTCGCAACTCCGAGGCGGTAGCGGCAGCGGAGGAGCTTCTGACCACTCTGCCCGCCCGCGAGCTAGACGCGGGCGCGCAGGCGCTGATGCTCGAACTCGGCGCGGAGGTGACAGCCGACGGCGCCTTTGGGCCGGCAAGCGAGGCGGCGCTGACCGACGTCGCCCAGCGCTTCGGCACCCAAATTTCATCAGACCCCATGGAGCGCTTGAAGGCGCTGGCGCGGATATACTGGACGACGAATCCATTCCGGGTGGATCTCTACTGAGGCGCCCTTGCCTGGCTCTCGGCAGTCAGCTCAGCGCCTGGAACTCCACGCGCCGGTTCTCGGCGGCCTTCGGGTCGACCTCGTCGGCGAGGAACCGCTCGCCCAGACCGACCGCTTCGAGCCGTCCAGGCGCGATGCCGCAGTCGCGGACGAGGTAGCGCTGCACTTCCTCTGCGCGCAGCTGCGAAAGGCGTTCATTGTATTCGAACGAGCCCGAGGCGTCGGTATGCCCCACGATGCGGAAGAGTTCGATGTCGCTGCCACTCATCACGGTGCAGAGCTGCTCGAGCTGCGGCAACTGGTCGGAAGAGAGCGCTGCGGAATCGAAGGCAAAACGGATATGGACGTTGATCTGAAGCTCAGGGGCGAGACTTCCGAAGACAACCTGTTGGGGCGCGGCCGTTTCCTGCGTGCCAAGGCCCTGATCCCGCCCGGTTTGTGCAGGCGAAAGGGGCGATAGCGCGCCCACGGTCACGCCACCCGTGTCGGTCGCGGACACGCCTGCGCTCGCCTCGCCGGCATCGGGCTGCGACAGGCCGGGGCTTTCGGTCGCGACAGCGACATCGTCGACTGTGATCAGGGTCAGTCCGCGCGTACGGCCCGTCGTGCTTTCGCGCGCTGCGCGGAATGCGTCGCGCTGCTTGTTGAAAAGCTCCAGTAACTGGGCATCCGTAAGTTCCTGCGCGCAGGCCGGAGCGACCATGGCGGCGGACAGGAAAGCGGTCACCAGAACCGGAATGTATCGCATGACATCCACCTTGAGGGTGCATAGGATCGCAAAAAAGCTTACGCTAGCGCAGTGTTCCGATCAATTCTGCAATTCCAGACCACGCATGTCCATGAGCCACCAGAACCCACATAGCCAGGAACCGCAGCTTCGGAGCGACCGATGAGAGGTGCGACGACCGTCGTCCCCCTGCCGTCGTCACGTCGACCCGCGGCGCATGGCGCGGGCATGACGCATCGGGGTTGCCTGCGCACCACGAACGAGGACGCAATCCTGATCGACCCGACCGGCCGGCTCTGGGCCGTGGCCGACGGAATGGGGGGGTACGGCAACGGCGGTCTTGCTTCAGGCATCGTGATTGACAGCCTCGAGATCATTCAGGACGACGAGGACGCCGACACCGCGCTGCGCTTTCGCCTGGAAGAGGCCAATGACGTGATCCGCGCCCGCGCCGAAAGCGATGGGCTCGGTCCGATGGGCGCCACCGTGGTCGCGCTCATCATCGCAGATGGCACGGCGCATGTGGCCTGGGCGGGCGACAGCCGGCTCTATCTCGCGCGGGACGGCTCACTAAAGCTGATTACCCGCGATCATTCGGTCGTGCAGGACCTTGTCGAACGCGGCGAAATCGGCGCCGACATGGCTGAGCATCACCCCGAGTCCCACATCGTCACGCGCGCGGTGGGCGGAGCGGAGGTTCTCGAGGTCGATGAGGTGCAGGTGCAACTCTCGGAGGGCGACCGGCTGCTTCTATGTTCCGACGGGCTACCGCGCTGCCTGGATGACGGGGCGATCGCGGACGTCCTAGGCGCTGAACATTCGCCCGAGGCGGCAAGCGCCAAGCTGGTCCGCGCGGCGCTCGATCTCGGTGCGCCCGACAATGTCTCGGTCATCGTGATTGACGTCCGGAAGGTCTGAGGGTTGCAGGGCGGTGGTCTGATCGGTCCGGTCATCGTAGCGATCGGTGTCGTAGCGGCGGCGATTGCTTTTGCCCTGGTGACGACACTTCTGGAAACCGCCGACAGCGGGACCGAGTTGCGCCTCGACCGGCTGCAGGAGGAGGTTCAGGCCGCATCGGGCGAGCGCGCGCGGCTGGAAGCCGAGGTCAGGCGCCTGACGAGCGACCTGGCGCGGTTGCGCGAGGATATGAGCCTCTTGGCCAATCGCGCGCCGGCTGCGAGCGCCCAGCCGCCAGCCGCAGCGGGCGGAACGACTGAACTGCCCGATGAGGATTTTGAGAATCCGCTGCCCACCGAGGAGATGACCGAAATCATGCTCCTGGCCAAGACGCGCTTCAACAAGGCCATCACCCAGCCGCGCAACCGGACGATGATGGAGATCCTAGGCCCGCCGCGCGACAGCTATTCGACCGACTGCCAGCCTGTGACGAACGCCCGGCTAAAGGCGCTTATGGAGACCCGCGAGATCGGGCCGATCCGGGTCACCATGCTGCGACCGGCGCTTGAAAGCCTCGAACGCATCATGACCCGGCTGCAGAAGAGCGACCCCGATATCTACTCCGCCGTCGGCACGGCGGGTGCCATCTGCGCGCGGTTCATCCGGGGTTCGACGACGTCGGTCTCGAACCATTCCTGGGGTACGGCGATCGATTTGAAGCTCGAGGGCCAGCTCGACCCCTTCGCCGATGGCGGCACGCAATTCGGGCTTTTGATTCTTGCCGAGTACTTCAACGAGGAAGGATGGTTCTGGGGCGCGACCTATAGCCGGGAGGATTCGATGCATTTCGAGGTCGGGGAAGAGACGCTGCGCGCCTGGAAGAACGAAGGCAGGCTCTAAACGCATGGCCGGGCGTGATGGCAAGTCTGGCAAGCCGACGACAGGGCGCGGAGGGCCGGCAGCCAGCGCGGCCTCGCCCGAGCCCTACGAGAGCCGCGCCCGGCCGGTTCTGGACTTCGCGGCCGGGCTCGCGACAGAGGCGCGGCCCGATGCGGCGCGGCAGGTCGAGCGCGCCGCAATCCTCTTGGACCGGTTCAGCGATGCGCTCAGGCGGGCGGGCGTCGGGGCGTCGACGATACCGCCTGCGCGATACGCGCTGGCTTTGATCGTCGATCAGCGGGCCCGGTCAAACCGCCGCCTCGACATCCGGACATGGTCGGCAGCCGCGCACAGGCACCTCTTCGACGGGCGAGACCTGTCGGTTGCTCGGCTCGAAGAGTTCATCCGGCGGGCCGAGGCTGCAGGGCCGGACTTTGACGCGGTCCGCGCGTTCCTTGGGACCTGCCTCGCGCGGCTGGAGGACAAGCGGCGGCATTTCGACCGCTCCACCGGGCCGAACTGGACCGGGATCGCTCTGGTCTTGATCGGAGGCTTCATGCTCGCCGTCGCCGGATGGGCGGCCTATGTCGAATGGCGCTATCATCGCGACTTGGCGCAAGCCTTCGCGTCCGAGGCGCTTGAGATTGGGCTTGACCGGCAGGGCGAGGTTCCCGACCTCGCGGGTCGCCTCGACCGGCTCGACGCGGCGGCCGGGCGCGTGGAGACGCAGGCGGAGAGGGCGCCGCTTTCGCTGTTCGCGGGCGCCTTGGGCTTCGACGCTGCGGCGCGCGCGTGGGAAAGCTACGACGACGCGCTGGCGCGCCACTTGCCGGGGGTGCTCGCCCGGGCGCTCGATACAGCGATCGCGACCGAGGGCGAAAACGTCGCGCTATACGACGACCTGCGCGCATGGCGGGTTCTGTCGGGGCAGGACGATTGGTCGCCCGCTTATCTCGCCGGGTGGTCCGCCGACCGCGCGGACGAGGGGCTGGGCCTTGAGGGGCTTTCACCGCACGTGGCCCGCCTGGCTCGGCCGTCAAGACCCCTGCCCCCGCCCGATCCCGAGCTTCTCGACCAGGCGCGCGACTTCGCGGCACAGGCGGGCGAGGCCGAGCGCGCCTTTCTGGAGCTGCGCCGGTCCACTTCCGTCGCTGCGCTGCCCGGCTGGCGCGCCTCCGACGCGGTGCCGGGGATAGACCAACTCCTCCTCCGCCGCTCGGGCCTGCCGATGAGCCGACCGATCCCGGGGCTTTACACCGCCGGGGGCTGGGCGCTCGCCCGCGACCGCGAGGCGGGGCTTGCCGTCCAGGGCGCCCGCGATGCGGCCGTGCGGATCTTCGATGCGGAGCTTCCAGCCGAGATCGATGCCCCGGACCGGGTGATGACGCTTCTGCAACGCGCCACGCTTGCCCAATGGAGGACCTATGTCGCCGATCTGAGAGTCCGGCCCTTCTCGGACCCCGATAACGCGGTCTTCATTTCGGGGCGGCTCGCGCTATCGCCCTCGCCGCTCGAAGCGTTTCTGCGGGCGGTGTGGAACGAGGCAGGCGGCACCGACCGCCAGCGTCCCCATGCGCTGCAACTGTCGGTCGCGACCGAGTTCGGGCCAATGATCCAGTATGTCGAGCAGGGCCGGATGCGCGAGATTTCGGCACTTTTCGCCGCGCTCAACGTGGCGCTTGGCGCGATGGACCGCGATGAGGAGGCGGGGCTTCAGCGGCTGATGACTATCCAGGACCGCGCGGCCTCCATCGCCGCGCTGCGGCAAGCGCCGCTTGTCGTCGTGCAAATCGTGGAGGATGTGCTTGCCCAGACCAGCGCGGCGCATGCCGATCTGATGACCAACCCGCTCACGCGCGCCTGGCAGTCCGAAGTTCTGCCCTTGTGCCAGGAGGCGGTCGAGGGTCGCTATCCGTTCGCCGACGGTCCTGACGCCGATCTTGCTGCGGTCTCTCGGCTGCTTGGCCCTGGCGGCGCCGTCGAGCGTTATTTCCGCGCCCGCGCGGAACCTTACGTCGACACGAATGCCGCTCTATGGCGCTGGAAGCCCGAGGCGCGCTTTGCCGGGCTCGCGCCCGAAAGCGCCGCCTTCTTCCAGCGCGCGCGTGCAATCAGCGAGGGTCTGTTCGCGCCGGACGGGCGCTTGGGCACGGCGATGGCGCTGTCGGCGCTGGCAGAGCGCGGGCGCGCGTTTATCGCGGTCGGCGGCGCGGGCGGGCCGGTCGAGACGCGCACCGATAGTCTCAGCCTCGACTGGCCGGGCGCGGCGGCCGAAAGCGGCGTGCAGGTGACCTTCGAAACGCCCGAAGGCGCGGCCGAAATGGCCGGACCCGGGCCATGGGGATTGTTCCGCCTTCTCGATCCGGTTCGCCTGCGCGAACGCGACGAGGGGCGCCGCTACCTTGTCGATCTGCGCGCGGGCGGGGGGCGGCTGTTTCTCGAGATCGGGTTCGACAGGGCCGAGAATCCGCTGTCGCGGCGCCGGCTACTCGACGGCTTCACCTGCCCACCGGTTCTGTAGGGAATTCCCGTCTGCGGGATCGCGCCGACTTCGTCTATACTGGCCCGAGTTTGCGAGAGATTTGAGCCGGTTATTTCCGATACAAGCAGAAAGGAAGCCGATCGTGCCAACGGACCGCGAAATCACCGTTTCCGTCCCCGCCTTCGGCGACAAGGTCGCGTTTGCCCGGATGGAGGGACATGACGAGATCAGCCAGACCTTCCGCTACGCGCTTTCCGTGGTTAGCGACGACCTAGACCTAAAGGCCGCCGACGTGCTCGGGACACAGGCGACGATTACCGTGACCGGCGACCCGGAGCGACATTTCAATGGGTTCGTCGCCGAGTTTGCGCTGACCGACATCCGCGACGAGAAGGCGCACTACCGCCTTACGCTCGTGCCCTGGCTGTGGTTCCTGTCACTCAAGGCAGACAACCGGATCTTTCAGAACCAAAGCGTGGTGGACATCGTCGAAGCGGTGTTCGGCGACTATCCCGAGGCGCAGGTCGAGAAGCGCCTGAAATCCTCTTACCCGCCGCGCGACTATTGTGTGCAGTACGGGGAAAGCGACCTCACCTTCGTGCAGCGGCTTCTCGAACATGAAGGCATGTTCTACTTCTTCGAGCATGCCGACGGCGAGCACAGACTGATACTGGCCGACGACAACACGACGATGAAACCCGCACCGCGCGCCAAGACCCTGTCTTACGAATCCGACAGCCGGATCAGCTTCAAGGAGGGTGATTTCATCACCGCATGGCTGCCGGCGAGCGCGGTCAGAAGTGGAAAATACGCCCATACCGACTATGACTTCCTGAAACCGTCCTCGGACCTCATGGCGAAGGCCTCTTCTCCCCTTGGTCACAAACAGGACGCAGCCGAGCAATATCACTATCCCGGCAACTACATCGAGCATGGGCGCGGCGACGACCTGTCAGCGATCCGGCTCGAGGAGTTGCAGTCACCGCACCGGCGCATCGCAGCGGCGGGCACGGCGCGGCCGCTCTGGTCGGGGCGGAGCTTTACGCTGGAGTTGTTCCCGCGCGAGGAGGAGAACGACAGCTACATCGTCCTGCGCGCCGACTACGAGCTTTGGGACGCGCAGTACCGGACCGGGCAGGCCCCGGGCGATCAGGGCTATGCTGTGAGCCTGCGCCTCGCGCCCGCGAGCCTGCCGTACCGGCCAGAGCGTTTGACGCCGAAACCGGTGATGAAGGGGCCGCAGACCGCCGTCGTTGTGGGGCCGGGCGGCGAGGAGATCTTCACAGACGAGTATGCCCGCGTGAAAGTGCAGTTCCACTGGGACCGGCTGGGCGGTCGCGACGAGAATACTACCTGCTTCATCCGGGTCAGCCAGACGTGGGCAGGCGCGGGCTGGGGCTTCATCCAGATCCCGCGCATCGGGCAGGAGGTGATCGTCGATTTCCTCGAAGGCGACCCCGACCAGCCGATCATCACGGGGCGGGTTTACAATGCCGAACAGATGCCGCCCTACGGGCTGCCCGGCAACGCGACACAATCAGGCTGGAAGTCGAATTCCTCGCCCGGCGGCGGCGGCTGGAACGAGTTGAGGTTCGAGGACAAGAAGGGCTCGGAAGAGGTCTATTTCCAAGCGGAAAAAGATCACAATGAGCTGGTCAAGAACAACGAGGCGCGCACAATAGGCAATGACTTTGCCGAAGACGTGGGCCACGACGCTCAGCAGTCGGTGGGTAACGACCGGACAGAAAGCGTCGGGAACGACAAGTCGACGAGCGTAGGCAACAACCGCACCGTTTCCATCGGCGTCGACGATACCGAAACGGTCGGCTCCAACCGGTCGCTTACCGTGGGGTCGAACGAGACAATCGGGATCGGCGCCAACTCCACGGAAACGATCGGGCAGAACCACTCGCAATCGGTAGGGATCAACCAGTCGATCTCGGTCACCGCCGCCCGGATGGTCACGGTGGGCGCGACCGAGACGAAGGCGGTCGGGCTCGCGCAGACGATTGGCGTCGGCAACAAGCGGAGCGTCACCGTGGGCGCGGCGCAGAGTCACAATATCGTCGCCGACGACAGCTGGTCGGTCGGGTCGAACCAGACGATCCAGATCGCATCGAACCAGTCCCTGAGCGTGGGCGGCGGCCAGACGAACAAGATCGGCAAGGACCAGGCGTCCGAGATCGGCGGCAGCCAGGCCACCAAGGTCGGCAAGGACGAGGCGCTGGAGGTGGCGGCCAAGATGGGCGTGAAGGTCGGGGCAAGCTATGCGCTCGATGTCGCCGACGAAATCGCGATCAAGTGCGGTTCATCGGCGATTGTGATGAAGAGCGACGGAACGATCACGATCGAAGGCAAGGACATCACCATCAAGGGGTCGGGCAAGATCAACGTCAAGGCGGGCGGCGAGATAACTATGAAAGGCTCGAAGATCAACCAGAACTAGGGCCGATGTCCGATCAGGCGGTCGAGCAGCGGGCCAGGATCGTCGGGCGCGCAGGCTTCCGGCGCAACTTCCTTCGTCCAGACGAGCATCGCCTCCTCTTCCCGTCCCCCCTGCCCAGGAGGATCTATCGCGCCAAGGGCGGCCCAGAGGCGTTCCGCGTCCCCGCCGTCCTCGAGGACGGAGCGTGCCGACGCCAGCGCGGCATCGCACCACTTGTCGAGCTTGTCCGGCGTTCCCAGATTGTCCCCGATGAGGAGAAGGCTGAGGGGAAAGGCCCGCCCCGCGCTGTCGGCGCCGGCAAGCACCACGCCCGCCACCACCCGCCCGCCCGAGGCGAGCCGGAAGCGCAGGCCGTCTTCCGGCCACTGCCTGACGTCGCGCAAGATGGGCGCGAGGTGGCGCGTCACCCAGGCGTCCCAGCGCTGACGGAAGACGTCCGGCAGACCGCGTGAAACGAAGTCGCCCGTGGACGGGATCTTGCCGAAAAAGCCCGGCGCGGGCGGGCTCAGAAGCTCTCCGGACACCGGAAGTTCCCGAACATCGACAGGTCGAAGGGGTTCTCGACAGAGGCAGCAAGAAGCTCGTAGTCCGCCGAGAATCCGCCGAGCGACAGGTTCAGGCGGAACTTCTCGGGCAGTTCCGTCGGCCTCAGCCGCCCCCGGATCATCCTGAGCCAAGCCCATGAGCCGGTCTCTGACGAGATCGCCTCAGCCGTGCCGTCGACGGGCGTGAAGGAGAGCGAGATGAGGTTGGTGCCGTCCGGTCCCGGCCACGTCATCGGCATCGGCCTCGCGGCAGCGTTGAAGAAGACGAGCTGCTGGCCGTCAACGTTTAGCGTCACCCGGCTCGCATTGGCCGAGAGATCCTTGGGCTCGAGCGTGAAGGCCATGACCGGCCCGGCGCCCCCGGGAAAGAGGCCGTCACGGATCGAGCGCGCCTTCTCGAATGGCTGAAGCCGTGCGGCGTCGAGCCCGAGATCCGCGCGCCACGTCCAGGGCCGGACCGTGGTGTCGACGTAAGGAAGCAAGAGCTCGTTCGTGAAGGCGTCGATCAACCCGCCCGGCCCGAACAGGCGCTGGAAGTCGGCGACGTTCACGTCGATCCGGCTGGTCTGGTCGAATGGGTAGCGTGCCGCCGTGGCCGAGAGGCAGAACGGCAGCACGTCGGCTCGCCAGCGGGCGTTCAGCTGGGCGACGACCGCTTCGCGCGTGACGCCGATGGTGTCGGCAGCAAGCCCGGCCATCCAGTCGTTGACCGGCGACGGCAGGGTCCGGGCCACGTTGGCGACCTGCCCCGTGAGTTCCGGCAGCCCGCCGCGCGCGAGCAGCGCCGCCTCGGGATCAGGGCTCGCGGCCACGGTCTGCAATTCGTTCGCCAGCGCGCCGAGCGCGAGTTCGGCGTCGCCGATCAGGGGCGGCGCGCCGTCGACCTCTTCGATCATCGCCTTGAAGTCGACGAAATGCGCGGCGATCTCGGCGCCCGGAACCGGCGCGGCCTCGCCGTCCCCTCCGGAAGTCTTGGCGAACTTCGCGCCCTTCTTGGCGAGCTTGCCGACCTTGCCGAGCCGCTTCGCGACCTTGCTTATGACACCTTTCGGCACCTCCGTCCCACCCTCGGCCGCCTCCTCCTCGACTCGCGTGAGGTCGGTTTCCGCCACGACCGCCCTGAGCAGACGCTTGAGCGTGGAATCGGCGCTGGCGAGATCCTTCAGATTGGCCGTCGCGGTCTGCAGATCGGTGATCGGCGCGAGCCGCACGTCTTGAAGGAACCCGTCCCACTGGGCGATGAAATCGTCCCCGTAGAGCTTCACGATATCAGTTTCGAGCGTGGCGACCGAGGCGTCGGAGCTTTCGGCGCAGCCGCCGGCGAACACCGCCCGGTCGAGCGCGGCCTGGGCGGCAACGTCGGGAATGAGCGGCAGGACGATGTTGTGAAATCCCTCGTAGGTGAAGGCGCCGGGCAGGCCGACCCGCAGGGTCTTTTCCGACAGCCGCGTCAGCACGCGTGTGGCGTTCGGTCCAGCCTTTTCGGCCGGGATCCAGTCGGCGAGCCCCATGACAGTCGGGTCCTGCCGGAGCGCCCCGTAGGCCCGTACCGCGAGCGGGATCGTGCAGATCGACTGGAGCGCGGTCGCGACCAGTTCCGGGTCGTGCGCGATCTTGGTCTCTTCGCCTGCGAGCCGGTCGAGCGCGGCCATCTGGTGGTCGAACGCGGCCTCGGTCGGGAACACTTCAATCGCGGCATGTTCAGGAAGGTTGTTTTGCCACCAGGAGGTCAGGAACTCGCGGTCATAAGGCGCAAGACCTGTCACCATGTAATAGGCCTTGAGCGCGCCGAGCAGGAATTCGGGGTCGCGCGCCTCGCGCCACATCGTCGCCTCGAGAAGTGCCACCATGCGCGGCTCGAGCACGTTGCGGAGCGTGCGGTCGTAGGCGATCCGGTGGGCTCGGGCGAGTTCCGGCGCGGCGGTAGGACCAGCAAGTGTCAGAGCGTTGGTCGCGACCTGCGTCTCGGCGGCGGCGGAAATGGTCGCAGCTTCGAGCGCGAGGTCGAGGTCAAGCGGGTCGGTCGGCGCCTGGCGGGCGGCGACATTGGCGAGCCGGCCCGAGAGATCGGCGATGAGCCGCGCCTGATCGGCGACGCCACCCGAATAGCGCAGGTAGGAGTAGAGGAAGACAAGCCCCGCCACGACCGTGACCAGCGCGGCACCCGCGAGCGATCCGCGCCAGAGCCATTTCCGCCGTTCTTCGGCGGCCCGGTCGAAGAGGCCTAGACCGGCCTCGGGGAAGATCACGTCCGAGAGAAGCTCGCGCAGGAAGTACGACCGGGTTTCGCCGTGGGCGCGGCGGCGGGGCGGCTCGGAGGCGAGGCCAAAGGCCGAGGAGAGTTCACCCACAAGGCGATCGATGGGCGAGCCTTCCTGTGTCGCCGATGTGAAGTAGAAGCCGCGCAGCCAGGGGCTGTCCTCGTAGCGGCTTTCGCCGAAGACGGTGTCGATAAGCGCCCTGAGCGGCGCCTCGACTCGGGCCATCTGGGCGGGGAAACGGAAAATGTCGGCACGCTCGGGCAGGCCCGCATCCTCGGCCATCCGGCCCGCAACGCGGTTCTCTAGCCGGCCGAGTAGCGCCTTGGACTCGCGCTCGATCGCGAGGCCGTCGATGCGGGCGTCGGTGGGCAGGGTCGCGCCCCAGACCTGTTCGCGGGCGCGGGTCGAGAGGTCGGCGAAGAAGGGTTCGAACCCCGGCACAAGATCGCACTTGGTGATCATTAGGTAGACGGGCAGGTGCAGCCCGAGCCTGTCGCGCAACTCGGAGAGCCGCTTGCGAATCTCGCGGCCATGGGCCTGAAGCGGCGCCTCGGGCCCCAGAAGCTCGCGCAGAGAAAGCGCGACGATGACGCCGTTCAGCGCCCGCCGCCCGCGATGCTTCTTAAGCATGTCGAGAAAGCCGTTCCATTCGGCTGCATCGACCTCGGGGTCGGAAGCCTGCTGGACATAGCGGCCCGCCGTGTCGACCAGAACCGCCTCGTCGGTGAAGAACCAGTCGCAGTTGCGCGTTCCGCCAACGCCCTTGATGTCGTCACTTAGGTCGATGGGGAAATGTAAACCTGATTGCTTGAGCGCAGTCGTCTTGCCAGTGCCGGGCGGTCCGATCATCAGGTACCACGGCATGTCGCGCAGGAACTTCCGGCCGCCAAGCTTTGACCGCTTCATCTGTGAAAGCACCGACTGGAACTTCGTGCTGACCTCGGCGACGTTTGCCTCGCCTGCCGTGGGTTCGGCCACGGGCTGTGGCTGGGCCAGTTCGGTCACGAACATCTGGTTGCGGCGGGCGGCGCGAATGAGCGCGATCAGGATCGACAGAAGCCACAGGATCACGATCACGCCGATCACAATCAGCCGCACACGCTCGTCGGCCAGAGGCGCTGTCTCGCCGACCGAAACGAGGGGGCCGAAGAGCCAGACTAGCATGCAAAGGATGACGACGCCCACGAAAGTCCAGAAGCGCCGGGAGATGAGGAAACCGAAGATGGCTTTGAGCAGGCGCATCCCTAGATCCTCTTCTCGATTCGAATCTCGACCCGCCGGTTCTGGGCGCGGCCGTCGCGCGTGGCATTGTCGGCGAGCGGTTCGGTGTCGGCACGACCCTCAGAGCGGACAAGCTCGCTCGGGACGCCTCCGGCGATCAGCAGATCGGCGATCGTGCGCGCGCGGGCCTCCGACAGCCCCTGATTTGACTGGAACGGGTTCGATCGTTGGACTGGCACGCTGTCGGTATGGCCGATGACGGTGACGCCGCCGATCACCTCGGCATTCTCGACGATGACGCGCGCGACCGAGGCGACGAGCGGGCGGTAGACATCGTTGATATCGGCCTTGGCGGAGCGGAAGACCTCGGGCGCGGTGGCCTGCACGGCGAGGATGGCGAGGGCAGCGTCCTCTCGACCACGCAGCGCCTGCAGCCGGTCGGGCGGCGCGGCTGCGGCGAATTCAGGCAGAAGCTCGAGGAAGGTCGTGTCGACGACGATCTCGGGCGGCGGCGCGACGGTGTCGCGCACGGGCCGGAATATCGCGGCGCGATCGGCGGGCGGCACTCGTTCGGCGAGATCAAAGAGCCCCTCGGCGCGCGTCGTAAGCTGGATCGAAAGTCCCATGTAGATCGCAGTGATGAGCGCGGCGGCAGCGAGGCCGAGCGTCCAGAGCGGCACCGTGAAGCGGCGCGGTTCGTCCGGAGCGGCGACGCCCTGCCAGTGCGGCGACAGTTCCGCCCCCTCGGCATCGGCGTCGCGGAGTTGGCGCGCGATCTGGGCGCGGAGCGCCATCAGCGCCGCTTCGCCTGCGCCTGACTGCACCCGGTGCTTGCCACGGAAGCCGAGACCGAGGCAGAGATAGGCCAACTCCAGCATCTCCGGGTCGCGCCCGGCATAGCGCATCAGTTCCTCGAGCCGGTCGAAGAAGCGCGTGCCGGCATCGACATCGCCCGAAAGGGTGGTGACGAGTGGCTGGCGCGGCCAGCCGCTTTGCCCGCCCCAGGGCGTGTTGAGCGCGATGTCGTCGAGAAGGGCAGCCACGAACCACGCTGCCTGATCGGCACGGGCCAGAGGGACTCCGGCGCTAACTGCGGCATCGCGGGCGTCGATTAGGTTGTCATAGAGCCTGACGCGGAGCGTTTCCGGCTCTGCCGGCGGATCTGCGCGTTCAAGTTCGGGCGCGAGTTCGAGAAGTGCGGCGAATGCTGAGACGAGCGGATTGGCGTGGGCGCGCGTATGGCGAACACGCGGCCCGCCGCGCGCCACAGGTTGCGGATCGTGATGTGACTGGGCGGTGCCGGGCGCGACCGGGCGGGCGGTTGCGCCCGCCTGGCCACGGTCCGAGCGCACCGGGCGGATGCGAGTGCGTCCGGCATCGTTCGAAAGACCAAAGGGATCGTCCTTTTCCGCCATCTCCCTACCTGCTGACCGCGTAGCAGTCGATCTGCGGTTCGCGTTCGAGTTTGCCCGACACTCCGATCACGAAGCCCGGAGCCTCCAGCAACTGGCCCCAATGTTCGGACTTCTGATCAAGTTCGAGGCACAACCTGTCCCCATCATACGGGATTTCGCGCGGCTGCGAATGCAGGGGTTTGAGCGCGATGCCCGGCAGGCGCGACTTCCAGAGCGTCTCGAACTCGTCCGCAGCGCCGACCGTCGCCTGATCGACGAAGATCCGGCGCAGGCTTTCGTCGGAGAGATCGGAGCCCACGCGCAGCACGATGCGGCTGGACTTCAGAAGTTCCGGGTTGTCGATCCGCACCTTCCAGATGTTTTGGGCGTGCCGCGCCACTGGCAGGGCGCGGGATTTCGGCTCGACGTGGCGGAGCGAGAGCACCATGGAGCGCAAGGTGTCTGCGAGCGCGGCATAGGCCGGCTGCGGGTCCATGTGATCGTAGACCGGCAGCTCGCTCAGGCGCCGCGAGGAGGAGCCGTAGGTCGCCATCCGTCCGGCAAGCTCCGCGAGGTCGGCGAAGAGCGCCGACGGATGGGCGAGGCCCTGCGACAGGAGATGGGCGAGGCGCGGTCGCGCGGCATTGGCCAGTTCCAGAATGAGGAGGTTTTCGACCGACCGGCCCGCGCCGCCGAGGACGATGCCGCCATGCGCCTCGGCGATGCGGTCGAGGCCGGTGACGAGTTCCTTCAGGAGCGCGTCGTACCACGGCGCGACCCCGATATGGAGCGCGGGCGGCAGGTAGCCGTCGACGAGCGCGACCGAGCCGTCGGCCCTCAGACCGTCGATCCGCGCCACCGGCAGCGCGGTGTAGCCCGCCGTTTCCTCGCCGGGCGTGATGAGCCGCGCGGCGAGCGAGGCGACCTCGATCTCCTCGGCCTCGGCGCCGCCGCGCACGGCATCGCGCACCGTCACCATCCGGCCCCGGTAGCGTGCGCCGGAGGAGTCGTCATGAGCGGCGTCGATCGCCGCGGCACCCGCCTGTTCGAGCGGCACGGCGAACCAGACGAGCCCCGCCGCATCCTCGCGCCGGATCGCCGCGGCTTCGGGCGCGGCCATGTCGCCGGGGATGGCGAACGGGGTGCCATCGGGAAAGATGCCCTCGGCCGAGGCGATAGCCACCCGGCCCGCGTCGAGTGCGGCTGCGTCGAGCGCGAGTTCGGAGAACCCGAAGCGTTGATTGGGCGCGGCGCCGAGGGTGCCGCGCATCAGGAACTCCGCATAGCGGTCCTGCTGCTGGAAGTGCTGGGTCCTGAGGAACAACCCCTCGGACCAGACCACCTTGTTGCGTTCCGTCATGCCCGTCCCCCTAAGACGCCGCTATGCCGGTGTGAGCGATAGCCCGCCCGGCCCGACTCCGATGGTAAGGCCCACATTCGCCGTAGGCGAGACCGCAGTCTTCGAGCGGAAGACCTTGCCCGCGGGACTGCGGAATCCCGCAACGACGCCGATCATCGAAACCGATGGGTCGAGGCCGATCGTCCTCGACGCCGGCGCGCCGGGCGTGAGCACGATCTGGTCGGCCTTGATGAAATCGCCGCCGAGCGCGGCCTGCGGGTCCTGCAGCGCGAAGAAATCGGCCCCGTCGAAGGCTCCGCTGCCGCGCATCTGCACGACTTGGAGTGTGACGGGTCGGTCGGCGCCGTCGGGCCCTGGATTCATGCCGGCCGAGCCGGACGCGTTGATCGTGACCGAGCCTGGGCCCGGCGTGCAGGCTGAAAGCAGCCCAGCCGCGGCGGAGCCCGCGAGGAAGTCGCGTCTGTCAATCATCTGTCGTCCTCCTGTTGCCTTCATATGCGTCGCGGAAATCTGCACCGACCTCGCCGAGAAACCGATCCTCGGCAGATTTCGCAATGTCCCGGTAGCGGTCGCGGTAGAGTTCCCAGAGGCGCGCGCCGCGCCCGCCGGAAAGGAGCGATTTCATCAGGCCCTCGTCCTCGACCAGGCGTTCGAACTCGGCCGGGTCGAAGCGGTCGATCATGCGCCTCAGCGCCTCCTGCAGCGCGATCCAGGTTCGCATCTGGTGATCGCTGAGGTCGCGGAAGGCGGCGGTGATCGCCTCGTCCGGGTCGAGATATCCCTTGCCGCGAGGGGTGACGAGCGAGCCGAGCGCATCCTCGGTCGTGGCCAGGAATTTCAGCGGGTTCACATCGGCGCTGCCAATTATGGTCTGCGCCACGCGGGCGCTGCCTTTCTCCTTCGCACGGGTGCGCAGAAGGTGCATGAGCCCGTCCACGAGGAGCCGGAAACGCCGCCCGAGAGCTTCGAGGTCGTCGCCCTGCACATGATCCGCGGGCTCGAGGCCGAGCCCGCGCAGGAAGGCTGCGCGCGCGTCGGGCGCGACCGGCGGGCGTCGATCAGGACCGGGGGCTGCGGTCTGCGGTCCGTTCTTGCGCGGGGTTGCGGTGGCTTCGGCGGGCGGGGGTACGGTCCGGGCCGAGCGATCTTCTGCAGGGGGAGGCGTGTCTTCCGGTTCGGCGAAGATGTCACTGAAGCCGAAATCGTCGCGCGCGCCGCTCTCCTGCCGGTCCGGCGTGTCGGTCTGACGGGGCAGCGGGTCGAGCATGAAAGGGTCATCCTCGTCAATCGGGCGCGGAGGCGTCCTTTCGTCCTTTTCGATGCGGGCCGGCCGGGCCTGAGCCTTTTCGAACGGATCGGGCAGCGACTCGGGCCGCTTGCGCTCGGGCGCTCGCTCGACGGGGCGGGAGAAGAAATCGTCGCCTCCGAGCGACGGATCCGACGCGGCGGGTCGTGAGGGCGCGGAGTTCTTTGCCCCCTCCTCGGCCGCGATTTCGGCGCGGATGACCACGTCGCCGAGCCTGAGCCGCATGTCGCTTTGCAGCGCGACCGTATTTCCCGCGCCGAGCGGCGTATCGGCACCGTCGATGAACAACCCGCCCCGGCTCGCGTCCGTCACCTCGTAGCGACCGTCGCGCGCCGAGACTACGCAGTGGCGGCGCGAGACGAACATGTCGGGGTCCTCGATTTGCCAGTCGCAGTCCGCGCCGCGCCCGATCGTCAGATCACCGCTTTCGTGCCGCATCTCAGTGTGCGGCTGGGGATGGAGCGAATGTTCGATGACCAGGCGCAAGGTCATGCGGCCCTCCGATCAGCCCCGGCATTGAACGCCGAAAGCCTGAGATCGTCGGCGTCCGTCGCGGTCCGCGCGGGCAGCCAGAAGGTGCGGCCAAGCTGGCAGCGGCCGAGCCGGGGCTCAGGCTTGTCGGCGCGGCGGAGGACGAGGCGGAGGTCGAAATCCGTCTCGATCCCTTCCGCGAAACGGATCGCGTGACGGAGGCGCGCGCGCAGGTGCTGGTCGTTGAGCAGCCGCAGATAGCCCGCGAGGCCGAGCGGCCCGACGCGAAGCTCGGCCCTGCCCTGGCGCGAAAAGACGCGCGCGCCGACAACTGCGCCCGCACCAAGCATCGCATGCGCGCCGCCGAGCCAGGTCTGAAGCGCGCGCGGAACCTCCAGCCAGTGGCCGACGAATTCGACAAGTCGGACCGGCGCACCGACGAGATCGGACAAAAGCCGGGTCAGCCTCTCGGGCCCGTGCACCGACGCCGCCAGCGAGGTGGCATGGCGCGTCTTGAGTGCACTGTCACGGGCCGCCTCGCCTGTTCCCGGCAAGCCGGTGCCTGCCAGCGCGGCGACGGTAGCCGCCGCCCGTCCACCGGTGCCGAGCTGGGCCTGAACCTCAGGCCGGGCGTCGGCCCAGGCGCGCCAGTAGAGGGCGAGCATCCGGTGCTGCAGCATGTTGCAGAAATCGAGGAAGGTCCGGTCCGCGGTCGCCTCCGCGCCCGCATCGGCGAACCAGCGGTCCGACATACGCGACATCACCCAGCGCGTAACATGCAAGGGCAGCGCGCCTTCGGGGCCAAGAAGGCCGAGCACTTCGGCCTCGACTCGGGCGGGCTGGTCTCCCTCGGCCGGACGAAAGCCCGCGACGTCGCGCGTCGCGACCGACAGCCGCACCCGCTGGCCGATGCGCGCGGGCTCAGAACCGGCCCCGCCGGCGCGGCCGAACCGCCGGCCCGGCGTCTCGAGCCGGCGCAGGAGCTCGAAAAAGCCCATCGCCTCGGGCTGGGCGAACGGTCCCGTCAGATCATCGCGCGGATGCCCGGCCGGATCGGCCATGCTACCTCCTCCTGTTTCTGCGAAAGACGGGTCCGCGTGCGAACGAATGAATTGACGCCAGCGTGGCGTGCGAAGAGCTGATTTAGAAGCGCCGAGAGAAGAAGCGCGCTCGCGCCGCTAAGCGTCGTCTCGTCGACATGCAGCGTGATCTCAACCCCCCTCCCGAAGCAGAGCGGCCCCGCGATCGGCAGCCGCTCGATCACCTGCCGCGAAGTTACGCGCGAGAGCGAACGGACATGGCGCGAGACCTCGGGATCGCCGCGCCCGGCATAAAGGTCGAGCATGGCGCGCAGGGGTTCCGCCCCGCGGTTTTCCTCGGCGAGCGAGAGGTGATTGAGGGAGAGCTGGCCGACCAGCCGCCAAGTTAGGTCGTCGAGACGGCTTTCGCCGTCCTTGCCAAGCTCGGGCAGAGACGCGACGAGCGCCGGGCGCGGCCGCTTCAGCGCGCCTAGGAGTTCGACGCGGCCGACCGGGTCGCCGGTCTCGAGCGTCAGGCGCGGCATGTCGTCGAGGATCGGCAGATCGCGGTTGGTGCATAGCGCGCGGATGTCAAGCCGGCGCACGGGCTGCGCCTGAGGCGCGCCGGCCGGCCGAGCGACGGAGATGAACAGATCGTCGCCCGTGTAGCTCGTCCGAGTCTGGCCGCGCCGGACCTCGTCCTCTCCCGCCCGGCGGGTGCGCCTTTCAGTCGTGTAGACGAGCCCCCCGCCCGATATCTGGTCGGTGGCGTAGAGCGGGCTGAGCGCCGCGTCCGGCCCTTCGCTGTCGGCGTCCTCGACGCGGATCAGCCGATAAATCTCGAAATCCCTCGGCCGCGTGCGGTCGGCGTGGACGACATGGGCGTCACGGCGCCCGTCGAGTTCCACGACGTTGCATTCCTTTTCAAAGAGGTTGACGAGCGGCGTCGCAAAGAGGCGAAAGTCCTTCGTGGAGACGCCCGAGATCTCGGGCGCCGGGCGCGACAACAGGACGAGGATTTCGAGTTTTTCGGCACCGCAGTCGCGCACCGCCCGGCCAAGTCCGTCAAGGCGGAGATAGTGGAACCGCTCCGGCATGAGGAAATATTCCCGCATAAGCCGGTAGCCTTCGAACGCAGGCCGAAGGCGGGGCAGCAGTGACTCGCCGTCTCCAATGCCCACCATCCGGGGAGTTTCAGCGGCGTGCAGCGCGGCGCCCGGCTCGGCGCGGCGGGCGGCGACGCGGAGCGCCTGGCCAAAAACCGCGTCGAAGATCGCTCCGGCGCGCGCGCTTGTCGCGAAGCCGAGGTCGAGCCGGTCGAGGCTGAGTTCGGAAAGCGCGGCGGAACCGTCCGAATTCAGGACGATTCGCAAACCCGCTTCAGCGCCGGCGGCGACGTCGTCCGGTAGGCCGGCCGCGTTCAGGGCGCCACGGTCCTGAAGATACTCCACAGTGTCGAGCGCGATGGGCCAGAGCGTCACATCCTGCGCGGTCGTGTAGGTCGCACGCGTCGCCAGCCCCTCGCGGAAAGCCGAGACCATCCGCGTGCCGCGCCTGACCACGTGGCCATCTAGCATTGTTTGCACCTGCGGACCGGGATGCAGGATCACTGTCGAGACGGCCGGCGCGGGCCCGACGAGATCGGGATAGAGCGCATCGAGCAGGTTGCGCACATAGCGCGAGCTTTCGGCATCGACCTTGAGCCTGGTGCGCGCGGCAAGATAGGCGACGCCTTCGAGGAGCCGCTCGACGTAAGGATCGGGGCATGGCACCGAGTCGAGCGAGAGGTTGCGCGCGACCTCGGGGTGAAGGGCCGCGAATTCAACTGCGAGCTCCCGGATATGGGCGAGTTCGGTTTCGTAGTAAGCGAGGAAGCTGCGGTCCATCACACCTCCTCAAGCGCCGTCGCGGCGCTGCCGTTGTCGAGGTCGATTGTGGTCGACAGCCGAAGCCGTTCGGGCAGTGGAGCCATCATCAAGACTCCCTCGATGCCAATCTTGAGACCCTTGCGGTCGCCGCGTTCGACCTTGACCCGCACGGTGTCGCGTTTCAGTCGAGGCTCGAAGACGGCGACAATCTCTTTCAGTTCGCGCGCCAGCGCGTCGGTGTCGAAATCGTTCGCACGCCGACCCGAAAAGGACGGGACGCCGTAGTTCAGGACGGAGCGACGCGCATGCGGAAACCCGGCGATGACGTCGACGGGGTCTTCGTAGCCGCGCCGCTCCTCCTCGCCGAGGAGGAGTGTCGATTCCAGCCGCTCGGTGTTGAAGAGCGCCTCGATGTCGCGGCGGACCGCCTCTCGGAGGACCTCGGGCGTGACGACGATGCCGCGTTCTTCCAGGAGCGCGCGCCGTTCGAACTGGGCGATGAGGAGGTACGCCTCGCGTTGCTGATCGGCATCTAGAGCCTCGTCCTTCTCAAGCGCGCGCCGCCCGCCTGCGATGAGGCGGGCGACACGGTCGGCCCCAAGCTCCTTTTCCAGTTCTGCGCGCCGGCCCTCGGTCTCGGCCACCAGTCCCGGCAGATCGTCGACGAGCCGGTCCCAGAGGCTCGGCTGCACGGCTTCGCGCCGGGATTGCGGGGGCGTCGTCTTCGGATCGGACACGTGTTTCCTTTGCTAGGGTAGGCCAGACCGGATTCAGGCGCCGGCCACGACGTCGTATTCCATCTCGTGCTCGTCGCCACCCGAATGATCGTCGGCCTGGACGACATATTTGACGTTCAGCTGTTCGCACGAGAACGAAACGGTCTCCATGATCATGTCGCTGTCACTCTCCTCCGGCCCGCTCTGCGACATCGCGTAGCTGGTGATGATGCATTTGCTCAACGTCACCGTCAGATAGTCGAGGTGGGCATCGCCGGAATCCTTGCGTGCCATGAACACGATTTCATCGAACGACTTTCCCTTCAGACAGGCAAGGTGGAGGTAGGGCGAGGCGGCGTCGTACCACTTGTGCACCACGAAATCGGTCAGCGAGGCGCGACCGCGCGTCCGTCCCGAGCCCGTCGCGGCGGAAGCCGACTGCGACGCGGACCAGGACACGCCGAAGACGTCGATTTCACCTTCGTGGCCATCGCGCTTGGATTCTCCGTCGATGTCGGGAACCTTCAAATACCCAGTAAATGCCATTTTCCGTTCCTTTCAGCTCAAATGATCCGGATCATTGCTCCGGCGGGTCCCATGATGTGGTGGCGTGCGGTCAGGTTCCCTTCACAGAGGGCAGTTCCGAGACGAGCCTGAGGCTCGCGTTGATGCCCTCCAACTGGTAATGCGGGCGCAGGTAGAACCGCGCGTTGTAATAGCCTGGCCGACCCTCGACACTGTCGACCTGTACTTCGGCCGCGGCAAGCGGGCGTTTGGCCTTCTGCTTGTCGTCTGCCATGGCCGGGTTGGCCAGCACGTAGCGGTTGATCCACTCGCTGAGCCAGACCTGCATGTCGGAGCGTTCCTTGAACGTGCCGATCTTGTCGCGCGCGATCGCCTTCAGATAGTGGGCGAAGCGGCTGACCGGGAAGAGATAGGGCAGGTTCGCCGATAGCCGCTCATTGGCCTGTGCGTCGGGATCGACGAGCCGCCCGGCCCGAGTTTCGTCGTCCTGCAGGCTGTGCGCCCCGATGAAGGCCGCGATGTCGGTGTTCTTGCGGTGCAAGATCGGCATCATGCCGAGCTTCGCAAGTTCTGCCTCGCGGCGGTCGTCGATCGCAATCTCGGTCGGGCATTTCATCGCCACGGACCCGTCGTCCGTAGGGAATGTATGGACCGGCAGGTTGATCACGGTGCCGCCCGATTCCACGCCTCGGATCTGCGTGCCCCAGCCGAAGAGCTTGTGGCTCCGGTTGATGTTCACGCCCATCGCGAAGGCGGCGTTCATCCAAACGTAGTTTTCGTGGTTGCCCTCGAGTTCCTCCTCGAAGGCGAAGCCCTTCACCGGCACGGTCGCGGCACCATAGGGCAGCCGGGCGAGCACGCGCGGCATCGTCAGGCCGATATAGCGGCTATCCTCGCTTTCCCTGAGCGACTGCCAGCTCGCGTAGTCGGGCGAGGAAACGATCTGCTGCAGGTCCTGTGGATTCGGCAGCTCCTGCCAGCTCTCCATGCGGAAGAGCTGCGGCGCGGCGGCCGCGATGAAGGGCGCATGAGCCGACGCGCACACGCCCGAGAGATTCCGGAGAAGCCCCACGTCGCGGGGGTGGTGCGAGAACTCGTAGGCGCCAATGAGGCAGCCATAGGGCTCTCCGCCGAACATCGAGTATTCCTCGGTATAGAGCTTCTTGAAGGCCGGGGACTGGTCCCACATCTGGCCTTCGAAATCCTCAAGCTGGTCGGCGAGTTCGTCCTTGGTGATGTTCAGCACCCGGATCTTCAGCTTCTGATCCGTCTCGGTGTTGTTCACGAGATAGTGGAGCCCGCGCCAGGTGCCCTCGATCTGCCGCACTTCGGGCGCGTGCAGGATTTCGTTCATCTGGGTCGTGAGCATGCTGTCGATGCCGGCGATCAGCGACTTGATCGACTTCACGGCATTGCCCGAAATCGTTGCCGTGCCGGAGCGCTCCTTCGCGGCCAGCGCGAGGTTCTGGACAAGCTTCTGCAGCTTCTCGCTGTCGTCCTCCTTGACGCGGAAATCTTTCTCGAGGAGGCCGCTGAACTCGCCGAGATCTACGGCTTCGGCTTCGGCGGCGGCACCTTCGGCCTTCTTTGCGTCTGCCATGATCAGCCCTCCGCTTCGCCGGTTTTCATCGCCTCGTCGGCAACCTGCGCGAGAAGCGGTTCATTGTTGAGAAGCTGGGCGATGCGCTTTTCGGCATTCACCTTCCCATCCATGTAGCCCAGAAGCTCCTCGAGCTGGCGGCGCATCTTCAGAAGCTCGGCGAGCGCGGGGACCTGCTCGGCCACCTTGTCGGGGGCGAAATCGCCCATGTTCTTGAAGGTGAGGTCGACGAACATCTCCTCGTCACCCTCCTCGCCCTCCTTGACCGGCATCTTGTTCGGCACGCGCGCCTTCACGCGGGGGCTGAGCGCCTCCATAAACTTGCCGAAGCGCCCGGCATCGACCTCGACGAACGAACGTTCGCCCGCCGACTTCTGCGCCTCTGCCGTTTCCGAGGCGCCTGCAAGATCGGCCATGACCCCCATTACGAAGGGCAGTTCGATCGTCGTCGGGCTGCCGTAGTGCTCTACGTCGTAGGCGATCTGTACCCGCGGGGCGCGGTTGCGTTCGATAACCTTTGCCTTGCTCTCGCTCATCTCTCCCGTTCTCCCTTATTTGGACTTCTCGTCGGGCGCGCCCGCCACGTTGCGGAATTCCTTCATTCCCGAGGGCGCGATTTCCTCCATCAGTTCGATGAAATTCATGGGCACCATCTTGCGCACCCGCCGTGCCAGATGCGGGATCGGCGAGGACGGCTCGGTGCGTTCGTAAAAGTCGATGATCATGTCGAGGCAACGCTCCACATCGCGGCGCGAGTTGATCTGGCCGGGCACGCTCGAAGCCGCCGGCGATGCTGGCTCCTTGCGCTCGGGCAGCGCCGGATCGGCCCCGTTCGGCTTCTTGGGCGTGGACGCCATCTCGATCTCCTTTGGCGCTGGCGCACCGGTCGTTGCGGCTTCTTCCTTCTCAACGATCGCGAGCGTTGCCGCGACGCGTTCGAGGAACGTGCCGAGTGCCTTGAAGCGGATGCTGCTGCCGTTCTCGGCGATCCGCGCATCGAGCGTCTGTTCGAGTTTGCCAAGCGCCTCCTCTGCAGCGGCGACGTCGTTCACCAGCGCCTGCAAGAGTTCGGGTTGTTCGGCGGCCGTGGCGCGGCAGGCGGTCGTCACGCGCTGCACGCGCGTCTCGTGGGCGGCCATGAGGGCGGCCTTTTCAGCCTCGCCGAGGCCCGAGGGCGCTTCGGACAGGATCGTGGTCCGCTTGAGCGTTCCGGCGGCCAGATCGGCGCCCGAGACAGCTCCCACACCGCGCGGCTCCAGCACCGTGTTGAACTGAAGGTCACCGAGGATGCCGTTGTCGTCGTTCTCAATCTGGTAGAGCGCGTTGATCCGGCGCACCGCAGCCTCGCGCGCAGAGGAACTGTCGCGGAGCGCCGGATGAAGCTCGTCCCAGTTGCGCTCGACCGTCTCGGCGAGCAGGGTCAGACCCGCGCCCAGCCCGGCAAAGCCAGCTTCGTTCGCGACGGCCCGCGCGACGATCACCAGAAGCCTGAGGTCGCGTCCCTCTCCGGCGAGCGCACTCGCATCCTCAAGAAGCGCGCCCCAGTCAAGCGCGACGGCACCGGTGCCGCCGGCGTTCAGGTCGCTCAGACGATTCTCGCGCGACGCCGGCTCAAGCAGCCGCTCGATCGCATGAAATCGCGGATCGTTGCGTAACTCAGCCCCGGAAGGATCCGAACCATCTACCGGAGCGAGGAACGTCTCGAGGTCCCGCATCGCCCCCGCCTTTCAAAGCCAATTGAAATCAAGCATGTCTATGGTGGTCAGTTTTGCACCTTTTGACCTTACGTCAAGGTCTGGAATCCAGTAGTCGGCTGGCCACTCCGATAATGTTTCCGGGCTGTTCCGACTGGATTTCAGTCAAAGACTCGACGAAGGAGGCGATGGATTCGCTCGTCGGCCCGCGCATCTTGAACAGATTGCTTTTCGACAGGATCGCGACGATCTCGCTCTTGCCGAAATCGCTGTCCGAGATGCGCATGGCCATAAGGCTGTTGTCCTGCCGGAACTCGTCTATCGAATGCAGAACACGAACGCGCCGGACGCCGTTCTCGACCTGGCCGAGCGCGTCGATCTTCTGTTCCTCGGAGCCCATGTTGGGCAGGAGGTTGAAGACCTTGCCTGTGTTGTCGACGAGGACGACCCAGAGCGAGGCAGCCGCCAGCCCGGCGGGCGCGTGCACCTCGACGATGGGGTTCTCTCCGGCGCGATAGATGCCTGAGAGGTTTGCCGCCCCGGTTGATCCGTCGCCGAACCAGATCGACAAGGCGTTGGAGGGCACGATGGGCAGGACTTGCCGCACGTTGCAGAGATCGGCGTTAAGCGCCGTCGTCTCGACCGCGACACGCCGGTCGCCCACCGCCTCGCTGAGCCGCGCGACGATCCGCGCTGCGGTGTCCTCGGTGGTTGTGAAGCCGGTAACCCGCACCGTATCGCCGAGCGCATAGGATCCGCCTTCAGCCCGATCGATCGTGAGCGTCCCGCAATCGGCCAGTCCCTTGAGAATACCCGCGACCGCGTCCGCCTCCAATACTCGTGGCCCGGCCGCGATCTTCGCCGCCAGCGCGATATCGTGGCGTCCGGCCCAGGCGTCGAGTTCCGAGATGAGCGCGGAACGTTCTGCGCCCCCAGGCGCCAGACCCTGAACGACGGCCGCCCTGCCCGCCATGTCGAGACGCCAATCCTCGAGCCCCGGCATGATCGCAAACGCCTCGCCGACCGCGTCGGCCCAAGCCTCGAACGGCACGCCTTGGGCAAGGCTCAGCGCTTCGGTGCTGGGCGTCGCGCCCGTCGCCTCGGCATAGGCCGCGGCAAGGCGCTCGGCCGAGGCGGCGTCGGGCGCGTTGCCCTCGAACTGGGCGGCGCCGTCCGAAGCAGCCGCAGCGGTCAGGCGGAAGGGATCGGCAATGGGCAGCGGCTCGGGGAAGAAATCCCGGTAGTTGACCGTGAAATAGGCGGCGGCCGCGAGAACGGCGAAAAGCGGGACAAGGAGCCAGCCACGGCCGCGCCGCCCTTCCCGCTTCTTCTGCGGCACTTCGAGGGCAGGTCCGCGACCGGACTTCAGCGCCGCATCAAGCCGCGCGATGATTTCCGACGCCTTCTGAGGACGGTTCCGAGGATCGGGCGCGGTCAGCCAGTCGATCAGGCCCTTCAGCGGATCCGGCACGCCTTCGGTATCTAGCGGCATTTGCTTGCGGCGCACGATCTCGCCGGGGGTGGAGCCCGCGAACGGCACGTCGCCGCGCCACGCTGCGAGGATCGAGGCGCCGAGAGCGTAGAAATCCGACCGGGTATCGGCGCGTCCGTCGACCTGTTCGGGCGCCGCATACTCGTACTTTCCGGCGAATTCGTTTCCGACGATTGTCAAAGCGCCGGCCGTTGTGTCCTTCGCAATGCCGAAATCGATGATCGTTGCGCGCTCCGCCCGACCGTCTCTGAGGATCACGTTGTCCGGCGACAGGTCGCGGTGAACGATTCCGTGGCGCTGCGCCGCCTCCAGCCCCTCGGCGACGCGATGGGCGACGATCATCAGTTCGCGCGGGTCCATCCGGCGGGATGCCATGACCTCGTTGAGCGACGGACCGTCGATGAAGTCCATCACAAGAAACACGTGCCCCTGATCCGAACGCGAACATTCGGTGTAGCGGACGACGGAGTCGTGGTGGATGTCGCGCATCTCTTCTTCGCGCTTCATCAGTTCGATGTAGTCGTCGTTGCCGGAAAACTGCTTTGACAGCGCCTTGATCGCGACCACACGACCGGTGATCTGGTTCTTGGCCCTGTAGACCTCGCCTGTGCCGCCGCGGCCGAGGACGCCCTCGATCTCGTAGGTGTTGTTCAGGACCTGCCCTCGGCGAAAGATGTCGCCCGGTATCGCATCTATCATCTGGCGCTCCTGCGGTCCGGCCCGGGCGGTCGGCTAAGCAAAACGGTCGCCTAACGGGCGATTCCAGCTTAGACTGCCCTTGGGTAAACCTACCCGTATTTTATTCGTTCGACCAACTGGCTTGAATTGATTGAAACAAGGGGGGCAGCACGGATGGCCCAACGAGGTTCTCCCGAAACGATTAAGCGAAAAGAGCTCGTCGGCAAACTCAATCCATTGTGTTTGAAGGCTTTTTCTGCCGCCGCTCAAGCCGCCAAGACGCGCGGCAACCCGTATGTGGAACTCGTGCATTTCGTCGCCGAACTGGCGCGATCGGCTCGGTCTGACTTCGAGATTCTCCTGCAGTCGGCCGGGGTCGACGAGGCGCGGCTCGAAGGTGACATAGCGAGGGCGATGGATGCGCTGCCCCACGGCGCGGGCTCCGTCGAGGAGTTCTCGGACCATATCTTCCGCGATATTCAGGAGGCCTGGACCTTCGGCTCGCTCGAATTCGGCGACGACACGGTACGGTCGGCCTATCTTTTGCTGGCCGGACTGAAGTCACCTGTGCTGGAGGCGCTTCTCTACAAGATCAGCCTGGAATTCGACAAGATCGACCCCGATGCGATGGCGGCGGTGCTGTCGGACCTGCTGGCCGAGTCCATCGAAGGCCCGGGCGATGTGGCCGAGGCCGACGCGAAGCCCAAGGCACGGCCCGGCGGGCAGTCGGCGCTGGAGCAATATTCGACGAACCTCACCGAAAGCGCGAAGGCGGGCAAGATCGACCCGGTCGTTGGCCGCGACATGGAGATACGCCAGATCATCGACATTCTGATGCGCCGGCGGCAGAACAACCCGATCCTCACCGGCGAGGCCGGGGTTGGCAAGACCGCCGTGGTTGAGGGCTTCGCGCTGAGGCTCGCCCGAGGCGACGTGCCACCGCAGTTGAAGGCGGTTGAACTGCACATGCTCGATGTCGGGCTGATGCAGGCCGGAGCGAGCGTGAAGGGCGAGTTCGAGAAGCGCCTGAAAACCGTGATCGAAGAGGTGCAATCCGCCGACCGTCCGATCATCCTCTTTATCGACGAAGCACATACACTAATCGGCGCGGGCGGGGCTGCGGGCACTGGCGATGCCGCGAACTTGCTCAAACCCGCGCTCGCGCGTGGCGAACTGCGCACTGTCGCCGCGACCACATGGGCCGAATACAAAGAGCATATCGAGAAGGACCCAGCGCTGACCCGCCGTTTCCAGGTCGTGAAGGTCGAGGAGCCCTCGGAGGAGGCCGCGATCCGCATGTGCCGGGGCATCGCCGCGGTTCTCGAAAAGCACCACAAGGTCGAGATCCTCGACGAGGCGATCGAGGCTGCAGTCACCCTGTCGCACCGCTACATCCCCTCGCGCCAATTGCCCGATAAGGCCATCAGCCTCCTCGACACCTCCTGCGCCCGCGTGGCCGTGTCCCAGCACGCGACGCCCGCCGAGGTCGAGGATATCGAGCGACGCAAGCAGGCGCTGGAGATCGAGGCGGGCATAATCGAGCGCGAGGAGGCGATCGGCATCGATGTGGCCGACCGCCGGGCCGAGGTCGAGGCGGCAACGGCTGACACAGAAGATGAGCTTTCGGCCGCAACTGCTCGTTGGGATGCAGAAAAAGCGCTTGTTGAAGGGATTCTCGACCTGCGCGCGAAGCTCCGCCAATCCGGCGTCGCGGTGGACGAGACCGGCACGGCGGGCGACTTGCCGCCCGAGGAAGAGACGCCCGGGAGCGAGGGACCAAAGGCCGAGCAGGGCGCCGAACAAGCCGAGCCTCCGCTACCACCTGCTGTTCTAAGCCCCAAGGAACGCGAGCAGGTGCTGAGTGACTTACGTGCCCGGATGGCGGCGCTCACCGAGGCGCAGGGCGAACGTCCCCTGATCCTGCCGTCCGTCGACCGCAACGCCGTCGCCTCGGTCGTGCAGGATTGGACCGGCATTCCGATGGGTCGGATGCTGGCGAGTCAGACCGAACGGGCGCTGGCGCTCGCCGGAATACTTTCGGACCGCGTCGTCGGACAGGACCACGCGATGGAGATGATCGCAAACCGCATCCAGACCTCATATGCAGGGCTCGGTGCGCCGGAAAAGCCGATCGGCGTCTTCCTCCTCTGCGGCCCCTCGGGCGTTGGCAAAACCGAAACCGCGCTAGCGCTCGCCGAGGCGCTCTATGGCGGCGAACAGAATCTCATCTCGATCAACATGAGCGAGTTCCAGGAGGCGCACACTGTCTCGACGCTGAAGGGCGCGCCTCCCGGCTATGTCGGCTACGGAAAAGGCGGCATCCTCACCGAAGCGGTCCGCCGCCGCCCCTATTCGGTGATCCTTCTCGACGAGGTCGAAAAGGCCCACCCGGACGTGCACGAGATCTTCTTCCAGGTCTTCGACAAGGGCATGATGGACGACAGCGAGGGCCGCCGGATTGACTTCAAGAACACGCTGATCCTGCTGACCTCGAACGTCGGCTCCGAGGAGATCATGGCGATGACCGAGGACGGCAAGACCAAGGCCGACCTCGACGAGCTGAACGCGAACCTCCGCGCGCCGCTCCTAAAAGTCTTTCCCGCCGCGCTTCTCGGCCGTGTCGTGACGATCCCCTACTACCCGCTTTCCGACGCAATGATCGAGGCCATCGCTGGCCATAAACTGAGATCCATTGCGAACCGGCTGCTTCACGGCCACGAGGCGGAACTCGTGATAGGTGACGGCCTCATGGAGCTCGTCAAGGCGCGCTGCACCGAGATCGAGTCGGGCGGGCGGATGATCGACGCGATCCTGACGAACACACTTCTGCCCGAACTCAGTCGTCAGGTGCTGAACCGCAAGCTCGAGGGCAGCGGGCTGTCGCGTGTCACGGTGACGGGCGGGCCTGACGGCTTCGCCTACGCGTTCGAGTGAGGCGCGACGGATGCGGATTCTGAACCAGACGCGATATGTCCACCAGTTCACCATGGGCATGGACAAGGCGGGCCGGGAATACCTGTCTCTTGTCGTGAAGGGCACATTCACCTTCCCCGAGCGGTCCTCGGACCAGCCGCGACCGGCCGAGGAACAGCGCCCGCTCGTCATGGCCGACGAGTTTACCGGCGCACCCGGCTTTTCCGCGACACTTTGGGAAAGCGACTTTGCCTTCCGCAAGCCGCGTTGCGACGTCGTGCTTCAGGGCGCAGCCCATGCGCCGGGCGGCCGGCCTGCCGAACGGGTGCGGGTTGGCGTCAAGGTCGGCGGCTGGTCGAAGCAGTTCGACGTCGTCGGACAGCGCGAATGGCGCGTCGTGGGACCCGCGATCACCGCGACGAAACCTTACCCCTTCACACGCCAGCCTTTTTCCTACGACACCGCCTTCGGCGGCCCCGACCGGTCGGACCCCGACGACAAAGCCCCTCCGGTCTACGCAGCCAATCCCGTGGGCTGCGGCTTCGGCACCGTCGGCGGCCAGGCGAAGCTTCCCGGCCAGCCGCTGCCGAACACCGAGGAGGTCGGCGAGGAAGTCACCTCACCTTATGGCAGGTACCGGCCCATGGCGCTCGGCCCCGTAGGCCGGGGATGGCCCGAGCGTCTGCGCTACGGTGGCACCTATGACGAGAACTGGGAGCGGAACATCTTCCCCTTCCTGCCCCCCGATTTCGACGAGCGCAATTTCCAGATGTCGCCCGAGGATCAGCAGGTCGCCTTCCCGAGGGGCGGCACACCCGTGATCCTCGTTGGCCTGACGCCGCGCGGCCGCGAGGAATTCCGTCTGCCCGAAACGGCGCTTCCGATCCGAGTCTTCCGGGGCCGCGAGACCTGCTTCGACGCGCGCGCGCTTCCCGACACGCTGATCTTCGATACCGAGGCGCGGATATTTATGCTTGCCTGGCGCATCTGGGTGCCGATGCGCCGCATCATTACCGAGTTCACCGAGGCCTGGATCGGTGAACCGACCCCGGCGATGCTGCGCGCCTTCGCGACCGGCAAGCGCTATGTCCGCGCCGTTTCGACCGCTGAGGAAGAAGCATGAGCGCGCTTCACATCCGCGCCGCCGGCATGGTCACTGCGGTGGGGCTCGACTGTGCGTCCTCTGCCGCCGCAATGCGCGCCCGGCTCGACGGCTTCGCCGAGACCCGATTCCTCGGCCCGGGCGGCGAGTGGCTGACCGGCGCGCCGGTGCCCCTTCCGCGCAACTGGATCGGCACCAAGCGGCTTGCCCATCTTGCCGCGGGGGCCATCGCTGATGTCTTCCGCAAGATACCCAAGGCAGAGGCCGACTACGCCCTCATCCTCTGCCTCGCCGAGAAGACCCGCCCCGGGTCCCCCGTGCGCGATGCCGACGCCTTTGTCCGCCTTCTTGGCGAGGTCGCTGACCTGCCCGGCGGAATCAAAACCCACATCGTTGCCCATGGCCGTCCCTCGGGCTTCGTGGCGCTGACCCGCGCGCGCCGCCTGCTAGCCGAGGGGAAGGCCGAACATGTTCTCATTCTCGGAGTCGACAGCTACCTGACGACGCTCACAATCGCCCACTACATCGCCGAGGAGCGCCTCCTCGGCCCCGACAATGCCAACGGCTTCATCCCGGGCGAGGCCGCGGCTGCCGTTTTGTGCTCAAAGAGCGGCCCCCTCCGCCTCACCGGCCTCGGCCTCGCCCGCGAGGAGGCGTTCATCTACAACGGGATGGACGAGGATGGCATCGACCGGCCGCTGCGCGGCGATGGGATGACCCGCGCCTATGACACGGCGATGGAAGAGGCAAATGCCGACCTCGCCCATGTCGAGTACCGCATCTCGGATCTCATCGGCGAAAGCTACTGGTTCAAACAAACGGCGCTCGCGAGCCTCCGCCTGGAACGCGGCCGGACCGCGTTTCAGGACCTCTGGAGTCCGGGCGAGAATGTCGGCAATGTGGGCGCTGCGGTCGTGCCGCTGATGCTCGGCATGGCGCTGACTGCCACAGAGAAGGGCTACGTCCCCGGCAGCCCCGTTCTTGTTGAAGCCTCTGCCGACGACGGCGCCTGCGGCGCGGCCGTCCTGCACGAAGTCAGGGGGGCCTGATGGGCGACGTCTTCGCGAACGGCCTGGAGATTTCGGGCAAGGCCGTTCAGGCCCAGACCATCGCCGCCTTCCCCGACGTCTGCTTCACGCCGCCCGAGAACCCCGCGACCCCGCCCGGCGTTCCGGTGCCCTATCCGAGCTTCGGCATGGCGAGCGATACGGAGAAAGGGACGGGAACGGTGTTCATCGGTGGCAAGACGGTGAACATCAAGAACAAGTCCGACGAAAGCCGCACAAGTGGGACAGAGGCCGGCTGCGCCGCGAAGAAGGGGGTCGTCACCTCGAAGAACACCGGGAAGAAGTACTTTAACTCCTGGTCTAACGACGTGAAGTTCGACGGAGAGCCGGTGATCCGGTTCTCGGACCTGGCGACACACAATCACGCGTCGCCGATCGGGAATACAGGACCTTGGCCGGAAATCTGCAAGGCGAACCCGGCCGTCGTCGAATGCGCGACGTTGCTGAACGACATGGACATGCAGATTCATCCTCACGGCGAGTCGCCCTGTGACACGTCCACCGATGAATCCGAGCACTACTTCGAAAACCAGATGATGCAGACCAAGCGGAAGGACGGGACCAACTACAAGCCGTGGAAGAACTATGCGACCAAGGACGCGCCTTGCGTTTGCATGCAGTCCTGGCACGAGGCCGATCACAGCAAGCCCGCTGACGCGGACGGTAAGAAGAAGGGCACGCCGCACAATCTCAAGACCACGCACATGCGCGATGCCCTGAAGAAGAACCCCAATCCGACTCTCGCCGACGCGGTCAAGGAAACCAAGGACGCGTATCGTGACAACGATCCGCGAATCAGCTCCCAACCGAAGGACAAGCAGGACGCGGCGCTGGACTGCATGGAGCTGATTCTAATGGTTTACCTCCAAGCGGTCGCCGAAGAGGTCGATGACGGAAAGGGTGGCACCCGCAAGCCCACATTCGACGAGATGAAGGCAACGCCGCTTCGCGGGGCATCATATTGATGGGGAGGAAACGCCGGTGACGGACGCGGAAAGCTTCGACGAACTCACCCCGGACCAAGTGCACATCGAAGCGATCGAAGGCTTCCATCTTGGCGGCACCCGTTACGCTGCGAGTTTCGAGCTTTCGGACCACGACGGCGAATTCTTTCGCTCCTACCTTCTAGAGGTCGATCTGGACTCAAGTCTTACCTACCGGGTCCGCCAGCGCATCGAGGACACGATCATGTCGCATGCCAGTCTCGCGAGCGACCGTCATGTCGTTCTCGAGATCGGCGGCCTGATGCACGATCTGACCCCAGAGGGCGACAGCGTCACCTCACTTCCGGAGGGCGTGCTGCGGAAGCTCTACCGTCTCGAGGGAGGGCCGCAGTATGTGGTTGGCGACGGCGGGGTCGGCTATGTCCGCGCTGCCGCCGACTGGCAACTTGTACCGCCCCTGAACGGCCTTGCGCTGCGCGACATCCACGGCCCTTCACCCGACCTCATTTACGCCTGCGGCAACGGAGGCACCCTTCTTCACCTGCGCGGCACGGCATGGGATCAGCTTGACCTGCCCGACCAACGCAATTTCATGGCGCTCGAGGTGACGGACGAGAAACTGATCCACATCGGCGGCCGCGAGGGATTGGCTCTTGCGCTTCGCGATCAGGAGTTGGTGGAGCTTTCCGCGCCGGCGCGCGACTTTTTCGCGATCCGCACGTTCAAGGGCCACCGATACTGGAGCGACGTGAACTGGGGCCTTAACATTCAGGACGATGACACTGTGGTCCCTTTCCGTGAACTGCGCCATGCCTTCTACATGCATACCTCGCCCGAAAAGTTGGTGATCTCCGGCTGGAAAGAAATCTTCGTGTTCGACGGCAAAACCTGGGATGGCTTCGAATTGGGCTATGATGGCAATATCTTTCTCAGCCGTCTTGATATGGCAGAGTATGGCGGCTAGCGACCGCTCCACCCCTGCAGTTTCGCGCCCAGATAGCGCCTGATCTTCTCCAGTTCCAGCTCCGCCACCCGCAGCCCCTCCGCCCCCGGCTGCAGCATCCTGATCACAAACAACTCGCCCGCTTCCGGATACTCCCCATACCGCTCCTCGGCGATCCTCAGCCCCTCCGCCCCTGCCACCCTGAGCCCGTCGAGATGCGCGTCGAGCCGTTCGACGACCCGCGCGATGCGTTCCTCGTCCATCTCGGGGTTCTCGTCGGGATAGAGCAGCGCCCGGTCGTAGACCGTCCACAGGAACGCCGCCTGCTCGGCGTGCTGCCTGACGATCTCCTCCAAGACCGGGACGGCCATCTCAGTTGAGGTTCACCGAACCGCCGCGGATGCGGTTCGACGCGGAGGCGTGGCTGACGAGGTAGGTGCCGCGGATCGTGACGTGGCCGTCCTTCTCCATCACGATCGACGCCTTGCCGACGCGAAGCTCGATCCGTTCGCGCGCCGTCAGCTTCACCGTCTCGCCGTCGCGGATGACGGTCGCCGTCGCGTCGCTGCGGGCGGGTTCGACGATACGGCCGACGACGAGCGGCCGGTCGCGGCGGCCGTCCTCGAACAGAAGCGCCACCTCGGCGCCGAGATCTGAGGCGGAGAGGCGCGCGAGGCTGCGGGCGGGAACAGCCCTGTCCTCGGGATTGCCCGGATACACGACGAGCGGCGCGCCTTCGTCGAAACCAAGGAGTACGCCGATCACGACGCCCTCTACGCGGTCCATGACGGCCATGGGATCACCTCCAATTTGGACTCGAGTATCCCACAGTCAGCGGATTCGACCAACAGGCGCGGCGCCCGAGCCCTCAGGCTGCACAAGAGGCCCTTACCGGACTGATTTCCGCCGCAGCCAGCGCCAGAGATAAACAAGCGGCCAGCGCAAGATCGAGGCACCGGCGGCGAGCACGATCAGGCCGATCCAGGGGCCGTTCTCAAAGGTCACCCACCCGACAATCGGGATGCCGAGCGCGATCAGAACGTAGGCCGCGCGCCAGTGCCTATCGCGCGACGGCAGTATCGCGGTCACGGTCGCGATGACTGCCCAAAGGCAGGCGAGGACCAAAGATTGGCTCACGGCTGCCCCCCTTCCCTGTCAGGCGCCGATTTCTCCTTCGCTTTCTTTATGCCATAGAGCAAGGGTTTGCGAAACATCGACACGACCGCCGCGATCGCGGCGAGCGCTACCCAGGGATTGGTTTCGACCGCGAGCCAGGCCACGAGCGCCAGCGCGGAGGCGAGAAGGATGAACCCCAGCGGCATCTGGTACCGCAACGGCAGGAAGGCAACGACCGTAGCAGCGACCACCCAGAGACAGGCGAATGCCATCGACCAGATCATAACGTCGTTTGCTTCAAGGCGGGCGAAGCCTCCACCACCGGATCAGGCCTTCAGACGGTCGGGCAGCGCGTTGGCCCAGATCGAGATCGTGCCGGCGCCGAGGCAGACGACCATGTCGCCGGGCCTCGCCTGTTCGCGGACCAGCCGCTCCAGATCGGCCTCGTCGAGGATGGCGCGGGCGTGGCGGTGGCCGTGAGCAACGAGGCCGGCGACCAGATCGTCGCGGCTCGCGCCAGGGATCGGGTCCTCGCCCGCGGCGTAGACTTCGGCGATGGCGACGACGTCGGCCTCATTGAAGCAGGTGCAGAAATCCTCGAACAGCGTCGACAGACGAGAGTAGCGATGCGGCTGATGGACGGCGATCACGCGGCCCTTCGTTGCCTGGCGAGCGGCTTTCAGGACGGCGGCGATTTCCACCGGATGGTGACCGTAGTCGTCGATGATCGTCACGCCCCCCAGAACCTCGCCCACCTTGGTGAAGCGCCGGTTCACACCACCAAAATTCGCGAGCGCATCACGGATCTCGTCCTTTTTCATGCCGAGATGGCGGGCCACGGCGACGGCGGCGAGGGCATTCGAGACATTGTGGTCGCCGGGCATGGGCAGCGTGCAGCGCTCGATCACGGAGTCCGTGCCCTCGCCTTGCAGCGCGATGTCGAAATGGGCGACCCCCGCATCGTAGGTCAGATTCACGGCACGCACGTCCGCCTGCGCGTTGAAGCCGAAGGTGATGATCCGGCGATCGGTGATGCGGCCCACGAGCGTCTGCACTTCGGGATGATCCGTGCAGCACACGGCGGCGCCGTAGAAGGGGATGTTGGAGACGAAGTCGTAAAAGCCCTGCCGAAGCTTGTCGAAATCGCCCCAGTGTTCCATGTGCTCGGGGTCGATATTAGTGACGATGGCAATCGTTGCGGGCAGCCGGTTGAACGAGCCGTCGCTCTCGTCGGCCTCGACCACCATCCACTCACCCGCGCCCGCGCGCGCGTTCGAGCCATAGGCATGAATGATGCCGCCATTGATAACTGTGGGGTCGAAACCGCCCTTGTCGAGAAGCGTCGCGACCATCGTCGTCGTCGTCGTCTTGCCGTGTGTGCCCGCGACCGCGACGTTCGAGCGAAGCCGCATGAGTTCGGCCAGCATCTCGGCCCGGCGCACGACAGGCAGGCCGCGCCGCCGCGCCTCCTCGAGTTCGGGGTTGCCCTTCTTGATCGCCGAGGAGATCACGACGACTGCCGCCTCCCCTAGATTTTCAGCCTTCTGGCCCTCGAAGAAGGTTGCCCCCAGCTTCACCAGCCGGTCGGTGATCTTCGACGCTTTCGCGTCGGAGCCCTGTACGGGGTAGCCGAGCGTGATCAGAACCTCGGCGATCCCCGACATGCCAATGCCGCCGATGCCCACGAAATGAATCGGACCAAGTTCTCCGGGCAGCTTCGTGGCGGCGTTCATGTGCTCTCTTTCGTTGTCAGGGCCTCAACCAGGGTGACGAGCCGGTCGGTGGCGTCGGGAATGCCGTGTGCGAGCGCGGCATGGGCCATGCGGACGGCGGCATCCGGGTTTTCCAGGATCGCGGCGACATGCCCCGAGAGTGTGGCGGCGTCAAGCCGGGATTCGGGAATGAGGATTGCCGCCTCGGCGGCAACGAGGCCGCGGGCATTCGCGGTCTGGTGATCATTCGCGGCGGCGGCGAAGGGCACGAGGATCGACGGCCGGCCGATGACCGAGATGTCGGCGACCGACGAGGCGCCCGAGCGCGAGATGACGAGCTGCGCGTCGGCGAGCCGGCTCGGGATGTCGGAGAAGAAGGGCGCGACCTCGGCCTTTATCCCCGCCTCGGCATAGGCGGCATTGACGCGCGCCTCGTCCTCGGGCCGGGCCTGGTGGGCAACGCGGATGCGTGTGCGCAAGGTATCGGGCAGCGTGGCGAGCGCGCCGGGCACCACATCCGAGAGCACTCGTGCGCCCTGGCTGCCACCGATGACGAGAAGACTCATCGGGTAGTCACCGGGCGGGATATAGGGTGCACCTGCACGTTCCAGGACCGCCGCGCGCACCGGGTTGCCGGTGTGGTGGCCCTCCACACCGTCAGGCAGGTCGGTCGGCCAGGTGCCACAGCCGATCCAGCGGACCCGCCTGGCGAAGATCTGGTTCACGCGGCCGAGGACGCCGTTCTGTTCGTGGATCATATGCGGCACACGCAGGATCATCGCGGCCGCAAGTGCCGGGATCGTCGGGTATCCGCCGAAGCCAACTACTGCATTTGGCCGGTTGCGCAGCATCCGCCAGACGGCCCCGATCACGCCGACTGCCAGCCGAACGGGCACCGTGAGCTTCGCTAGCGGGCCGCCGCGCGCGAAGGTCGCCGACGCGACCCGTTCGACCGTGACCGCTTTCGGATAGCCGCCCGCGTAGCGCGCACCGCGCGCGTCGGTCGAGAGCTTCACCCGCCAGCCCTTCGACACCATCGCCTCCGCGAGCGCCTGGGCGGGAAACATGTGCCCTCCGGTCCCACCGGCCGCGATCAGAAGCAAGGGCGCAGCCATCAGCGGCCCCGCTTGATGATGTAGTCCTCGATCCGGCCCTGCGGCCGCATCCGGGTGAAGGCCAGAAGCATGCCCATCGCGATGCCGCTCGCGATCACCGACGAGCCGCCGTAGCTCACGAAGGGCAACGTCATGCCCTTCGCGGGCAGGAGCCGCACGGCGACCCCCATGTTGATGAGCGCCTGGACCCCGAAGGTGCAGGCGAGCCCGGTTCCCGCGAGCCGGATAAATGGGTCACGCTCGCTCATCAGGCGGAATAGGGAGCGCGCGGTGATGACCGCATAGAGCGCGAGGATGAAGAGTACGAGGACGAGGCCGTATTCCTCGGCTGCGACCGCGATAATGAAATCGGTGTGCGCGTCGGGCAGCGACCATTTGACAGTCCCCTCGCCCACACCGACGCCAAAGATGCCGCCTTCCTGGATAGCGTTCGTGGCGTAGCCGATCTGGGTTCTGGGATCGATATCGGCAGCGAGAAACCCGTCGATCCGGCGGGCAAAGTGTTCGGATGCGTCGTAGGCGAATATGCCGCCCGCGACGACGAGTCCGGCGATTACCGTCAGAAGCACGAAAGGCGCGCCGGCCACAAAATACATCACGCCCCAGGCGAACAGGACAAGGCAGGCCTGCCCGAAATCGGGCTGAAGCGCGAGGAAGAAGACGATGACGATCGCCAGCGCGAATGAATAGAGCCGCCCCGGAGGGCCGCCGATTTCCTGGCTCGCGGCCATGAGCCAGGCGGTGAGGATGACGAAGCCGGGCTTAAGGAATTCCGAGGGCTGGAAACTGCCGAAACCAAGCGAATACCAGCGTACCGCACCTTTGCCGAAGTCGGTCCCGAACACCGGCAAGAGCGCGAGCGCCGCGAAGGCCGCGAGAAAGCCGAGGACTCCCAGGCGCCGGGCCATGTCGGGTGACATCATCGAGGCGACAAGCATCGCCACCATCGCGGCGGCGCCGAAGACGGCCTGCCTGGTGACATAATAGAACGGCTCAAGCCCATTCTTCTCGGCCAGTGGCACAGATGCAGCGAGGCCAAGAAGAAGGCCGATCCCGAAAAGAACCATCACGCCTGTAAGGGACCACTTGTCGATGGTGCGCCACCAGCGTGGAAGAACAGGCTCGCCTGCCCGCACGGGCACCGTGCCGTAGACCATCTCAGTCATGGGATACCGCCTTCACTGCCTCACTTACGCCCGTTTGCCGGGTCTCGCGGCGGAGTTTAGCCGAGAACGGACGAACGCGCTAGGGGCGGGTGAGCCGCAATTAATGGCCGGATCACGGCTTCGCCTGCCGCGCGATCAGCGCCTCGCGCCGGGCGAGGCTTTCGGGCGGCCAGTGCTCGCTTCTCCGGTAGTATTCGGGCACGGCGGGCACGCTTTCCGGCAGGGCGTACCATGGCAGCCTGGTCGCGGTGAAGATGTGGATGTCGGGCGGACATGCGGCGGGATTGTCGAGCGTGCCGACGCGGACGAAGGCCATGGCGCGGCCCGCACCCGAATAGTGCGACCAGAGGGCCACGTGACAGTCCGGGCAGCGCAGGACAATCTGGCCCTTGCCGGAGCTCGAGGGCGTGTCGATTTCTATGGGTGCGCCGGAGAGCAGTTCCACACGGTCCGCCTCGATCATTGCGTTGATCGCATGTGGACCGCCGGATTCGCGCTGGCACCAGGTGCAGTGACAGGCATGGACGAAAAGCGGTGTGTCGGTCAGCCTGTAACGGATCTTCCCGCAGGTGCAGCGTCCCTCCATTCAAGACCTCCTTTCGCAAGTGCCCCGGTCAACCCAATGTCTTTCGGCCGCGCGCAAGCAGATCGCCGCGCTTCATCCCTTCGCACGGGCGAGGAGCGCCGTCACCCGTGCGACGAAATCCTCGCCCCGCTTCTCGAAATCCGGATACTGATCGAAGCTCGCCGCCGCGGGCGCGAGAAGCACAGTGTCGCCCGGCTTAGCCTCCTGCGCAGCGCGGGTCACCGCCCTCTCCATCGTTTCGCAGATCTCGTGCGGCGTCTCCCCGAGTTGAAGCGCGAAATCGCGGGCCGAGTGGCCGATGAGATAGGCCTTCTTCACCGAGTCGAGATGGGGGACCAGAGAGGCGATCCCGCCGCCCTTGCCGAGGCCGCCAACGATCCAGCGGATATTATCGAAAGCCTGCAACGCCTTGGCCGCGCTGTCAGCGTTCGTCGCCTTGGAGTCGTTGACATAGCGGACTCCACCCACCTCGGCGACGAGCTGACTGCGGTGCGGCAGCCCTGCGAATGAGCGAAACGCCGCCTCGACGACTTTCGGCGCGAGGCCGAGCGTGCGGACAGCGGCATAGGCCGCGCAGGCGTTCTGGTGGTTGTGAGCGCCGGGCAGCCCGCTGATCTCGCGCAGGTCGATCGAGGCAACCTGCCGTCCCTTCCGCCATTCCGAGAGGAACCCCTTGCGCGCAAAGACGGACCAGCCAGGCCCGTCGAGCTTCTCGCCCGACGAGACGCGGATCACACGGTCGTCGCCCGCGCCCTGGGCCATCTGGTTCGCGAGAAACCGCCCTTCCACCTCGTCCACGCCGATGACGGCGCGGTCAGGCCCTCCCTCGGAGAAGAGCCGACGCTTGGCGGCGAAGTAGCCGCCGATGCCGCCGTGCCGATCGAGATGATCGGGCGTGAGGTTCGTAAAGACCGCGATGTCCGGGGTAAGTGCGCGCGCAAGCTCGGCCTGGTATGAGCTGAGTTCGATCACTACGACCTCGCCATCCTGCGCCGGGTCGAGGTCGAGGACACCTCGGCCGATATTTCCAGCCATCTGTGCGGGCCGCCCGGCCTCGGACAGGATGTGATGGATGAGCGCGGTCGTCGTCGATTTGCCGTTCGACCCGGTCACGGCGATTACCTTGGGCGTCTTGTCCATCCGGCCCCAGTCGCGGGTCGACCAGGACCGGAAGAAGAGCCCGATGTCGTTGTCGACCGGCACGCCCTCGGCCATCGCGCGGGCGATCAGCCGGTTCGGTTCTGGATAGAGATGCGGGATGCCGGGGGAGACCACGAGGCAGACAACCTCGTCCCAGGCGTCGCGACGGGTAAGATCGGTCAACTCGAAGCCCTGCGCCACCGCATTGTCGCGTGCCTCGGGGCTGTCGTCCCAGAGGCAGGGCTCGGCCCCACCGGCGGACAGCGCGCGCGCTGTCGCGAGGCCCGACCGGCCGAGGCCGAGCACGGCGACCTTCCTGCCTGAAAATCCCTGAACCGGAATCATGGCTCCCCCGAAACCTTGTGCCCGCGGGACAATGCCCGCTGGCCCAACGCTCCGCAAGCGTCGCCGCCCGCCCGGCCGACTGGGCCGGGGTTTACGCCGAAAGGCAGGACCGCTAGGCTGACGGCTCGTGAGCACCCGCGACGGCGCGGCCTCCTCATTCACTCCCGAAATTCTGAAAGGACGACATGACCCAGGTAAAGACGGGCGACACCGTGAATATCCACTATCGCGGCACGCTGCAGGACGGTACTGAGTTCGATTCCTCGCAAGGGCGGGACCCGCTGCAATTCGAGGTCGGTTCCGGTCAGATCATTCCGGGGCTGGACAAGGCGCTGCCAGGCATGGCGGAGGGTGAGCGCAAGACGGTCGAAGTGCCATGCGCCGAGGCCTACGGCGAGGCGCGGCCGGAGGCGCGCCACGATGTGCCGCGCGCCACTATTCCCGACCACATTCCGCTCGATATCGGAACGCGGCTTCAGATGCAGTCGCCCGACGGAAAGGCTGTGTCCGTCACGGTGGCCCATGTGACGGAAGAGGCGGTGACGCTGGACGCCAACCATCCACTTGCGGGCGAGGACCTGACTTTCGAGATCGAGCTCGTCTCGATCGACTAAGCGCGGCTACCAGTCGATGGGCTTGCGGTCGCGGAAGAAGCCGCCCGTAGGCCCATCATCTGGCAATAGCGCGAGCCAAAGCGCGGTGTCGGCGCCCTTCTCTGGGCTGCGTGTCGCGGCCGCGCCGCCCATCCGGGTGCGCACCCAGCCGGGGCACGTCGCATTGATCTTGACGCCCGGCGGAAGGTCGCGCGGCAACGCCTTGGTCAGCGCGTTGAGCGCGGCCTTGGCGATGCCGTAGGCGCCGGGGCCACCCAGGCCGTGCGCGAAGCTGCCCCAGTCGGACGAGAGGTTGACGATCCGTCCCCAGCCGGTCTTTTGCCAGCGCGGGAGGTTCAGCCGGATCAGATCAAGCGGTGCCGCGACCATCACCTGCATTGCACTGTCGAAGTCGCTGTCGGGCGCCAAGAGCGAGACGTGGTTGAGGATGCCGGCGTTGTTGACGAGGATGTCGAAGCCGCCCGCCTCGGTCATCGCGCCGAAGTAGCTGTCGGGGTCTTCGAGGTCGAACCGGACCGACCCACAACCGAGGGCTTGCGCGGCCTCGGACCCGGAATCGGAGTCGCGAACGCCGATCGTGACGGCGCAGCCCTTCGCGACCAAGCCCTCGGCGATCGCCCGCCCGATACCCCGATTGCCACCGGTAACGAGCGCTGTCGGACGTGAGGGAGGTGGCATGACGTATCCCTTCGCTTCGGGTTAGAGGTCGATCGCGCCGTATTCCGCGATGGCCGCATGACCGCTGGGGCTCAGCGCATAGATACCTCGCTCCACCCGGTTGAACCAGCCGTAGTGGTCCGTCCGCATCATCGCACCCGCCCGCGCGACACCGGTTTCGGCAGCCACAACTGAGGCCTTGCATGGACCCTTCGCAGCAAGAAGGTGAGCGCAGCGAAGCGCATCTTGCCGGTACGCGGTCACGTGCTTCACGCCGGACGCGCCGCCCACGTTCGGATCGCCGACACGGCGGTCGAATTCCCGGATCAACCGACCTGCGCGGCGACTGTTCTTGCGCGGCGCATACTGTCCCGGGTCCAGATGCGCCTCGACGTGGGGCGGATCACCGATACGCACCGCCAAAAGGCCAAGGCCGAGACGGCGGCAGAGCCGGATGACGTCCTTGTAGCGCAACTTCCAGCCACGCTCCGTCGCGACGGGAACTGCGAGGTAGACGTGATCGAACAGCGTCTGCCGGGCGACACCCTGCATGACGAGCGCGAGCGAGAAGGTCAGCTTCAGTTCAACAACGACCGCCGGTTCGTCCCCGCGCCGCGCGAGAATGTCGCAATCGCCAATCTCCGCCTTCACCTCGTAACCCTGCGCCTCCAGATGCGCCTTGACCGGGGCGTAGAGGTCGCTTTCCCGCATTCCTCTCAGCGCAGCTTGAGCGTCGCCAGCCCGATCAGCGCGAGGATCAGCGAGATGATCCAGAACCGGATGACGATCTGCGGCTCCGCCCAGCCCTTCTTCTCGAAGTGGTGGTGGATCGGCGCCATGAGGAAGACGCGCTTTCCGGTGCGCTTGAAATAGGCGACCTGGATGATGACCGACAGCGCCTCGACCACGAAGAGGCCGCCAACGATGGCGAGCACGATCTCGTGCTTGGTCACGACCGCAATCGCACCCAGAGCGCCGCCGAGTGCGAGCGATCCGGTATCGCCCATGAAGACCGCCGCCGGTGGCGCATTGTACCAGAGAAATCCGAGCCCGCCGCCGATGAGCGCTGCGGTGAAGATGAAGATCTCGCCCGTCCCCGGCACGTAGTGGACGCCAAGATAATCGGTGAAGTCGGTCCGGCCGACCGCATAGGCGATGACGCCGAGCGTTCCCGCCGCGATCATCACCGGCATGACGGCCAACCCGTCGAGGCCGTCGGTCAGGTTCACAGCGTTCGCCGCGCCGACGATCACGACCATCGCGAACGGAACGAAAAACCAGCCGAGATTAAAGAGCGCGTCCTTGAAGACCGGGAAGGCAAGCTGATTAGTGAGATCTGCGGGATGAACATAGGCCGCCATACCGCCCGCAAGCGCCGCGACCGCGAGGCCAAGAACAAAGCGCCCGCGCGAGGACGTACCCTTGCTGCTGTTTTTCGTGACCTTGGCGTAGTCGTCGGCGAAACCGATCAGGCCAAAGCTCAGCGTCACGAACAGGACGATCCAGATATAAGGATTGTCGAGCCGCGCCCATAGAAGCGTCGAGACAAGCAGCGCCGAGAGGATTAGAAGACCCCCCATTGTCGGCGTGCCGGCCTTGGCAAAATGGCTTTGCGGGCCGTCGTCGCGGATCGGCTGGCCCTTTTTCTGCTTGCGCCTGAGAAGATTGATCAGCGGATTGCCGAACAGGAATCCAAAGACGAGCGCCGTGAAGAAGGCCGCGCCCGCGCGAAAGGTGATGTAGCGGAAGAGGTTGAAGACATCCCCTCCCTCCGCAAGTCCGGATAGCCAATAGAGCATTACTCGGTCCCCCGCGCTACGCCCGCGCCCGGTTGCCCGAGTTTCCTCAGCGCGTCAACCACAAGGCTGACCTTCGAGCCTTTGGAGCCCTTGACCAGAACGACATCGCCGGCATCGGCGAGTTGATGGGCGCGCGCCGCCAGTTCTTCCGCCGTGCCCACCCATTCTCCGCGCCGGCGGTTCGACAGGCGCTCCCAGAGGCTCCGCATCCGAGGGCCGACGCAGTGAACGACATGGACTTCTCGGATGGCAGGGTGCCCGGCCAGGTCGGCATGCAGCGACGTTTCCTCTGCCCCAAGCTCCAGCATGTCACCCAGAATCGCGACGCGACGGCCTTCGAGGAAGCGGCCGATGCCGTCGCGCGGCGCGGTCTGGCCAAGGACCTGAAGGGCCGCGTCCATCGACGCAGGGTTGGCGTTGAATGCGTCGTCGATCAGGTCGAAGCTGAGATTCTCGTCGACGATGTCGAGATAGATGCGCTCGCGCTGACCCCGTCCGGCGGGCGGCACCCACTGGCCGAGATCGCAGGCCGCGACAGCGGGATCTGCGCCAACCGCCTCCGCCGCCGCGAGCGCGGCGAGCGCGTTCATGGCGAAATGTCGCCCGGCCGTCAGCACCTTGAACAACCGGGGCGACCCCCTGCGGTCGGCCTTCACGATCGTCGTGTCGCGGGCGATCGTCGCATCGAGGAGGCGGTAGTCATCCGCCGCATCGGTGCCAAAACGGATCAGGCGCCCGGCCCCTGCAGCGGCCGCTTCCAGGATTGGCGAAACCGTGAGGCCGGAGGGGAGGATAGCGGTGCCGTCCGGCTCCAGCCCTTCGAAGATCGCAGCCTTCTCGCGCGCGATGGCCTCAATTCCGTCGAAAGCGGCGAGATGCGCCGCCGCGACCGTCGTGATCAAAGCGACATGCGGCCGGGCGAGACGCGCGAGCGGCGCGATCTCGCCGGGATGGTTCATGCCGATCTCGATCACCGCGAAGTCGGCGTCCTTGGGCAGCCGAGCGAGAGTGATGGGCACGCCCCAGTGGTTATTGAAGCTCGCCTCGGCGGCGTGGACCCGGCCCTGACCGCCAAGGATCGCGCGCAGCATCTCCTTCGTGGAAGTCTTGCCGACCGAGCCGGTCACGGCGACGACGCAGGCTTTTGAACGCGCGCGGCCTGCGGCTCCAAGTGCGGTCAGGCCTTCAAGCACATCGGGCACGATGAGAAGCGGATCGTCTTCGGAACAGCCTTCGGGGATGCGTGACACCATCGCGGCGGCGGCACCTCTCTTCAGCGCATCCGCCACGAAGTCGTGCCCGTCGCGCACGTCTTTCAGAGCAACGAAGAAATCGCCGGGCCCGAGTGTACGGGTGTCGATGGACAGACCCGTCGCCTCGAAGCCCCGCGTGGCGCGGCCGCCCGTCGCGGCGGCGGCTTCGGTGGAGGTCCAGAGCACGGCCATCAGATCCGGCCTTCGAGCGCGGCGACGGCGACGGAAGCCTGTTCGGCATCGTCGAAGGGGTAAATGTCGCTGCCGACGATCTGTCCCGTCTCGTGCCCCTTGCCCGCGATCAGAAGCGCATCGCCAGGCTCGAGCGCGTCGACGCCGCGCAGGATCGCCTCGGCACGGTCACCCACTTCGGTCGCTCCGGGGCAGCCCTTGATCACTTCGGCGCGGATCGCGGCCGGATCTTCGCTTCGGGGATTGTCGTCGGTCACGATGACCACGTCGGCGAATTCCGCCGCCGCTTCGCCCATGAGCGGCCGTTTGATCCTATCGCGATCGCCGCCAGCGCCGAGGACGACGACAATGCGGCCCATTACATGCGGGCGCAGCGACTGGAGCGCCGAGGCGAGCGCACCGGGCTTGTGCGAGTAGTCCACAAACACCGCGGCCCCGTTGTCGCGGCGGGCGGCGAGTTCCATTCTGCCGCGGACAGTGACAAGACCGGGCAGCGTGGCGATGACCGCCTCGGGCGGCTCACCGGTCGCCATCACTAGTCCGGCGGCGGCCAGGACGTTCTCGGCCTGAAAGCCGCCGATCAGCGCGAGCCGGATCATGTGTGGATTGCCGTCATGGGTGAAGCGCAGGTCCTGCCCGGTCGCGTCGAAGCGTTGCGCCGTGATGCAGAGATCGGCCACCGGGTCGCGGCCGACGGTCAGAAGCGACTGCCCCCGGCCGCGCGCGATTTCAGCCATCTCGCGGCCGCGCGCCTCGTCGATATTGATCACCGCATGACCGTCTTCGGGCAGAACGCGCGTGAACAGGCCGGCCTTTGCGGCGAAGTAGTCGTCGAAGTTCGCGTGATAATCGAGGTGGTCCTGGCTGAAGTTCGTGAACGCCGCCGCCTGGAGCCGAACGCCATCAAGGCGCATCTGGTCGAGCCCGTGCGAAGAGGCTTCCATTGCCGCGTGTGTCACGCCGGCTTCGGCCATCTCGGCCAGAACCCGGTGGAGCGTCACGGGTTCGGGCGTCGTGTGGGCGAGCGGCGCCTCGAAATCGCCGCAGATGCCCATGGTGCCGAGATTGGCGGATTTCCGCCCGAGCGCCTGCCAGATCTGGCGCGTGAAGGTCGCGACCGACGTCTTTCCCGAAGTGCCGGTCACAGCAACCATGACTTCGGGCTGCGCTCCGAACCACAGGGCGGCCGAATAAGCGAGCGTCTGGCGCGGGTCTTCGGCGATGACGAGTGCTGCATCGGACGCGTCGAGCGCGTCGCGCGCGATCTCGACGCCGACGCGGTCGGTGAGGATCGCCGCCGCGTCCATTCGAACGGCAAACTGAATGAATTCAGCGCCATGCATGTTTGTGCCGGGGAGCGCTGCAAAGAGATGGCCGGGCTTCACCTGGCGGCTGTCGACCGATAATCCGGTAATTTCCACCTCACGACCGCCCTGTGCCGTGAGGCCAAGTTCGCCCAGCGTTTTCGTCCCGGCCATGAAATGCGCCCCCGACACACGCCCGCCCTCAGTTGCGCACGCGTATTACTTCACTCGCGGCCAGGGGTTCAACCTCCGGTCTGAGGCCGAGCAGCGGCGCGGCGCGCCGGATGATCTCGGCGCCGACCGGAACGGCGGTCCAGCCGGCGGTCCGGCGCGGTTCCGTTCCCGAGGTTTCCACCGGTTCGTCGAGCGAAACGACAAGGACGTATTTCGGGTCATGCGACGGGAAGACCGACGCGAAGGTCGCGATCACCTTGTCCTTGTAATAGCCGCCGCCCGTGGGCTTCGGCTTGTCCGCAGTTCCGGTCTTACCGCCGACGGCGTAGCCTGGCACCTCCCCGAAACTCGCCGTACCGCGCACGACGACCTGTCGCAGAAGGTCGCGCAGGATGGCGGAAGTGTCTTCCGACACGAGACGCTTGCCCTGCTCGGCGCGCTTCCGTTTCAAGATCGTGGGCGTGATCCGCGTGCCGCCGTTGACGAGCGAGGCGTAGGCCGTGGCCAAGTGCAGCGGGCTGGCCGCGACGCCATGGCCGTACGAGACGGTCAGAGTGGTGATCTCGGGCCATTTCGCGGGCCGCAGCGGCTTCGCGCCCGGCGCCTCCACAAGTTCGATTGTCGTCGGCTCGAATAGACCGAGCGCTTCGAGGAAGGCTTGCTGCCGCGTACCGCCGATCGCCTGGGCGATGTGGGCAGTGCCGATATTGGACGACTTCACGATAACATCGGTCACCGACAGTTGCGGTCCGTAGTTGTGGAAGTCGCGGATCTTGAAGCGCCCCCAGATCATTGGACCCTTCGTATCGACCATCGTCGAAGGGTTGACGAGACCAAGTTCCAGCGCCTGTGCAACAGCGAACACCTTGAAGGTGGAGCCGAGCTCGTAGACCCCCTGCACAGCGCGGTTGAAGAGCGGGCTGTCGGAGGGGTCGCCCTTGATCTGCTGCCGAGGCCTGGTATTGGGATCGAAATCCGGGAGCGAGGCCATCGCTGCCACCTCGCCCGTGCGGACGTCCATCAGGATCGCCGCCGCGCCCTTTGCGTTCATGAGTTTCATGCCGCCGTAGAGCACGTCCTCGACCGTCGACTGGACTGACAGATCGATGGAAAGCTCGAGCGGCGCGCCGCCATTTGCGGGGTCCCGCAGCCAGCGATCAAAGGTTTTCTCGATGCCCGCCGTGCCAACCACCTCGGCCGAGGTCACGCCCTCGCGACCGAAGCTCGCGCCGCCGAGGATATGGGCGGCGATGGCACCATTGGGATAGAGCCTGAGTTCGCGCGGACCGAAGAGCAGGCCGGGATCGCCGATCTCGTGCACCAGCTGCATCTGCTCCGGCGAGATTTTCTTTTTCACCCATAGGAACTTGCGCTTTCCGGTGAAGTCTCGGTTTAACAGTTCGGCGTCGAGGTCAGGGAAGATCGCGGCGAGCTCGGTCGCCGCGCGCTCGGGATCCACCATCAGAAGGGGCTGGGCGTAAAGCGAATGAGTGACGAGGTTGGTCGCGAGCACCCTGCCTTTGCGGTCCACGATGTCGGCGCGCTGCGCGATGATCGCCGCGCCGGGCGTCGCGTTCTGAGGCTCGGCGGGTTCGGTCGAGGCGAGAACCCCCATCCGCGTCCCGACCGTGCCGAACGCCATGATAAAGGCCGCACCGAGGATAAGGAGCCGTCCCTCGGCCCTGAGCCGCGCCCGGTCGCGCATCGCCTCGTGCCTCAACCGGATGTTCTCGCGTTCGATGGCATCGGGGTTCTCGCCCTTGGCGCGGGCCGATAGAATCCGTGCGAGCGGTCGGAGAGGCGTGCGGGTCATTCGGTCGTCTCCCCAAGCGCTATGGTGTCGACGGGTTCGGTGATCGGAGGCAGCGCGACGGCGGGGTAGGCAAGCGTGCCGACATCGCCGAACTGGCGCGGCTCGAGCGGCAAAAGGCCGAGCCGCGCGAAGTTGATGTCTGCCAGCTCACGCAGCCGGTCCGGCCGGTTGAGATAGGCCCATTCCGCGCGCAGCACGCCGAGGCTCTCGCGCAAGCGCCCGATGTCATACTGAAGATCGTGCACCTCGGCCAGTTCGGCCTGGGTGCGGTAGTTTTCGCGATAAGCCCAGAAGGCCAGGGCCATCACGGCGAGGGCAGAGAGAACAATCATCAGATTGCGCATCACCGGTCTCCTTGAAGGGCTGGTCTTGGCAGGCCGAGCGCGGCACGGTCCGCGACGCCTGCAGGCGCTTCGGTGCGCACGCCGATGCGCAGCTTGGCCGAGCGCGCGCGGGGATTGCGGGCGAGTTCATTCTCGTCCGGCGCGATCGCACGACGCGACTTGAGCGTGAAGGCGGGCGCCACCTGAGCGCGGGCGGGGGCGTGGCGGCTGCTCTGCCCTTCGGCGCCGGAACGGAACTGGAAGAACCGCTTCACAACCCGGTCCTCGAGCGAATGGAAGGTCACGACCGCGAGCCTGCCGCCGGGCTTTAGTGCGCGTTCGGCCGCTTCGAGCCCATTGGCGAGTTGGCCGAATTCGTCATTCACCGCGATGCGTATGGCTTGGAAACTGCGGGTTGCCGGGTGGATCTGGCCGGGTTTGGCACGCGGCAGGCAGCGTTCGATCACCGCTGTCAGTTCAAGCGTCGTCGCCAGGGGCCGCGCAGCCACTATGGCCCGGGCGATGCGCCGGGACCCGCGTTCTTCGCCATAGTGGAATAAAATGTCGGCAAGCTCCGCCTCGGACGCGGTGTTCAAGAGATCGGCGGCAGTCGGCCCGCTGTCGCCCATGCGCATATCGAGGGGACCGTCCTTCTGGAACGAAAACCCGCGCTCGGGCTGATCGAGCTGCATCGAGGAGACGCCGAGGTCAAAGACGACGCCGTCCACTGGTTCGCCAGAGATCTCGTCGAGTTCGGAAAAGGTGCCTTCGACGAGCCGCAGCCGATCGCCGTACTGCCCGGCCCATTCCTTGGCGAGTTCAAAGGCGCTCGGGTCGCGGTCGATGCCGATCACGCGGTGCGCGCCCGCCTCCAGCAGTCCGCGCGCATAGCCGCCGGCGCCAAACGTTCCGTCGACCCAGAGGCCCGACACGGGCACGACCGCTTCGAGAAGCGGCCCAAGCAAAACCGGGATGTGCGGGGCGGGATCGGGTATGCGGGCTGCGGCAGCGGCCATCCCCTACCCCCGTGACCTTGGAGGCAGGAGGCTTCGGGGATCGAAGTCCTCGGGGTACTGATCGGCGAGCTTGCGGGTGCGCGACCCGGCCTGATCATCGTAGGTCTCGGGCTTCCAGATCTTGAAATAGTCGCCAGCCGATATGAAGAACGCCTCGTTCGTCAGCCCGACCTTCTCGCGCAGTTTCTGGGGAAGCGTGAGGCGGCCGTCATCGTCGATCTGGCTTTCGATCGACTGTCCGTGCATGAGTTCTTCGAGCCAGAGCCGCTCGGTGGAGCCGCGCTGCATGTCCTCGATCTGTTCGTCGATCTCTTCGATGGCCTTCATCGTGTAGACCTCGAGCCAGTTCTGTCGCTCGCCGCCATAGACGATCACGATGTTGGGACGGAGGCCTTCCTTCCAATCGGGATCCGAGGCTTCGATCACTCGGCGGAACGGCGCCGGGATGGACACGCGACCTTTCGCGTCCACCTTGAACGTATCCGATCCTCTGAATCGGCGTGCCAACGGCCCGCGCTCCTTACCACTGTCCCCTCCCCCCGTACTGTCACCGCCGTTTTGCCGAGCCCCTTGAAACGACAACGGCGGATTGGGCTGCTGCCACTGCCCAATCCGCCGCCCTCGTCCCATCTCTGGGTCTGTCCGGCTGCGCATGCCACCTGGGGGGATGTCTGCTCGCTCACGCGCCGGATCTCTCGGTTCGATGAAAGCGGGGTGCCTGTATGAAACCTGCTTTTTCGCCTTGTTGGGGTCTTGCCGCCCCGTCTTGGCCCGTTCTCATCGGTGACACCAGGGATGCCATGGGAATTCATGGGAAGCAAGGAAAAATTTTCCAATCCAACAGTATTTCGGAGCTAAAACGACTATTTCCTCGCCCAGATCAAGGGCAAAACCATATCAGCATTGGAATTTATTGTGAGTTAAGCCTAGACAGCTACTAAATATAGTAGCGCTTTTACTTTCCCGTATTTTCCCGAAAAAAATGCGAGAAATGCAAGATCTGAAGAGAAAAGGGAGGGCAATTTGCCGAAAACCCTCAGATTCCGGCCTCACTTGCGATTCGGGAACCGGCAATACTGGCATATGTTGCATGAGAACCCGGAGGATCAATGCCGATCCCGTGATTTCCCGTGAAGATCGGCCTTCAGGCCATGCCGCCGCCGATCAGGCGCTCGGCCAGACGCCTGTAAGCCTCGGCAACCAGCCCGTCGCCCGCCGCCACCGGGGTGCCGGTATCGCCGGCGAGCCGCACGTCGAGGCTGAGGGGGATTTCGCCCAGGAAGGGCACGTTAAGCCGCGCGGCTTCGGCCGAGACACCGCCATGGCCAAAGATATGCGCCTCGTGCCCGCAATTCGGGCAGACATAGGTCGACATGTTCTCGATGAGCCCGAGGATCGGAGTCTTCAGCTTGCCGAACATGTCGATCGCGCGGCGGGCGTCCAAAAGCGCGACGTCCTGTGGCGTCGAAACGATGAGCGCCCCGGTTACGTGGCTTTTCTGGCAAAGGGTAAGCTGCACGTCGCCGGTGCCGGGCGGAAGATCGACGATCAGCACGTCGAGCTCGCCCCAGGCAACCTGGCCGAGCATCTGCTGGAGCGCGCCCATCAGCATCGGACCGCGCCAGACGACCGCTTCGCCTTCCTTGAGCATGAGCCCGATGGACATGAAGGTGACGCCGTGGGCCTCCAGTGGAATGATCGTCTTTCCGTCGGGCGAGGCAGGGCGCTTCGCAACCCCCATCATGCGCGGTTGAGACGGTCCGTAGATATCGGCGTCGAGAAGACCAACACGCCGCCCCGCACGCGCGAGCGCGACCGCGAGATTGGACGAGATGGTCGACTTTCCGACCCCGCCCTTGCCCGAACCGACCGCGAGGATCCGGTCGACGCCGGCTATCTTCTGAGGCCCCGCCTGTGACTGAGGATGCTGACCGATCTTGAGGCTTGGCGGCTTCGGGGCCGGCCCGTGCGCCGTCAGAACGACCGAAACGGAGCCGACGCCGGGCAAGGCGCGGACGACGGCCTCGGCCGCCTCCCGCACCGGCTCCATCCGCCGTGCCATCTCGGGATCGGGCGCTTCCAGCACGAAGCGGACCGCGTCGCCTTCGACGGTGAGCGCCCGCAGTACATCGCGCGAAACTAGGTTGCCGCCGTCAGGCAACGCGACGCTGCGCAGGGCTTCGGTGATGGCGTCGCGGGTGGGCATCGTCGAGACTCCGCTTCTCATTCAGCTCAAAGAATGGGCGCTTTGCCTACGAGAGCAACCCCCAATGGCGAGGAAGCTTACGCATTGCGCAAGTTGCCGTAGCGTAAGGCAAATTTGGCGGTTGGGTCATGCGATTTCTGCATGGCAGCATTGACGCAATGAGGTATTGTGCAGCTGCAGCATTAGCGCCAACTATTGGGCAACGGCGCCGGAAATGGCGCGGAGCAGAAAGATGAAGGTTACGAAAATGGCCCATATGAACGATACCCGCGGCATCGAAGCCGGTCTGGTGGACCGCATCGCCACGTTGCTGAGCAATCTGCGCGACAGCCGTCAGCGCTACAAGCTGTACCGCCAGACGCGGAACGAGCTGACCCGCCTGAGCGACCGCGAGCTTCACGACCTCGGCATCAGCCGCTCTTCGATCAACTCCATCGCGATCGAAGCCGCCTACGGCAAATGAGATTTCCGGGGCTCCCCTCCCTGAGCCTCAGAATTCCGCGGCGGCATCACCTCCTCCCGATGCCTCCGCGCGAAATCGGACCGAAAGGTCCTTGCGATGCGCCCGGCCTTCCTCCTCCTTTTGGCCGGGCGGCGTGAAATGCGGCGGTGACTTCCTCCTCCCTGTCACCGCCGCATCTTCACAGGCTTCGGCGCCCCCTCCTCCTCCCTGGGTGCCGATGTGACGGCGGGCGGCGCCCCCTCCTCCTCCCTGGGGCGCCGCCTGTCTTCACCTAGCGGTTCTCCTCCCTGCTCTTTCAGCCTCACTACAGCCTTGGACGGCGTTGGTTCGGCGATACAGCGCCGCTCTCCGGCGCGACGATTGGACCCTTAGGGGATCGTGGGCTAAGATCCCCCAGAAGATTTTCAGCCGTATCAGTTTGAGGGGGTGCGCCGCATGGCCATCGAGACGCTCCAATACGTCTACCAAATCTCCGATTTCGACACGACGGGCGGAAACATCGCTCCACCCAACGAACAGGGCGCGCGCGCCGCGGGAAACCCGCCCTTCAATCTGCAGCTGAACGCAGGGGCCGCGCCTCAGCAGATTCAGGTGAACGACACCGACAATGACGGGTTCGACGAGATCAACTCGGGCGGCCAGACTCTCAATGCGCCCATCACGCTCGATGGGGTGACCTATCCGGCGGGCACTCCGATCCTTGTCAACTACGTACTCGAGACCGCCACCGGGGTGCGGGTCTACTCGATCACGATCGGCGCCAACAACACGGGCAACAACACGACAACCGCGCTCATCTCGGAACAGCCGCTCGTGCCCGGTCAGCAATATGTCTTCACGTCGGAAGGCAATATCGGCAACGGCGAAGTCGACTACGCATTGCTCGCTTGCTTCACCGAAGGGACGATGATCGAGACTGACCGCGGGCCGCGCGCGATCGAGACGCTGCGGATGGGCGACCTCGTGCTGACGCTCGATCACGCGTTGCGCCCGATCTGCTGGATCGGGTCGACGACGGTTCCTGCGACGGGAGATCATGCGCCGGTGGTCTTCTCGGACGGCGCCATCGGCAATTGCGGCGAGCTATGCGTGTCGCCCAACCACCGAATGGTGATGCGTGGTCCTCAGGTCGAACTCATGACGGGCGCAGAGGAGGTTCTGGTCATAGCCAAGCACCTCGTGAACGGCCGGACCGTCACGCGCCGCGACGGCGGCTATGTAACCTACTTCCACCTTCTGTTCGAGGACCACGAGATAGTCGTCTCGAACGGTGTGCCGAGCGAAAGCTTCTTCCCCAAGACGGCGTTGGACCAGATGGACAGCGCCCAGCGGTCCGAAATCCTGTCGCTGTTCCCTTGTCTGGAGAGCCGCGGCACTGCGCGCCTAGCGCGCCCGAGCCTCAAGCGGCACGAGGCGCTTGTCCTGTCCTGATGTCTCCTGGCTCTCGGGCGGCGGTCGAAGCGGAGGAACCGCCTCGGGAGGCGCACTGTTTGCATCGGAGAACCGCTGTCAGAAGGGAACGTCGTCCGCCGCTTCGGCGGCCACGACAAAGCCCGCGACGACGTGCTTGAGCCCTGCCCTTTCGAATGACACTTCGAGCTTGTCGCCTTCGATCCCTTCGATGGTGCCATAGCCGAACTTCTGGTGGAACACCCGGTCGCCCTCGGTGAAGTCCGAGACGGCGTCGAGATCTATGACGACATTGCGCGCCTCGCGCGGCTGGCTCACGGGCCGCGTGGCACTGCGTTCCTGCAGACGCTTCCAGCCGGGCGAGTTGTAGACATCGGCGCGGGCCGCGCGCTCCTCTATGCCCGCCGACATTCCGGCCGCGCCATAGCCGCCGCCATAGAGGCCCGGTGGGGTCAGCACTTCGACGTGGCGGGCGGGCAGTTCGTCGATGAAGCGCGAGGGAAGCTGGCTTTGCCACTGGCCATAGACGCGGCGGTTGCCGGCGAAGGAAATGGTGCACAGCCGTTCGGCGCGGGTGATGCCGACATAGGCGAGGCGGCGTTCCTCCTCGAGGCCCTTGAGCCCGCTTTCGTCCATAGAGCGCTGCGAGGGAAAGAGGCCGTCCTCCCAGCCGGGAAGGAACACGACCGGAAATTCCAGACCCTTGGCGGCGTGGAGGGTCATGATCGAGATCTTCTCGTCCGCGTCCTGGCTGTCATTGTCCATGATGAGCGAGACATGTTCGAGAAAGCCCTGAAGGTTGTCGAACGCTTCGAGCGCCTTCACGAGTTCCTTGAGGTTCTCGAGCCGCCCCGGCGCCTCGGGCGTCTTGTCGTTCTGCCACATCTCCGTGTAGCCGGATTCCTCGAGGATCATCTCGGCCAGTTCGATGTGGCTCTGACCCTCGCGCAGCGTCAGCCCGTGCCAGCGGTCTATATTGTCGACGAACTGCAGGAGTTGTCCTGCCGCCCGGCCTGAAAGCCCACCGGAGGCGAGCGCCCTGCGCGCGCCGACATGCAGGCTTGCGCCCGCTTCGCGGGCGCTCCGCTGGATCACCTGCTGGCCCTTGTCACCGAGGCCACGCTTGGGAGTGTTGACCACCCGCTCGAACGCGAGGTCATCCTCGGGCGAAACGGCGAGCCGGAAATAAGCCATCGCATCGCGGGTCTCCATCCGCTCGTAGAACCGCGGGCCGCCGATCACGCGGTAAGGCAGGCCAATGGTCAGGAACCGGTCCTCGAAGGCGCGCATCTGGTGCGAAGCGCGGACGAGGATCGACTGATCGTTGAGGCTGACAGGGTCCAAACCCCGCGTGCCACGCTGCAGCGCCTCGGCCTCCTCGCCGATCCAGCGCGCCTCTTCCTCGCCGTCCCAGTGGCCGATGAGGCGGACCTTCTCGCCGCCCTCCGCATCGGTCCAGAGCGTCTTGCCCAGGCGACCGGCATTGGCGGAAATGAGGCCCGACGCGGCGGCGAGGATATGTTCGGTCGAGCGGTAATTCTGCTCCAGCTTGATGACCTTGGCGCCCGGGAAATCCTTCTCGAAACGCAGGATGTTACCGACCTCTGCCCCTCGCCAGCCATAGATGGATTGGTCGTCGTCGCCCACGCAGCAGATGTTCTTGTGCTTTGCCGCCAGAAGCCGAAGCCAGAGATACTGCGCGATGTTCGTATCCTGATACTCGTCGACCAGGATGTAGCGGAACCAGCGCTGGTATTGTTCGAGAATGTCGGGATGGTTCTGAAAGATTGTGACGACGTGGAGCAGGAGATCGCCGAAATCGACGGCGTTGAGCGTCAGAAGTCGTTCCTGATAGGCCGCATAAAGCTCGGTTCCCATGTGGTTGAACGCGCTCGCTCCCGCCGAAGGCACCTGCTCCGGCCCCCAGGCGCGGTTCTTCCAGTTGTCGATTAGGCCCGCAAGCTGGCGCGCGGGCCAGCGCTTCTCGTCGATGTTCGCCGCCGCGATGACCTGTTTCAGAAGCCGGATCTGGTCGTCGGTATCCAGGATCGTGAAGTTCGACTTCAGCCCGACAAGCTCCGCGTGCCGGCGCAGGATCTTGACGCAGATCGAGTGGAACGTTCCCATCCAGGGCATGCCTTCGACCGCCTCGCCCATGAAGCGTGCCACCCGTTCCTTCATCTCGCGCGCGGCCTTGTTGGTGAAGGTCACCGCAAGGATCTCGTTCGGCCGCGCCTGCCCGCGCGCAAGAAGATGTGCGATGCGGGCCGTGAGCGCGCGGGTTTTCCCGGTGCCCGCACCGGCCAGCATGAGGACCGGGCCGTTCAGTGCCTCGACCGCTTCGCGCTGCGCGGGGTTCAGCCCGTCGAGATAGGGTGCGGGCCGCGCGGCCATCGCGCGTGCTGAGAGGGAGGCGCCTTCGAAGGCGTCGCTTTCGTCGAAACTGCTCATGGGTGGCAATCTAGCCGCATCGGAACATGAATAAAAGAGAAGTTCACACTCTGTTCCTACGCTATCGCTGGACATTCGGCATGGCACTGCGGAGAACTTCGGCATGGACCTGCATCAGCGCTATCCCGCGATATCCGACCTGAAGGCTCGCGCCAGAAGACGCATCCCGCATTTCGTTTGGGAGTATCTCGACAGCGCGACAGGCACGGAGGCGACGCTTCGGCGCAACAGGCAGAAACTGGACGAGATTCACTTCAACCCGTCGATCCTGCATGGAGAGTTCGCGCCCGATCTTTCAGCGACCTTGTTCGGCGAGACCTTTCCCCTGCCCTTCGGCATCGCGCCCGTCGGCATGTCGGGGCTCGTCTGGCCGGATGCCGAGCAGCTTCTGGCGCGTGCGTCGGGCAAGGCGGGGTTGCCCTATTCGCTGTCCACTGTCGCGAGCCAGACGCCCGAACATGTCGCGCCGGCGCTCGGCGCGCATGGCTGGTTCCAGATGTATCCGCCGCGTGATCCGAAGATCCGCACGGACATGCTGAAGCGGGCGAAGGATGCCGGGTTCTCGGTCTTGATCCTGACGGCGGACGTTCCCGTCGCGAGCCGTCGCGAGCGACAGACGCGAAGCGGACTGACGCAGCCGCCGAAGCTGACGCCCCGTCTATTGACTCAGATCGCCATGTGTCCGGGCTGGGCGATGGGCACGGCGCGGATCGGCATGCCGCGGATGCGTTTGATGGATGGCTATGCGGACACCAGGGCCAGCCTCTCGTCGACCGCCCATATCGGATATCTCCTGAGAACTTCGCCCGACTGGGATTACCTCAAGGCGCTGCGCGATGAATGGGACGGGCCGCTGATCGTCAAAGGCGTCCTGCGCCCCGACGACGCCGCGCGGCTGCAGGACGAGGGCGCGGATGCGATCTGGGTGTCAAACCATGCGGGGCGCCAGTTCGACGCCGCACCTGCGACAATCGAGGCTCTGCCGGACGTACGCGCCGCGACGACGCTGCCGGTGATCTTCGACAGCGGGATCGAGGGCGGTCTCGACATTCTGCGCGCGATCGCGCTCGGCGCGGACTTCGTCATGCTGGGGCGCGCCTGGCACTATGCGCTCGGCGCGCTAGGAGCGGACGGCCCCGGCCACCTTGTCGACATTCTGACCAAGGACATTGCCGCGAACATGGGTCAGCTTGGCGCGAAACGTCTCGCCGATCTTCCGGGATGCCTCCGCGCCGTTTGAAAGTCGTTTTCGGCGGATTTGCTTCGTAATCACGTCAGATAGTTTCACGGTCCGCCATAGACAAAGCGAAATGCTACCGCATCGCGGCAGATCAGTGACGCGGGGGCTTGCGCTGCGGCGCAGCATCCCTAGACTTCGCGACGCCCGGACGGGGGAAAACGACCATGACCGAGTTCAAAAAAATCCTGGTGGCCAACCGTGGCGAGATCGCGATCCGCGTGATGCGGGCGTCGACCGAGCTCGGCAAGCGCACCGTCGCGGTCTTCGCGGAAGAGGACAAGCTTTCGCTCCACCGCTTCAAGGCTGACGAGGCCTACCGGATCGGTGAGGGTTTGGGGCCGGTCCAGGCCTATCTCTCGATCCCCGAGGTCATCCGGGTGGCCAAGGAATGTGGGGCCGATGCGATCCATCCGGGCTATGGGCTCCTGTCGGAGAACCCCAAATTCGTCGAGGCTTGCGCCGAGGCCGGCATTACATTCATCGGACCCAAGGCCGAAACGATGCGGGCGCTTGGCGATAAGGCGTCCGCCCGGCGTGTAGCGATCGCGGCGGGCGTGCCGGTCATCCCAGCGACCGATGTGCTGGGTGACGACTTCGACGCGATCAAGAAAGAAGCGGCCGAGATCGGCTATCCGTTGATGCTCAAGGCCTCATGGGGCGGCGGCGGTCGGGGCATGCGGCCGATCAACAAGCCTGAGGAACTTGTGGAAAAAGTCCGCGAGGGACGGCGCGAGGCCGAGGCCGCTTTTGGCAACGGCGAGGGCTACCTCGAAAAAATGATCTTGCGGGCGCGGCACGTCGAGGTGCAGATCCTCGGCGACCAGCATGGGCAGATCTATCATCTTTTCGAGCGCGACTGCACCGTCCAGCGCCGCAACCAGAAGGTCGTCGAACGCGCTCCCGCGCCTTACCTGACCGAGAAGCAGCGTGCGGAAATCTGCGAACTGGGCCGCAAGATCTGCGCCCATGTGAACTACGAGTGCGCGGGCACCGTCGAGTTTCTGATGGATATGGACACCGACCAGTTCTACTTCATCGAGGTCAATCCGCGCGTGCAGGTCGAGCACACCGTCACAGAAGAAGTGACGGGCATCGACATCGTCCAGGCCCAGATCAAGATCGCCGAGGGCAAAACGCTAGCCGAAGCGACCGGCGTTTCGCGGCAGCAGGATATCGAACTCTCGGGCCACGCGCTTCAGTGCCGAGTGACTACCGAGGATCCGCAAAACAACTTCATCCCCGACTACGGCCGGATCACCGCCTACCGCTCGGCGACGGGAATGGGTATCCGGCTCGATGGCGGCACGGCCTATGCGGGCGGCGTGATCACGCGCTTCTACGACTCGCTTCTGGTGAAGGTCACCGCTTGGGCGCCGACGCCGGAGCAGGCGATCGCGCGCATGGACCGGGCACTTCGGGAATTTCGCATCCGCGGCGTTTCGACCAACATAGCTTTCGTTGAGAACCTGCTCAAGCATCCGACCTTCCTCGACAATACCTACACGACGAAGTTCATCGACACGACGCCCGGCCTGTTCAACTTCAAGAGGCGCCGCGACCGGGCGACGAAGATCCTGACCTACATCGCCGATATCACGGTTAACGGTCATCCGGAGACCGCGGGCCGGCCAAAACCGCACGCCGAGGTGCGGATGCCGAAGGTGCCGAAGTTGCTCGACGCCCCTGTCCCCGGCACGCGCAACCTTTTGGAAGAGAAAGGACCGCAGGCCGTCGCCGACTGGATGGCGAGCCAAACCAAACTGCTGCTGACCGACACCACGATGCGCGACGCGCACCAGTCGCTGCTGGCGACGCGGATGCGATCGATCGACATGATCAAGATCGCGCCGGCATATGCGTCTCGGCTGCCGGAGTTGTTCAGCGTGGAATGCTGGGGCGGCGCGACCTTCGACGTGGCCTATCGCTTCTTGCAGGAATGCCCTTGGCAACGGCTACGCGACTTGCGCGCGGCCATGCCGAACGTCATGACGCAGATGCTTTTCCGTTCGTCGAATGGCGTGGGCTACACGAACTACCCCGACAACGTCGTGAAGGAATTCGTGCGCCAGTCGGCAAAGACCGGCATCGACGTCTTCCGCGTGTTCGACAGCCTGAACTGGGTCGAGGCGATGCGCGTCACGATGGATGCGGTGATTGAGAATAATAAGGTCTGCGAGGCCGCAATCTGTTACACCGGCGACATCCTCGACCCCAACCGGGCGAAGTATGACCTGAACTACTATGTCTCGATGGGCAAGAAACTGCGCGACGCGGGTGCGCATGTTCTCGGCCTGAAGGACATGGCTGGGCTTCTAAAGCCGGCGGCCGCAAGGGTTCTCTTCAAGGCTCTGAAGGACGAGGTCGGACTGCCGATCCACTTCCATACGCATGATACGTCGGGTATTTCCGGCGCGACGATCCTTGCTGCCGCCGAGGCGGGCGTCGCCGCTGTCGACGCGGCGATGGACGCGTTCTCCGGCGGCACGTCGCAGCCCTGCCTCGGCTCTATCGTCGAGGCCCTGGCACATACAGACCGGGAGACCGGTCTCGATATTTCCGCGATCCGGCAGATTTCGAATTATTGGGAGGCCGTTCGCCATCAGTACGCCGCATTCGAAAGCGGTCTGGAGGCCCCTGCATCCGAGGTCTATCTGCACGAAATGCCAGGCGGTCAGTTCACCAACCTCAAGGCGCAGGCGCGTTCATTGGGGCTGGAAGAGCGCTGGCACGAGGTCGCGCAGACCTATGCGGATGTGAACAAGATGTTCGGCGACATCGTCAAGGTGACGCCGTCCTCCAAGGTCGTGGGCGACATGGCGCTGATGATGGTCGCTCAGGGCCTGAACCGCGAACAGGTCGAAGATCCGACAGTCGAGGTGTCGTTCCCCGACTCCGTGATCGACATGCTGCGCGGCAATATCGGCCAGCCGCCGGGAGGCTGGCCGGAAGGGATCCAGAGGAAGGCGCTGAAGGGGGAAAATCCGATCACGGAGCGGATGGGCAAGAATATGCCCCCCGTCGATATCGAGGCGACCCGCGCCGCCGTGTCGAAAGAACTTCTGGGCTTCAAGGTCGATGACGAGGACCTGAACGGCTACCTCATGTATCCCAAGGTCTTCCTCGATTACATGGGGCGCCACCGCATCTACGGTCCCGTTCGGACGCTGCCGACGCGCACCTTCTTCTACGGAATGGAGCCAGGCGAGGAGATCACCGCCGAGATCGATCCCGGCAAGACGCTGGAAATTCGCCTGCAGGCGGTTGGCGAGACCAACGAGGAAGGCGAGGTCAAGGTCTTCTTCGAGCTGAACGGCCAGCCCCGCGTGATCCGCGTACCCAATCGCCTCGTGAAGTCGAAGACCGCCGCGAAGCCCAAGGCTAAGGAGGGCAACGCCAACCACATCGGCGCGCCGATGCCGGGTTCGGTGGCCACCGTCGCGGTTACTGCGGGCCAGAAGGTCAATGCGGGCGATCTTCTGCTGACAATCGAGGCGATGAAGATGGAAAGCGGCATCCACGCCGACCGCGCTGCGACCGTGAAGTCGGTGCTCGTACATCCGGGCAGCCAGATCGAGGCGAAGGACTTGCTGGTCGAGCTGGAAGGCTGAGGCGTCGGGCGCCACCATTAGTCGGTTCTTAGGAATTGCGGCAATAGGCTCGCACCCCGGGGGCATCTGGGATGAGAGAATGAGCGACGACCTTCAAATGGCTATCGAATCCTTCCTCATGGAGGATGTGATCCTGACTCTGGGCAACGTGCGCAGCTCGCTGGGCTGGATCGGCGCAAACGACGCCGGTGTGGAGCCGGCGCAGCACCGCGTCGGGATCGACCGGCTCGGCCGCCAGATCGAGCTTCTTGAGGATCGCGCGCGCGATGTCTGCCGCCAGCTTCGCGCCGCCGGTGCCACAGCAGAGCAAGAGGCCCAAGCGTTCGGTGCTTGCACGGGGGCTGGCGATGCCGCTGGCGGCTCGGACGCACCGCTGCTGCCCTGCGATCCCTTCGCACCAGCGATTTCGACGGAGAGCTTTGCGAGCTGCGCTGCAGACCCGGAACGAGACGCCTTATCAATCGAAACCGCCATACTCGATGCGCTTCACGGAGATCGGGACCGGGGTCAGTCGGAGAGTCCGGTATTTCGCTCGAAGCGCGGCTGAGCTGGCGTGACAAACAAGAACGGGGGTACAGGGCCCCCGCAGTCGTCAACTCTGGCCCAAGGGTCAGGCAGCCATTCGCAGCCGTTCTCCCGCAGTTGTCGCGTCCGCGATCAGAGCGAGCATCGCCCGGGCGCGCGGCTCATCCAGCACCTCGAAGAACTCCGAGCGAACGCGGCCATCGCCGGCATCGGGCCGAGCGGTGGGACAGTGGAGGAGCGCTCCGGAATTCACGTACACTACCTCCTCCTCGTCGAAACGCACGGTCAGCACTTCGACCGGGGCGGCGACCGGCCGGGCCACGATCCCGCGATAGCCGACCAGCGCCCCGGCAGGCAGCAGCGCACCGGCAGTATCGAGTACCTCCTCGGCCGCTTGCGAGGCGAGAAACACGTGCTGATCCGGCAGGAGGTTGAGCGCACTGCAATTGTCTATCGTGCCGGCCGGCACGTGAATGATCTTCCGGGGACCGTCTGGCGAAAGTCGGCGGCGACCCAGCCTGACGACCGGCCTAAAGCCTCCGTCATATGTCGCGACCCGCATTCCCTGCTTCAGCGTCTCGACGGGCCGCCAGCCGGACGTCGTCTCGACAAGGCTCCCCACCAGGAGTCCGGCCGAGACAGGCTCTGTCACGTGGCCAACGCCCAGGCGGGCTAGGGTGATTTTCTCGGCAGGCTCGAAATGCGTCGAATGCTTCATGAACATTGTTTGGTCCTTTCGGTTCAGGGCGGTCCTTGCGAGTCCGCTTACGTGCCACTCGGGCGATGAACCAAGTCGGCACCAGAAATTCGCCCGGATTTCGACATAGTTGCGACGAAGCAGGGGCACTATTTCGCCCGGTTCGTTAATCCGGCCATGCAATGGGGTTTTAGCAACCATCCTTTGCGCGCTTAGGTATTACTTAAGCATTTTACTTTTCAAATTCAGCCAGTTAACCCGTCGAAATGCGCCGAACGCCGAATCACCGTCCCTGCCCTACTTGGACGAATTGCACGCTTCGCCCCTTCGCTGCCGCGCCCACTCGGACCGCGAAAGCGCGGCATCCGCGGCGGCGCAACTTTCTCTGCGCCAGGCGTGATTTTCCTCTTGCGGCCATGCGGCAGAGTTTATACATGGCTGTCACCCAAGGACGCGGGCGTAGCTCAGGGGTAGAGCATTACCTTGCCAAGGTAAGGGTCGTGAGTTCGAATCTCATCGCCCGCTCCATAACCTTCAAGACAAGTGCGGAATGTCGCGGTACCTGCGAGCGACGCTCGGATACTCGACGCGCACGCTATGCGTGGTTATCGCATTGCACGTTCGCCTGCCAGGCTCAGTTCTCCGTGTGGGTCCGTACTGGGTAGAGTCGCTGCCGCCTGGGACGGCCCACACCGCCTCGATCCGGTCGCCCTGCGCACAGTCGCCGTCGGGCGCTGCGCTTCCTTCAGCGCAGTCGCCTTTCGGTCTGGGGATCGAACAGCAGTGCGCTTGCCGGGTCGAAGCTGACCTGAACAGGCGTGCCCTCCGTGATCATCTCGTCATCGCGCGATTCTGCGACAAGCCGTTCTCCTTGCGGCGTGTTTATGTAGTCGTAGGAAACCCCACCCAGCCGCTCGCGTATGTCGAGCGTGAGGTCGGATGGGCCAGCGGTTACCGTCAGATGGCGCGGCCGCAGGCCGACGAGCACCTTCTGGCCATTCGCGGGCAGCGCGACGCTGGTCTCGATCGTACCATTACCGAGCGAGGGAATACGGACCCGGCCCTCGTCCACGGTGCCTTCAAGGATATTCATGCTGGGCGATCCGATAAAGCCCGCAACGAACCTGTTGTCGGGATCGCTGTAGAGCTCCATCGGGCTGCCCACCTGCTCGATCCTTCCGGCACGCAAAACGACGATCTTGTCGGCGAGGGTCATCGCCTCAACCTGATCATGGGTGACGTAGATCATCGTCGCGCCAATTTCCTTGTGGAGACGCGCGATCTCCACCCGCATGTCGACGCGCAATTCGGCGTCAAGGTTCGACAGAGGCTCGTCGAACAGGAAGACTTCCGGCCCCCGGACGATGGCGCGACCGATGGCAACGCGCTGGCGCTGTCCTCCGGACAGGGCCTTAGGCTTGCGGCCGAGATACTCGTCGAGCTTCAGGATCCGGCTGGCCTCGGTCACCTTGCGCTTGATCTCACCCTTCGGGTGGCCGTTCATCTTGAGTCCAAAGCCCATGTTCTCTTCGACCGTCATGTGCGGGTAGAGCGCGTAGGTCTGGAAGACCATCGCGACGCCGCGTTCGGCGGGGTCGAGACCGGTGACGTCGCGCTGCCCGATCCGAATGGCGCCGGAGGTCGTGTTTTCCAGCCCCGCGACCATGCGCAAGAGCGTAGACTTGCCGCAGCCCGAGGGGCCCACGAACACGCAGAACTCCCCATCGTCGACGTCAAGATCCACGCCGTGGATCACGTCGACGGGTCCGAACTTCTTCACTACGTTTCTAAGCGTCACGCCGGTCATTCTGTTCTCCAAACCTATGTCCGTTCCGGAAAGTGCCAGCTTTCCGCATCCCTTGCGATTTTGTCGGCCACGCCCTTCAGCGCTCCCGCCAGTGTGTCGAGCTGCTCGACAGTTGTTCTGTTCGTCGATGAGGTCTGCGACAATGCGCCGAGCACGCGCCCCGCGCGGCTCAGGATCGGTACGGCACAGCAGATAATGCCGGGCTCGTGCTCTTCGCGGTCCAAGGCGTAGCCGCGTTCGCGGACACCGACGAGTTCGGCCCGAAGACCGCGTTCGCTGGTGATCGTGTTCGGCGTATGGCGATAAAAGCTCTGTGCAGTCATGGCCTCTGCAAGGCTTTCCTCGTCCAGATAGGCCAACATTGCCTTGCCGACGCCTGTGCAATAGGCCGGGCCGACTTTGCCCGCCTGCGCGAACATCTCGATGGCGCGGACGGCGTTGCGCTTGTCGACGTAGAGCACCTGGCCTCGGTCGAGCTGGGCCAGATGGATGGTTTCCCCGGTCTCTCGCGATAACTCGTCGATATAGGGCCGCGCCAACGGCGCGAGGGAACTCTGCGCCCACGCGCTGTGCGCAAGCCGAACCAGCCGCACGCCCAGCGAATAGGCCCCGTTTTCCGGATCATGGCGCAACATATGTTGCTTGGTGAGCGTCTGGAGCAGTCTATAGAGCGTGGCCTTAGGATAGCGGGACTTTTCGAGAAGTTCGGAAAACCGCACGGGGCCACCGCGCTCGGCGATCATCTCGAGCACGTCCAGCGCCTTGCCCACAGTACCGTCCGCATGGCCCTCTAACGTCATGAGCCCTCCTCCGCGACTCTGTTGACAGGACTCACATTAGCGTACATAGTTTCCATTATTCAAGACTTAGTTTCACTTAATGGAACCAACTGGGAGGATACCATGGTCCGTTATGCCAAGGGCGCCGTCGCCCTGACCGCCGTGTTGCTGACAACGACGGCGGCCATCGCGCAGGACAAGCGCATCGTGAAGTACAACGCGGACTACGACCCTGCCCCGCTCGCGGCAATGGAGCAGGTCATCGCCGATTTCGAAGCGGAAAACCCCGATATCGATGTTCAGTTGAACAACTTCGACCACGAAGGCTACAAGACAGCGATCCGCAACTTCCTGACCGCCGACGCGCCCGACCTGGCTAACTGGTACGCAGGAAACCGCATGGCGCCCTTCGTCACCTCGGGCCAGTTCATGGATGTCTCGGATGTCTGGGAAGCCAATGGCCTGAAGGACTCGCTCGGCTCCGCGCTTGCGTCGATGACGATCGACGGCAAGCAGTGGGGCGTCCCCTACACCTACTATCAGTGGGGCATCTACTTCAACAAGGACGCCTACGCGGCCGCCGGCGTGGACGTTCCGGGACCCGAAGGCGTGAACTGGGAGCAATTCATCTCCAACTGCGAAAAGTTCGCCGAAGCGGGCATCGACTGCATCACGACGGGCACGAAGGCGCTGTGGCCGGGTGCTGGGATCTTCGACTATCTCAACCTGCGCACCAACGGCTATGAGTTCCACATGGACCTTACCGCCGGCGAGGTGGCATGGACCGACGATCGGGTGAAAGCCACCTTCGCGGAATGGGCGAAGATCCAGCCCTACCTCACCAAGAATCATGCCGCGCTCGATTGGCAGGACGCCGCCGCGCTGCTGGTACAGGGCAAGGCCGCGAACTACGTGATGGGCAACTTCGCCGTGGCCGTCTTCAAGGAGGGCGGGATGACGGACGACAATCTCGGCTTCATGCCTTTCCCCACGATCAACCCCGACGTGCCACGCGCCGAAGACGCGCCGACCGACACGGTCCACATTCCGGCCGGTGCGACGAATGTCGAGGACGCCAAGAAGTTCCTTGCCTATCTCGCGACGGCGGACGCCCAGAACAAGATCAACGCCGCGATGGGCCAGCTTCCGATCAACAAGGACTCGACCGTAGCGGATGATCCGTTCCTGCGGGCGGGCTTCGAGATGCTGTCGACCGCCGAAGGCGGCATTGCGCAGTTCTTCGACCGCGACGCCCCGGCCGAGATGGCCAAGGCGGGGATGGAGGGCTTCCAGGAATTCATGGTGAAACCTGAAAACCTCGACCGGATTCTCGAGCGTCTCGAGAAGATTCGCGGCCGCGTCTACTAGTCAGTCTGGGGGCGGCCGAGGTCCTTCGGCCGCCCTTCACCGCGGACAAGCCACTCGAACCAGGTGGAGAATTCCAGATGACCCGTGCCGCGATGCCCGTTGCCTCGGCCGAAGCGCCGCCCCGCTCTCTGTGGCGCACCCACCAGCGGCGCTTCGCGCCCTGGCTGTTCCTGGCGCCCGGTCTGATCATGTTCGCCGTCTATGTGGTCATCCCGATCTTCCAGAGCATGTGGATCAGCTTCTATGACTGGGATGGTCTGGGCGAAAAGGCCTGGATCGGAACGGCGAACTACGTCGAGCTTATGGACGACGACGCGTTCTACACCTCGCTGAAGAACAATGTCATCTGGCTATTGCTTTACATGCTATCGGTTCCCGCCGGCCTACTGATCGCGGTCTTTCTGAATCAGACCATTACCGGCATGCGTTTATACAAGTCGCTCTTCTTCTTCCCCTTCGTGATTTCACAGGTCGTCGTCGGCCTGATCTTCTCGTGGTTCTACGCCCCCGATTTCGGCCTGCTCTACAAGCTGATCGAGATTTTAACAGGCTCCGGCGTCGCGATCCTCGCTGACGACCGCTATGTCACCTATGGCATCATCGCCGCGGGCCTCTGGCCGCAGATCGCCTATGTGATGATCCTCTATCTCACCGGCCTCAACAACGTCTCGCCCGACCAGATCGAGGCGGCGCGGCTGGACGGCGCCAAGGGCTGGAAGATGCTCTGGCACGTGGTGCTGCCGCAGCTCCGCCCGGCCACCTTCATCGCCGTCGTGGTGACGGTGATCGGCGCGCTCAGGTCCTTCGACCTCGTCTCGGTGATGACCGATGGAGGCCCCTACGGCTCCAGCCGCGTCCTGTCCTTCTACATGTACGAACAGGCGCTCAGCGAATACGGCTACCGGATGGGATACGGCGCGGCGATCGCAGTCGTTCTCTTCGCGATCATGATGGTCTTCATTTCGGGCTTCATCTGGAAGATGTGGCGCGACGAGACGGAGCGCTAGGATGTTTCCCAGACCCATCGAACAGACGGCCGCCGCGACGCAGTGGCTCTACAAGATCGCGGTCCCGGTCGCGCTGCTGCTGTGGCTGCTGCCGCTTCTCGGCGTGGCCGTGACCTCGGTCCGGCCAGCGTCCGACCTCGCGCAGGGCAACTACTTCGGGATGCCCTCGGCGTTGGCATTCTCGAACTACTACGAGGTTTTTGCGAATTCGCCGATGGCGGCGTACATGCTGAACTCATTCAAGGTCACGATCCCGACAGTGATCGGGGCGGTGGCGCTGTCCTGCATGACCGGCTTCGCGCTCGCCATCTACAACTTCAAATCCAACCTTCTCGTGTTCTTCATGTTCGTGGCGGGCAATTTCGTGCCGTTCCAGATCCTGATGGTGCCGGTGCGCGACCTGACGCTGACGCTCGGCATGTACAACACCTGGTACGGGCTCGCACTCTTTCACATCGCGTTCCAGACGGGGTTCTGCACGCTCTTCATGCGCAACTTCATCAAGGCCCTGCCCTTCGAACTGATCGAGGCGGCCCGGGTCGAAGGAGTGAGCGAGATCAAGATCTTCTGGCACGTCGTTCTGCCGCTGATGCGGCCTGCCATCGCAGCGCTGAGCGTCCTGATCTTCACCTTCATCTGGAACGACTTCTTCTGGGCGACGGTTCTCTCGAACTCGCCGGATTCGCAGCCGATCACGGCGGGGCTTTCGTCGCTGAACGGCCAGTGGATCGCGCAGTGGCATCTCGTCAGCGCGGGCTCGATCCTCGCTGCTGTGCCGCCGGTCGCGATGTTCTTCCTGATGCAGCGGCACTTCATCGCCGGCCTGACGCTCGGAGCCGTGAAGTGATCCGGACCTGGTGCCTGAAGGACGACCGGCAAAGCCTCGCGCTCGCCTCCCGAGGCGAGCGCCTGCCGGAAATCGTCTACTGGGGGCCGCGCCTGCCCGATGACGAAGACCTCGCCACGCTCGCCCAAGCCTACGCTATCGACGTGACCGGCGGAATGCTCGACCGCAACCCGGAACTGTCGATCTGCCCCGAGGCGACTCGGACCTTCCCCGGCCAGCCGGGCGCGATCCTTCGAAGCGAGGGGGGCTCTCCGCTCCTGCCGAAATTCTGCTTCGAAGCCGCGGAGGAAGGCGAGGATCGTCTCACGCTGATCTATCGCGATCGAAACCACGGTCTCATCTACAGCGCGCGCTTCACCATCGACCCGAAGACCCATCTGATCGAGACCTCCGCGTCGCTCGACTGCGATGCGGCGATGCACCTGCACTGGCTGGCGGCACCGGTCTTTCCCGCACCGCAGACTTCCGACGAGATGATCGACTTCGCCGGACGCTGGTGCAGCGAGTTCCAGATGAACCGTACTGCGTGGTCGCCCGGGATACGGCTCCGCGAAAACCGGACCGGCCGCACCGGTCACGAGCACTTCCCGGGCCTTCTTGTCCCCTGCCGCGGCGCCACGAACGCGCGCGGCCATGTCTACGGGTTCCACTACGGCTGGTCCGGCGGGCATCGCATGGTGGCCGAAGAGTTGCCCGACGGCCGCCGCCAAGTCCAATTCGGCCATGCCGGCCGGCTCGAAACCGAACCGCAGCGCCGGTTCGAGACCGCCCCACTTTACGCGGTCTTCTCGGATGACGGCATCAACGGTTGCGCAGTAGCCTTCCAACGCCACGTGCGCGACCGTATCGTCGCCTTCCCGAACCCAGCCCGTCCAAGGCCGGTGCACTACAACTGCTGGGAAGCTGTCTACTTCAACCACAATCTGCCCGAACTTAAGGAGATAGCGGAGCGCGCCGCCGCCCTCGGAGCAGAGCGTTTCGTGCTGGACGACGGCTGGTTCGGCACCCGCGACGACGACACCCGCGCGCTTTCCGACTGGGAAGTCGATCCGCGCAAGTACCCGGACGGGCTCGGGCCGCTGATCGACCACGTCCACGCGCTGGGCATGACCTTCGGGATCTGGTTCGAACCAGAGATGGTCAACCCCGACAGCGACATTCACCGCAAGCACCCGGACTGGGCGCTGGGTGGAGAAGACCAGATTCTGGGACGCCACCAGAAGGCATTGAACATGGCGCTTCCGGAAGTGCGCGAGTTCCTGTTCGATCGGATATCAGCGATTCTGTCGAAGCACCCGATCGACTACATCAAGTGGGACCACAACCGCGTGCTCCCGATGCCGGACGCGGCACAGACGCGCGGTTCCTACGCGCTGATCGACAGGTTGCGCGACGGGTTTCCGAAGGTCGAGATTGAAAGCTGCGCCTCAGGCGGCGGGCGGATCGACTTCGGCATCCTGAAACGCACGCACCGGGTTTGGCTTTCGGACAGCAACGACGCGCTGGAACGGCTGAAGATCCAGCACAATGCAGCGATCTTCCTGCCGCTCGCAGTCACCGGAAGCCATATCGGTCCACGCAAATGCCACACCTCAGGACGTGTGCTCGACATCCGCTTCCGGGCCTGGGTCGCCGCCCAGCGACACATGGGGTTCGAGTTGGACCCGCGCGAACTGACAGAGGAAGAGTCGCGCGTACTAACCGAGGTCACCAGCTGGTGGAAGACGAATCGCGAGTGGATGAGCCGCGCGGACATCCTGAGGCTCGACGGTGCCGACCCGGCGCTAATTGCCGAACAGCAGTTGTCGGACGGCGGCGACCGCTTCGTCGTTTTCGCCGGCAGGGCTGCGTCATCCACCCAGATCGCGCCTCGCCCGCTGCGACTGACCCGGCTTTCGCCCGACATCAGGTATCGGGTCGAACTCATCAACCGCGCCGACGCGCCGGACCTGTCGCGTGGCGATCAGCCCCTGAAGTCCGGCCCTCTGGAGTTGAGCGGGCAATATCTGATGAGCCACGGGCTGACACTTCCGTGGAGCTTTCCTGAGCGAATGTGGGTTATCGAAGGACAAAGCCTGTGAGGAAGGTAAACCTGAGTTGCGGTAGGAACGGAAAGCAGAGCAGGGATTGCTTCATCCGCCGTTCGTGGAGGAAGCACCATGAGACCTTTGACCCCGTGCCTGACGCCGGCTTGGTGGTGACGGCATGAGCGTCTCGGCCCCCCGTCCCGAATGGATAGCGGTGGACTGGGGGACATCGCATCTGCGCCTGTGGCGGATGCCCCGATCTGGCGTGGCGCTGGACCGCACAGATAGCGACAAGGGCATGGGCAGGCTCACCCGCGATCAGTTCGAGCCGGTGCTGCTCGACCTCGTGCAAAACGATTTGCCCGCCGAAGGGCACCTGACGGTCATCTGCTGCGGCATGGCGGGATCGCGGCAGGGCTGGTCAGAGGCGCGCTATCTGGCCGTTCCGTCCGCGCCGCCGAGCATCGCGCAGGCAACACATGTGCAAACGCGCAGCCCAAGCCTCTCCGTCCACATCCTGCCGGGCCTGAGTCAAGCCTCCCCCGCCGACGTCATGCGCGGTGAGGAAACCCAGATTTCCGGCTTTCTTTCAACGGAGCCTGATTTCGATGGCGTCCTCTGCCTGCCGGGCACTCATAGCAAGTGGGCGCATGTCAGCGCCGGAGAGGTGGTGAGCTTCCGCACCTTCATGACGGGCGAGTTGTTCGCGCTGCTTTCTGGCCAGTCGGTGCTCCGGCACTCCCTTGCCTCCTCGGGGCTCGACCCTGAAAGCTTCTCTGGCGCCGTGGCGCATGTCATGTCGCGCCCGGAGGGGCTCGCGGGCGATCTCTTCTCGCTTCGGGCTGAATCGCTCCTGTCGGGGCTGGACGCGACCGCCGCGCGTTCGCGTCTCTCGGGCCTCTTGATCGGGGCGGAACTGGCCGCTGCACGGTCCTACTGGCTGGGCCGCGACATCGTGATCGCTGGCGAAAGCGGGATCGCCTCGGCCTACCAGATCGCACTGGCCGCGCAGGGGGCGGACCCGCGCATGGTCGATGCCGAAGAAATGACGCTGAACGGCCTCCGCGCCGCTTATGCCCAATTGAGGGAACACGCCTTATGACCCGCGAGATCATCGCGATCCTTCGCGGCATCCGCCCCGATGAAGCGGAAGGTGTCACGGCGGCCTTGATCCGGGCCGGGATCACACGAATCGAAGTGCCGCTGAATTCGCCAGAGCCGTTCGTCAGCATCAAGCGAATGTGCTTGCTTGCCGGTGACAGGGTAATCGTCGGTGCCGGCACCGTCCTGACGGTCGAGGAAGTTGATGAACTGGCGAAGATCGGCGCCCAGATGGTCGTGTCACCCGACTGTAACCCTGAGGTGATCCGCGCGACGAAGGCGGCTGGACTGCTCTCCTACCCCGGCGTATTCACACCGACGGAATGCTTCGCAGCGCTGCGCGCAGGGGCGGACGGGATCAAGATCTTCCCGGCAAGCCAATTGAGCGCGGCGGGCCTGTCGGCGATCCGGGCTGTGCTCCCGCAAGGGACGCGGACCTATGCGGTGGGCGGCGTCGGACCAAACGATTTCGCCGAATGGCACAAAGCAGGCGTGACGGGCTTTGGAATTGGCGCGGCGGTCTACAAGTCAGACATGACGGTCGACGATGTGGCCGCGCGCGCTCATGCCGTCGTCACCGCCTATGACGCGGTCTTCTCAGCATGAGCGTGACGGTCTTCTCCGCCACCCGCTGTGCGCTTGGCGAAGGCCCAATGTGGCATCCCGAGCGGGCGGAGCTTTTCTGGTTCGACATCCTCGGCAAGCGTCTACACGCGAAGGGTGCGGGCGGCGAGCGGAACTGGCAATTCGACGAGCACATCTCGGCCGCTGGGCGGATCGACCGCGAGACGCTTCTGATCGCCAGCGAAACCGGGCTTTACCGCTTTGACATCGGGTCAGGCGAGCGGAGCCTCGTCGTCGCGCTTGAGGCCGACAACCCGGTCACACGCTCGAATGACGGCAGGGCCGATCCCTGGGGCGGATTCTGGATCGGCACGATGGGTAAGACGGCCGAACGCGGTGCGGGTGCGATCTACCGCTTCTACCGGGGGGAGCTGCAGAAGCTGATCGCGGACGTGACAATCAGCAATTCCATCTGCTTCCGTGCGGACCGAAGCGCGGCTTTCTACACCGACACGAGGATCGGCAGGATCATGCGCCAGCCGCTTGCCGCCGCGGATGGCTGGCCGGAGGGTGAGCCGGAGGTGTTTCTTGATCTCGGCCACAACGATGCCCTCGGGGTCGACGGCTCGGTCATGGACAGCGAGGGATGCTTATGGAACGCGCAATGGGGCGCGTCTCGGGTGGAGCGCTACGCGCCGGACGGGCGGCTTCTGGAAACTGTTGGCGTTCCGACTTCGCAGGCCTCCTGCCCTGCTTTCGGCGGCGACGACCTGAAGACGCTTTACATCACGACCGCTGCTGACGGCGTGAAGGATGACGAAGCAGGCAAGACCTATGGGACGCGCATCGATGTCGCGGGCCTCGCCGATCCGGAGGTTGTGGCATGACAGCCATGCGCCGCACTCTGGGCGTATGCTACTACCCGGAGCATTGGCCCGAAGAGCTGTGGGCCGAAGACGCTCGCCGAATGGCCGAGACGGGGCTCACCTGGGTTCGCATCGGCGAATTCGCCTGGAGCCGGATCGAGCCCGAGCCCGACCAATTGGACTGGGGCTGGCTCGATCGCGCGATCGAGACGCTGGGCGCGGCGGGGCTGAAGGTGGTGCTCGGCACGCCCACCGCGACGCCGCCTAGATGGATGCTCAACCGTCATCCCGACATGCTCGCCCTCGATTCCGAGGGCCGCCCACGCAAGTTCGGTTCTCGCCGGCACTACTGCTTCAGCCATGCAGGCTATCTGGAGGAGTGCCGCCGCATCGTGACCGAGCTTGCCCACCGTTACGGCCGCAACCCTTATGTCGCCGCGTGGCAAGCGGACAACGAATACGGCTGCCACGACACGGTCATTTCCTATTCCGACGCCGCCCGCCGCGCCTTTCGCGACTGGCTGCGCGCACAGTTCCCGGCCGTCAACGGAAACGGCGGAGACATAGGTGCGCTGAACCGCGCCTGGGGCAACGTGTTCTGGTCGATGGACTACGCCGATTTCGACGACATCGACCTGCCGAACCTCACTGTGACGGAACCTAATCCCGCCCACAGCCTCGCCTTCCGGCGCTTTTCCTCGGCTCAGGTCGTCCGTTTCAACCGCGCGCAGGCAGACATCATCCGCGCCCATTCGGATGCGCCCATCGCGCACAACTACATGGGTCGCGTGACGGAGTTCGATCACTTTGATCTGGGCGCCGATCTCGATATCGCCTCGTGGGACAGTTATCCGCTGGGTTTCCTCGAAGACCGAGTGGGGGCGAGCGACGCGGATCAGCGGCACTTCGCACGGCAGGGAGATCCGGATTTCCAGGCATTCCACCACGACCTCTACCGTGCCGTAGGCCGCGGGCGCTGGTGGATCATGGAACAGCAGCCGGGGCCGGTGAACTGGGCGCCATACAATCCTGCGCCCCTTCCCGGCATGGTCCGGCTCTGGACGTGGGAGGCTTTCGCGCATGGTGCCGAGGCCGTCTGCTATTTCCGCTGGCGGCAAGCGCCGTTCGCGCAGGAGCAAATGCATGCCGGGCTCCTGCGGCCCGACAGTGCCGAGGCGCCTGGTCTGGCCGAGGCCCGTCAGGTCGCCGGCGAGCTTGCGGATGCGCCCGGGGTCGACCCGGAGCAGGCGCCGGTTGCGCTTATCTTCGACTATGATGCCGACTGGGCCTGGAAGGTGCAGCCGCATGGCAAAGGCCTGAGCTACTTCTCGCTCGTCTTCGACCACTACCGCGCTCTGCGCCGCGCGGGACTGTCCGTGGATATCCTGCCGCCTTCGGCACGCGACTTCTCTGGATATCGCGCGGTCTTTGCGCCTGGCTTGATTCACATGGCGGCGGATCTGAAACGCGCGCTGGCTGAAAGCGGCGCAGAGATCGTGATCGGTCCCCGCAGTGGCGCGCGGGACCGAAACTTCTCGATTCCAGTGCCGCTACCGCCGTCATTGCCCGGCCTCGACGTGACTGTCTCCCGGGTCGAAAGCCTGAGGCCCGATATGCCGGTGCCGGTTGAGGGCGGCGGCACAGTTACAGGGTACCGGGAGGAACTCGCCGGTTCGGCCGATACGGTTTTCGCCGACTACAGTGGCGCGCCCGTCGCAGTCCGGCAGGGCCGGCTTACTTACATGGGCGGCTGGGGTGACGCGGAGCTTCTCGACCGGCTGGTTGTCGGAATCGGCCTACGGTCGCAGCTACCGATACTCCAACTTCCGCTCGGGGTTCGTGTCCGCGATACGGCCATCGAACGGTTCTGGTTCAACCACAATTCCTGCCCGGTCGAAACGCCCGCGGGGCGTCTCCCGGCCGCAGGAGTCCTTCGCGTGCCGCGCTGAAGCGCCGACTGGAAGGTTCAGCGAATCTCGGATCGGATGCCCTCAGCCTCCTCGACAAGCGACCGTCGCGATCCCTCTACCTACCGAGAACTCCGGCAGAGGGGAACCGCTTTAGTTGTGGCAGATACGACGCATTCGGCGTCTTTGTCCACGATCCGACCACAGTATCGCTAATTTCTAGTCACGCTTGCCAGCGGCAAGTGTATACTCACCACCACTACAGAGTGGGGGTCCTGACGCAGACCTTAGCGTATTTTGGTGTCCCTTTGGGTGGAGGGTGGATATGGAACTGAGAAAATACTCGCAGCGAGCGAGATGGTTGCTTGTGGCTACAGCGTTGGTCTTGCCGGGCGCGATCGCGCTGAATGCACGGGCCGGCGGGCTTGAGATCACAAAGATTCCTGATGAGGTCGCCAAGACGATCTGCGACCGCAGAACAATGACGCGTGAAGAGGCGCTGCGGCTGCGCTACAGTCCCGAATACGCGGACATTCTCGCCTACACGATCGAAAACTGCCCGCAGATTGCGGCACTTCTCACCGATCTTCCGACGGCGACGATTAGCACCAGTGACAGCGGTGAACGCCGCGACGACAGGCCGGCGTCGGGCAGTGGTGGCGGTGGCGGTACTGGCGGTGGTGGCACTGGCGGTAGCAGCGACAATGGCGGCGGCGACAATGGCGGCGGCGACAACGGCGGCGGCGACAACGGCGGCGGCGACAACGGCGGCGGCGACAACGGCGGCGGCGACAACGGCGGCGGCGACAATGGCGGCGGCGACAATGGCGGCGGCGACAATGGCGGCGGCGACAACGGCGGCGGCGACAATGGCGGCGGCGACAATGGCGGCGGCGACAACGGCGGCGGCGACAACGGCGGCGGCGACAATGGCGGCGGCGACAATGGCGGCGGCGACAATGGCGGCGGCGACAACGGCGGCGGCGACAACGGCGGCGGCGACAACGGCGGCGGCGACAACGGCGGCGGCGACAACGGCGGCGGCGACAATGGCGGCGGCGACAACGGCGGCGGCGACAATGGCGGCGGCGACAACGGCGGCGGCGACAACGGCGGCGGCGACAATGGCGGCGGCGACAACGGCGGCGGCGACAACGGCGGCGGCGACAACGGCGGCGGCGACAACGGCGGCGGCGACAACGGCGGCGGCGACAACGGCGGCGGCGACAACGGCGGCGGCAAGGACGGTGACGGCAAGGACGGTGACGGCAAGGGCCATGACGGCAAGAAGGACCGTGACGGCAAGAAGGACCGTGACGGCAAGAAGGACCGTGACGGCAAGAAGGACCGTGACGGCAAGGGCAACGGTGGCAAGGACCGGGACAGGGATCGCGACAGGGATCGCGACCGCAAGTAACTGCCCCGGCTCCTGAAGATCGAAGCCGCGCGCCAATGGCGCGCGGCTTTTTTCAGTCCGCTGTCAGGACCCAGCGAGCTTGATCAGTCCGCCGGAGAAAACGGCGTTCCAACGACGCGGATTCGACGGATCCTGCATCCTCAGGAACGTGTAGCCGGTCTGGCGCCAGGACAGGATCCGGCTGTCCAGATTGTCGAGCACGAAGTCTCCGTGCGAGGTGCGAAGAACCAACACTGCATGCGGTCCGCCCCGGCGGTCGAGCACCGTCGCGATGAGCAGGTTCTGCGGAGCGACACCGCGCTGGATGAGTTCCTTCTTCTTCAGCAGCGCGAAATCTTCGCAATCGCCGCCCTTGGCAGTCGGAAGCGCCCAAACATCGTCGTTGCCATATTGCCGCAGATCGGAGACTTCGCGAACCTTGCGATTGACTGCGCGGTTGACGTCGCGGGCAAGCGTCATTTCCGCGCTTCCGCTTGCCGTGCTCCGACCGGCACGCGCGCAGGCCCAATGGTATCGCGTACAGATCCCGGCGAAGGCCGATGGTGCAGCAATGGGCTTGCGAGCGATCAGGCGCGGTGCGTCGGCCGCCCCTGCGGCACCGCCAGACCACGCCACGACCATGGCCGTGAAGGTAGCGGCCACCAGCGGACGACCGATGCGCCGCGCCGCAGAACAACCCCTGCGCCCGTGAAGACGCACAAGGCTCACCATCCCCCGCCCAGCGCGGGTTCAAAAGCCATCATTTTCATTCACTATCCCCCTCCGTGCGCCGAAGGCGCCGGCATGCCGAAATAAAGTCGGTTCGACGATTCTCATCAAGCTTCGCCGGTCTTGGCCGGCGGAACCCCGCCCATGGGCGGCGCACACCCGGCCCTTTTCACCGGCGTTGTGGCCACTTATAAGCGCCGGGTGAGGCCAGCGGAGGCACCCATGCGTAAGGCAGAGATCACCCGGAAGACGGCCGAAACGGCGATCACGGTTGCAATCGACCTGGACGGCACCGGGCAGTATGCGAACGAAACCGGCGTGGGGTTCTTCGACCATATGCTGGATCAACTTGCACGGCACTCTTTGGTCGACCTCAAGGTCCGGGCAAAGGGCGACCTGCACATCGACGACCACCACACGGTCGAGGATTGCGGCATCGCCATCGGCCAGGCCCTTGCGCAGGCGCTTGGCGACAAGCGCGGTATCCGACGCTACGGCCATTTCTGTTTGGCGATGGACGACGCACAGGTGATGACGGCGCTCGATCTTTCCGGCCGGCCCTATCTTGTGTGGAACGTCGATTTCCCGACGGCGAAAATCGGGACCCTCGACACGGAGCTGGTGCGCGAATTCTTTCAGGCGCTTTCGACCCATGGCGGGATCACGCTGCATGTGGACCGCATCCACGGGATCAACAGTCACCACATTGCCGAGGCCGCGTTCAAATCGGTCGCCCGTGCGCTGCGGATGGCAGTGGAGCCGGACCAACGTGCCAGTGACCTGCTGCCGTCGACCAAGGGTGCGCTCTGATCCGATGCTGACGGTTCTCGTTGACTACGAAAGCGGCAACCTGCACTCGGCCGAGAAAGCCTTCGCCCGCATGTCAGCCGAGGCGGAGGGTGGTGAGGTGCTTGTCACCTCGCGGCCCGAAGACGTGGCGCGCGCGGATCGCATCGTGCTGCCGGGCGATGGCGCCTTTCCCGCTTGCCGGAGCGCGCTCGACCGCTTCACGGGGCTCTTCGAGGCGATCGAAGAGGCGGTGACAGGGCGCGGCCGACCTTTCCTTGGCATTTGCATCGGCATGCAGATGATGGCGACGCGCGGCCTCGAGTACCGCGAAACTGAAGGCTTTGGCTGGATCCCGGGCGAGGTCGTGAAGATCGAGCCTGGCGAGGCGCGGTTGAAGGTGCCGCATATGGGCTGGAACGACCTTGTTGTCGACCATCCACACCCAGTTCTCGACGGGATAACGACGGGACGGCACGCCTATTTCGTGCACTCCTACCATTTCCGGGTGGCCGACTCCGCCCACAGGCTCGCCCATTGCGACTACGGGGGCGACATCACCGCGATCGTCGGACGCGACAACATGATCGGAACGCAGTTTCACCCCGAAAAGAGCCAGGAAACCGGGCTGAGGATAATCGCGAACTTCCTGTCCTGGGCGCCGTAGGCGGCAGCTTAGCGCGAGCGGAACCAAGTCTGCCCGTCACAGAGCGGCCCGATGCAGCCGAGCACCCGCAGCCGGTCGCCTCGTAGCTGAGCCTTGGCGTCGTATTCGCGGTCATAGAGGGGGACCCAGACACGACCGCCCTCGTAGCGACCATTGCCCTTTGCTTTCAGGCCCCAGAAAAGGTCGCGGCCCATGCTGCGGGTGACGACGCTCTTTCCGGTGCTATCATGGACTTTCACGACGCGGCCGCAAAACGACTCACCGCAACGACGTATCACAACTTGGCCGACTTGCCCTTTGTGGTCGGGCTCGACCTGCCACGTGCCCTGGATGGGGTCTGCCTGCGCAGAAAGCGCCGCAACCGACGCAGATATCAGAACTGCGGCGAACAGGTACGGACGAAAGACCATGGCTTTCCCCCTTTCTGCCGGGCGAAACGTTCCAGCACAGCGAAGGAGAGATGGCAATCACAAAGGCGTCGCGCCAGATCGGCGCGGCGCGACATTTGGCCTCATGCGGTGCGGAGCCGTCTACTTGACGCGTATCCAGGTCTGTTTGGAGCAGAGCAGCCCGCCTGCGACGCAGCCAGCAAGCCGGAGACGATCACCCTGAAGCTGGATCTTGCCGATGTATATCTTGTCGTTCGAAGGACGCCAGACCTTGCCGGCGTAAGAGTCGCCGCCGTTAGGCACCATGTCGATCACCAGTGTCTTGCCCAGATTCGGCGAATTGTACTCGCCGTCTGAGTTGAAGGTGCGTGAAATCACGCCGCAGTAAGCGGAACCACACGCCGCCATGGTGACGTGAGCGTAGGCGCCGTCATCAACCTCAGTCTGCCAGACGCCTTCGACCGGATCTGCCAAGGCAGCGCCGGCGAAAAGCGTCATGGCGCCGGCGATCAAGATGTTTCTCATCTACGGTGTCCTCCCTGACATCCCGCACATATCATCCGCGAAACGCGCCCGTCTCGTCCAGCGTGACGTGGCGTTGGGCCGCCTTTGCATTCGCCATCCGCCTGTGGCAAGAGGCGCGCGACCCGCGACGGAGGCCGCATGATCCTTTATCCCGCGATCGACCTCAAGGAGGGCCAGTGTGTCCGGCTTCTGCGTGGCGACATGGACAGGGCCACGGTCTTCGGCGACGACCCCGCGGCGCAGGCGGCCGCCTTCGAGGCCGCCGGAACCGAATGGCTGCATCTCGTCGATCTGAACGGTGCCTTCACGGGCAAGCCTGAAAACGCGATGGCGGTCGAGGCGATCCTCGCCCGCGTCTCGGTGCCCTGTCAGCTCGGCGGCGGCATTCGCGACATGGCAACAATCGAGGCGTGGCTTTCGAAAGGCCTCGCCCGCGTGATCCTCGGCACGGTCGCGGTGGAGAACCCGGCCCTCGTGCACGAGGCGGCATTGGCATTTCCGGGCAAGGTCGCGGTGGGCATCGACGCTCGGGGGGGACGCGTCGCGACGAAGGGCTGGGCGGAGGAGACCGATGTCATGGTCACTGACCTTGCCCGGCGCTACGAAGATGCGGGCGTGGCTGCGATCATTTACACCGACATCAATCGCGACGGTGCGATGACGGGTCCGAACATCGAGGCAACAGAGATGCTCGCCCGTGCGATCACGATCCCGGTGATCGCCTCGGGCGGCATTTCGAGCCTTGCCGACCTTGTCGCGCTGCGCGATGCCAGGGTCATCGCAGGGGCGATCTCAGGCCGAGCGCTCTATGACGGTGCGATCGATCTTGCGGAAGCTCTGGCTTCACTGAAAGGCTAGTCCGTGGCGAGGGTTGAGCGCGTCGAACTGCCCCATGACAGCCTGCTCAAAGCCTTTGCGCAGCCCGGCGATTACCTGGACAGTTTTGCGTGCCAAAGCACGCTGAACGTCGATCAGGCAGCCGAGCGCGCGATGAATTTTCCAAGCTGGGTGACAATGCTGTTGGGAATGCGCAACCTGCTCGTCGCGCCGCTCGGCCTGATTGCTCGGCCCAAGGGCGAAAAGATCGGGATCTTCCCGCTCGACCAGCGCAGCGACAGCGAACTGGTCCTCGGTTTCGACGACAGGCACCTCGATTTCCGCGTCTCGGTCCTGGTGGACGGCCGGCGCGCCTTTGGCTCGGCCTGGGTGCATACCCACAATCTGGCAGGCCGCGCCTATCTCGCCGCGGTCCTGCCGTTTCATGTCGCGATCATGCGCCAGGCGGTTGCACGAATGGCGGGCTAGCCGCCAGCAGCCGCCGACGTCAGCTTGCCAAGCGCGCCCGACATCTTTGCCAGAACCTCGGCATCGGCCGGAATCGCCAGTTCTCCGAACGTGTCGGACGGTTCTTCGTAGGCCAGCCAGACGGCGCCCGCGGCATCTTCGTAGGCCAAGACCTTGAGCGGAAGATAGAGCCCGGCGAGCGGGTCTTGCTGCATCGCCGGTGTGCCAAGCGCGGGATTGCCGAATACCAGAAGCTGGGCGGCGCCGATCTCCATCCCAACGCTTTCAGCCCCTGCGCCGTGGTCGATCCGCGCGAAGACGGTCGCGCCTGCGCCGGTCACCGCGCCCTCAAGCCGGTCCATGACCTCGCCCACGCTGCCCGTGGCGGCAACGCGGACGACGTCCCCGGCATGGGTCTGGGTTGCCATCAAGGCGGTAAACAGTGCAATACCCAAACGGGTCATGGGGGCCTCCCTTGGCTTCACTCGACTAAGGTTTGCAATGCTCTGGCCATCGCGCGTCCTTGCCAATAAAAGATGCCGTGATCGGCAACGGACCGCGCATGATGCTCAAGACCCGGATCATTCCCTGCCTCGATGTGGCCGACGGCCGCGTCGTCAAAGGCGTGAACTTCGTGGACCTCGTGGATGCCGGTGACCCGGTGGAGGCCGCGAAAGCCTACGACGCGGCGGGCGCGGACGAGCTCTGTTTTCTCGACATCCATGCGACGCATGAAAACCGGGGCACGATGTACAACCTCGTCACCCGGACGGCCGAGCAGTGTTACATCCCGCTGACCGTGGGCGGGGGCGTACGCAGCCACGAAGACGTGCGTGCGCTTCTCCTTGCGGGCGCCGACAAGGTCAGCTTCAACTCCGCCGCCGTCGCCGACCCGGAGGTCGTGGCCGAAGCGGCGGGCCGGTTCGGCAGCCAGTGCATCGTGGTGGCGATCGACGCCAAGACCGTGGCGCCGGGGCGGTGGGAGATCTTCACCCACGGCGGACGCAGGCCCACCGGGATCAACGCAGTAGACTTCGCCAAGACGGTAGCGACGATGGGGGCGGGCGAGATTCTTCTGACCTCGATGGACCGCGACGGCACGCGGTCGGGGTTCAATATTCCGCTTACCTGCGCCATTGCGGACGCAGTCGATGTTCCGGTGATCGCGAGCGGCGGTGTGGGCACGCTCGACCATCTGGTCGAAGGCGTGACAGACGGCCACGCTGCCGCCGTTCTCGCCGCGTCGATTTTCCATTTTGGCGATTTCTCCATCCGCGAGGCGAAGGAACACATGGCCGCCGCCGGCATCCCGATGAGGCTCGAATGAACCCCCTTGAAAAGCTTGCGGCCACGATTGCCGAGCGTCGCGGTGCGGACCCTGATACGTCCTGGACCGCCACGCTGCTGGCGAAGGGCCCGGAAAAATGCGCCGAGAAGTTCGGCGAAGAAGCGGTCGAGGCCATAGTCGAGGCCGTCAAGGGCGACCGGGGGCGCCTGACCGCCGAGGCTGCGGATGTGCTCTACCACCTTCTCGTCATGCTCGCCGCGCGCGACGTGACGCTTGCCGAGGTAATGGCCGAGCTGGAGCGCCGCGAGGGCACGTCCGGCATCGCGGAAAAGGCGCGCCGCTGACGGCGTACCGCCAGGTCGCTGCTTACCTGTCGGATAGCCCTGAAATCCCGCTTGCACCTCGGCGTGAAGCCGGGCAAGCGGAGCGGATGAAGACTACCCGGTTCCTTGTCGAGAACGCTCCCTTCCTGGCGGCGGGAGCGATGATGACGTTCCTGTCGAGCTTCGGGCAGACCTTCTTCATTTCGGTGTTCTCGGGGGAAATCCGGCAGGCCTTCGACATCTCTCACGGCGAGTGGGGCGGGATCTACATGATCGGCACGACGCTTTCGGCCGTGGTGATGATCTGGGCGGGCGGGCTGACGGACATCTTCCGCGTCCGCGTCCTTGGGCCGGTCATCCTTGTCGGTCTGGCCGCCGCCTGCCTCGCGATGGCGCTGAACCGGGCCTTCTGGGCCCTGCCGCTCGTCATATTCGCGCTGCGCTTCTTCGGGCAGGGTATGAGCAGCCACATTGCCGTCGTCGCCATGGCGCGCTGGTTCGTGGCAACGCGCGGGCGGGCGCTGTCGATTGCGTCGCTCGGCTTCGCGTTGGGCGAAGCGAGCCTGCCCATCCTGTTCGTTGCGCTGATGGGAGCGTTCGATTGGCGTTACCTCTGGATTGCCTGCGCCGCTGTCTGTCTGGTCGGCCTGCCGGTCCTCATCCGGCTCCTCCGGAAGGAGCGCACGCCTCAAAGCACAGCGCAGGCAGAAAGCAACCTGGGCATGGGTGGGCGCCATTGGACTCGCGGCCAGGCACTTCGCGACCGCCTGTTCTGGGCGATGGTGCCGGCGATTCTCGGACCGGCCGCCTTCAATACAGCCTTCTTCTTCCACCAGGTCCACTTCGCCGAGGTGAAGGGTTGGAGCCATATGCAACTCGTCTCCTTCTTCCCGCTCTACACTTTCATGTCGATCGGAGCCATGATGCTGTCCGGCTGGGCGCTCGACCGGTTCGGCACAGCGCGGCTGACGCCGTTCTACCAACTGCCGATGGTTGCGGGCTTCCTGATCTTTGCGGTCGCGAATAGCCCTGCCACGATGGCGCTCGGTCTCTTCTTTCTTGCGCTTACATCCGGGGCGAACGCGACTCTTCCCAATGCGTTCTGGGCAGATTTCTACGGCACGGCCCATATCGGGTCAGTCAAGGCGATGGCGGCGGCGGTGATGGTTCTGGGCTCGGCGATCGGTCCAGGACTGACAGGACTGCTGATCGACCTCGGATTGGGGCTAGAGAACCAGTACGCCGCAGTCGCGGCTTACTTCGTGGTCACGACGCTGCTCATGGTCGCAGCGATCGGCAAGGCCGGAAAGACGCTGCCGCGGCGCCCAACAGCGCCGACGGGCTGACCGTCAAACCCGGTGCGAGACGGCTGGCGTCAAGTATCGACCGGCGCGTCACCGGCAAACCTCAGAGCTTCGACGAAATCACGCCGGTCGCGAAGCCGCCCATGCGAAGCTCGCCGAACAGGCGTTGAAATTCGATCTTCGGGCAGCGGTTCTGAACGACGCGCATGCCGCACGCCTCGGCCCGGGCCGCCGCCTCCGCATGCGAGACCCCGATCTGCATCCAGATGGTGCGCAGTGCGGGCAATTCGCTGAGCGCCTCGTCGACGATCCCGGGAACCGCCTCGGACCGGCGGAAGACGTCCACCATGTCCACATTGGCCCCTTTCGGAATTGAGGCGAGGTCGGCGTAGACCTTCTGGCCAAGTAGTTCCTGCCCGGCAAGGCCCGGATTGACCGGGATGACCGTGAACCCCTTCAGTCCGAGATAGCGCGCGACGTAGTAGGACGGCCGCACCGGATTGGCCGAAACGCCCACTATGGCAATCACCCGAGTGTCGGAGAGGATTCCGCGCAGGAAAGCGTCGCTATAGTCGTTCATGTATCGCGCTTTGCCAGAAAAAGGCGCCCGATCCTAGAGGATGGGCGCCAGTCACGGAACGAGGGACAGTGAATTGAGGCGCAACTGTTCCGGTGCTACGCCTCACATTATGATTTAGGAACGTAAACGTGATGTAAAAGACCTCGTCGCGCGGATGTGATCACTTCCGGGTCAGCGCCGTCGGCCAATGTGCGTCGGCGAGCGCGATGTTGCCGGGGATGTCACGCGACCAGATCGTACGCACCTCCGTCGAGAAATTGAGATAGAGTTGGCCGTCATGGACAGTGAAGGCTTCGGGTACAGTCGGAGCCACGGCCCCCTTCGACATTGCATAGGCACAGTAGCCACCATAACGCGGCGCATAGGCAGCGGGATTCATCTCGAACGCCTCCATCGTCTCGGCATTCGCGAAGTACCAGGTTGCTCCATGCCATTTGAGCGCGTATTCCGCGCGTCCGGGAACCGGTCGGCCTTCAATGAAATAGGCAACGGCGTCGTAGCCCGATATCGCAACGCCACCGGGCGCGTAGACCTCTGGCTCAGCGGCCAGAGCGGGGCGCAGGATCGTGCCGAAGACCGGAATGGCCATGGCGGCGAAGATCAACGCGCGGCGAGTTGTGGTCATGTTGTTTCCAATAGTGGCCAGGTTCTGGAAAAATGCCACCCCGCGCGCAGTCGTGAAAGACACCTCCCGCAAGCGTGATCGGTCGGGTGAGAATGGTGATCGCTTCAGGCCCGCCGTGACGCTGCATAAAGTGCAATCGCAGCGGCATTCGACACATTGAGCGAGCCGAATTTGCGGGCGAAGGGGATCCTGACCAGCACGTCGCAGGTCGCGCGCGTATTTTCGCGCAAACCCGGTCCCTCGGCGCCGAGAACGAGGCCCACCGGGCGCGTCCCCGCCGTGTCCAGCGCTTCACCGAGCGCCGTCTCGGCCTCGCCCTCGAGTCCAAGCAGAACGTAGCCCATCGCTTTCAGCCGCTCCATCGCCTCGGCGAGATTGCTGACACGCAGATAGGGCTGCCGTTCGAGCGCCCCGCTCGCGGTCTTGGCGAGGGCGCCCGTTTCCGGCGCAGCATGGCGGGCGGGCGCGATGACCGCGCGCGCCCCGAACACCTCGGCCGAACGCAGGATCGCGCCGACGTTGTGCGGATCGGTCACACGGTCGAGGAGCACGACGAGAGGCGCCCCCTCACCCGCGCTGCAGATAGCGTCGAGGCTGCCCCAGCCGAGCGGCTTGACTTCGAGCGCCGCGCCCTGATGGACACTTCCGGAGTCGAGCGGAACATGGGCATCGAACTTGCGCGGATCGACGATTTCGGGCACGAGCCCGCCAGCCGCGATCGTCTCTCCCAATCGGTCGGCCGCGTTCTTCGTCACCACGAGCCGCTGCTTCTCGCGCGCGGAATTCAGAAGCGCGTCCCTGACGGCGTGGAGCCCAAACAGCCACACCGTCTCGGCTGCCGCCTTCCGGCGCGCACGCTCCTTGTCGACCACCCACGCGGGCTTCTTCATGATCGGACCTGCGGTTTGACGTTGCGGTGGCCTAACTCATGCCGAGGCTGCTGTGAAGCCGTTCGATGGACGCGTCATGCGTCAGCCGCCCTTCAGGAGTTTTTCCGCCAGGAAAAACATGGTAGCCACGAGCAGCAACGAGATGATCAGAACCTTGCCGGGCCCAATCCGTGCCGCTCGTTCGGCTGTCTCTCGCGCCTCGCCCGCCGGCCCCATCTCCCTGACAGTGCGCCCCATCCAGGACGGGTCGTCTTGCCCCTCGCAGAGCGCCTTCAGCCGCCGCGCCGCGTCGCGGGCCGGGTTGAGATGGACGAAGATCAGGAGCGTGCTGAAGCGTATGCCCCTGAGGTGCTCGGTAAACGTGACGCGGCACCGTCCCGGCGCGGTCGGCTCGATGCGCGTCTCGCTGCGCACGACATCCTGAGCGAACAGGGGCAACTTGTGGGCCTCGGGATAGGTCATCGCGACCTTCCGTTCGGCAACCTCCTCCTCGATGCGAGCTCGGAATCCGGTCAACTTTTCGTCCGCGAGCCTCTTGTGGAACCGGAAGAACACCTCGTCGGTCTTGCCTGGCACAGCGTCGATCCCCGCGATTGTCGGGCCGTGATAGGGATAGCCGGGCCGCGGCACGATCCGAGGCCACACATCGGCGGGAGCGGCCTCGATCTCTGTCGAACCGCTCACGCTTACTGGGACAGGCAAGTAGCGGTACCGGGCCGGAACGAGGATCAGGGCGAGAATGAGGACGAACACCGGATTGCCCTCGGCGAACCAGGCGATGCCGGTCATATAGGCGACTGTATCGAGCGCGCGGGTCACGATGATAAGCACGGCGACAAGTATGAGGAGGGCCAGCGCAACCCTCGCGGCGATCTTCAACGGCTGCATTGGCGACCTCGCGGAAAGTAGCTCACGCGGCTGAGGCTAGCGGCAGAGCGCGTCAGCAATAAGGCGGGCGCGTCCACGGCCCATTTGCTGTTGACGCCCGGCTTGGGGGGCAGTAATCAGCCCCGGCGTCGGGCGACGTGCTGCAAGGTGCGGCAGCGGACTGTAACTCCGCCGGGGAGACCCATGCCTGGTTCGATTCCAGGGTCGCCCACCATTCCCCTCAAGATCAACAGCTTAGAAGCCGTTTTCTCTCGGTGCGACGCACAAGTGAGACACACGGCATGCATCATGCGGCTTATCTAAGCACCTCGCGTCACGGCATTTTCTACTTCCGCTGGCCCATCCCAGCAGCGCTCCACCCGCTCGGGAAACGCACCGACATCAAGATTTCGTTGAGAACGCGGTCTCCGGGCCTTGCTATGCGGCTTTCCCGGTCGCTGATTTCGGCTGGTCAATCGGCATTAGAGCGGGCATCACGTCACGCAATGCGCTATCAAGACATCCGTCAGCACGTTCAAGACCACTTCCGCGACAAGCTGCGCATGTTCAAGGCTATGGTTGCCGAGACCGGCCCCATCGAAGGGGAACGCCTAGAGGGTGTAAGAGCCGCGCAGGGCCTCGCTGAGGCCGAAGGCGAGGGGTTCTTGGCACTGGGCCACCCGGACGGCTTCGACGGCCTCCTGAGCGAATTCTGCGAACTAGCTGGCATCCGGGAGGAACTCACGTCCGCAGACCGCAAGTTGTTCGTGCAGGAGATATTCAAAGCATATCAAACCTACGTGGCGGCGGCGCTCGCCCACAACGCGTCCTTTGATGAAATCGACATCACGGATGCGCCCATCCCGCAAACAATGCAATCGGAAGTCGGTGAGCCCTTCTCGGAGGTAGTGCGTCAATACTTGGCGGAGCACGCCCGCGCTGGTGTTTGGGCAGAAAAGACAAGGGGCGAGAAGGAAGATGCGCTATCACTTCTAGGCGAGATAACCGGGGGCAAACCGCTATCTCGATTGACAAAAGCGGATGCCCGAGAGGTCAAGCGTGTACTGTTGCGGCTTCCGAAGAACAGACGGAAGAACCCAGCGACCCGAAACTTGACGTTGCTAGAAATGCTTGAAGTCGAGGGTGTCGATCCCATCTCCCCGAGAACGCTAAACGCTTATGTCAGCCACCTGCAAGCGTTCGTGAAGTGGGCAGTGGCAAACGGCCACGCGGACCGCAACGTTTTCGACGGTACCCGAGTAAAGCTGGCTCACAGTAACAGCGAGGATGGCAGAACTGCATTCACCAGTGAGCAGCTAGCTTTGATCTACCTTCATCTTACCGACAACCCCGAAGGTTTGGTCAAAAAAGACGATCACAAATGGCCTGCGCTAATAGCTATGTTTTCTGGTATGCGGCTGAATGAGGTTGCCCAGTTGCAGCCCGACGACATCACTTGCATTGATGAAGTCTGGTGCTTCGATGTGAACACCACGGGCGATGCGAACAAGAGCCTCAAGAACCAGTCTTCACACAGGTTAGTGCCGGTACACGCACGGCTATTGGACCTAGGCTTGCTGTCGTACGTGAAGCAACGGCGTACGGAAGGCGCTTCTCGGCTGTTCCCGAGCCTGACGTACAGCAAGCAAAACGGCTATGGGCGCAATGCGGGTCGCTGGTTTAATGAAAGCCTACTACCTTCGCTGGGGATGGCAGGCAGCGGGCTTGTGTTCCACTGCCTGCGGCACTCGATGATCACTCAGCTTGGCCGAAAGGACATCCCGGACCCCATAGTCAAAGCTATCGTCGGACATCGGCAAGCTGGCGTGACCTACAACAGCTACTTCAAGGCCGGGTTCCTACCTAGCCAGTTGGTCAGTGCCGTCAACACGTTCGGGTTCTAATTCTTGAACCCTTCGCAGTTACCTTCTTGGCGGTTGACCGAACGCACTAAGAAGACCAGCCGGATCGGCTGTCGGGAGACCACCAATTGCGGTATCTGCGAGGTCCGGTCGATTACCCATGCCGACGATCAAATGCGAGGAGTGGGTATCGGCGTATCCAAGGACCGCAGAGATTTCCTGCTCTGGCATCCCGGCATCCTTCAACCTGCGGGCGCAGGCTATTCTTAGACCTTGGGCAGAGCAATTCGGCAATTGGGCTGCATCACACCAACGCCGCATTAGGTTCCCGAGGCCAATAGTGTTGCGCAGCTTGCCTGCCTGTGTCTGTAGGAATGTCTGCCGATCTTCCGGGCAGTCGCGCAACGTCTCGCGCAGTACAGGATGCAGGGGTACATCTACGTGCATCAAGTTCTGACTGGCCCCTTGGTTCTTCGCGAACCGGATGCGGCCACCCGAGACATTCTTCCAGCCGAGCGCAACTACATCAACCCGCCGCGCCCCGGTGTAGAGTATGAGCGTGAGCACGAGACGGGCAAGCTGATTATCAACATGGGTCTTGTAGAAAGCAGCAATATCCGCTTCTGACCACTCACGACAACGCCGCCCAATGACAGGCAGCCGGTCAACTGACTTCGCTGGGTTTGCTTTGATTGTGCCGTCGCCAACTGCATCATCCAGCGCGGCACGTAGAGCACCTAGACAGCGGTTTGCATTGCTGGGCTGTGCTGCATGGCTGTCCACGAATTCGCGGATGTCTTCTATCGTCAGCGCGTTTAACTGTCTGTGGCCAAGTGCGGCGCGCAGTAGTTCAACTTGCTTTGCCTTCGCATCTCGTGTGCACTTTGTCATTTTCAGATGCTTTGGCTTCGCCAGCCATGCTGCCAATGCATGCCCAACTGTGCCGCGCCGCATTCCATCGGGAATGCCTGTCAGCCGTTCGCCGCGCTGAGCGTGTTCCAATTTGAGCAGGAACTCAGGGCTACCATAGTCGGTGCCGAGTGCTATGTTGAAGCCGCACTTCCGGTATCGCCAGCGTAGTTTGCCATGACGGTCCCGGAAGCCGCTCACGTTGGGGTATCTGGTTTCGGGGGATTGAGCGTGCATTGTCGTGTCCTTTCGACCAATACCCGACAGTGCCGGTGAACTGCGCCACGGCCCATGCAGGTGTCATTGATGTTGAGATTGATCGACCGAGATTGATCGACGGGTGCGTTATGAAATATCATCGGAGTGGTATCATCCGACAGCGTGCATTACACCGCCAAATGGAAATCTACCTAGTTGGCTATCCAGCTTACATGATAGGTTTTCAGTTAAATTAGTACATTAGTTATATATCTAGACATTTGCTAATAAATCATGGGTATCTATTTCAAGATTGTTCACAGCTATCGTGTAGATATCTATTAGTTTGGCTTTCAGGAGTATCTATCTGAGACACTCTATAGATACGCAGGCAGGTATTTATCAGGTGTAACTATTGGGAATAGGTGTTGGGTAAATTTGCTAGATGTACATTCTAGAAATATGCTTGCTGCTCAACTGGCAGGCTTTCCATGATCTGCTTCCAGTCTGGGACGGGTTTGTAACAGATACCGCACTCGGCAATCTGTCTTAGGACGAAGGGATAAGCAATCTGTCCGGAACTGCTGAGGGTTTGCCCACACTCCGGGTTGCCTCCAGCCCGGGCTGAGGATCGGTAACCAACGCATACCGACATCGGCAACCTTTCCAAGAGCCGCAGGAGGCCCGTGCATCCGGCTTGGCTGCGGGTCTGCGCTAACCCGACATGCCCCCTTAGAAGCGCCTTCTGGACGGCCTGCTGAGGTTCTTTCTTAGGACGAGGAGTTAATCCAAACGCGCCCATCCAAAGGAAACAGATACGGCGTCCGGATCGGTTCTCTGTCCCTCCCCGCGCTCAACACAGAAGGCGATGGAGAAACGCGCTCAGAAGCCATGGGCTGCCCAGTGAGCGGCTCCGCGCGAGTTACGTAGGCTGGTTAGCTATTCGGCTGATACGAGCGCCCAGCGCCCAAATTCCGGGGGTGGTCTACTCACGGTCTAGCCAGCCGCCCGATCCCCGATGATCCGATAGACCGAAGCCCTGCCGATGCCCACCTCTCGGGCGATGGCGGATGCGCCCATGCCTTCGTCGCGCAGCTTGATGACTTCATCTGCTTTCGCTTGTGCGGTAGGTTTGCGCCCCTTGTACTTGCCCGCAGCTTTGGCCTTTGCAATGCCTTCTCTCTGGCGTTCAAGCATGATGCCCCGCTCGAACTCTGCAATGCCTCCCAAGATCGTTATCATCAGCTTGCCGGTGGATGTGGACGTGTCGATGCCCAATCCAAGTATGTTAAGGCTAGCGCCCTTCTTGGTGAGAGTGTCTAGCAACTCCATCAAGTGCTGCACCGACCGGGCCAGGCGATCAAGTTTGGTGATGACAAGCACGTCACCTGTGCGGATGAAGTCCAGTGCTTCCGCCAGCTTCTCTCGCTGCACTACATTCACCGACGACACTTGCTCGACAAACAAGTGCTCGCATCCCGCAGCCTTGAGGTCTCGTACTTGCGCCTCAAGTCCTGCCTTCTGGTCGAGTGTCGAGGTTCTGGCATATCCAATCAACATGAGGTGGTCCAATCTGTCTCATACACGTCTAAGACATGTAGGGCTCGCCTGTCTCTTAAGTCAATACCTATTCGTATGAGACACAAATGGGTGCGAACTGAGGCGTATCACTGTGGCAAGGTCTAGCGAGACAGACAGGATGAAGCAGGTTGCTATCGTCACACTGCGAAGATGCACAAAGAACTCTCAGGCTTAGTTGCTGTTTGGAGCCGTAGGCCCCCAAGGGGGGAAGTTTCGCGTCCGCAAGCTATAGATACCCCATCGGAAAAATGTGTCAAAAAATAACGTTGAAGAAGTCGCAGGAGTTCTTGACGCGCACGCAATAGTTGAGAAGTATCTATGTGGGCCATACTGTCAGCTAGGCGCTAGCCGGTTAGCATTATAGGTTCAGGATTCGCAAATTTATTCGGGGGCAGTGCAGTTGCGTATTAATGCAATAGAGATACTTAACTTCCGCGCAATCAGCAGACTAACCTTGACTGATCTTACCGACGCAGTGGTAGTTGCTGGCCCCAATGGCTGTGGTAAGTCGAGTATATTTGATGCCATTCGACTAGTTAAGTCGGCCTACGGAGGGTACCAACAAAACGAACTCGCGACATGGTTCGGCGAGTTTCAAATTGACCTTAGGCGACTGCAGACAGATGCAAGTAGGATGCTATACGACCCCAAGAAATCACTAAGCATCTCCATCGAATTCCAAATATCTAGCAGCGAGATTGGGTTCTTGCGCGCCCATGCCGTCGATATTTATCGCGGCTTGAACTGGTCACATCTACTTAGACGCCGGGGCGCTGTAGGGGACATGGAAATAGTCAATCCTCTGACTAAACAAGCCGACGGCGAAATCGTAGAAGCACAAGCGCTGGCGCTCAGTGAAGACCTGTTGAAGACACTGGACCAACCAAGCCATCTGGCGCGATTGGCCATGGAACCAGGTCAAGCACCGAGCACTGTAAGGTCGCCGCTACTCGAACTGATGTTCGCTGTATACCAGCCGGATTACCTCGGTGTCCTAGAGTACCAAGGTCCGATTAGGTCATACGACCGCGAGCAGATTGGCGGGCTCAACCTGCAAATTCAGGATACATCTAATAAGAAAGCCCAACACGCACTTTATAACACTAAGAGCAAGTACACGGGCGTAAAGACTGAAATGGCACAGTCGTATATTAGAGAAATTTTGGCCGAACGGGCTGGTGTTGAGCTAGTCAAGGAAACCACTTTGATGGCTACACTTGACGAGCTCTTTAACAACTTCTTTCCGGGGAAGAAATTTCTAGGGCCTATTCCTACAAAAGAGGGTGCGCTTGAGTTCCCAGTGCAGTTAGAAAGCGGAAAAACCCATGACATCAATGAACTGAGTTCGGGTGAGAAAGAGGTGCTCTTGGGTTATCTAAGATTGCGAAATAGCGCGCCTCGCAACTCCATCGTCCTGCTAGACGAGCCGGAATTGCATCTTAACCCGCGACTAGCGCGTAGTCTGCCTCGCTTCTATGAGAAGCATTTAAGTAAGGCGTTGAGTAATCAAATATGGCTAGTCACTCATTCAGATGCAATCCTCCGTGAGGCAGTTCAGGAGCCATCCTACGCCGTCTTTCACATGCAACCAGCAGCGCAAGTTGCATCTGGCACCGACCAAGCTGATAAAATTTCTGCGGGCGCCGACCTTGAGAATGCCATCATAGACCTTGTTGGCGATCTAGCTTCCTATAATCCGCGATCAAAGGTTGTACTGCTTGAAGGCGAGACATCAGAAATTGATGCAAAGATCATAACGCAACTGTTCCCGGCCTTCGCAGACAGGGTCAGCCTAGTATCGTTGGGAAGCAAGAAAAATGTCCGTAGCGCGCACATTATCTTAGAAAAGGCAGCGGTACAGGGCAGACTAGATGCGCGCTTCTTCGCAATTGTCGACAGAGACTTTGGCGGAGACCAACTTGTGCCATCTCCGCGCCGCTTCTCGTGGGACGTCTACCACATAGAGAACTACCTTCTTTCCCCAAGCTTCATCAAAGAAGCACTACACGCCGCCAGTCTTGGAGTGATACGCCTTTCAGAGGAGGCCGTCCTTGGAGAGCTGCGCAATTCAGCGGTTGCGACACTAGATGAGATCACCCGCATCAAGTTAAGAGAACAAGTGAATGCAAGGCTTGTGGGGGCGCTATCATTGGGCTTCGATTCGTCTTTGAATAATGTGGACGGATTTAGCGCTGCTGCCAATCGTTCATTGAACGCCTTGACAAAGGTAGTTGGCTCTGAACTTCAACCAGAAAACATCGCCGAAATGGAAAAAAGCATATCCGATGGACTGCGGGTGTCACTCGCGAACGGCACTTGGATGTCAGAGTTCCGAGGCAGGAACATCCTGAGGCACTTTGTGGGTGTTCACGGAGCGGGTACTCCTTACGAACACCTGAGAAATCTGCTGGTTGCTCGCATGAGGGAGAGCCAGTACGAGCCTCCCGGAATGAAAGCGGTAATCGCGAGCATACTCAACGCATAGTATCGTTAGGCATTGCGCGTCCTTGCCTAACACTAAAGTGTGACACTAGAGCGCGGCACACTTCCAACCGTACACTTCATTGCTTAACCGTCTCAATGGCTTAGATTAATGATGAAGACATTTGTTGTCTCCACGTATGGCTTACGTGCATCGCCACATCCTGCATACCGCCTTAGCAGCATTGGGAACGGCAGGCGAGCAACTGTTAGGTGCCCTTGAATTCTCTGTACTGCGGCTTGGCAAGCACGACATTAGGTGCTCTAGGTGAGACACGAAGGTGAGACACATCCGGCAACCTGCACAGGGAAAGCTCGTGTTTCTAAGTGCTTACGGAAATGGTGGCCGTTCCAGGGTCGCCCACCATTTTCCAACCCTTGCGTTCAGACCGCCCCGTCACGGAACAATTCTGGTTTCGTCTTTCGGATCGAATGCGACCGCCTTCTCCATGTTGACGGCGAACTCGAAGGTTTGGGCAGGCGCGACGTTGACGTCGGCGCGCATGCGGGCAATGGCGTCCGTGCCACCGAGGGTCATGGTGACAAAAGTGTCCGAGCCCGCCGGTTCGGTTACGCCAATGAGGTTCTTAAGTGTCGCGATGTTTCTAGAATTGCGGTCGGCACCGTCGGGGTCGGTGATTGCTTCCGGGCGGATGCCGAGAAGGATTTCCCGGCCGTCCCAACCGGCGAGGTTCTCCTGGCTGAAGCGCAGGAACTGTTCGGTTCCTTCAGCATCTGTCACGGCTGCATGGGGCACCCCTTCGCGCAGCGACACCCGGGCGGGCAAGACATTCATTGCCGGGCTGCCCATGAATGTCGCCACGAAGACATTGGTGGGGGTGTCGTAGATCTCCTTCGGCGTGCCGAGTTGCTGGACATGGCCCTGGTACATCACCGCAATCCGGGTCGAGAGCGTCATCGCCTCGATCTGGTCGTGGGTGACGTAGACGATGGTGGTCTTCAGCTTCTCGTGCAGCTTCTTGATCTCGGTGCGCATGTCGACCCGGAGCTTGGCGTCGAGGTTCGACAGCGGCTCGTCGAAGAGGAACACGTCGGGGTTGCGCACCAGCGCACGGCCCATGGCGACGCGCTGGCGCTGGCCGCCCGAGAGCTGGCCGGGCTTACGGTCGAGCAGGCGGTCGATTTGCAGAAGCTGCGCCACGTCCGCAAGCGCCTTGTCGCGTTCCGGTTTCGGCACGCCGTGCATCTCGAGCCCGAAGGTCATGTTCTGGCCGACGGTCATGTTCGGATAAAGCGCGTAGCTCTGGAAGACCATCGCGATGTTGCGCTTCGACGGGTGCACGCCATTGACCACCCGCCCCTTGATAGAGATGTCGCCCGACGTGATGCTTTCGAGGCCGGCGATCATGTTCAGAAGGGTGGACTTGCCGCAACCGGACGGCCCGACGAGAACCAGGAACTCTCCCTCCTCGACCTCGATGTCGACCCGGTGCAGGACTTCGACAGGGCCGTAGGATTTGGTGACGTTGGAGATATCGAGAAAGCCCATTGTCCTTATCCTTTCACCGAGCCGGCCATCAGGCCGCGCACGAAGTAGCGCCCGGCGACGATGTAGACGAGAAGCGTCGGCAAAGCCGCGAGGATCGCGCCGGCGAAGTGGACGTTGTATTCCTTCACGCCCGTCGACGATTGCACGAGGTTGTTGAGTGCCACCGTCATCGGCTGGCTCTGGCCGCCGAACGAGGCGCCGAACAGGAAGTCGTTCCAGATGTTGGTGAACTGCCAGATGACCGAGACGACGGTGATCGGCCCCGAGACCGGCAGCATGATCCGCCAGAAGATGCGGAAGAACCCCGCCCCGTCGATCATCGCGGCGCGCACCAATTCGGTCGGGAAGGCCGCGTAGTAGTTGCGGTAGTAAAGCGTGGTGAAGCCGATGCCGTAGACGATGTGGACGAGGATGAGACCCGGGATCGAGCCTGCGAGCCCGAGCTTGCCGAGGATCATCGCCATGGGGATCAGCACGATCTGGAACGGGATGAAGCAGGAAAACAGCATCAGCCCGAAGAGGATCTTGTCGCCCCGGAAGCTCCATTTGGTCAGAACGTAGCCGTTCAGCGCCCCGAGGATGGTCGAGATCGCGACCGCCGGCACGACCATGAGCACGGAATTGAGGAAGTAGGGCCTAAGCCCGGTCGGCTCCACCCCGATCTGCGCCGAAGACCAGGCTTGGAACCAGGGCGTGACCGTCCAATTCTCCGGCAGCGCCATCATGTTGCCGCCGGTGATCTCGGGAAGCGGCTTGAGCGAGTTCGAAAGCATCACGAAGAGCGGCATGAGGTAGAAGAGCGCGAAGACGATGAGCACAACGTAGATGAAGGTCCGCGTGACGCGCCCGGTGCGGATGGCGGTGTCCTGGGTCGCAACCGACATCACGACTTCTCCTTCAACTCGGCGTAGAGATAGGGGATCATGATCGCGGCGATGGTCATCAGCATGATCACCGCAGATGCTGCGCCCACCCCCATCTGGTTGCGGGTGAATGTGTAGGAATACATGAAAGTCGCGGGCAGCTCCGTCGCGCGCCCCGGTCCGCCGCCGGTCAGCGCGATGATGAGGTCGTAGGATTTCACCGCGAGGTGGCTGAGAATGACAAATGCCGAGAGGAACGCCGGCCTGAGCAGCGGGATCACGATCCGCCGGTAGAGATTCCAGTTTGAGGCGCCGTCGATCTGGGCGGCCTTCAGAATCTCGTTGTCGATGCCGCGCAGCCCCGCGAGGAACATCGCCATGACGAAGCCCGAGGTCTGCCAGACCGCCGCGATTACGACGGTATAGATCGCCATGTCGCGGTCCTTGATCCAGTCGAAGCGAAATGTCTCCCAGCCCCAGAGATGCATCGTGTTCTCAAGCCCGATTCCGGGGTCGAGGATCCATTTCCAGGCCGTGCCGGTGACGATGAAGCTGAGCGCCATCGGGTAGAGATAGATCGGGCGCAGCATCCCCTCCCCGCGGATCTTCTGGTCGAGGAAGATCGCGAGGCCGAGGCCGATGGCGGTGCAGATCGTGATGTAGAGCGCGGCGAATATCCCGAGATTGGCGATCGCCGTCCACCAGTGGCTAAGGCCCCAGAGCCGGGCGTAGTTGTCGAACCCGACGAGGTCGTAGCTTGGCAACATCTTCGAGCCGGTAAGGCTCAGATAGACTGTGAAGATGATGAAGCCATAGACGAAGACAAGCATCGCAGCCAGCGAGGGCGATAGGACAAGCTTCGGGATCCAGTCCTGAAGCCGGGTGCGGAAATCCGCCTCGGTGGCATGCTGCGCCATCGTTTCCCCCTTCCGGCGCCCGGAGCACCGCGCTCTGCGTCAGATCCTGGCGGGCCGGAAGTGTCCCCGGCCCGGCGCCGAGGAAGCCGGACGGACCGGCTTCCCCGAAGGTGCGGGATTACTGAGCGGCCTCGACCGCGCTGACCAGCTCCTCGGCGGCCGTCTCGGCATCATACTCGCCGTTGAAATGCGCCGTCACGACGTCGTAGATCGCGTTCTTCACCGAGGCGGGGACCGCGTGCCCATGCGCCATCGAGCCGAAGAGCCGCCCGTTCGAGTTCGCATCGGCGAGATCGGCCATACCCTTCTTGCCGCAATCGTCGAAATCGTCGTTCGGCACGTCGGTGCGCGCCGGGACCGACCCCTTGACCACGTTGAAAGCGGACTGGAACACCGGGTCCATGACCGCCGACGCCATGGCAAGCTGGGCGGCCTTCGCATCGTCCGAGGCGACGTCGAACATCACGAACTGGTCGGAGTTGAAAGTGACCGCACCCTGCGTGCCGGGGAAGCGGATGCAGACGAAGTCCTGGCCCGGAACCTTCTCTGCGCGCAGGAACTCGCCCTTGGCCCAGTCGCCCATCATCTGCATCCCTGCTTCGCCGTTGATGACCATCGTCGAGGCGAGGTTCCAGTCACGGCCCGAGAAGTTGTCGTCGACGTAGCCGCGCAGGACGCCCATCCGGTTGAACGCCTCGACCATCGTCTCGCCGCCGAGCGCCTCGGGGTCGAGATCGATCATCGAGGCTTTGTAGAAGTCGTCGCCGAGGCTCAGGACCACCGCGTCGAAGATCGTCGCATCCTGCCAGGCCTGGCCGCCGTGACCGAGCGGCGTGATGCCGTTCGCTTTCATCGCGTCGAGCACTGCGATCAGCTCGTCCCAGTTCGTCGGCTCGCCGAGGCCGGTCGCGTCGAGCGCCGCCTTGTTGATCCACACCCAGTTGGTCGAGTGGACGTTGACCGGTGAGGCGATCCAGTTGTCGTCGTACTTGGAGAAGAACTGCAGCGCGTCGGGTACGACGGAATCCCACCCCTCCGCTTCGGCAACCTCGTTGAGGTTGCCCACGACGCCCTCTGCCGCCCAGTCCCGGATGTCGAAGCCGAGCATCTGTACAGCGGTCGGAGGGTCGCCCGCCGTGACGCGCGCGCGAAGCGTCGTCATCGCCGCCTCGCCGCCGCCGCCCGCAACGGGCATGTCGATCCAGCCGATGCCCTGGCTCGCGAGGCTTTCCTTCAGGACGTTCAGGGCGGCCGCTTCGCCACCAGACGTCCACCAGTGCAGCACTTCAACATCCGCTGCGGGCGCCGCGCCCGCCGTCATTGCCACAACGGCCGCGCTTGCGGCGAGCTGTCTGATTTTCATTGGTTCCTCCCGAGTTTTGTAATACTCACTTATAACGTTTTAAACTCTACCCCTGTCAAGCGATTCGTTGACTCGATTGGTTGTCAGGCAACTTACTGTAACGCAACTGATTTATCTCCTAACTCTCGAAACTCTTGCCTGACAGAATGGCTCGATTGAAATTTTTATCGTCATAACCTACAAGTGAGAGAAACCGGGGATTCGAAGGCCGGCTACCATGCCAGAACGCTCGAAAGCGCAACGACCGACACAGCGCACGATCGCCGAACAGGCGGGGATTTCTGTGGGCGCCGTTTCGCGTGCGCTGGCCGACGACCCACTGATCGCCGAGGGAACGCGCGCGCTCGTGCGGAAAATCGCGGAGGAGATCGGCTACACGCCGGACCGGGCGGCGCAGCGACTTCGCACAGGGCGCACCCATGTCATCAGCCTGATCCTGCCGCCGCATGACGAGATCTTCGGCTTCGGCACGTCGATGATCCGCGGCATTTCCACGGCCCTGGACGGAACGCCCTATCACCTAGTCGCCATGCCGGACTTCGGGCGCGGGGAATCCGAGGCGACGATCCGCAGGGTCGTTCGCGACAGCCTCGCCGATGGCATCATCTTTTCCCGTACGGAGCCCGACGACCCTCGCATCCGGTTCCTTCTGGAGGAGGATTTTCCCTTCGTCAGCCACGGCAGATCCGAGCTTGCGACACCCCACCCCTACGTCGATTACGACAATTTCGAGTTCGCGCGCCGCGCCGCGAAGCGGCTCGTCGCTATCGGCGCGCAGCACCTTGCTATTCTGCTTCCGCCGCGCAGGTTCATGTTCTCCCACCATCTCCTGCACGGCTTCATGACGACGGTACGGGAAAATGGCGTACGCCACGAAATCCTCGACAATGCCACGCTCGTCAGCCCCCCCGACACAATCAAGGATGCCATAGCGCGCAGGTATGCCGAGCCTGACCCGCCCGACGCTCTGGTCCTTCCGGGCGACATGGCGGGTCTTGCCGCGCTCGCCGCGATCCAGGATCTGGGTCTCGTGCCCGGGCGCGAGGTCCACCTGATCGTGAAGCAGGCTTCGGGTATGTTCGGCCTTGTCCGGCCGCGCGTGGAAAGTCTGTACGAAGATCTCGGAGCGGCAGGGGAAAAACTCGCGGCCCTGCTCTTGCGGCGGATCAACGGAGAGCCGGCAGCCGCGCTTCAATTTGTACAACCAGTGGCCGAGACGCCCGTAAGCTGAACCAGGCAGCGCCTATAGCCCTACTCTGGTTTCCATCCATGAGGTTTGGATTGTGATCGACAGACACTTACCCGGCCCCGCCGACGCCGACGGCTGCTGGCTTGACTGCGAAGCGCATCGCGCGTGGCTTGCCGCCGACGCGCGGCGCCAGTTCGATTTCTTCCGCGCCAGCCTAAACCCTGTCGCGGGCTTCCATGTTCTCGACTATGACGGCGCACCGCTGCCCGACACGGTCCAGGAACTGCACACCACGACACGGCTGGTGCATTCCTTTGCGCTCGGCAAGCGCGCGGGTCTCGGCGATTGCGACGCGGTTATCGACCAGGGGATGCGGTATCTCTTTAGCCATCACCACGACGAAAAACATGGCGGCTATCATTGGGCGATGGACGGTAACAGCGTTCACGACGGACGCAAGCTTGCCTATGGCCATGTCTTCGTCCTTCTCGCAGCAGCGAGCGCCCAGATGGCCGGCCATCCCGATGCCGAGCGGCTGATCAACGATGTCGACGGCGTGCTCGACGCGCGTTTCTGGGACGAGGAGCACGGGCTCTTCCTCGACGAGTGGAACCGCGACTGGTCGCCGTTTTCGACCTATCGCGGCATGAACGCCAACATGCATGCGGTCGAGGCGCTGCTCACCGCATACGAGGCGACAGACCGCGCGAAGTACATCGACCGCGCCGGGCGAGTCCTGGATTTTTTCCTGCGCAGGATCGCCCCAGCTCATGACTGGCGATTGCCCGAACATTACACGGCCGACTGGCAGGTTGACCGCAGCTATTCCGGAAATCCGATGTTTCGTCCGGCGGGCACAACCCCTGGCCACTCCTTCGAACTCGCACGCCTCGCGCTCCAGTACTGGGATCTTTGTGGACGACCGGGCGACGAGTGGCCCGCCGCCGCTCGGCACCTCGTCGATCGCGCGCTCGCCGATGCCTGGGACGAGGAGCGTGGGGGGCTGGTCTATACCCTAGATTTCGGCGGAACGCCCGCCATCCGATCACGCTACTGGTGGCCTGTGACGGAAGCGATAGGGGCCCTTGCTGCGTTCATCAAGCTCGATCATGGCGAGCGGGACGAGGGCTGGTATCGTCGTCTGTGGATATTTGCCGGCAGCCATTTTGTCGATCATGAGCGCGGCGGATGGTTTCCCGAGATCGACGACGACGGCCAGCCAACGACGACGCAGTTCAAGGGCAAGCCAGACGTCTACCACTCGGTTCAGGCGGCGCTCCTGCCGCTTGTTCCCGGATTGTCGCGCCTGGGCGAGAAGATGGGTTCGCTCGCACTGGACTCCGGACGGCCTGCCGCCGCACCGAGAGACGGCGGAATAGCCTGAAGGGAGTTGCCCTCAACAAATCTGCTCATAGTGCACCGTCCCGGCGCGATTCAGCTCTGCTCCGGCCAGTGGGAAAGTTTACGGTCCGCGAGGTAGCGCGCCACTTGACGGGGAAGTTGGCCGAAACGCTTGCATCTCGCGACCGTGTGATCGGCGGTGTCAGCTTCCCAGAAGACATGCTGAAGGAACCCCACTGGATCGCCTTCCCGGCGGGCGATCTCATCGCTATCCTTTACATTGAGCTGCCGAAATTCGAGTATGTGTTCGCGTATGAGTTCGAATTGGCAATGCACGCCCGGTGTTAGGTCCAGATGATTGGAAAGGAGCGTCGGACCCGTCCTCGGCGCCCTGAGAACTGCGAACCGGACAATCTCGCTCGGCACCGGAACCTCCTATTCCGCGGGACAACGCATGACCAATCGAAATGCGGGAACCCGCGGCCCGTCGCGTGAGTTGCTGTTTCTCTAGATAGAAAGGGAGAACCCCATGAGTGTGGCCCGCGTAACCGAGATCTCCTCGACCTCAAAGGAAAGCTTCGACGATGCAGTGAAGCAGGGCATCGCCCGCGCTTCCAAGACGGTCCGCAACATCAAGAGCGCCTGGATCAAGGAAAGCACCGTCGAGGTCACGAACGGCCAGGTATCTGAATTTCGGGTCAACATGGCCGTGACCTTCGTTCTGGACGATTGACCGGCATTTCACGCCTTTTCACGCGTGAAACGGAAAGCAAATAATTGAAATCGCTTGGATCTGCGGTTTCCCTTTTGCTTATTTGAAACCACCGAGGGACGTGTACGTCTGGATGAACGGTCCGTTTCGATTTACTTGCGGCGCTGCCCGTTGAGGGTTGTGTCGATGTAGGGAGTGGTCATCGACAAATCGCGGCCGGCGGGCGCCAGGTCGATTAGGTCGCCTTCGTGCCTGCCCATCTCTAGCCTCCAAAGGTGCGTGCGTTCGAACGCCGGAAGCGCACCGGTCGCGGCCGACAGGCGCGGCCTTGGCGGCGGTTTCGCGTAGCGGAGGGCAGCGCCCGCCCGGGGGCGGACGAACCGTGCAGGTGACCACAGGGTCTAGACTTGCTATGAGGTAGACTTCACAGCGACAGCTCGAACTGCCACCATGCGTTCTTATGTTCGTCCATCCAACCAAGCGTGTATCGGGCCGATTCATTCGTGTAACTACTTGAGTAGTCTGGCCTTATCCTTCGCTTGGAATTGTTATCGCTTCGCTGCCGCCCAAGATTTCCGCGGTTCCGTTTTCATGCTTCGTGAGTTACGCGGACTGCATCGGCTTTCTGGTTTGAGGGTATGATGTAGTAGTCGGGCGCTTCCCCGTCCGGTTTGCCCAAATCGGCAAAAGCGTAGAAGAGACGCTCGGCACGAATTTCTTCATGCTTCTCATGCATGTGCCAACCGCCATCGCCACCAACTGTTGTCCGGGTCTTGACCTGAATTGAAAAGAGCCGGTCCCCGCTGCGGCCGGCGATGAGGATGTCCATGCTTGGCGCACCTTGTGGCGCTAGCGCAGCAATGTGGCCGCGCCGAAGAAGTTCGCCCATCACGAGATGTTCGCCTGCAGCGCCAACAATTTCTGATGCAAGCAGGCGAGCTAATTTAGGCTGATCCCTACTGATCTAGGAAGCTCCTGAGCTTCCGGCTCCGGCTCGGATGCTTCAGCTTCCTAAGCGCCTTCGCCTCGATCTGACGGATGCGCTCGCGCGTGACCGAGAACTGCTGGCCCACTTCCTCAAGCGTATGGTCGGTGTTCATGCCGATGCCGAACCGCATCCGCAGAACCCGTTCCTCGCGCGGGGTGAGGGAGGCCAGGACCCGTGTCGTTGTCTCTTTCAGGTTCTCCTGAATGGCCGAGTCCAAGGGCAGGATCGCGTTCTTATCCTCGATGAAATCACCAAGCTGCGAATCCTCCTCGTCGCCGATGGGGGTCTCCAAGGAAATCGGTTCCTTGGCGATCTTCATCACCTTGCGCACTTTCTCCAGTGGCATTTGGAGCTTCTCGGCCAGTTCCTCGGGCGTCGGTTCGCGGCCGATCTCGTGCAGCATCTGGCGGCCGGTGCGGACAAGCTTGTTGATCGTCTCGATCATGTGGACCGGGATGCGGATCGTGCGGGCCTGGTCGGCGATCGACCGGGTGATCGCCTGGCGGATCCACCATGTTGCATATGTGCTGAACTTGTAGCCGCGGCGGTACTCGAACTTGTCCACGGCCTTCATAAGGCCGATGTTGCCTTCCTGAATGAGATCAAGGAACTGCAGGCCGCGGTTCGTGTACTTCTTGGCGATCGAGATGACTAGGCGAAGGTTCGCTTCGACCATTTCCTTCTTGGCCTGCCGCGCTTCCTTCTCGCCCTTCTGGACCTGGTTCACGATTCGGCGGAATTCCGAGATGTCGACGCCGACATATTGACCGACCTGCGCCATGTCGCTGCGCAGCGTTTCGACCTTATCGCGGCTCTTTTCGATCAGCGCCTGCCAGCCCCGCCCGTCCTTCTCGTCCATGCGCTCGACCCAGGTCGGGTCAAGCTCGTAGCCGCGGTATTCGTCGATGAATTCGCGCCGATTGATGCGCGCTTGATCGGCGAGCTTCACCATGTTCGAGTCGATCGACATGATCTTGCGGTTGATGCCGTAAAGCTGGTCGATCAGCGCCTCGATCCGGTTGTTGTGCAGGTGCAGCTCGTTCACGAGCGTCACGATCTCTGAACGCAGCTTCTGATAGGCGGTCTCGTCGGCGATCGAGAAGCTGCCATCCTCATTCAGAGTGGCCGACATGCGTTGGTCCTGCATCTCGGCAAGTTCGGCATAGTCGCGCGCGATCGCCTCGAGCATCTCCAGAACGCGCGGCTTCAGCGCTGCCTCCATCGCGGCGAGCGACATGTTGGAGGCGTCGTCGTCCTCGTCCTCGTCCTCGTCGTCGCTGCTCACGATAGGGTTGCCGTCGGCGTCGAGTTCCGGTTCGTCGCTGTCGGCGGACTTTTCGGGCTTGCTGCTACCGGCGCCCTCGACCACCGGCTCGTCGGCTTCGGCGTCATCTTCGAGCGATCGACCAAAAGTCGTCTCAAGGTCGATGACGTCGCGCAGAAGGATGTCTTCGTTCAGAAGTTCGTCGCGCCAGATCGTGATCGCCTGGAAGGTCAGCGGGCTTTCGCATAGCCCGGCGATCATCGTGTTGCGGCCTGCCTCGATGCGCTTGGCGATGGCGATCTCACCCTCGCGCGACAGAAGCTCCACCGTCCCCATCTCGCGCAGGTACATGCGCACCGGGTCGTCGGTGCGATCGAGCGTCTCGCCCGACGTGGTGGCCACGGTCACCTCGCGGGAGGTCGAGGTCTCGACGACTGCCGTCGTTGCGCCTTCGGCCTCCTCGGCCTCATCGTCCTCGATGACGTTGATGCCCATTTCCGACAGCATCGACATCACGTCCTCGATCTGCTCGGACGATACCTGTTCGGGCGGGAGGACCTGATTAAGCTGGTCGTACGTGATGTAGCCACGCTCGCGCGCGTCCGCGATCATCTTCTTGACCGCGGCCTGGCTCATGTCGAGAGAGTGTTCGGCACCGTCGGTATCGGGCTTTTCGTCTTCGGTGTCCTTGGCTGCCATCAGGGCTCCTTCCGGTCTCGGCGATTCGGCGGGGCCAAGCGCGAATCGGTTCCGTCTGTCTTAGCGAATCACAAACGCGAATCACAGGGGGCGCGCTGGTGCGTCCGCCCGGTTCAGCTTTTCTTCTTTTCCCACACTGCCCTGTCGATCAGGCCTTGCAGCTGGGCCGACAACGCGGCGCGGTCTTCGCCCAGGTCGCTGTCGTCGTCGAGCTTCGACCGTTCGGCGCGATGCCGCGCCTCCGCCGCCTGGGTTAAACGCCAGGTCAAGCCTTCGTCGGCCAGTCCAGTCAGATCTTCCATCGCCTCCTCGACCTCTGTGGCCACGCCCCGCCGCGCCTCGAGTTTCGCCAACTCCTCGGCGAGGCACAGGGCGGCGGCATCGGTGTCGGCCGTGTTGCGCACAGGGGGAGCGATCTGCACTTGGGCAAGGCCCATGAGCTTTTCAAGGTCGGCACCCGCGACCTCGGCGACTTTTTCGTGGAAGGCGCCGGCCTCTTCGCCCGCGGCACCCAGAATCGCGATACGCAGCCGATCATGAACGGGGTTGCGCATCTCAACTGCCTCGAGCTGGCTTTCGAACCGCTCGGCACAGGCGGGATGGCTCATACAGATCGCAAGAATCATCGCCTCACGCAGATAGTCCTCCACCTCGGGACCGGCGGCCGGGCCGAGAAGCGACGCGCGCGTCTGCGGCAGGGGCTGGGCGGGCGCAGCCCGCCAACGGCCGTCGCGGCGCGCGGGCGCGCCTCTGAGCGCGCGCGCCTGGCCAAAAAGTTCCGCACGCAACCTGCGGACCTCTTCGCCGTAATGCGCCCGGATCGACGGGTCGGCGATCCGTCCGATCTGAGCGCGCAGGCTCTTGTCGAGCGCGGCCCGCCGCTCGGGGCTGTCGAGGACCTTGCCTTCGGTCTCGCGCCGCCAGAGGAGGTTGACCATCGGCTGCGCCTCGGCGACGAGTTTCGCCATCGCCTCGCGGCCCTGCATCCGGAGAAGATCGTCGGGGTCCATGCCCTCGGGCAAGATCACGAAGCGCAGCCCCTGACCCGCTTCGATCAGCGGCAAAGCGAGATCGACGAGCCGCGTCGCCGCGCGGATGCCGGCGGTGTCGCCGTCGAGCATGATCAGCGGCTCATGGTGGATGCGCCATAGAAGGCGTAGCTGCTCTTCGGTGATCGCCGTGCCCAGGGGCGCGACCGCCGCCTCGAAGAACGCGCCGACCAGCGCGATCACGTCCATGTAGCCCTCGGCGACGATCAGCGGCTGGCCCCTCCCCGCCGCCTCGCGGGCGGGCCCGTGGTTGTAGAGGCTGCGGCCCTTGTCGAAGAGATCGGTCTCGGGGGAGTTCAGGTATTTCGCCCGCGCGTTGGGGTCCATCGCCCGGCCACCGAGCGCGATGCAGCGCCCACGCGGGTCGCGGATTGGATAGATGATCCGCCCCCGGAAGCGGTCATAGGGCTGCCCGCCATCGTCCGGCCGGGCGCACAGCCCCGCATCGACAATGAGGTCTGAGCCAATCCCCTTGCCCTGAAGTGCCCGGAAAAGCTCCTGCCGCTGATCCGGGGCAAAGCCAATCTCGAACCGCTCCTGCGCCGCCTCGCCGAGCTTGCGCCGCATGAGATAGTCCCGCGCCGCCGCGCCCGCCGCTGTCTTCAGCTGCAGCCGGTAGTGGCGGACAGCCTCTTCCATGACCTTGGCCAGTTCGGTCCGCCGGTCCGCGCGTTCGGCCGCTTTCGGATCTTGTGCCGGCATCTGCATTCCGGCCTCGCGCGCGAGAAGCTCGATCGCTTCCATGAATCCCATGTTCTCGCTTTCACGCAGGAACGAGATTGCGTCGCCCTTTGCGTGGCAGCCGAAGCAATAGTAGAAGCCCTTGCGATCGTCGACGTGGAACGAGGCAGTCTTTTCCTGATGGAAGGGGCACGGCGCCCAAAAGTCGCCCTTCGCCTGATTGGACTTGCGGTTGTCCCAAGTGACCTTGCGCCCGACCACGTGGCTCAGCGTGGTTCGGCTGCGCAGTTCGTCCAGGAATCCGGTTGGGAGACTCATAGTGCGAATATCGGCGCTCGTGGAATGCGGAGCAAGAGGGCTTTCGGTACAGAAGAAAACACACCTGCGTCTTCTTTTTCCCGTTAACTCGTGGGGAAACGCGCGTCAGCGGCGATGAGGCCAGCGCCGCCGACTGACGCTTGCCTTAGAGTACCGAAGTGCGGGCGGCGCGCGCTGCCATGGCATGGCGAATCTCTTCCACCGCCGTCGCCGCCATCGAGCGGAAGACCATGATTTCGAAGCAATCATCGCCCGTGCGGTGAAGGATCATCATCATGTGGTTGAGCCCGCTCCGCGCGACCGTCCCGACCGGAAACACCGCCGCGCGCAGATCGAGCGGCACGAGGCGCGCGAGTACCTCGGCCACATGCGGCCCGGTCAGCTCCATTCGCGCCCAGGCGTCGCTCTGGTCGGTCAGCGCGGCGATGCCGTCGAGGCCCTCGGGCACTGGTCCGACGAGGAACGCCTGCCCCCGGCCCGTCCACAGGCAGGCGCCCGCCTGTCCCGTCACGGCCTGCCCCGGCTTGGGCCAGCCGAGGCCCAGCGACTTCAGCGCGGTTGCCACGCCGCGATCTTTTCCGGCGAACGGGGTGACTGAAGTGATACGGGCCTCTCTGGCTTCGCTCAGCTTCAGGCCACCGTCGAGGACGGGCAATAAATCGTCGCAGGGTGATTTTTCGATCAGGCTAGGCACGGGCGCGGGTTCCTTCCGGGTCGAAGAAAACGGGGTGCGTGACCTCACAGACGACATCGGTTCCCCTGAGGTGGTCGACGAGGCGCACGGTCTGGCCGACCCGTTCGCGGCCGTTCCTGAGGAAGCCCAGCCCGATCCACGACTTGAGCGTCGGCGAATAGGCGACCGAGGTGACATAGCCCTGGTCGTTCGCCGAGACCGGCTCCGCGCCTTCGTTGAAGAGATGCGCGCCCGCGTCGATGGATCGGCCTCGTGGAAGCGGCTTCAGCCCGACGAGTTGTTCGCGTTCCGGGCCTGCGAGTCCGGGCCTCTGGCTGGCCGCCTTGCCGATGCATTCCTTCTTGCCCGAGACCATCGACTGGAGCCCGATGTCGAACGCGGTCACTCGACCGTGGATCTCGGCATGGGTGATGAAGCCCTTCTCGATCCTGAGGACGTTCAGCGCCTCCATCCCGTAGGCGCCGCCGCCGAGACTTTCCGCGCGCGCGACGAGATCGCGGTAGAGCGCCTCGCCGTAGCGGGCGGGCACGGCGATCTCGTAGCCGAGTTCGCCCGAAAACGAGATCCGGAAGAGCCGCGCCTCCACCCCCATCAGCCGGGCCGTGCCCCAAGAGAGGAAAGGCAATGTGTCACCGTCGATCGGGGCTTCGAGGACCGAGTTCAGAAGCTCGCGCGCCAGGGGGCCCGCCACGGCGAACTGCGCCCACTGTTCGGTGACGGAGATCATGCGCAGGTCCCAGTCCGGGCAATGCGCCTGGAGTACGAATTCGAGATGGCGCATGACAAGGCCCGCAGCCGCCGTCGTCGTGGTCATCATGTAGTGGTTCGCCCCGAGCCGCGCGGTCGTGCCATCGTCGGAGATCATCCCGTCCTCGCGCAGCATAAGCCCGTAGCGGACCCGGCCTTCCTTCAGCGTTGAGAAGGTGTTGGTGTAAACCAGGTCGAGAAAGCGCGCGGCGTCCGGCCCCTGGATGTCGATCTTGCCAAGCGTCGAGACGTCGCACACGCCGACCCTTTCGCGCACCATCGTGACCTCGCGGTCGCAGGTCTCGCGCCAGGTCGGCTCGCCAGGCCGCGGGAAGTAGGCGGGGCGGTACCAGAGCCCGGCCTCGATCATCGGCGCGCCGCGCTCGGCGGCGGCCTTGTGCGAGGTGGTGAAGCGCTGGGGCGCGAAGCCCGTCCCCTGCCCGCCCGCGCCGAGCGCGGCGATCGAGACCGGCACATAGGGTGGACGAAATGTCGTCGTACCGGTTTCGGGGATGCCGCGTCCGGTCGCGTCGGCGAGGATGGCAAGCGCAGCGATATTGGAGTTCTTGCCCTGATCGGGCGCCATGCCCTGCGTCGTGTAGCGCTTCATGTGCTCGACCGAGGCGAAGTTCTCCTGCGCGGCGAGGCGGACGTCCTTCGTCGTCACGTCGTTTGCGAAATCGAGCCAGGCGCGGCCCTTGCCGTCAGGCACTTCCCAATAGGCGCGGAGCCGGACCGCGCCGTCCTCGGCCTCGGGCAGGTCCGCCGCTTTGACCTTCCGGCCCAGCGCGGCGAGCGTCTCCGCCGCCGCCGCCGCGCCTTCGGCGAGGCAGGCCTTTGTCGAAAACGCGCCGTTTGCAGCACCAGCCACCGTCAGCCCGGGCACCATGCCGGGCCTAGGCACGAAGGACGCGATCTCGTCGCGCCATTCAGGCCGGCCGCCCATGTGGCAGGCAAGGTGCAGCGCGGGGTTCCAGCCGCCCGAGACGGCGAGGCAGTCGGCGACGACGCGAGAAATCTGCCCCGCCTTGTCGGCGATCACGACCTCACGGAGCCCGAGCCGGCCGACGGTATTCACAATCCGCGCGCCGGTACGAAGGGGAAGATCGCTTTTGGCGGTCGCCTCCTCGCGCACGTCGATTACGGCAGCCACGTTGACGCCGGCAGCCGCGAGGTCGTGTGCCACGCGGTAAGCATCGTCGTTGTTGGCAAAGATCGCGACCGATTTACCCGGCGCCACTCCGTAGCGGTTGAGATAGGTGCGAACGGCCCCCGCCATCATCACGCCGGGCCGGTCATTGTTCGGAAACGCGATCGGGCGCTCGTGGGCGCCGGCAGCGAGCACGGTTCGCTTCGCCACAATCCGCCAGAAGCATTCGCGCGGAAGCGCCGAGGGCGGGCTAGCGACGTGAAGGCCGACGCGTTCGAGCGCGCCGTAGGTGCCCCCGTCATAAGCGCCCGTGACAGTCATGCGTGGCATCAGCCGGACGTTCGGCAGGTCCGCCAGTTCGGCAAGAACCCCATCCGCCCAGCCCGCGGCGGACTGACCGCCGATCTCGTGCGTCTCGGCCAGGCAGCGTCCACCCATCCGGTGATCTTCCTCCGCAAGGATCACGTCGGCACCGGCGCGCCCGGCGGTGAGCGCGGCCATTAGCCCTGCGGGTCCCGAACCGATCACGAGGAGATCGCAGAACGCCCAGGCCTTCTCGTAGATTTCGTCGTTCGACTTCCGCGACAGCGCGCCCAGCCCGGCAGCGCGCCGGATCGACGGCTCGTAGACCTTTTCCCAGAAGGATCGCGGCCACATGAAGGTCTTGTAATAGAAGCCCGCGCTTAGAAAAGGTGCCAGAAGGTCGTTCGCTCCCATCACGTCGAATCCGAGCGAAGGCCAGCAGTTCTGCCCGCGCGCATCGAGGCCGGTATGGATCTCCTGTACCGTAGCGCGGACGTTGGGAACTTGCTTTGCGTCGCGCCCGACGGTGACGAGCGCACTCGGCTCCTCCGAACCGGCCGTCATCACGCCCCGCGGCCGGTGATACTTGAAGGACCGCCCGAATAGTCTGACGCCCGAGGCAAGGAGCGCGGAGGCGAGCGTGTCGCCTTGAAAGCCGGCATAGTCCTTACTGTCGAAGCGGAAGCCTACAGGGGCGGTGCGGTCGATGATGCCCTTGCCAGAGACCCTCATTTCGCGCGCTCCTTGCCCTTTGCGGCAGATTTCCCGGGCGTCGCCCCGCCGCCGCCGGCGCGATCGGTCAGGAGGCGCGTCGACAAGACCTCGTGCGTGACTGTGTTGCGCGTCACTTCGATCCAGGCCGAACAGCCGAGTTCGTGATACCAGAGATCACGCGTTTCTCCGGCGGGGTTGTCGCGCAGATGCAGATAGTCGTCCCAAGTCTCGAAGGCGGCATCCTCGGCCGGGCGGTCGGCATAGACGGCGTCGCCGTAGTAGTAGAATTCGCGCCGGTCGCGGTCGCCGCAGAGGGGGCAGGTTATGCGCATGGAGCGACCTTTCGGAACTCATGGGGAGGAACCAGAGGCGCGGAGGGCAGCGCCTGCGCCCGGGGGGTGGGTCGGGCGCGGTCCGGCATTTCCACCAAGCGGGGCAGGTCGATCGGTCTGTGCAACATCTCCGTCCCCCTCAGTGCAGATTGTGCTGGCTGCCCGTGCCTTCCTCGTCGATGAGGTGGCCGGTAGCGAAGCGGTCTAGGCGGAAGCGGCGGGCGTATTCGTGCGGGTCTCCGGTCGCCATGAGGTGGGCCATGCACCAGCCAGAGGCGGGCACGGCCTTGAACCCGCCGTAGTTCCAGCCGCAATCGATATACAGGCCGCCGACATCGGTACTGTCGATGATCGGGGAACCATCGGGCGTCATGTCCATGATACCGCCCCAGCTCCTCAACACCTTCGCCTTGCCGATCATCGGCATCAGTGTCATGCCGGCCTCCATAACATGCTCTACCATCGGCAGGTTGCCGCGCGCCGCGTAGGAGGCGTAGAAGTCCAGATCGCCGCCGAACACGAGCCCGCCCTTGTCAGACTGACTGATGTAGAAATGGCCCATGCCGAATGAGACGACATGGTCTATACACGGCTTCAGCCCCTCGGTCACGAAGGCCTGCAGGACGTGGCTTTCGACCGGCAGCCGGATGCCCGCCATCGCCGCCACCTGACCGGACCGCCCGGCGACGATGATGCCTACCTTGCGGGCGCGGATCGGGCCCCGTGTCGTCTCTACGCCGCGAACGCGCCCGTCCACGATGTCGATTCCCGTCACCTCGCAGTTCTGGATCAGATCGACTCCGCGCTGGTCGGCGCCGCGGGCATAGCCCCAGGCGACCGCGTCGTGCCGCGCGGTCCCACCGCGCCGGTGCAGGAGCCCGCCATAGATCGGGAAGCGCGTCTGCTCGAAATCGAGATAGGGCAGATACCGACGCACGCCCTCGCGGTCGAGGAGCTCGGCATCGTCGCCCTGGCCCACCATCGCGTTGCCGCGCCGCGCAAACGCATCGCGCTGGCCATCGGAATGGAAGAGGTTGATGAGGCCCCGCTGCGAATGCATGACATTGTAGTTGAGGTCGGCCTCGAGCCCCTCCCAGAGCTTCAAGGAGTGCGAGTAGAATTCCTGATTGCCCCGCAGGAAGTAGTTGGCGCGCACGATCGTCGTGTTGCGCCCGACATTGCCGCCGCCGAGATAGCCCTTTTCTAGCACCGCGATGTTTGTGATGCCGTGGTTTTTCGCGAGATAGTAGGCGGTCGAGAGCCCATGTCCGCCGCCGCCGATGATTAAGACCTCGTATTCCGGCTTCGGATCAGGATCGCGCCAGGCGGGCTTCCAGCCCTTGTTGCCGGAAAAACCCTCGGAGATGACCTTGAAACCCGAATAGCGCATTGTGTCCTCCGTCCCGGTTCTAGTGAACCGGGACGGGGCAGAGATTTCAATGCCCACGCGTAAAATCCTGTCATTCCACGACATCAGATGTCGCCCGGACGCGCCCGAGGCAAAAAAGCGGCCGGTTCGCGATGACCCGACCGGAACGCGCGTCGGAAACCGACGAGGGAATCACAGGCCCGCTTCCCGGGGCCGCACGGGTCACTTGGCGAGTCTGAAATACGCCGCTTCGTAACTGTTCTCCATACCCGAGCCGCAGAACCCGTAGCCGCCGTTCGAGGTGACGTCGATCATGCCGCCCGCGACGAGCGACACGCCCTCGAGCCCGTCGGCTCTCGCCGTCAGAGAGATGTCCTGCGCCGCGATGATCTGGCTGCCGAAGATGCTGGCATCCGAAGGAAAGCTGACGCTGCCATGCGAGACGATTTGGACATCGCCGCCGGGCAGGCAATTGTCGTCACGCCCGATCACGACGCCGGCACTGCCGGTCACAGCAGTGGATTCGGCGTTGTTGCTGAAGATGACCGCGTTCTCGATCACCGCCCCGGCCTTGATCTGGAGCCGGCAGTTGGTGAATAGCACCGCGTTTTTCAGCTCCGAGCCTGGGTTTAGGGAGTAGTTCATCTTGTCCTTCTTGCAGGTGACGTCATGGATCGCGTTTTCGGTGAAGGTGCCCGGCTCGGCATCCTTTCGGTAGTTCAGTCTGACGACGCCCGCGTTCGAGATGTACTGGCGATAATACTCCGTCGCGCTTGAGGACATGATGCCGTAGTCAGTATGGTAAGGATCCTCGATGCCCTGAAGAATGCTATCAATCCGTTGCAGGATGCGTAGCCGGTAAGAGCCCGAACGCAACGCCTCTTGAGCGCCTGAGTTGGTTTTGAAGCCCGACGCGGGCAGTTCGACATCCGCCGTGTCTGGCATTGAGATCACCACGCCCGGCTCGAAAACGTTATTCGAGCTGAGCTTGACGTGGCTTTGCGAATGAATGCAGAAGCCGTTGGTGTAGTAGCTGTTGCTTTGCACCTCGACGCGGTCCTGAGCGACGAAGCCTTCCCTGAAGCATGCCGGATAGTAAGTCTCGTAGACCGTACCGCTGGTGACATCCCAGTTCGCGAGGCCCGCGAGCCCCAGCAGGTAGGTCGCCACGCCGTTGCCATTCGCGGCGTGGCGCTTGGTCGAGACAAGCACCGCATTGCGCGAGTTCGAATCGGCGGTAAAGAGCTCGGCGTCACGGTCCCAGTCGCCGAACATGATGTCTTCTTGACTCAGAACGCTGCCGAACGATGGCGCCGGCATCGACGCCGACGCGAGTTCGATCGCCCTCGCCTTTGCGTCCTCGGCGCCGTTAAGCTCGCGCGTCAAGATCGCGGCATGAGCTGCGGAGTCGGCAGCGACTTGCAGATGGGTGCGGTTCGCCATTGCGTTGCCGTAGTCCACAGCCAGTCCGCCGAGTATCAATGACGCTACAAAAAGCTGCAGGTTCAGCGCCGTAATGCCGCCGTTCTCGTCATTCAGAAAGCGATTCATATTCGTGCAGCCCCATTGTTCCATGCCGGTCATCGCTGGTCACTCCTGAAGATGTTCTGCGCGCACCGTGAGCCTTGTGTTGGCGAAGGCGCCGACAATGCCGAATATGTCGAGATCGGTGAGCGGGACGCTGGCGGTTGTCATGATCAGACCGCTGCTTGAGAGCACGGTATCGGCCTGCGCATTGCTGCTGAGCGTCTGAAGCCGGGTCAGGACGAATGCTTCGGTCTCGGACTCGGTCGTCAGGCGACCAACCGCCATGTTCCGGTTGGCGCTTTGCACCACACTTAGAATGCGAGACTGCCCATGAAAGATCAGCGAGACGTCGGCGAGCAACGCCAGGATCGTCAGGAAGAATGGCAGCCAGAGGACGGCCTCGATCGTCGCCGCCCCGCGCTCATCGCGCGAAAATCGGACAAAAGGCCGGAAGCAAGCGAAGCGGCAGCGCATCGTTACACGTTCCCCAGATCAACCGCCGGTTTAACCAGCGCGCTTTTTCGCCCCCGCATTTCAAACTCGCCCGAAATCTGGCGAAAATGTGGCAGCCCCTCGGATTCCGTAAACAAACGCGGGATTTCCGGCGATTTTATACCTCCGTTAATCATGCGTTCATGTTTGTTAACACCCCATTCATATTGAAGATTGCCAATACACGCGTCCTTCGGGCCCCCCTGTGGACCGATTCGGTGCGGATTTCCGTGCCGGCATGACGCCGCCGCGAAAACGTCACAACTTGGCCTTGATCACTCGTGCTGTGCCCGCTGGGCGGAATGCATCGGGCGTGCACCGGCGAGCGCGCGCCATGACTTCAGTCGGGGCTTCAACCGAAGCGGGTAAGGCACGCGGAACAATGTTAGGGCGGCTTATTCGGCCCAGTCCCATGGCCGAGTGAATTCGCCAAGCTTGTGCTTCAGCGCCTCCTCGTCCACGTCGCCGGTTTTCTTCAGGCATGCGACGAGCCCGCGCTTCTTGTCTTCGGTGACCTCGCGAACACGCACCGCGAAGCCCGCTTCGGTCAGCGCGGCATCGTAGACACGTTGGATCGCGAGCTTGCGCAAGGCCGGCTTGAAGATCTTTCCAACCGCCGTTTTCGGCAACTCCGGCAGGATTTCGATATGCTTCGGAATTGCCGCGCGTTCGTGGATGTGTGCCTTCGCGTGTTCCAGAAGCTCTTCGACCGTGACGCTGGCGCCATCGACAAGCTCGACGTAGGCGCAGGGCAGTTCGCCCGCGAAGGCGTCGGGCTGTCCGATAGCGCCCGCGAAGGCGATGGCGGGGTGGCCTGCCAACGCCTCCTCGATCTCGGCCGGGTCGATGTTGTGGCCGCCGCGGATGATCAGGTCCTTCGCCCGGCCCGTGATCCAGAGATACCCGTCAGGATCAAGCCGGCCCAGATCGCCGGTTCGGAGGTAGCGGCCTTCTGCGAAGAGATGGCGGTTCTTGTCCACCTCCGTGTAGGTCGAGCCTTCGAATACTCCGGGATTGGAGACGCAGATCTCGCCCACTTCATCGACGCCGCATTCGGTCCTGACTGTGCCATCAGCATCCGTGTGCAGGATCCGGACATGGCTGTAGGGCAATGGAATGCCGACGGACCCCACCCTCTTCTCGCCATTGATCGGGTTGCAGGACACCATGCAGGTCGCCTCGGTCAGCCCGTAGCCTTCCGCGATCTGCACCCCGGTAGCCTCTTCGAACCGGCGGTAAAGCTCCAAAGGCAGCGGCGCGGAACCCGAGATCGCTGTCTTGAGCGAGGAGACATTGGCATCGACCGGGCGCTGCATCAGCGCGGCGATGGCAGTCGGCACCGTGATAAGGAAACTGACCTGCCAGCGCTCAATGAGCTTCCAGAAGTTGTCGAACACGCCGTCGCCGCGATAGCCGGCGGGCGTCGGCATGATCATGTGTGCACCCGCTGCGATGACCGACATGAACACGGGATAGGCGGCAAAGACATGAAAGAGCGGCAGAGGACAGATCAGCACATCGGTCTCGTCAAACAGAAGCCTGCCACCGAGCCATCCGTTGTAGATCATGCCGGAATATTTGTGCTGTGCCACCTTGGGCATTCCTGTCGTGCCGCCGGTATGGAAATAGGCCGCAACGCGGTCTTTGACGCTGTCCTCGAAGCTGAGCCGGTCGGCGGGCATCTTCGCGCATTCGGCATTGAAATCCTTCACTACCGCCTTGTGCTCGACAGAGATCTTCGGACGCACGAGCGGCACGATCCAGCTTTTCGGTGGCGACAGATAGCGGTTCAGGTCGACTTCGAGCACGGTCTGGACGCCGGGGGCGAGCTTCAGCGCCTCGGCGGCTTTCTGGGGCACATCTGTCTTGGGGAACGCCTTGAGGGTCACCAGCACCTTGGCGTTGGTTTCGCGCAGAATCGCGGCGATCTGTTCGGGCTCCAAGAGCGGGTTGATCGGGTTGACGATGCCCGCGACGGCGCCCCCGAGCAGGGTGGCCGCCGTCTCGAGACTGTTGGGCAGGAGATAGGCCACAACATCTTTTTCGCCGATACCAAGGTCGCGGAAAAGGTTTGCTGTCTGATTGACCCGGCCGAGAAGCGTGTTCCATGACCACGTCTCGGCCTTGGACTTCGGATCGGACAGGATCTGAAAGCTCACGGCGTTTCGCGCGCCGTGCGCATCGCGCGTGCGGCTCAGGAATTGATAGAGCGTGACCGGCAGGTCGCGCTTCTCGTACGGCATTTCCTGTTCGACCGCATCGCGGTCGGCTATCCCTGCAAATCTTGCCATTCCGATCCTCCCTCGATCCCCTTGGGGGCTCTTTGTTGGGGCGCAGGATGCGGCCAAAGCGTCCGCAGGGCAAGACTGACACGGGGCTCAGAGGCGGCGCGACGCCACGTCAGAATGGGCCGAACGACCGAACAGGGCATTGCGCGCTACTCGGCCGCGAGTCCCTCGGTGAACTGAAGGCGCGCGAGCCGGGCGTAGAGGCCGTCCTCGGCAACAAGCGCTTCATGCGTGCCGGTCGCCACGATGCGGCCCCGGTCGAAGACGACGATCCGGTCAGCCTTCTTCACGGTAGCGAGTCTGTGGGCCACGATCAGCGTCGTGCGTCCCTCGGCAAGCCGTTCGACCGCCTTCTGCACGGCCCGTTCACTTTCGGCGTCAAGCGCCGAGGTGGCCTCGTCGAGAAGAAGGACCGGCGCGTCGCGCAGGATCGCGCGGGCGATTGCGATTCGCTGCTTCTGTCCGCCCGACAGCATCACGCCGCGTTCACCGAGGAAGCTATCGTAGCCCTCGGGCAGCGCCGCGATGAAATCGTGCGCTGCGGCGGAGCGGGCGGCGGCCTCGACCTCGGCATCCGTCGCTTCCGGCCGGCCGAAGCGGATGTTCTCACGCGCCGAGGCCGCGAAGATTACCGGGTCCTGCGGCACGAGAGCGATAGCGCGGCGGAAATCCGAGCGTGCCATGTCGGATAGGTTCACGCCGTCGATCGTGATGCGGCCCTGGTCGGGGTCGTAGAAGCGCAGTAGAAGCTGGATTACCGTCGTCTTGCCCGCGCCGGACGGGCCGACGAGCGCCACGCTCTCACCGGGGCGCACGTGCAGTTCGACGCCGTCGAGGGCGGATTGCTCAGGGCGCGACGGATAGTGGAAGGTCACGCCCTCGAAGGTGATCTCACCCCGCGCCGGTCGCGGCAAGGCAACGGGGCTTTCGGGGTCGCGCACCGTATCAGTAGCGCTGAGAAGCTCGACGAGCCTCTCGGTTGCGCCAGCGGCTCGCTGCAACTCGCCCCAGATCTCCGACAAGGCGGCGACCGATCCCGCCGCCATCACGGCGTAGATGACGAATTGAACGAGTTCACCCGGCGTCATCAAACCCGCGCGCACGTCGCGCGCGCCGATCCAGAGAACGCCAACGACGCCGGCAAAAACGAGGAAGATGACGATCACTGTCATCACAGCACGGGTCTGGATGCGTGCCTTGGCCGTACGGAAAGATTCTTCGGTCACCCGCCCGAACTCGGCTTGCGCGCCCGTCTCCTGCGTAAAGGCCTGCACGGTCTGCACTGCCGAAAGCGCTTCGGCCGCGGCGCCGGATGAGGCCGCGATCCAGTCCTGGTTGTCACGGCTGAGCCGCCTCAGTCGCCTGCCCTGCGTGATGATGGGGACGAGGACGAGCGGCACAATCAAGAGGACAAGCCCGGTGAGCTTGGCCGAGGTGATCAGCATCAGGATGACGCCGCCGATGAGGATCAGGCAATTCCTCAGCGCGACGGAGACGGACGATCCAATGACCGAGAGGATCAGCGTCGTGTCGGTGGTGATGCGGCTGACGACCTCGCCGGTCATCAACTGCTCGTAAAAGACCGGGCTCATCCCTATGACGCGGTCGAAGACGGCACGGCGGATGTCGGCCACAACCCGCTCGCCAAGCCGCGAGACGAAGTAGTAACGTGCACCGGTGCCCAGCGCGAGCACCGCGGCGATGCCCATCGCGCCCGCGAAGTAGCTGTCGAGCAGCTCGGCGCCCTCGCCGAAACCGTCGATCACGCGTCGGACAGCCACGGGCAAGAGAAGCGAGACCGAGGCCGTTAGCACAAGCGCCATGCCCGCCAGCGCCAAGAGCACCCTATACGGGGTCAGGAACGGCCAGAGCGCGGCGAGCGCACCGACGCGCTTGGATGCCGCGCGCTCCTCCCCGGTCGTTTTGGGCTGTCGTGCCATGCAACCTCCGCTCCAATCCCAGAGGGTTTAGGCGGGTGCGGCGCGCGGGGCAAGCGGTGGCGGGGTGGCTGACGCTCCGGCGGACGGATGGATCAGCATCCATGGTACGCGCAATTAACCAGCGGAAAATCGCACATGACGCAATAATCTTCGACAAATTAGACCATATCAAGCACGATTTCCGCAGAAAATTGCGTCGCGATGAAAATGAGGGACAGATTGCCGCAGCACTCGGGTGACACTGAATTGCCCAACGGAGTCGGGCGCAACAAAGGAGAACGTGATGGCAGACACATTCGTTGCCGCCTATGACGGCAGTCCTGCCGGCAGGCGGGCCGTCGATTATGCCGTCGCCCAGGCGAAGGCCGCAGGCGCGTCGGTTGTCGTGGCGCATGTGCTTGAATGGTCCCCGTATTCCTTCCTGACGCCGGAGGAAATCGAGGAACGGCACCAGCGTCGCGGCGAGGAACTCAAGCGTGCAGAAAGCGCGGTCGTCGGACCACTCGCGGCAGATTTGGCCGGTTCCGGTGTGACGCTCATCACCGAGATCAAGTATGGCCACGTCGCCGAAACTCTCTGCGACATCGCTAAGGCGCATGGCGCCAGCCAGATTTTCATCGGTCGCACCGGCCATTCGACCATTGTCGAGCGGCTTTTCGGCTCGGTTGCCGCGTCGTTGGCGCAGATCGCGCCGGTGCCCTGCACCATCGTGCCGTAACGGGATCAGATCAGGGATAGTGACATCATGCATAGAATAGAAACGCGCAGCTTGATCGGCGCGGCCTTGTTGGCGGTCGTTGCGAGCGCCGCCCAGGCGCAGTCGGTCGACGACAGCATCAACCAGGCCTTCGCAAGCGCGACAGGCTGGTTCGTCAATTTCATCTTCTCCAACTTCCCGGGAACGTCGTTCCCCTGGATCGTGGGCTGGCTGGTCGTCGCGGCCTCGGTCTTCACCATCTACTTTGGCTTCATCCAGTTCCGGGTTCTCGGCCATTCGATCGCGCTGGTCAAAGGCGACTATGCCGACCCCAATGACGCGGGCGAGGTCAGCCATTTCCAGGCACTGGCGACTGCGCTTTCCGGCACGGTGGGCCTTGGCAACATCGCCGGCGTCGCCGTGGCCGTGGGCATCGGCGGACCTGGCGCGACCTTCTGGATGATCCTCGCCGGACTTCTCGGCATGGCATCGAAATTCACAGAATGCACGCTTGGCGTGAAATACCGCAACGAGTTTCCCGATGGTCACGTCTCGGGCGGGCCGATGTACTATCTGACCAAGGGCTTTGCCGAGCGTGGCGTGCCGGGAGGCAAGGTGCTCGCGGTCATGTTCTCGATCTTCTGCATCCTTGGGGCCTTCGGTGGCGGCAACATGTTCCAGGCCAACCAGGCGCATCAGCAGCTTTCCGGCGTGCTCGGCGAGTATCCGGGTTGGATCACCGGTCTGGTCTTCGCAGCAATCGTCTTCATCGTCATCGTGGGCGGCATCAAGTCTATCGCCCGCGTGACCGAGAAGGTCGTACCCTTCATGGCGATCCTCTATGTCAGCTGCGCGATCGTCATCATCGCGATGAACATCGGCAATATCGGTTGGGCCTTCGGCCAGATCTTTGCTGGCGCGTTCACCGACATGGGCATCACTGGCGGCGCTGTCGGCGCGCTGATTCAAGGCTTCCGCCGAGCCGCGTTCTCGAACGAAGCGGGCGTGGGCTCGGCCGCGATTGCCCACTCGGCGGTCAGGACGAAAGAGCCGATAACCGAGGGTTTCGTCTCGCTTCTGGAGCCCTTCATCGACACAGTGGTGATCTGCACGATGACGGCGCTCGTGATCATCTTCACGCAGCAGCTGATCGTCGATCCGGAAACCGGGCTTTACGTTATGGACGAGGCGACGGGGCGCATCGCAACCATCGACGGCAATTCCGGCGTGGGGCTCACGTCGGCGGCCTTCGGCTCGGCGCTGTCATGGTTCCCGTATCTCTTGGTGGTGGCTGTCGTGCTGTTTGCCTTCTCGACGATGATTTCGTGGTCCTATTACGGACTGAAGGCCTGGACCTACCTCTTCGGCGAGGGAAAGATGCAGGAGCTGATCTTCAAGCTTCTCTTTTGCTTCTTCGTGATCGTCGGCGCTGCGGCGAGCCTCGGGCCGGTCATCGACTTCTCGGACGCCGCGATCTTCGCCATGGCGGTCGTGAACATCATCGGACTGTACGTCCTGATGCCGATCGTGAAGCGCGAGGTCGAAAGTTATCTGTCGCGACTAAAGACGGGCGAGATCCGCAAGTTCGCCTGAGGACAGCATAGACATCGGCAAGAGACCGGGCGGGAAACCGCCCGGTTTCGTATGTTCGCGCATCCGACCGCAGAGGCGGTTGCACGCGCGGGCACGGAACCGCTAGGCTGAGGGCCGAACATGTGTGCGGACCGATCCTACGGCGGCTCGTGGCAGCGCTCGATCGTCAGTGGAGAAATGCCGTGGCCACGCTGAAAGCAAAAAACCCCAAGGAACTGCAGCAGGCGCTCCGCAATTCCGGAGCGCGCGATACGATCCTCGTGACCGGAGAGTTCGGGGCCGTCGGCCTCAAGGGTGTCCGCCCAGAGGGCGGCGTCACGATCCGCGCCGCCAAGCCCGGTGCGGCCCATTTCGAGAGCATCGTGCTCAGCAATTGTGCGAACCTGACCTTCGAGGGCCTCAGATTCTGGCCAAACGCGCCTATTCCGCCGAGCCGGGGGAACCGGTATCTCATCACGGCTTATCCAAATACGTCGGCGATCGAAGTGGCGAACTGTATCTTCCGCGGCCGCGTGGACAGCGACGACTTCTCCACGTGGTCGCTCACCGATTGGCGGCAATTCAAGGTCGGCGCCGTGCTTCTGCGCGGACCGCGGAGCGTGATTCGCAATTGCGCGGCCGTCGGCGTCTATTTTGGCTTTGGCGTCAGCGGGCGGAGTTCGGAAATCTTCGAGAACCGAGTCTTTGGCTTTTCGGGCGACGGTCTCAGAGTGACCGAGGACAACTGCGTCGTCATCGGAAACCGCGTCACAGACGCCATGCAGATCGACAGGAACCATTCGGACGGACTGCAGGCCTTCAAGCCCAAGGGTTTGCTCAACGGGCTCGTCGTGAAGGACAACGTGCTGATCGAATGGACCGTGCGACCAGACAACCCACTCCGCGCTAAGATGCAGGGAATCGGACTGCACAACGGGCCCTACGCAAACGTCGTGATGCGCGACAATTCTATCGCCTGTTCGACCCCAAACGGTATCCGATTGAACGCGGTGCGCGGGCTCGAGGTTACGGGTAACCGCGTGCGGAACGTCGACGGAAAGCGCGGCAAGCATCCGTGGATCTGGGTGCAAAGATGTTCGGGCCGCGTAGTCGTGACTGACAATGAGGCGGAGAATTTCAACCTGCAACGTGAAGCCGTCGTCGGCGGGAACAGCGAGCCGAACTATGCCGTCAGCTACTGACGCGGCGCGAGCCGTACTGGTCATGGTGCACAACGACGCGCAATTGCAGGTATCTCAAGGGGCTGGAGCGGGCGGCGGGAATCGAACCCGCGTCATCAGCTTGGAAGGCTGAGGTCTTACCACTACACAACGCCCGCTCAGGCTGAACGGTCAATATTTCATGGGTCTTTCGTGGTCAAGCAGGAAGTCCACTACCGCGTGAACATGCACCTTAAATGCATGCCAGCTTAGTCTACCAGCTGATCATCGCTTATCATTTCGACCATCGTCCTGATCCCACCATGACGGCGTAAGGAGGCTTTCGGCCCAATGGAGCCATCTACCAAACTGTCGGTCGCTGCAGTGCAGCTTTCGCATTTCGGACATTTGTCGAAGGCATAAGAGTCTGAGTTTCGGACGGTGCGCAGCGCGTAAGTATTCCGGTCGGCTGCAACGTGTCCTGATCAGAATCAAATCCGCCGCTCGCCATAAGCCCATAATTGATTTCGCACGTAAAGTTTGTCGGTCTATCGGCTTCTCGACTTCGAGGTACAGAGATGCAGATTTCACTACGCATGTTCATTCTGCTGTTGGCACTGTTCGCCGAGGTCAGTCCTGCCTCCGCCTATCGGGAGGGCGATTACACGGCTGGCCTGTTAACGCCGAGGACGCATCAGTGGATCATCGATCGGGCGATAGACCTGCTTCGATCGCGCGGCCGGGCCCGGATCGGGCGTTTTCCCGTGCAGTCATACCTCCCGCATCTCTATTGGGGCGCCTGGTATGCGGACAATACCGAGGTGAAATGCATCTGGACCGGATTTCGCGAGGAGAATTGCGACGCGATCCACCATTATGGGCACATCGGCGACATCGTCGCTTGGAAAACCGGATCGCCCAAGACGGTTGCAGCGAATACAGGCGGATTTGCGGGGCCTTTCTACGGGCAGGTTCTCTTCGATCAGGCGGTCAGGTTCTGGCCCGGGGGGCCGGCGCCGGATCTGTCATTGCTGCCTTATCGCGATGCGGGCTACATTCGGGCGAGTTTTCTCGTCACCAGCGTCACCGATCTTGGGAACACCTACGTTGGCGGCCAGGCGTTTTGCGAGAAGCACGCCCACCTGACATTGGGCTCGTCTGTCATTTCGATCCATGAATGCCCCAAATGGCCGCTATGGGCGGCAATCGATGCCAAAGGCAAGATCGCCAGGGAGGAGTCCGAGGTTTCCCTCAGATATCTGGGCTGGGCGATCCACCTGGTCGAGGATCTGACCGTGCCCTACCATGCCAACAATCAAGCGACCGATACGCACAGCGCCTATGAGAATGATGTTCACACCAAGATTGAGAACGGCGACTTCGATCATCTTCCGATCCTGGCGCTCTCGGCTGGCTACAAGTATTCGCCGTGCGGGCTTTGCACCAAGGGCGCCTATGTTTTCCCCGTGGTTGATGAATTCGTAAGCTCGAGCCTCTCGGTCGAGCAACTCGGGATTGCAGCGCGCCAGATCGCCATCGACACCGACAGCGGGGCGGCGTTACTGCCCGACGGAAAAGGGTACTGGCAGCACTACAGCATCATGGACCGCAAGGCGGTGATGGAGCGGGGGCTGGACGCGGCCATAAAGCTGGTGGCGGCGGTGCTTGAGAAACACCTCGAGTCGATTGCCCTAGCACCGGATGCCTTCGAGACGAATGACACCGTCTTCACCGCCGCCGCGGTGGCGCCGGGATATCATCCGGACCTGACCATCGATACGCCGAACGATATCGACTGGTACGCGATCAGCATCCCGGCCGATAACTCTGACCTGGTGGTCGACCTCTACTTCGACCCCAGCGCGAGCAGGCCCGCTAGCCGCATAACCAGCGTCAGTGGCCCTTATGCGGGCGTGCCCAAACAGATGCCCTACGGATCGCGCATAGAGATGCGCGGAATCAGCAAGGGGACCTATCGCCTTGAGGTACAGTCGACGGACCTGTTGATGCTTAGCTATGGTCTTCACGTATTTGTCGGGATCGGCACTCTTCCCGCAGATCAGTATGAGGACAACGACACCCCCGCCAGCGCCGCCCGGTTCTATGACGGCTGCGATTTCACCGGTGACCTGACAATCGACGCCGCGGGCGACGACGACTGTTACTATGTCAGATCCGACATTGGTCTGCGCATTGACGCTAGGGTGATCCTGGACGGCACCGCCTCGCTAAGCATGTCTTTGGACGAGCATCCCGCGGCGGTCTCGGTCAATGCAGATGGCTCCCGGCAGCTGAGCCTCTCCCGATGCACACAGAGTGGCAAGCCCCTGATTGCGATCAGTGGATCGCCCACCCGCTACAGCATGTGCATCCTGCTCAAGTCGGATGCGGGCTGCCTGCCCGATTTATCGAACCTGGACGGTGGCCCGTTTACCCCGCCGCAATGGCCGAAGTAGCAAACGCCTTCAGCGGGTCGGTAGCGGTGAGCGGGCCTTGTGGTCGAGTGTACATGCCGCCGGTTCGAGCTTCGCGATGCTCGGTGCCTGGTAGAGACCTTCGGAATCGAGCGGCCCGTTGCTGACCTTCGAATAAGGCGTCCGATGCTGCAATGCGGCCCTTTCCAGGGGACGTTCGCTGCATACACAAATGCGGCTGCGAACGGGAAACGTATGCACGAAGGCCTTCTAACTAGCCCCACCTGAGCAGTCCGGTTTGAGTGTTAGTGCATGACTGGTCTGTCGTCCATCGGGACGATGGTTTCCGGGGCCGGCGGGCGGAAGCCCAGAGCACTGGGCGGTCGCTTCGTGTTGTAGTTCCGCCTCCATCGTTCGATCAGGATTTGCGCCTCTCTGAGGCTGTAGAAGATCTCGCCGTTGAGCAGCTCATTGCGGAACCGGGCGTTGACGCTCTCGCAGTGGCCGTTCTCCCAAGGTGATCCTGGCTCAATGTAGGTTGTCTTAGCACCGACGGCAGCGATCCAGTCCCGAACCGCTTGGGCGACGAATTCCGGGCCGTTGTCCGACCGGATGAACGACGGGACATCGCGTGAGGCATGAACAGATCACTCAGCGCGTCGATGACGCTGTTGGCGTTGAGCCGCCGCTCGACCTTGATGGCCAGGCATTCGCGGCTGAACTCCCCTCTCGGCCGATTGCTGCGCAATCGCCTGCCGAGCAATGATCGAGGATGTTCAGCGCCGGTACGCCTTCCCGTCATCGGCGCGGCAATGCACGAAGTCATAGCTCCAGACATGATCGCGATGCTCCGGCCGCAGCCGCACGCAGGACCCGTCGTTCAGCCAGAGCCGTCCCTTCGTTGGTTGTCTCGATGGCACTTTCAGCCCCTCCCGCCGCCACAGCCGTTCGACGCGCTTGTCGTTGGCCTGCCAACCCGCGTCCCTCAGCGGCACCGCGATCCGGCGATAGCCATAGCAGCCATACTGGCGGGCCATCTCGACCATGTCGGCAACAAGCCAGTCTTCATCGGCCCGGCCCCTCGGTAGCTTGTGCTGCGTCGAGCGATGCTGACGCAGCATCCGGCAAGCCCGACGTTCCGACACACCCAGTTCTTCGCGGACAATGTCGATACAGGCACGACGACGGGCGGGGCCCAGAAGTTTCCCCTTGCAGCTTCCGTCAGGATCATCTTGTCCAGCGTCAGGTCCGATACGGCCTTACTCAGCCGCTCGTTCTCCTTCTGCAGCCGATTGAGCTCCCTCAGTTGGTCGGTTCCCATCCCGCTATACTGCTTGCGCCAGCGATAGTAGGTCTGCTCGGTGATGGGCACCTCGCGGATCGCATCCACCCGCGCCATCCCCAGGCCGACATGAACCTTAACCTGCCGCAGCTTTGTAACAATTTCTTCCGGCTTGTGCCGCTTCGTAGCCATTCTGGTCCTCCGTTTTCCTAAACATAATGGCGGAACACTTCAGTGGGGGAGGATCAGCTGGACAACGGGTCGCGGTTCACGAACCGGATGGTCGTGCCGGGGGCGACAGCAAGGCCGCGCGGCGAGAACCAGATGCGCTCGCCACGCGACGTGCCGCGCATCTCGATAATCTCGGACGGCGCGGCCGTGGCCCGCTTAGTCAATGTGAGGGTGGCGAGCGCGCTACTCCCGAGGGTCAGAACCATGCGTCGGGACGGTCTCATTCCGCAAGCCGCCCCTTGGCCTCGTCATCGTGATAGAGCACGATACGCGCATGCGGTTTCTCAACGCCGGGATAACCCGCATTGTAGTAGATCTCCACGTCGGAAACCGTGTGCGACCCGACGCCGAGACCGTCATAGGCAGTCCCTTTCTGAAGATCTTCCAACGGCGTCATGTAGACGGTCGCTGAGAGTTTGCCATCGTGATCGTAGGCGAGGAAGGGGCCGGCAGGCAGGATCGTGGGATACACGAAGAGCGTCCCGAGGCCCGGAACAAACTCCGGAATCGGCAGTACGTCACTGACCTGACCGTAGGGTTCGCCCGGAGGCGACTTTTCCAGCGCCGTTTCACCATGCGCGACCGAAACGCCCGTGGTCGCGGCAAGCATCGCGGCGGTCAGCGGCAGAAGTTTCTTCATGTCTCGTCCTTTCCTGATCATGGCAGCAACGATCTGGGCCACCTGATCCATTGGATGCAGCGGGTCAGGAAAGGTTCCCCGTCAACGAGAATTTTTCGGGCAAGAAACGTCCGGCAATCGTGTCGTGTCGGGGTAGAATGGCGGAACAGAGCGTTCGTCGAAGATCGACCGCTTCAGAAACTCGCCGTGAGAACGGAACGCGTTTCGTTGTTGGTGATCGGGTCTGCCACGGACAACCACTTTCCAAAACCTAAGCGCAGGTGGCCCGGAACTGTCATCCGCTGCGTGATTGATGAACGGCAACTAGGGGCCGGTCGCTGCGATCAGCTGTCGTCAGGGCTGCCGACGTCGCCAGCAGGAACCTCCCGCCCGAACTGCGGGCAAAGCCTCCGTTGCTCACGGCCCAATCCCGCCGTTCGTCGGCATATCTCGAGTCTGCGCTGCGACCCGTCGAAACTAAGACATCGCAGGCTACGGCAGGTCCAGACTGCGCAGATCATGCAGCCATTCGTTCGATTGTAGTTCCATCGCGCCTTCCGCCTACCACTTGCGAGGCTTACTGTTCCGTTCGTCGGGCCCCGGACGATATGTTGCATAATCTTTGATCGACCTGCGCTGCTGCGCCGGATCGAGTTGCATTGCGCGCAGTCGCCGGCTTCATTACCACGATGCGCGGCAGCAACGGCTGCGCGTGCGTCAGTTCTCGGGAAGGGTGGTTGTGAAAAGTTCGAGTGTCTGATCACCAGCAGGGCAGAGGCCGCCATCGATAGGCTGCCAGTCGCCATAGCTCCAGCCGGCGTCGCCGTCCGTTCCGAGTCCGCTCGTGCCAGAGACGGAGCGATCCGCGGCGATGTCGGGATGCGTGAACCAACCCCAGAAATGATCCTGCGCCCCGTTGATGGTTGTGACGCGCCGGCCCGTCTCAAGATCATAGCCGAATCCCGCGACAGCCTGGATCGACAGCCAGTATCGACGCCCCGGAGTTCCGATGAATGCGTTGGCCAGCACCGGCGGCTGCACAGCGACACTGCCGAGGTCGCGCGGGTCGGGCTTCGCGGCAACCGCCGCCCAGCAGTTCTCTAGATCAACCATGTGTTCGATGACGCGCCGCCCGTTCGGGCCGCACTCCGTCAAGCCTACGTCACGCAGACCGATCTCGGCGGGCGGGCAGAAAAATTGCCCTAAATCGGTGCCTGGCTGGCCGTGGGCGCCCGGTGTGCTTGCCGGCGCTGGTTGCTCGGTATGAAACCCGATCAGCCATCCATCGATATCTTTGCCATCGCCCTGCGGCCCACCCAGGGCTGGCGGAACGAAGTCTTCGTCCAGAAAGGCGCCCCAGAATCGCACGGACTTGATGGCGTTGCCATCCGCGATGAAGTCGTCTGCAACGACCGTATTCGGCCCTGGAACCCGGGCGCATCGTACCTGAATGCCGATACTGCCGACCGAAAGTTCCTGTCCTTCGAAACGGACACCGACGATATCGGTCCCGCCCAGAGACTGCACGACCGATGACTCGCTTTTCGGCACGTCCAGTTGCGCCGAAGGGGTTCCGGCGGCGCGCTCGTTGACGCTGAAGGTGGCGGTACCTCCGCAATTGTTCATTAGTGCCGACACACCAACAACCCGGTTGCCACGTCCTGCGAATTGCGAGAGATCCATGCTCACCGAGCCACTAAATAGTCCGAAGACGCGTCCATGCAGTGGCGGTACGTCGGTGCATCCCTTAACGGTAGGATTTTGCGCGTCGTCGACAACGAGCCGTGTCCCGCTGAACCTTAGAGCTGCGACCGAAGGCGAGGTTTGTTCGCACACCGTTCCGGCGGGCACCCGTTCCTGCTGTTCTGTAATGTCTCCGAGAGCAAGAGACTGAAGGTCAAGGAACGCCGTCGTCAGTCGGCCGAGGGAACGGTTGGCACCGACATTGGAGGGCGCCGCGAAGCCCATGAGAGTATCGCCGGGCCCGTGCTGCCAGACCGGCACGCGCTGGCGCGGTGGAAGCGACAACCTCAGTTGCTCGGCCGTCTGGTTCGTCATCTCATCCGCGACCAGCGTTGGATGTGCCCCATCCAACGAGGCCGCGTTCGCCCGGAAATTGAGGTTGAGGTTGCTCCAATCATCGAAGCCGCGCAGCTTCTGCCACGGAGAGGGGCCGCAATCATGAGCCCCAAGGTTGTTGATGTCGGCCTCTGCGAGTGTCTCGGCAGGATGCGCGTCGTGGTCCCAGTTGATCGGGCCACTGCCTGCGCCGATGGCGCGTGTCGCACCGGGCGCCGGTGCAAACCGCGTTTGCAGGGGACCGTCGCCGATGCCTACGGACTCGTCCAAGGCGCCTTCGTCAAGAACGCCGTTCTTGGCGGCCGGCAGAGCCGCGCGGGAGTAGTCCCAAAGTGACGTCGGCAGCAAGCCCTCCCGCTGGAAGGCGTAATTCATCACTGACAGGTAGTTCGGTTTGCAGTTGATCGCGTCATCTCCACCGTGACGGAGCCCCAGATTGTGTCCGAGCTCGTGCATCAGCGTTCCCGTCGCCCAGTTCCGGTAATCGGCTAGGGGCCAAGTCACAACGCTGTCGCCCAGCGAAACGATGAAATCGTCTCCGTTCAGCTCCGCTATGCCCGAACTACCGCCTCCATCATGGCTGTGGGCCCAAAGACTGTAGTGATAGACCAGACGCTTGGCACTGATCGCAGCAGAGTTCGCCCGCTCTGCCGACGTACCGAAACGCAGGCGTTTAGTATCGCTGAGACAGTCGAGATCGCATTCATTTGCGTGCGGCAGAGTCTCATCCAGCTGGAGGTGGAGGTTAATACCGGGACGGCCGTCCGGATTGGCGACGGGCGCGCTCGCGAAGGCCAACGCTACGCGTCGGCGCGCCGGAAGAGGCGGGATATGGTTGTGAATAGCCGGGCCGGACGGTCCGCAATCACTGCCCGTCACGCGGCAATCGAATGCGTCCATCTCGACGAAGATGTCTTTGTGGTCGGCCGACGCGCCAAGTACGGGAAGATCTAGATCCACGGTGCCGTCGCTGTCGTAGTCGATCCCGAGTGTTTCCCACGCATCGAGGAGGCTGTCGCCGTCACGGTCACCAATTTCAATACCGACGGCAATGCTGTCTCCGGGATCGAAAACCACTCGTGCCGATGGAGTGTGGGAGAACGCGGCGATACGGACGCCCGAGCCCTTGTAGACCTGGACATTCGCACTCGGGACGCTTGCCGTCGGTGCCAGGCTGTGGGCGATGACAATCTCGGCGGCCCCGCCACCGTCAATGTCGCCGACGGCCAGACCGTCGCCAGGATCGAAGGGGACCGGCGTGGAAGGGCTATCCGCGAACCAGCCGATCCGGGTGCCTGAAACGGTGTAGATACCGATGCCCGCGCTCTGCGAACCGCTCGCGCCGCCATGACTGATGTTAATGCTGTGAGCAATGATGATTTCTTCATGGCCATTGCCATCGACGTCGCCAACTGCCACTGCGTCGCCGGGATCGAAGGGCACCGCGCTTGCAGCAGTGTCGGCGAACACGCCAGTGCGGACTCCCGAGGCGGCATAGATAGCGACAATCGCGCTCTGCGGTCCACTCGCGCCGCCAGGGCTCACGTTTACACTGTGAGCGATGATGATCTCGTCGACGCCGTTCCCATCGACATCGCCGGACGCAAGCCCGTCGCCTGGATCGTAGGATACTGGCGAAACGAATGAGTCCTGAAATCGGGCGATTTCCGTTCCCGATGCCTCGTAGACAGACACCGCGGCGCTCTGCGTACAGCCGGTCGTCTCGCTCGGATGGCAAAGACTCTCGACCACTACGATTTCGTCGGAGCCGTTGCCGTCGACGTCTGCCGTGGCAAGGTCGAAATTCGGCTCAAGGAGCGGCCCGACCGGCTGCAGAGAGGGCGTGATCGCAGCCTGAAATCTCGCCGTCACCACACCGAATTGGTTCCGGATCGTGATCGCACCCGACGGATCGGCGAGGACGATCTCATCTCGCAGATCGCCGTCTATGTCGCCGACAGCCAGTCGGCTTCCAGAGGGAAGGTCCGATGGCATTCCACCACGAACGCCATGAATCGGATGGCGGCCCTCATGATCCAAAATCGATATGGTCGCAGCAGACGCCACGACTATGCCCTCGGGTGTCTGCGCGTGTGCCGGAATGGCAGCATGAAGTGCCGAGAGCGAAACGAGAACCATCGATGCAGAAACGAAAGTTCGATGGACCACAGTGTTACCTCGTATGTGGCGCCTACAACACTGCGCGATAGTGCCTCGAAATCCACCGCACCCAGTGATTTGAATCAGGCCGCGCGCAATTTATCCAAGCGAAGCGAGCGGGATGGTGCTTGGGGTGCTGGCCCTTGCGGTCGCCGGAGAAGCGATACCAGACGGCGGGCGGGACATCGCCGCCCCAGGCCGCTCGTCGCGGGCATAGGACCAAAGACGCGCCGACTGAGTCATGCCGGTGCCTGGCATCAGCATCCGCACCGGCGTATCGTCCGCGAAGATCGCCTGGGCGGAGAGGCATGGCGACCGATGGCATCTGCCAGGGGTTCCAGCAGAGCGGTGGTCTTGCCGGCCCAGTCGGCCAGTTTAGAGCGATCGAGGTCGAGACCTTCAAGATCGAAGATCTGGATCTGACGATAGAGTGGCAAGTGATCGGAATATTTGCTGACCAGCATATGGGCCAGCAGCCCCGGACCCGGGCGACCGGTCGCGCTGCAAAACGGAAGAGTCCGGCCGCAGCCGGGTCGGGAGAACGCATTCGCGAGGCCAAGTGGCGGAGGTATCAGGCGACTGCGAGCCAGTCTCTGCCAGGACAGTAGCGCTGCACCTTATCCGGCGAGAGGACCACGCCATCACCGGACGGTCATGAGGCGATCGTCGATTCTTAGATTGCTCAGCGCTGCACGTTTGTACGGAAGGCAATCCGTGACCATCTACCCGGCGCGACCGTAGCGCTGGCACCACTCTACAGGCTGCCACGTAGTCAGCGCCACCGCCAGCATTGTGAGCACCCTTACATCGGCACTCAGCCGTATCGAAACGTTCGCGCCCGTCGACTGACGCGCGTCAATGACAGCACCCGCATCGGAGCGCCATCCTCACGCGTGATCATGGCGCATAGATCGCAGACGCGACCGCGTCAGGTTGGCTGTTGGGAGGACGACATGACAGACAATGACGGGAACCTCGTATTCTGTTCTGACGAGGAAGAGCAGGCACCTCAATCTGAAAGCCGCCGCGGTTTTCTGAAGCTAGCCGCGCTCAGCGGAGCGGTGGCGACGCTCTCGACGCGGCGCGCCCTTGCAAACGGCGACACCGCGTTCCACGCGAAGGATCTGCCGGATGACAAGCTGATCGACATGTACCGGACGATCCTGAAGATCCGCTGGCACGAACGGACCCAGGCGGACCAGATGCTCGGCAACCCCGACTACCGGGGCTACAACCACTTCTATGCCGGGCAGGAAGCGGTCGCGACCGGCGTTTGCGCGGCTCTGCGCAACGATGGACCATTTGAGCAGATCGACCTCGTCTACTCGACGCACCGGCCCTCGGGCCACGCCATCGCTAAAGGTGTAGACATCCCGACGATGGTCGCCGAGATGGACTTCCGCGCGACCGGCATGAACGGTGGCTACGCGGCCGAGATGCACATTTCCGACCCCTCGGTTGGCTTCGTCGGCGCCGACGGGATGATCGGGCCGGGCCACGTAACCGCGACCGGCTCCGCCTTCGCCTTCCGGGCTCGCGGATCTGACCAGGTTTCGGTCGTCTTCGGCGGCGATGGCACCTACGCCACACCGCAGTTCCACTCGGCGCTGAACAACGCCAAGCTCCTAGATCTGCCCTTCATCTACGTGCTGGAAAACAACCTTTATCACCAGTACGCGCACTACACGTACTCGTGCCCCCACAGGGACATCGCCGACGCGGCCACGGCCTACGGCATCCCGGCGCGGGTGGTGGATGGCCAGGACGTGATGCAGGTCTACAATGCTGCGAAGGAGGCGGTGGACCGCGCCCGCGCAGGTGGCGGCCCGGGGTTCATCGAGGCCAAGACCTACCGCTATTACAACCATTGGGGCGCCCCCGGCGCCAAGGAAGGCGAACTCGGCGCGTTCGGCTACGACCCCCTCGCCATCACGTCGTTCCGACCGGAGCGCGAAGTCCGCGCCTGGATGCAGCGTGATCCGGTGGATATCGCGCGGAATATCCTCGTGGACTGGGGTGTCGTTGACGAGGCGCGCGCCACCGAGATCGAGGACGAGGTCAAAACTGAGATCACGGCAGCCTTCGAATGGGGTCTCGCTCAGCCGCTTTGCACGCCTGAGGATGGTCTCAAGCACGTTTTTGCCGAGGGTACGGTTCTGCCACGCCAGTTCGGTTGAGCCGACGGCCTTCGCGTATGAAAGGAAACGACGATGACTGAGAAAAGCTGGATGTATGCGGTCCTTGAGGCCGTGCAACACGAAATGCGCGAGGATCCGGCGATGACCTGGATTTTCGAGCTCACCCCGCCGGTGGCCTCCAACCCCGGCATGCCGGTGATCAACCTGGAGACGGAGTTCGGCCGCAAGCGCGTGGTCAATGCCGGCATTGACGAATACTGGATGGCGGCCATGGTGCTGGGCGCGGGCCTCGCCGGGTCGCGCTCGGCGACCTACATTCCTTATCAGGGCGCTCTGATGCCGTTCGAGCTGATCCAGAACTACGCTGGCAAACTTCGCCACATGACCGGCGGCAAGGCCTCGATGCCCGTTGTCTGGATCATCGAGATGACCGGCCAAACGCCGGGCTTCGCCGGGCAGCACTCCTGTTACGAGGAAGACAGCTTCTACATGCACATCCCCGGCGTGCGGACGGTCATTCCGTCGACGCCCTACGACGCGAAGGGGATGATGGTCTCCGCGCTCCGCTCGCCCGACCCGGTCGTCTATCTCTATCCGGCGGGCTTGCGGACCCTGACCGAAGAGGTGCCGGACGAGCAATACGAGGTGCCGCTCGACAAAGCCGCGGTGCGGATGGAGGGCAGCGACCTCACTATCGTCAGTTCGGGCGGCGGGATGCCGGGCGTGCTGGAGGCGGCTGAGACGCTGAAGGGCGAGGGCATGGGTGTCGAAGTCATCGACCTGCGCGTGCTCAAGGAGATGGACACCGAAACGCTCGTCAATTCGGTCGCCAAGACCAAGCGACTGCTGACGGTGGACCAGTCCTACTACACGCTCGGGCCAGGCGCCGAGGTCGTCGCACGCTGCGCCGAGAACGTTGACGGTGCGCGGTTCAAGCGGGTGGCCTTCCCGGACGCGCCGCCACCGGCCTCGCCCGAGATGTTCCTCTGGATGCGGCCGAGCGCCGAAGGCATCGCGGGAGCGGCTCGTGCCATCGTCGGCTGAGGCGGATCGCCGGGCGAAGCCGCAGGCGGCGGAGCCGAAAGTGCCCGCCGCCGAAGCGCCCCGCTGTGAGTCCTGCGGAACTGGCAGGCTGGCGCTGGATAACGTGCGCACAGCACTCTGGTCGGGCGAGCGGCTCGTCGTTGTCGAGGATGTCCCGGCGCTCGTTTGCACCCATTGCGGCGAGCAGTTTTACGAGGACGAGACGGCGATGCGGCTCGACATGCTGCGTGGTGGCGGTTTCCCCACAGGCAGCGCGGCGCGCGAGATGGTGGTGCCCGTGTTCAAGTTCAGCACGCCGCGCAACTCCGAAGGTTGAGGGCTCGTGAACGGAAATCGCGTCATAGGTATCGCCATCCTCGCCGGTTTCGGCGCGAGTTCTGGATTGGCGCAAGGCGATGACTTCGCCTTCATGCCGCCGGGCGGGAAGTCGATCTTCGTGGAAGCGCTCCTGCCCGGCGATGCGGCGGGCCTCGCAGAGGCCGCCGCACGCAAGGCCCGCGTCGAGGAATGGGCCGAATGGGCGCGGCAGCAGAATCCCGATCTCTCCCAGGCCGCGGTTGAAACTTTCGCGGGCTATGCTGCGCTCAACTTCCCCGTAACGGATGATGTCGCCGGGGCGCTCGCCGAACGTGGCGATGTGGCGCTCTTGCCGCGCGACGGGAAAGAGCTTGCCATCGCGCAGTGCCAATTCTGTCACTCGCTGTTTACGGGCTACCTCATGCAGGACCGCGGCGAAACCAGTTGGAAAGGCACGTTCAAGGCGCCGTTCCATGCCGAGATCCCGATGAGCGAAGTCGAGCGCGACACCTTTGCCCATTACTCGGCGATCAACATGCCGCTGAAATTCGAGGATGTGCCGCCAGAACTGAGGTTCTGACACAGGAAGAGGGGCTGAACGCATGAGACGTCCTGCATTTCACAAACTCATGGCGGTGATTGCCGCACTGCTGGGAACGGCAGTGATCGGGCTCGCTCAGGAAGATGTCTTCGACTTCATTCCCGTTGGTGGCCGTACGCTGCTGGAGAACCTGCGGGCCGAGGGGATGCCGGCAGACCTGGAAGGCGGCATCGGCTCGCAAGGCGGCGACGCCGAGGCGTGGCGCGCGCGGCTTGAGGCCGCCGGTGCCGAAGCGCCGTCGCTCGAGGCGCTCGACGCCTGGCAGACCGACACGCTCGCCTACTATCTGGCGGCCAATGCTCCGCTTGCCAGCGGTGTGGATCTGCCGCGCGACGGCAGGGACATGGCGCTCGCCCTCTGCCAGTCCTGCCACATCATCACGGTGGTGGTGACGCAGGAGCGGACTCGCGAGGCGTGGCTGCGGACGATGAATGGGCCGAGCCATGTCGAGATCGCGACCACCCCGGCCGAGCGGGAAGCGCTCGCGGATTACCTCGTCATCAACGCCGGGATCCCGATCGACCAGATTCCACCCGAACTGCGCGCCGGCGGCGCCTCCTACTGAGGAGCGCGGTCAACGGGCGACGGAGGGCATTCGCCGATGCTGTTCACCACGCTCGATTTTCTGCTCTTTCTGCCCGTCGCGGTTCTCGTCTTCTGGCTGCTGCCGGTCCGGCTGCGCCTGCCCTGGCTCGTGCTGGCGAGCGTCATCTTCTATGGCAGCTTTGGACTTCAGAATCTCATCTATCTCGCGATCGTTATCGTCATCGTTCTGATCGCCGGCCGGATGCTCAGGACAGATGCGCTGGGTACACGACGTGTGGCGCTCTGGGGTGGCACCTTCGTGATCCTCGCGCTGATGGGCCTACTGAAATACTACGATCCGATCGCGGCAGAGATCAACGGCTTGCCCACGCTCGGTCTCAGCTCGCCCGCGGGCTTTTCCTTCTACGCCTTCACCGCGATCGCGCTCATTGTCGACCGCTATCGCGATCCGGCGGCGGCGCGGGCAAGTGACGCGCAGGAAGTGCTTTATCTGGCCTGGTTCCCGAAGATCCTCGCCGGGCCGATCGAGCGGATCGGGCCGTTCATCGCCGAGCTGACCGAAAAATCGCCACTTACCTGGCCGCAATTCGCTTTGGGGTGCCAGTTGATCCTATGGGGAATCGTCAAGAAGGTGGTCGTCGCCGATAACCTCGCGCCCTTCGTCGACCGCACCTATGCGATCCCCGCCTATGCCGTGCCCGTCGAACTCATCATCGCGAGCTACTTCTTCGCCTTCCAGATCTACTGCGATTTCTCGGGCTACACCGACATCGCCCGCGGAACATCGCAACTCTTCGGTATCCGGCTCTCGGAGAACTTCCGCCGCTCCTACTTCGCGCATTCGATCGGCGAGTTCTGGTCGCGGCGGTGGCACATCTCGCTCGCCGACTGGTTTCGCGACTACGTCTACTTCCCGCTCGTCGGATCCGAGCGGAAGGCCTGGCGCATGTATGCCGGGCTCATGGTCGTCTTCATCCTGAGTGGCATCTGGCACGCAGGGCTCGGTTACGGAATCGGCTGGGGCTTCGTGGCCTGGGGGATACTGAACGGCGCCTATTTGTGGGGCGAGCGCGCCCTGAACCCCCTGCGCCGGCGGCTCCGCAAGCGCCTCGGCGCCAGTTGGCTCGGGTCTCTTCATACCTTCGCGGCGATCCTTGTCGTCTTCCACCTGATCCTCGTGAGCTGGGTCTTTTTCCGAGCCGGTGATCTCGGCGATGCCGCCTTGATTCTCGGCCGCATCTGGGACGATCTGCCGGCGTTGCCCGCGCTTCTGCCGAACTATCCCTTCACCGCAGAACACGGCTTTCTCGCAGCGTTGATTGCCGCGCTTCTCGTAATCGAGACTTTGATGGAACGCCCCCGCATCGCCGAACAGTTCGCCGCCGCGGCGCGCCCGCTGCGCTGGCTCGTCTGGCTTGCCTGCCTCTTCGCGCTGATCGTCCTCGGCCGATGGGACAGCGAAGTCTTCGTCTACATGCAGTTCTGAAAGGCCGACCCATGGACAGCCTCAGCCGCACACCGCCTACATTGCCCTGGGCTCGCATCGCCGCCTTCCTGGGAGTCTGCATCGCGCTTTACGTCGCCGCTGCGGTGGTCGCGGAGTTCAGCGTGGGCCGGCGCGGAGAGGACACGGCCCTGCAGAAGCTCTACGCGGCGCGAGGCGCACCGGTCGACTGGGTTGTACTGGGGGCGTCGCATGCCCTGCCGCTGGACTACGGCGGCATCCCCGATCAACTCCACGAGGATACGGGGCAGACGATGATCGTCCTCGCGGAGGTGGGCGCGGGACCGTATTACAGCGACTTCGTGTTGCGGCAGGCATTGGAGGACCTGCACCCGAAGCGCCTCCTCTATGTCGCGGATTCCTTCGCGTTCCGTTCCGCGCGCTGGAACAAGGAGCGTATCGCGGACCGCAAGCTGCTGCGCAATACGCCGCTGCGGCTGTCCACCCTCTGCACCATGCTGGATTTGACCATCTCCGCCGACCTCTCGGCGCGTGCGGTCCTCGATTTCGCCACGGCGTTTTCGAAGATCAATCCGCCGGACCGGTTCCCGAGGGACGACTGGCGCGGGGCCGAGAACTTCGAGCGCCGCTTCCGTCCGTCACGCCACGCCACCGCCGCGCGGATCGAATATCTCTATCCCGAACCGCCTTCCGAAGAGACGCAAGTCCGCTACTTCCAAGTTCTCGAGGCGATGTTCGCAAGAGCCCGCTCCGCGGGGCTCAGCGTCACCGTCGTCAAGATGCCGGTGCCTCGGGCCTTTCGCGATGCTCTCCCCGATGAGGCCACCTTCGACACCGCCCTCCGCGCACGCCTTGCACCACTCGGCATACCGATTCACGACTTCAGCGCAATACTCGACGATCCGGTCTATTATTTCGATACGGATCACCTTAATCGCGAAGGCGTCGACCGTCTCTACGACGAGTTCCTCAGGCCAATCCTCGCCGCGGGTGGCTGATGGCATGGGCCTGTCGACTTCGGTCTAAGCATTCCACTGGGGGATTGGCTATCGAGGAGGATGTGCACCAACGCTTTGACCATAAAGATTTAATTCCAGGTTTGGTCGATCCGTTCAGTCTGGATTGTGTGCTTGGCCGGCCGAAAGACGCCAGTGCGCTCATCGCCTTTGCGCATTGTAGCTGAGCAGCAGGTTCAGTCCGTGCAGCAACTACATGGCGAGGGAACTGCAGAGGGCCGGCTTCGCGACATTGCTGTTCGATCTTCTGACCGAGGACAAGGCGCTCAGCCGTTCGACTGTGTTCGACATATCTCTGCTTGCCAGCGGCATCGGCGGTGCGCTTCGCTGGACGGGTTCCGCACTTGGGACCGCAGATTGTACCGGGCGCCTTGCGTCCGCTCAAACAACCAGGCGCGCTCGCCGCCGTTGTCGGTCTCGCCGGGTCGTGCTTCGCGGATCATATCCCCTGATTCCCCGAGGCGACGGCGCCACCAATTAGCTGATCCGGATCAGCGACCACCGACCCTTGCTGAACTAGATTCGCCCCGCTCCCTTTAGGGGAGTTCCGCATCCTCAATTCAGGAGAGTGATCATGAGACAGAACCGTCTTCCTTCCCGAACGGAGTCCTCTACGACCACACCATTCTTCAGATCGCTGCATGACGAAATCGACCGCGTGTTCGACCGGTTCAGCAGCGGCCTTCCGATGTCCGCCCGCGACCTCTGGGGGCGGGCGGAGGATGCAGTGATGCCCGCACTCGACGTTGCCGAGACCGAGAAGGAGGTCGTCATCACCGCCGAGGTGCCGGGCGTTGCCGAACAGGACCTCGACGTTTCGATCACCGACGACGTCCTCACTATCAAGGGCGAGAAGTCAAGTGATCACGAGGAAAGGGAGGAGAACTACCATCTCGTCGAACGCCGCTATGGCCGCTTCAGCCGGTCTGTGTCGCTTGGCTTCGCGCCGGATGACGGCAAAGTTCAGGCATCGTTTAGAGACGGCGTGCTCACGCTGAAGATAGCGAAGCCCGAGGGCGCGGTCACGAAGACCCGCAAAGTCAGTATCGGCAAGGGCTGAACACCAAGCGCACTGAAGGAAGAACGCAGCTGAGAGATCCAGCTGCGTCTATGCCTGAACATCTGCCACGCTGGTATGTCAGGGCCGCGTCCATACTTGCGTCTCTAGTTCGACCGCCTCGCCAAGGCTGTCGAGACTATCGATGAGTATCTGCTGCGCGTAAGCCGGATTGTGAGCGTAGATGCCCGGATCCTTCGCGACGAACTGGTAGTTGTATGCCGCCTGCAGAAGGCGCGGCGTCCAGTGCTGATAGCGATTTGGATAGGCGAGCTCCTCTCCGTCCGGCAAGCCGTTGGCATTCAGATCGGCGAAGAAATAGGGATAGTTATCGGGGGCATAGATTATCGGCGCGCCGGTGACCTCGGCGGCGTAGGCGAGGAGCGCCCGGCCCAGCGCATCGTGCAGCGTTGCCATCTCTGCGGCCACCCCTTCGGAAGCGTCACCGTCTGCATCCACATCATCCGGGCGCGTTCGGATCGCCCAAAGGTCTTGTGTGTTGTGGCAACTCGCGCAAACGGTAGTGCTAACTTCGAGCGTATGCGCATCATGGCAGTTCGCGCAGCTGTCGAAGCCTGCGACATGCGCAAACCGGCCCGCATAGATCTTGCCCGGATATTCGTAGGCGCCATGCGCCACCGCGCCCATAAGGCTCGCCGCCGCCGCGCGATAGTGGATGTTGATGAAGCCGAGGTCAGGCGAAACCGAGTCCGGCTCGAGCCCTGCGACCGCCGCCTCGACGCTGGACGATGACTGGCGGCCCTGATGGCACACCATGCAAATGGCGGAGCTACCGAGCCTCTCGACGACCGCGCCGCTCGGAAAAACGACTTCGTCGAGCGACGTCGCAGTGAGGTTGTGGCACGCTGCGCAATCGACGGTCGACCCGATCAGGGCCGGGCGATCCACGATACCGGGCTCGGTTCCGTCTGCGCCGAGAAAGTCGCGCAGCCCGCTGCTGGAATGGCAGGCCGCGCATTCCTGCGCGACGGCGCCGTCTTCGTTCCAATGCTGGAAGGATTGCGATTCCTGGTCAGCATGCGGCGAACCAAGCCAGGACTCAACGATGTCTGCGAGTGGAACCTGCGTATCCTGAGCCCACGCCGTCTTGCCGGAGAGGAGCCAAAAGGACGGAACAGTCAGCAAAAGTCCGATAGTCCTACTGATCATAATTCCCAGCCTCCCACGTTCCCGGACTGCTACAGCCGGATCAGTGTTAATCATGCCGGATCGCTTTGGCATTCTGTTGATAAGGATCAATGCCTCTTTACCGCCCTGCAGGAAGAATAACCGTATGAACACCAGCTGCGCGGCGCCTTCCAATCCGCCTTCCTCCGCCGCCAAGATCGACGCGGTCGAGCGTGCGCTGGGGCCCAACGCACCCGTGGAGCGCAGAGAGACGAGCATGGCCTGGGTGTTTCTGACGGCCGACCGGGCCTACAAGATGAAGAAGCCCATTCGGCGGCGCATATTCGATTTCTCGACCACCGATTTACGGCGGCATGCCTGTTCGGAAGAGCTGCGTCTCAATCGCCGCCTCGCCCCGGACGTCTATCTCGGCCTTTCGCAGTTGAAGCGTGCTCTCGGTGGCGTGCTCTCGCTCGACGGTGAGGGCGAAACCGTCGAATGGCTCGTACGGATGCGCCGTCTGCCGGACGCGCGCTTTCTCGACCGCGCCTTGGCGAACGGCGCGGTCACCGAGGCGGACATCATCGCCATTGCCCGACGGCTCACCCGGTTCCATCAGTCGCTGCCCCCTGAGGTGCCGTCGTCCAATGAATACCTTTCGCGCTTCCAGTCTGATCTGGAGGAGACGCGCTCCTTCCTGCCTAAGAAATCGTTCGCAGACGAGGCGTCTCGGTTTGAACGCTTGACCGCACTGTTGGCGTCCGTTCTGGCAATGGAGCCTGGTCTGCTGCTGACCCGACTCACCGACAGGCGCGTTGTCGAAGGACATGGTGACCTCCGGCCCGAGCATGTCTGGCTTGGCCCTCCTGTCCTGATTATTGACTGTCTCGAAGCCGCGCGGGGACTCCGGCTGCTCGACCCGTTCGAGGAGTACGCAACGTTGGCAATGGAATGCGCGACTATTGACGAAGACTGGGTCGGCAAGCTTCTCTTTCGCGAGGCGACGAAGCGAATGGATGATCGACCCGATGCGCGACTCAGCGCGTTCTACACCGCGCATCGTGCCACGCTGCGCGCGCGGCAGGCGCTGGCCCATCTTCTCGACCCGACCCCGCGCACGCCCGCAAAGTGGCGGCCTCTGGCGCGGCGGTACCTGGTCGAGGCCGAGAGGGCCGCCGCTATCCTGGAAACGACAGGAGCTCCACGAGCGAACCGTCATGATGGAGCCGCCGGATCGCCTCGGCGAAAAGCGGGGCCGCGCTGACCACTTCCACGCGCCGGTCGAAGAGCACGGGATCGATACTCCGCCTGGGCACCGTGTCCGTTACGATCCACCGGTCGATTGCGGCGTCTTCCAGCGCCTGCTCCGCGCCCTTCGTGAACAGTCCATGCGCGGCGAACGCGATCACCTGCTCGGCACCGCGTTCCTTCAGAGCCTGCGCGGCCCTCACCATCGTGCCGCCCGACGCGATCATGTCGTCGACCACGATCGCCGTCCTGCCCTCGGCGTCTCCCACGAGGTGAGAGCCGCTGACGACGCCTGCGCTGCGCCGCTTTTCCATGAAGGCCGCGCGGACCGGTCGGCCGAGGAGCCCTTCGAGCATCTCCCGGAACAGCTGCGCCCGCTTCACACCGCCCGCGTCGGGCGACACCACGGACAGCTCCGCGCTGCCAAGCTGCGGGATCACATGCCGTGCGAACAGCGAACGCGTGTCGAGGTGCCAGTTGCAGCAGCGGAACGCGTTCTGGAAGGCGGCGAGGTTGTGGACGTCGAGCGTCATGACCGAGTCCGTTCCTACCGACTCGATCAGCCGGGCGAGCGTACGGGTCGCGACCGGATCTCGCGCCTTGGTCTGGCGATCCTTCCGCGCATAGGCCAGGTACGGGATGACCGCCGTCACCCGCGCCGCGCCATCGTCCTTGAGAGTGGCGAGGAACATCAGAAGCCGGACAAGCTTGTCGTTCGTGTTCTGCTCCGCATCGCCGTGGAGGCCCTGGATCACGTAGGCATCTCGCCCTCGCACGTTCACGAGCGGCCGGCTCTTGTGCTCGCCATCCTCGAATGCCCGCTCTTCGTGCGGGTCAAGGTTTGTCCCGAGATGACCTGCCACCGCTTGGCCGAAGTCGCGGCTCGCTTCCATTGCGAACAAGAGCATGAAGGGTTCCCATCGATTTCACAGCGCGATCTTGACCGATCGCCCCGCTGCTGTCGCTGATCCAGGTCACGTCGATGCCATGCGGTTTTGATTTTGATCAACGTGCCAGCGGCGTGGGTAGGTAGCTTTTGAGGGGAACATCCATGAAGGCGGACGGCCGACCTTAAGGGGAGGAGTGAACCGATGACCGAGGAAATGCTGCGCAAGGTCAAGGGAGCGGCCGGAAGGGCCAACATGCCCGACTATGCCGCCGCCTGTGCGCAGTTTTCCTGGGACCAGGAGCGCGCAGCGCTCGCGGGCTTGCCGGGCGGCGGGCTGAACATCGCGCAAGAGGCTCTCGATGCGCAGATCGCGCGGGGGCGCGGCGACCGAATTGCGCTCCGTTGGATCGGCCGCGACGGCCAACGGCGGAACTTCAGCTACGACTCTCTTGCTAGATCCGCCAACCGCTTCGCGAACGTGCTCGGCTTGCTCGGCGTGAAGCGGGGCGAGACGGTCTATTCGCTTCTCGGGCGCGAGCCCGAGCTCTATTTCGCGGCGCTCGGCACGCTCAAGGCCGGTTCCGTCTTCTGTCCGATGTTCGCTGCGTTCGGGCCGGAACCTATCCAGGCCCGCATGGAGATCGGCTCGGCGAAAGTGCTAGTGACGTCCGCCGCTCTTTACCGGCGTAAGGTCAAACCTATTCGCGACCGGCTTCCGGACTTGGAGCACGTTCTGTTGATCGACGGCGAGGCAGAGGGATGCGCCGCGCTCGCTCCGATGATGGAGGCCGCCAGTGAAGAGTTCGCGACGACGAGGACACGGCCGGAAGACCCGTCGCTCCTGCACTTCACTTCAGGAACAACCGGTCTGCCGAAAGGTGCCAGACACGTTCACGAAGCGGTCGTCGCGCATCGCGTCACTGCCCGCCTCGCGCTCGACCTCAGGCCCGAGGACATCTACTGGTGCACCGCAGATCCCGGCTGGGTGACTGGCACTTCCTACGGCATCATCGCGCCGCTCGTCATTGGCTCGACGATGATCGTCGACGAGGCGGAGTTCGACCCGGATCGTTGGTACGGCATCCTCGCCGACGAAGGCGTCACAGTCTGGTACACCGCGCCTACCGCGATCCGCATGCTAATGCGCGCCGGTGCCGATCTCATAGGCGGGCGCAAATTTCCCAAGCTCCGGTTCATGGCGAGCGTTGGCGAGCCCCTGAACCCCGAAGCCGTGCTGTGGGGGCATGAGGTCTTCGGGATGCCCTTCCACGACAACTGGTGGCAAACCGAAACCGGCGGCATCATGATCGCCAACTACGCCGCGATGGACGTGAAGCCCGGTTCGATGGGCAAGCCACTGCCTGGGATCGAGGCGGGGATCGTCGAGGTGACGGATGCGGGCGTAAGGGAACTCACCAAGCCGCAGGCGATCGGCGAATTGGCGCTGCGCCCCGGATGGCCGTCGATGATGCGAACCTACCTGCACGAGGAGGCGCGCTACAAAAAATGCTTCCGCGACGGCTGGTACTTGTCGGGTGATCTCGCGATGCGCGACAAGGACGGCTATTACTGGTTCGTCGGCCGCGCCGATGACGTGATTAAGAGCGCCGGCCACCTGATCGGACCCTTCGAGGTCGAAAGCGCGCTGATCGAGCATGATGCCGTGGCCGAGGTCGGCGTGATCGGCATCCCCGACGAGACGGCAGGCGAGATCGTCAAAGCCTATGTGACGCTGCACAAGGGCTACGAGCCCGACGAAGAGCTGGAGCGCGTGCTTCTCGGCCACGCCCGAAAGCGGCTTGGTCCTGCAGTCGCGCCGAAAGAGATCGTGTTCCGCCAAAATCTGCCGAAGACGCGATCTGGAAAGATCATGCGGCGACTTCTCAAGGCCCGTGAGTTGGGGCTGCCCGAGGGCGATATCTCCACGCTCGAAAGCGACGAGAAATGACCGTTGCGTTCTTCAATCGTCGCGTGAGTGAAGGCGATCGTGGCGCGCCATTGCTGCGCGCCACAGTTCTCGATTTGCAGAATCCGGAGGCACCATGACATCGGAAAAGATTGAAGACCTTGTGCGCAGGGAACTCGCCCGCATCGCTCCAGATGTTGACGTCGACGATATCGACCGAAAGGGCGACTTGCGCGAGGAATGCGACATCGACTCGCTTGATTTCCTCAATCTGGTAACTGCGCTCGGCAAGGCGCTGTCGATGCCGATGCCTGAGGCGGACTACCCGAAGATGCGGAGCTTCGATGACCTGGTCGCTTATCTCCGCGAGGCCTCTTAGCTGGGTCCGGCCGGCGATGTTGCGGGCATTGGGTCCTAGGCGCCGCGGCACTTGGCGAGGCCGGTCATGACCAATCCGCGACAAGCTCCTGCGCGCCTTCTGCCAGCGCGCGAAGCCGATCGGGGTCGCGCACGATGATCGTGTTTGGATCGTCGAGCTTTATCATTTTCTCGGCGCGCAGCTGCGTGATCGACCGGCTAACGGTTTCCGGTGTCAGCCCCACGTAGTCCGCGATATCCGAGCGGTTCATCGGCAAGCGGACTAAATGGCGGTCGTCGGCAGCTTCTCCGACGCGGTCGAGAAGCAGGATGAGAAATGCAGCCACTTTCTCGCTCGCCCGCCTGCGGCCGAAGATCAGGAAGTGGTCCTGCAGGAACCGGATTTCGTCCAGCGCGGCCGTCACGAGGAGCGAATGCAGCTTCGGGTCGCTCTCTGGATGATCGAGAGGATCGCAGCGCCGGGCCGACACCTCGGCAGAAGTGATAGCGTCGCATTCGGTCGTGTGGCGGCCGGCGCAGGGCAGCCCAACGATATCTCCGGGAAATCCGAACGCGATGACTTGCCGCCGCCCGTCCCGCTGGGTCCGCGTCAGACGAAGAACGCCGGAACGCACCTTGTAAACAAATCTTGCGGGGTCGGACTCGAAGAAAATATGCTGCCCCGGTGCGAGTTGCCTGTTCAGGCGGTGCACGTGCCCATTTGGCTTTGGGTGGCTGTTTCGAAGCGCTGTTCGGGCTGAGCGAAGATCTTGTGAGACTGCTGCATACATGACGGCCCCCATTGTCGGCCCGAGCAGCATCACGCGCGTTTGTATCGGTGGTATCGGCGACTGTGTATCAATTTGTATCGGTTCCGCATCTTTGCCGCGGCATTTAATCTCCGGGCGCGGACAACTATTTTCCGTTTAGTATGAATGGCGCGGCACAAATTTCTGGGGGCAGCTTGTGACCGAGACGAATATTCTCGTGGTTGATGACGATGAAGGCGTGCGCAAAGTTCTGCGGCGCTGTCTCGAATCAGACGGCTTCCAAGTGCATGAGGCCGCAAGGGCAACGGAGGTTCAGACGACGCTGGACCGGGTTCCTGTCAGCCTCATCACGCTTGATCTGAACCTCGAGGACGAGAACGGCCTCGACATCGCTCACCAGATTCGTAAGGCCTCGGACGTGCCGATCATCATGATCACCGCTAAGGGCGATCTGATCGACCGGGTCGTCGGGCTCGAGATCGGAGCGGACGACTACATCGCCAAGCCGTTCCACATCCGCGAGGTGCTGGCCCGCGTCCGCAGTGTGCTTAGACGTTCCAAGGAAACGCCGGGGCCAGCGAAACCCGCCGCGCCAATGGCGGTGCGCGAATTCTCGTTCGCCGGCTTCCGCGCCATACCGGACAAGCTCGAGCTAGAAAACCGCGAAGGAAACACGATTGAACTCACCAGCGGGGATTTCAAGCTTCTCAAGGTGTTCATGGAACATCCCCGCCGGGTGCTGTCACGCGAGCAGATCATGGACATTCTGAACGGACCCGGCTGGTCGCCGCTCGACCGCACTATCGACAACCAGGTTGCGCGCCTGCGCAAGAAGATCGAGAGCGAGCCCGGCGATCCGAAGATCATTAAGACGGTGCGGGGCGTAGGCTACATCTTTACGCCTGACGTGACGGTCTCACCCCGTCAGGTCAGCACGGCCTGACAGCAGGATGCGCAGCCGGTTTGCAAGCTCGCTTTGCCGGTACGGCTTGTTCAGAAGCTGAAAACTCGTCGTGAAGCCGTTCTGCGGATGGATGAGGTCGCCTGAAAAGCCCGACGTAAGAAGTATCGCGATTTCCGGGTGCTCTGTCCGCACCCGTCGCGCCAGGTCGATGCCGTTCATTTCGCCGGGCATCACGATATCCGCAAAGAGCGCGGCGGTTTCCGGATGGCGGACGAGCACCGCCAACGCCTCGTCAGCATTCGCTGCCTCGACCACGCGGTAGCCCATCGCCTCGAGCCGCGCGACGGACAGCCGCCGAATCGCGGCATCATCCTCTACGACAAGGATGGTCTCGCCCGATCCCGGTTCGACAGCGACATCGCCTTGTGCGCCTTCCGGCGAACCGGACCCCTTCGAAGATCCGCCTACGGCGGGAAAATATAGGCTGGCCGTCGTGCCAAGGCCCGCCTCGCTGTAGAGCGTCGCATGGCCGCCGGACTGGCGCGCGAATCCGTAAACCATGGACAGGCCCAGGCCGGTTCCCTTGGCTGCGGCTTTCGTCGTAAAGAAGGGCTCGAACGCCCGCCTGACGACGTCGGCGGTCATGCCGGAACCGTTGTCCGTCACCGAGATGCGGACGTAGTTGCCCCGCGCCAGATCGATCTCGTGCGCCACGAAGTTATCGTCGATCATGACATTGCTGGTTCGGATGACGATATTGCCGCCTTCCAGCATCGCGTCCTGGGCGTTGATCGCAAGATTGATCAGTGCGGTTTGCAATTGCGCGTCGTCGGCTTCGACGATCCATATATCCTCTGCCAGGGACGTGCTGACGCGGATATTTGGGCCAAGCGTGCGGCCGAGGATGCTGAGCGTCGAGCGCACCGCTTCGTTCACGTCCAGTCGCTCCGGCTTAAGGTGGCTGCGTCGGCCGAGGGCGAGGAGCTTTCCGATGAGCGAAGACCCGAGCTCCGCGGCACCGAGGGCCTCGTGAATCAGCGACCTGTCGCGCTCCTCCTCAAGCGATGCTTCGAGCAACTCTAGATTGCCGACGATTACCGTGAGAAGGTTGTTGAAATCGTGGGCGACACCGCCGGTGAGCTGGCCAAGCGCCTCCATCCGCTGGGCGACCACCAGCGCTTCCTCCATCGCCTTTCTGCGTGTTAGATCGTGCATGATGCCGACGAACATAGGTTCGCCATCGATCGTGCTTCGCCCCACCGACAGGTGAAGCGGAAAGATGCTGCCGTCCTTGCGAAGCCCCTCCAGGTCTCGCCCCTTGCCGATGATCCGCGTCTCGCCCGTCTTGATATGGTGCCTGACCGCATCGCTGTGACGGATCGCATAGGTGTCGGGCATGAGCATATCGAGCTTCGCACCCGCCATCTCGTCCCGCTCGTAGCCGAAGAGCGCGCAGGCGGCCTGGTTGACGCGGATCATCCGGCCCTCTGCATCCGCGATGATGACGGCATCGACGGCCGCATCGAGAAGCGTGGCGAGCAGTTTTGTGCTCGGATCCGTCTGAGGCATATGAATTCGTTGCTGAAACAGGCCCGGGGCCACTGTTGCGCAGCGGCGCCCCAGCGTCAATCATGCGTCGCCTTCTCAGGCGGCCGGGCGCCTGATCGGCCCAGCGCCTCCGGAACTTCGGACCGGCCTGAGTTCCTGCAATACGCTCAGGTAGGCGAGAAGGTCGGCGAGCGTGATGACGCCCAGCAGACGACTGTTCTCCGCCACCAGGAACTTGCGTCGTTCCTGCATGGACATTCTGCGCATCAGCGTCTCTGTCGGCAGGGCGGGCGACACCGTGTTTCCCTCGCTCGCGGCGATGTAGATGTCCGAGACATGCGTGCTCTCCCAGTTCTCCCGGTCGATCTTCTGAAGCAGCGCCGCATCGATGTAACCGAGCAGGTGATCACCCTCGGCGACGGGGACGAAACTCACCGCATGGCGCAGCATGATCGTATCCACGACATGGGCAAGCGTGTCGTCGGGGCCTGCGACATGGACACGGTCGGTCATCAGCGCCCGAACCGTCTTGCCGGACAAGGAGGACTTGATCAGGACCTGCTGATAGGTGCCATGCGCCGCAGAGAGCAGAAACAGTCCGATCAGCACCTGCCAAATGCCGCCGATGGTCGCCCCCGAGAAGAGCGAGACAAATCCGAACGCGATCAGGGCGTAGGCGAAAAGCGCAGATGTGGCGCTGGCTCGGCGGGTCGCCTGGATCAGGTCGCCGGACGCGCGCCAGAGCGCAGCCCGCAGCACCCTGCCGCCGTCGAGCGGGAAGGCCGGCATCAGATTGAGGACCGCCAGTACGAAGTTGACCAGCGCGAGATACCGCAAGACCGCCTGAAACGCGGCGGAAAGCTCGGCACCCTGCATCGCCTGAAGCCCGAGCCACGCCGCCCCTGCGATCGCGAAGCTCATGATCGGTCCCGCGATCGCGATCCAGAATTCCGATTGCGGACTCGACGGCTCCTCGTCGAGCTCTGCTACCCCTCCGAAGATGAACAGCGTGATGCCTCCCACTCCGAGCCCGAACCGGCGCGCGACGAGCGAGTGGGCGAGCTCGTGCAGGATCAGACCGGCAAAGAGCGCCAGCATCGAAACGATACCCAGCGCGAGATAATCGCCTCGACCAAGGTCCGGAACCTGTTGAGGAAAGTAGCCCGACGACAGAGTCCAGACGACCAAAGCGGCAATCAGAAGCCAACTCGGATCCACTTTGATCTGAAATCCGAGGATATCGACCAATCGCACCGCTCTTGAGAACATCGGAGCGTCTCGCATCTGCTTCGCCTGAGCGAATATTATTCCGGTCGGCGGTGGCCGAATTGACGCGGATCAAATGGCCGGGCCCGCGTCGGCTGCACCCGCCGCAATTACGCTTTGTCAGCCGTGCGCTGTGCCCTTTCGCCCACCTTACGCCGTGGATACACGCGGAGAAGCATCAGAATCTGTCCGGCGATGAGCGGGCCGAAGCTTGCGGCGACCGCGAGCGTCAACCCGGAGCCCCCAGGATGGGGTAGGTCGAGAAGCTCCGCCAGACTCGGCACCCAAAGCGCGCCCCCGATGAGCCCTACGCAGAGGGCTAGCGCCGCCCAGACATAAACGTTGCTCGTAACGTCGTTGACAAAGACGCCGCCCTGCGTCGAACGGACGTTGAAAACGTTCCAAAGCTGTGCGAGCGCCAAGGTCACGAAGGCTACGGTGACGGCTTTGCCGGCGGGGAGTTGCAGCCAGAACAAGGCCAATCCGAAAGCCGCCAAAGTAGCGACCGTGATGATGCCGCCCAACAGCCCGATTGACAGCCATTCGGGCTGCCCGACAATCGGCTCCTTCGGCGCTCGAGGGGGCCGCTTCATGATGCCGTCATCGCCACGGCCAAGACCAAGCGCGAAGGCCGGAAACACGTCTGTAACAAGGTTGAGAAACAGGATTTGCAACGGCAGCAGCGGCGGAGGCAACCCGCCCGAGACGGCAATTCCGACGACCAGAACCTCGCTGACGTTGCAGGACATGAGGTAAACGACGAACTTACGGATGCTGTCGAAGATGACGCGCCCTTGACGCATCGCCGCGATGATCGTCGCGAAAGCGTCGTCCCGCAGAACCATTTCGGCGGCTTCCTGAGCGACTTGCGTGCCACGCTGGCCCATGGCGATACCGATATCGGCTTTCTTAAGCGCCGGCGCGTCGTTCACGCCGTCCCCCGTCATCGCGACGACGTGGCCCGAGTCTTGAAAGAGCCGAACCAGGATCAGCTTGGTCTCCGGCGCGACTCGCGCGAAGACGTCTGCGGACAGAATGCGCTCGCGAAGCGAGTCGTCCTCGGTCTCATGCGAAAGACCGCGCAACTCTCTGCCTTCGATCACCCTGAGCGCGCCTCGCCCCAATCCCGCGTCGCGTGCAATCGCGGCTGCGGTTGCAGAGTGATCGCCCGTCAGCATGACGATATGCACGCCCGCATCGAGGCTCGCGCGGACCGCCGCCGGCACATCTTCGCGAAGCGGATCGAGAAGGCAGACGAGCGCCACAAGCGTGAGCCCCGAATAAGGGGCGTCATTCGGAGTTCCCGTCTGCTTCATCGCCAGCGCAATTAGCCTCAATCCGTCGTTCGCAGCCTCGGATTGCCGCCTCAACCATTCCTTGCGCTGCACGGGGTCGAGCGCGTGCGGTCCATCGGCGTGAAGCGCCGTCTCGCATACCTCGATTACAGATTCCGGGGCTCCCTTGACCGCGTACAGATATTGCTCGCCGTCTTCATGTACGGTCGCCATCATCTTCAGGGCGGGGTCGAATGCATGGTCCGCGACCCGGGGGTAGCATTCCTGCAGGGACCGCCACGGCTGACCCGTGGCGTCGGCGACAGAAAGCAGAGCTATCTCCATCGGATCGCCCCTTCGCTCTTTCTCCGCTCCGTCGCCCGGATCGGCGCTGTTGCAAAGCGCTCCGATCCGCACCGCTGCAATTAAGCAGTCGTCCTCCGCAACCGACATCGCCCCGGGCTCGATGGGCACGCTGCCGCCGGCCAGCAGATAGCGAGCGACGGCCATGTCGTTTTCGGTCAACGTCCCTGTCTTGTCGGTGAGGATGAGGGTCGTCGCCCCCAGCGTCTCAACAGACGACAGGCGGGTAATGATGGCGTTTCGCGCCGCCATACGCCACATCCCGCGCGCCAAGCACAAAGTCGCTACGACCGGCAGACCTTCCGGGACTGCTGCGACCGCCAGCGCGATGCCGGTCTGAATCATCGCGCCGACCGTATGTCCGCGAACCACGCCTGCCAGGATCGTCAGCGCGGCAAGCCCCAGCGTCAGCCAGACCAACCGGTAGCCCAACCGGTCGAGTCGCTTTTCCAAAGGCGACATCTCGCCCTCGGCGCTTTGCGCCATTTCACTGATCCGGCCAACCTCCGTCGCCATTCCGGTGGCCACCGCGATTCCCGCGCCCGCCCCCTGCGTGATGGCGGTCCCGCGGAAGACCATGTTCGAACGGTCTCCGATCTCCGCTTCTGCGGCTTTTGTCTCAGTCGATTTCTCGACCGGCGTGGATTCGCCGGTCAGCACGGATTCATCGGCCAACATCCTCGAGGCCTCCACGAGTCTCAGGTCGGCGGTTACAATGTCCCCGGCGTCCAGGACCACGATGTCTCCGGGTACGACGTCGCGGGCGTTGATCCGTCGGATCTTGCCGTCCCGCCGCACCACCGTGCGGACCTCAGCGATCCGCAGGAGGGACTCCATCGAGCGGGCGGCTCGCAGCTCGGTGAAAAAGCCGATCCCTCCGTTAAGGATGAGAACGACGACAATGGCCGCGCTTTCCGGCAAGTCGCCCAACAGGAAGGCCAGCGTCGCCGCCGCGGCCAGCAGCCATACGATGATGCTTTTGAACTGGTGCAGCAGAATCGTGAGCGGGCTTTTGGCCTTGCGCATGCGCAGGCTGTTCGGCCCATGAAGCTTCCGCCTTCGAAGCACTTCTTGGGACGAAAGGCCTTCGGACGGCAGGCAGCCTAGCGCAGCGGCCACGTCCTCCGACGACAATGCGAAAGGCCTTTCGATCGCCAACTCTGGCATTATTTTTTCCCTGGTACAGCATGCCTGATGGTCGGTACTCGCGTAGGCTGACGCAGTTGCGCCCCGGTCTGGCGGCCACGTCGGCACCCACCCCGCCGTTCTGCTTCGTCTCCTCGGGTCTACGCCACGCGCACATTAGCCCCACGCGCTTCAACGCCACATTGATGCGAGTCAAAGAAGCGGGGTAGACCGGTCCGGGGACGTTCTCCCGAACCTTATAGAAGTCAACATCCGGCGGCAGCGCGGCGACAGAGCTGACAATCCAGTTGCAGGTTGAAACGCTTTAGCCCGCTGGCATTCTAAACCAAGCACATGACGGTCAAGCTTCTGCCCTTCGACAACAAGTCCGAACTATCGGTTACCCTCGATTTGCCGGAGGGCTCCTCTGTCGAGGCGGCGGACGCGGTGGCCCAGAAGGTGGCGAAGGCCGTCCTCGCCCTCCCCGAGGGCAGCGCGACCGTCGAGGGAGACATTCGCCGCGCGCTCGACACCTGGCATCAACGGAATTCACGCAGTGCGAGGCGAAGCGGGCATTCGCACACCTTTACCGAATGGCTGCCTGATGTCACGCCGAGGATGAAACACATCGGTCAGGTCACAACAGCGTCAAGGTGCGAATAAGCTGTTTTTCGATAAGGCCATCGCATCGTCGCTGAAGATTTGTCGGCGCGTTATAGATGCGGGCCCGCGAAAGGCCAGGGATTGAACACCTAGTTTCGCAAGGAAACTGACGCCGGTGATCACAACACGCCGGGACACCGGCGACACAAACCTGCGCACAACCGTCTCCCACCTCAAGGCCCGTGGGATGCTCACGAAGCGCGGCGGACACTGGATTGTTTCCGCTGTCCGGAACCTGCTCAGCAGGATCGACCGTATCGCACCGCAGCCCCGGTCGTGCGCTAGGCTTCATGCGCGGACGGCCGAGAAGTTGGTGTCGCTGCCGGAGGGATCGACCACCCTAATCGTGAACCGCCTTCATGCACCGGTCGCGGATCACCGCCGGATCGATGATGACTAACGGATGTTTGGCGATGCCCTTTCGCATTTGCAGACGATCACGGTCATCTTGCCCCATCCAGCGCATATCGCAGCACGCGCCCGGTGTCCTCGGCTTTTCACTCGACTACGCTGTCGCGCCGCAGGCCTCGGCCACCTTGGCCCGCGAGGTCTTGCGACCGGTACAGGTTGGCTCTTCGCCGGTCGACCTCGTCGATGACGCCTGCCAACTGCCTGTACGGCAATGTGGTCACGAACAAGATGCCGTTGGCGACAAGGTCGTCGGTAGTCCTGATGTTGAGTCCATTGGCCTGGGGGCTTTCAAAGAGGCAATCGGCGCTACCGTTACGAGGTTCTGTGAACATGAACCGCGCAGGGGGCGTGCCGTACGACCCGCGCCGCAGTCGAGCCGATGAGGTAGTCGGTCAGACCCGGCTTGTGCGAGCCCATCACGATACAATCGATGCCATTTTTCTCGGCATATTCAACGATCGTGGTGTGGATGTGGCCGCGCACCAGTTTGGCGGTTGCATCGTTGACGCCAACCATTTTTGCCTTCATCAGATCACGCGCCCGGTCGTGGATTTCCTCTTGCAGCGCCTCCCACAGCTCGGCATTGGACGAACCGGGGGGTTCCTCAAGCACGTGAAGCGCGATGATCTCGCCGCCAGGAGCGCGCAGGGCTCGTGCAATGGCCAAAGTCTGCGGCGATACGCCGTGGTCGAGCGCCATGGCGACGAGAATCTTATGGTACATGCGGGTCTCCAACGAGGTTCTTCACGGTCAGTTCCATGGGGTCAGCACGATCTTCGGCGCGGCGACCTTATGGGCTAGAAGGTCCGCAAAGGCATCGGCCCCCTCCTCCAGCGCACGGGTTTCGGTCCAGTCGAGCGGTCCAAGGCGGCCGTCGAAGATCGCCTGCGCCGTATCGCGGAAATCCTGTGCGCTGTATGCGTAGGTTCCGACGAAGGTGATCTCCTGCAGGGTCATTCTTCGGACATCAAGACCACCCTCGTTGTCGCCAAGTCCCACATGCATTAACACGCCGCCAGGTGCCACATGCGCTGAGGCAGCGGACCGGGTGGTCGCGTAGCCCACTGCATCGACCAACAGCGGCCAGTGACCCGTGGGCGCATTCGTGACGTGCTGCCCGCAACGGTCCTGCAGATAGGCGCGCCGCGACGCGGCAGGCTCGGAAATCGTGATCTGCGGACAGCCCATCGCCTCCAGGCTCAGGGACGTTGCCAGACCGATTGCCCCGCCACCGAGGATCAGCGCACGGCGCTCCATGCCTGGATGCAGCGTTGCCAGTGCCAGTCTTGCGGCATGCCAGCCCACCGCCAGAGGTTCGGCCAGAGCGGCCATGCGCAGCGGCACGCCCTCCGGAACGCCGACGAGATTGCGCTCGGGAATGGTCACGAACTGCGCGAATGCGCCTTCGCGCGGGGGCATCGAGATGATCTGTCGGTCCGGGCACAGATTCTCACGCCCCGCCGTACAGGCCGCGCACGTGCCGCAGGTCACCAACGGGTTGACCGTCACACAGTCGCCATCTCGAGGGCCGCCGACAATCACGCCCGCCGCCTCGTGGCCCAGGATCAGCGGTGCGGGCCGGCGTTCGTCATGACCCAGATAGGCATGCATGTCGGACCCGCAAATGCCCACCGCCTCGACGCGGATCAGGTGATCGCCCAGGCTTGGACTGGGATTTGGCACGTCGCGCAGGACCATTGACCGGGCGCCTTCATAGACCAGCGCCTTCATGTCGCGACCCGCTGCGTTCGGGCGGTATGGTTTCCGAATCTACCCATCGGCCTTCAGGTCGAACTTCTCGCCCGGGAAGAACTTGGCAAGCCGGGCGTCCGCTGCCCTTGCGTGACCCTCCATCCCTTCGAGCCGCGATATCCGCGCCGTTGCTTCGGCGATGGGGCGCGAGCCTTCGCGCGATGCCCGCTGCCAGGTCACTATCTTCATGAACTTGTGCACGCTTAGACCTCCAGTGTAGCGCGCCGCGCCCGAGGTCGGCAGCACATGATTAGTACCGGTTGCCTTGTCGCCATAGGACACCGTCGTTTCTTCGCCGAGAAACAGTGAACCGTAGCAGGTCAGCCGATCCAGCCACCAATCGAGGTTATTGGCTTGCACCGTCAGATGTTCGGGCGCGTATTCGTCAGAACAGGCGGCCATATCCTCGCGGTCGACACAAAGGATAACCTCGGCATAGTCCCGCCACGCCGCGGCGGCATTGTCGCGGTTCACCTTGGGGAGATCGTCGATCAGCGCCGGCACGCGCGCCAGGACATCTTCGGCCAGCGGACGGTGGTCGGTCACCAGCCAGACCGGCGAGTTGTAGCCGTGCTCGGCCTGGCTCACCAAGTCTGTAGCAACCAGGTGCGGGTCGGCGGTTTTGTCGGCGAGGATCAGGCTGTCGGTCGGCCCCGCGATCATGTCGATGCCGACGCGGCCGAAAAGGATGCGCTTGGCCTCGGCCACGAACTGGTTGCCGGGACCTACCAGGATGTTCGCCTTGGGCAAGCCGAACAGACCGAAGGCCATTGCAGCGACCCCCTGCACACCGCCCATCGCCATGATCTTGTCAGCTCCGCAGATATGAGCGGCGTAGACGATGGCCGGCGCGATGCCTACATCGGGCCGGGGCGGCGAGCAGGCGGTGATATGGCGCACGCCCGCGACCTTGGCCGTCGTGACCGTCATGATGGCGCTGGCAATGTGGCTGTAGCGCCCGCCCGGGACGTAGCAGCCTGCGGCATTCACGGGAATTGCCCTTTGGCCCGCGATCACGCCGGGCACGATTTCCAGGGTCTTGTCGGATACGGTGCCTTTTTGCGTACTCGCGAAGCGACGCACATTGTCATGCGAAAAGCGGATATCGTCTTTCAGCTTTTCCGGTACGTGGCTGGAGGCGGCCTCGATCTCGTCCGGCGTCAGAATGATGTTGCGATCATACCGGTCAAACTCCAGAGCAAATTCCCGCGCTCTGTCATCGCCACCGGCTTCAATGTCCGCGAGGATGTTCTTCACCGTCGCATGGACCTCCGCTGCGTCGGATTTCGACGTCAGCGCGGCCTTTTTCAGGTACCTGCGGCTCATGCCGCCTTCCCCGATGTCAGGTATCGGGACAGGGCGGATAGGCAGACTAAGACGGCAGTCCTTGGCATCTCAAATCTTCTCTCGTTTGTTGTGGCGAATGGACGAAATCAGGGCAAAGCCGATCAGCGCGACGCCGATCAGGCCAGTAAGCGTTTCGGGAATATGCATCAGCGACTGCATGAACATGATAACCGCCAGCGCGAAAATCGAATAAAAGGCACCATGTTCGAGATAGCGGAACTGATGCAGCGTGCCCTTCTCGACCAGCATGATCGTCATCGAGCGCACATACATCGCCCCGACGCCAAGTCCGATGGCGATCAAGAGGATGTTCGTGGTCAGCGCGAAGGCCCCTATCACCCCGTCGAACGAAAAGCTTGCATCCAGTACCTCTAGGTACAAGAACGCCCCCAACCCGCCGCGCGCGCCGATCTGGCTTGCCGCGCTGGCCGAGTGGTCGAGATAGGTGCCCAGTCCGTCGACCATGGTGAACGCCAGCAGCCCCATCACCGCCGATAACAAGAACGACGAGCGCTGATGTTCGGCCAGCGATTGCGAGACTATCACCACAATCACCAGCACGAAGGCGATCTCGAATCCGCGTACTGAGCCGCATTTGCGCAGCCGGCGTTCAAGGCCCTCGATCCAGTCGATGGACTTGTCCTCGTCAACGAAGAACTTCAGCGCGACCATCATCAGAAAGGTACCGCCGAAAGCTGCGATCGGCCCATGGGCATGGCCGATGATTCGCGAGTACTCGTCGGGCTCGGCCAGCGCCAGGAGCATCGCCTCGAATGGATTAACCCAGGCGAAGATGGCCACGATGGCCAGCGGAAAGACGATCCGCATCCCGAAGACGGCGATCAGGATGCCCCAGGTCAGGAATCGCTGACGCCAGACCGGCGTCATCTCGTCCAGCTTGTTGGCGTTGACTATGGCGTTGTCGAAAGAAAGCGATATCTCCAGCGCGGCAAGCACCGAACCGACCAGTAGAAAGCTCAGGACACCGTTTAGCGTCTGCTCGGTCGCCCAGCCCAGCCAGGCGGACAGCACAAGACCGATGGCAGTCACGACTAGCGGCCATTTCAGATAGCCGATGGCACTACGGGGCTGAGCCATGCGCTACAATCCACCGACGAGGTTCGGCAGCCAAAGCGCGATCTGCGGGAACATGAAAATCAGGATCAACCCGATGACCTGAATGACCATGAACTGCATCATCCCGAGATAGATGTCCTTGAGGTCCCATTCGGGCACGACACCCTTCAGGAAGTAGGCCGATAGCGCCACGGGCGGACTGAGCCATGCGGTTTGCAGGTTCACCGCCACGAGGATGGCGAACCAGATCAGCATGTCTTGCTGGTTCTCGAAACCCAGGTCCAGCGACGTCACCGTTGGAATGAGGATCGGTACGATAATCAGGACGATAGGCACCCATTCCAGCGGCCAACCCAAGAGGAAGATCAGCGCCATGATCAGCATCAGCACAAGCACCGGCGACATATCGAGGCTAAGAAGCAGCTCGGTCAGCATCTTCGGCGTCCCCAGGTTCGAAAACACGGCGCCAAAGAAATTCGAAGCCGCGACCAGGAACATGATCAGCACCGTGATCTCAAGGCTCTTGATCAACGCGTCGTAAAGACCGGGGAAGGTGAACTTGCGGTAGAGGAGCGACAAAAGCACCGCGCCGAACGCGCCGCAGGCGGACGCCTCGGCAGGTGTCGCCCAGCCCGCCAGGATCGAGCCGAGCGCGAAGGCGATCAGCACCGTCGGCGGCACCAGGCCCATGAAGAACTCGTACCACAGCGGGGCGAAGTAGAATCCGCCCGGTCGGGTACGGTTGAGCCAGTTGTAGACGCCGTACATCACCCCGATCCAGGCCAGCGGCACGACAAGCGCGCCCAGCAGGAAACCGTAGCCGACGGTGATCCCACGCGTGATCAGCCAGATCAGGAAGACCAGCGATGCCATGACCAGCACCACCTCGAGAAGGTAGAACCGCGAGGTTTCGGGCTGGTCCTCTGGTGCTAGGATCGGCCCCATGTCGGGATCTAGCCAGCAACGCCCAAGGGCATAAAGCAGGTAGAGCCCGGCCAGCATCACGCCGGGGATGATCGCGGCGCGGAAAAGATCGGTGACTGGCACTTCCAGCACCGGACCCATCACGATCAGCATGATCGACGGCGGGATCAGTATGCCCAGCGTGCCGCCCGCGGTGATCGTGCCCGCGGCCAGCCGCACGTTATAGCCGGACTTGTTCATCGTGCGCGCGGCCATGATACCCAAGATCGTCACTGATGCGCCGACGATGCCAGTGGCGGCGGCGAAAATCGTCGAGACGAACAGCACCGCGATGAACAGCGCTCCGCGCGTCCGGCTCATCATCATCTGGACCGCCTGGAACAGCCGCTCCATCAGTCCGGCTTGCTCCATCACGATACCCATGAAGATGAACAGTGGCACCGCGACTAGCTGATCCGAAAGCATCACCGAATTGGTCTGCAGTGTCATCAGAAAGGTCGCCAGCTTGAAATTGGCACCCCATGTACCGAACACAAAACCAAGGAAGATCAGCGTGAACGAGATCGGGAAGCCAACAAAGATGGCGAACAGCATGACTGCCAGCATGATCAGCCCGATTGTGGGCTTGGAAAAGCTCAGACCTTCGCCGAAGATGCCGTCCCAGATGTCGCCCAGCGGTATGACGTTGGGGAAGAATACTCCGACGGTGATGACCGCCAGAACCACGGCATAGACCGGCAGGATGCGTCTGAACTTGCGCGCGCGATCCTCGCCCATCTGGTGCAGCGCGCGAAACAGCTCCGGAAAGCCCTGCAGCAGCAACAGGAAGGCGCCGACCGGCATCGCCAGACGCGCAGGCCAAAGCAGCGGCGCCCAGGTGGAATCCGACGCCTGCTCGCCCGACAGGAAAGCCTTGAGCCAGTATTCCGACGACACCCAGGCAAAGAACAGCATCGCCGGGATGTAGAAGACGAGGTACAGCGTCGCGTCGACGGTCGCCTGTGTCTTGTGCGACCAGCCGCGATAAAGGAAATCGGCGCGGATATGGACGCCGCGCATCAGCGCATAGCCTGCCGCCGCCATGAACAGTACGCCACCCAACATGCGGCTGACGTCGTAGACCCAAAGCGTCGGGCCGAAGCGCCAGGCGATGGCCACATCGTTCATGCCGTTCTGGGTGAGGATCGCGAACATGTTGCGCGAAAAAACCTCGAAGACGATAACCAGGATCAGGGGGACCATCAGCAGGCATATGATCCGACCCGCCCAGAGGTTCAGGCGGTCGACGAAATACACGATCGGACGCATCCATGGCGTCATGTCGTCCGGCGTCTCGCCCGGCTCGCCCGCACGCCGCTCGGCAATCAGCTCGTCGGTGATATCCAGCTCTTCCGCGACGACCTCGTCGGTCATGCCACCCGTCCCCGTAGTTTTGTTTGCTTGGTGTAGAGGCCCCGGCGGCACGGCCGAGACCTCCAGGTTCGTGGCTTACTTCAGGCTGTCGGCATGAGCCTTGCCCAGCGCGGCGTTCGATGCTTGTGCACCGGCCCAGAACGGCACGGCGATATCGGCAAAGTCCTTCTGGCTCTGCCAGACCTTGGCGAAAAACTCGTTGTCCGCCGCGTTGGTCTCCAGCGCTGTTTTGGCCGCTGCCATGTAGGCCGGGAAGTAGTCAGCCGGCGTGTCATGGAGAATCACGCCGTGGTTTTCGGTCAGGTCCTTCAGCGCCTTGCCGTTTTCGTAGATACGATAGGACATGGCCTTGGACAGCGACGCGTTGGCCGCAACCTCGATCGCCTTCTGCTGCAAGGGGGTCAGCGAGTCGTAGACGTCTTTGTTGATATAGAGGTCCGCATTCACCACGACCTGGTGCAGGCCCTGCAGGTAATAGTGCTTCAGCACCTTCTGAAAGCCGAAGACCGAGTCGGGCTTCGGGCAGCACCACTCGGCGGCGTCGATGGTGCCCTTTTCAAGTGCTGGCAGGATATCGCCGCCGCCCATCGCGACCGAGGCCACGCCGATATCCTTGTAGGTCTGGCCCGGGATGCCCGGAGGTGTGCGGAAGCGGTATTTTCGGAAGTCATCCATCGATGCGATCGGTTCCTTGAACCAGCCAAGCGCCTCGGGGCCGACCGGCTGCAACATGAATCCTTTGACGTTCATGCCCATCTCGTCCCAAAGCTGATCGTAAAGCTCCTTGCCGCCGCCGTATTGGAACCACGACAGGAACGCGATGTTGTCGATGCCGACGCCGGCGCCGGCAACGGGCGAACCAAACAGCATCGCGGCGGGGTGCTTGCCCGACCAGTAGTGCGTCCAAGCAAAGCCGCCTTCGATCAGGCCGCTGTCGACCGCGTCGAGCGTTTCCTGAACGCCGACGACGGCACCCGCCGGCAGAATTTCGAACTTGACCTCGCCATCAGTCAGTTCGGCGACGTCGTTGGCGAATTCCTGCAGCATGTGGACTTCGTCCGCTTGCGCCGGGATCACCGACTGCACACGGATCACGGTCTCGGCCAACGCCGCCGAAGCCATCAGCGCCAGAGCCGCAGTCCCCATCGCTACGGTTTTGAGATTGAACATGTATCTCCTCCCTTAAGTCATTGCCCTCTGTTTCATTTTGCCCGCCGAAGGACGAAGGCGCTGCCCCCGGCGAATTCGCCTCAGTCTGTTGGTAAGGAGTCCCTCGTTCCGCACCGTTGACTGTGTTGCCAGTCTTTTCTCTCATCCGCGCACATCCTGCTCCCTCATTCGCGCGCGTCCTCCCTTATGAGATCGCTGGCTTTTTCCCCGATCATGATTGCCGGGGCATTTGTGTTGCCGCTGACGATCCGGGGCATGATCGAGGCATCGGCGACACGCAGCCGCTCGATGCCCCGAACCCGCAAGCGCGGATCGACCACGGAAGTCGGGTCGGTGCCCATTTTGCAGGTGCCCGTTGGGTGATAGATCGTCACCGCCGTCCGCCGCGCCCAGTCAAGCGTCGCTTCTTCGTCGTCGAAAGCGATGTCGACGCCTGGCGCGTATTCTTCCGTAATATGTGATTTCAGTGGCTCGTGTTGCGCGATCTTCCGTGCCAGCTGGATGCCCCTGACGATGGTGCGGCAGTCGGTGTCGGTCGCTAGATAGTTCGGGTGAATCGCCGGATGCGCGGCCGGATCGGCGGAGGTCAGCGTCAGATGCCCGGTGCTTTCGGGGCGAAGCTGGAGCACCGACGCAGTAAAGGCTGAAAAGGGATGTACGCCCTCGCCCGGGCTGTCGGCGCTGAAGGGTTGGATGTGGAACTGGATATCCGGCGTCTCAAGATGTGGCTCGGTCTTGAGGAAGGCCGTCCCGAGGCTTGCCGCCATGGTCATCGGCCCGCGCTGGGTCAGCGCGTATTGAATTGCGATCAGCGCCTGTTTGAAGATGTTGTCGGTCTCGACATTGATCGTGCTGAGATCAGTCTTGTAGACGGGCCGCGCCTGCAGATGATCCTGCAGGTTTTTTCCTACACCCGGCAACTCGGCCCTTAGCTCGATCCCGTGCGGACGGATATCGTAGGGGTCACCCACGCCCGAAAGCATCAGGATCTGCGGCGACCCGATGGCACCGGCGCACAGAATGACCTCGGCCCTGGCGCGGATATCGGTGGTCTCGCCCTTGATCGTTGCCTGCACGCCGACAGCGCGGCGATCCTCGATCAGCACCTTCTCGGTCTGCGCATCGGTCAGGATTTCCAGGTTCGCGCGACGCTTCGCTGGCTTCAGATAGGCCACCGCCGACGAACAGCGCCGCCCGCCATTCATCGTTAGCTGGAAATAGCCCACACCCTCTTGATCGTAGTCGTTGTAATCCTCGGTACGCCGATAACCCGCTGCTTCAGCGGCATCGACCCAGCGGTCAACGATCTCGCGCTTCAGGCGCGAGGTCTGCACCGATAGCGGCCCGTCCGTTCCGCGCAGCTCGGTCCCGTTCGGCCCCTTCCAGGTTTCCGACCGTTTGAAATAAGGCAGAACGCCGTCCCACGACCAGCCGGTACAGCCCATCTGCGCCCAGCCGTCGTAATCCTGCGGCTGCCCGCGCACGTACAATAGCCCGTTGATGGAGCTTGATCCGCCGAGTACCCGCCCACGCGGCCACGCAATCGAGCGCCCGGCAATCCCGTCGTCGGGCTCGGTGCGATAGCGCCAGTCCGACCTGGGGTTCCCCATCATCCGGAAATAGCCGACCGGAATGTGGATCCACGGGTTCATGTCCGGCGGTCCGGCCTCGAGCAACGCTACGGTGTACCGGCCGTCCTCGGACAGCCGGCTGGCAAGCGCGCATCCGGCGGACCCGGCGCCAATTATGACAAAATCAAACTCCATATCCCCCAAAAAAGCAAAAATTGAGACTTTTTATCTCGATTTCGGCTCTTTTTGCACGCTACAGTGATTCGTGCCTAACACAACGCACTTTTCGACGGATCGGCGGAAACATTGGACAAGAGCACGCGCATTCCCACCAACCTCAGAACGCTTCTGATCCTCGAGACCCTGGTCAGAAGCGACCGGGCGATGACGGCGACCGAAATCAGCGAAAGCCTCGGCTTGCCGAAACAGACGGTTCACCGGCTCTGCGCCACGCTGGAGCGCGACGGATTTCTTGCGCGGCAGGAAAACTCGAAACGCTACCATGCGGCCCGGCGGCTGCGTGATTTGGGCGCGGGGCTGCTGTATAACTCGCGTCATCACATCGCCCGGCGGCAGATCCTGCTCGACGTGGCCCGGCAGGTGCGCGAGACAGTGAATTTCGTCGTGCCCGAAGCCGACGGTATGAGCTATCTCGACCGCGTCGAAACCGACTGGGCGTTCCAGATCCAGCTGCCCATCGGCACCCATGTTCCGTTTCACTGCACCGCTAGCGGCAAATGCTTTCTGGCAAGCCTTGCGCCCAAGGCCAGGCGCGCGCTGGTATCCGCGCTGACGCTGGAACGCCTAACCCCCGCCACCCGGACCGATCCGGACGAATTGTTGGCCGATCTGGCCGACATCGCGCGGCGCGGCTACTCGCTCGACGAACAGGAGTTCCTGCAGGGCATGGTCGCAATTGCCGTACCTGTCACTGATTGTACCGGTCGGTTCGTCGCGGCGCTGGCCTTTCACGGCCCGACCCAACGGCTTAGCATCGCCGGAGTGATCGCCAAATTGGGCATCCTGCAGGACGCAGCATCAAAGTTGCGCAAGGCTTTGTTCACTGACGAATGATATCAGTGCAGGCTTGCGGTGCAGAAAGTGCCGGTTTCAGCCCCGGGGACGTCGTGTCCCTGTCAGGCGAATGGGCCCAAGCAAGTGCGAATTCCAATCGCTCTCTTGCCATTTTCCATGGCTCCGATTCTTCCTTGCTCTGGAGCCTTCGAAAAACCCGGCGCGAATTAGATCACGCCGCGGCATCCGAGGCTTTGCAGTCATTGATCGAGCGGGGGAATGTGCAGCGAACTGCAGATTCGTCCACTCACCGAACCTACGACCGGACCGAACGCTGCGCAGTGCATGAACGTCCGCGGTGGGCAAACTACACCGCAGCGCAATCCCCTAGTATAAGTGGCAGCTTTGGGCCGATCACGACTGGGCACAATGACCGACGCGGCGGGCCGGACGCCGCGCCGCCGCATAACTGCTCTCAGCCCCTTTGTAGAATGCTGCGCCAAACCCTGAAAGGCTGCAACGGGCGCTGAAAGCGGACTTGAGGAGTTACGCGGGCGGTCCGGGCTGGCGTCGGTATTGGCATCCTACATGACTTCATGGCTGTAGATGCGCTGGGCGCTCGTCTGTTCGCGCATCTCGCGGTGACACGAAGCTACTGGATTGTCTGGCACGAGTACCTACGCGGCGCGCGGTGGCACCTGCCGCGCGCCTTGATAGACGGGAAACGCGGGATGAGTTCTGCACGGAATGCGAGAGGGAGTCGCGTTCGATACCGGTTGGGACTGGATACCAATCAGCCTTGGGAAAGGAAGCATTCGCTTTTTCTCGACACGGACGCCCTGCCCAAATGGCAGCTGAGTCTTGTCAGCTTCGAGCCCGTCATCGGTGGAAGAACATCCTTTATCCGCGCTCGGCCCAGTGGGAGAGGTTGCGGTCGGCGAGATAGCGGCTCACTTCGTCCGGGTTCGTAAATCGATCGAGAATGCTGACCGGGTTTTGTCGCTGAATGTCGAATTCCCGGCTTTCGGCAATTCGGATACCCAGTAAGCGCGACAATCGGGCGGGCGTTTCGGAATCGAGGATCGTCGTGTAATCGAGAAAGAGCGCCTCGCGCCCCGACTTGGCAAGCATCTCCGTCCCTTCCCGCGCCTTCCTGCGGATATAGGCCTCCCAACGCTCGAACTCCGCGGGGTCGAAATGCGTCCTCACATGTTCGGTGGCCTCGCCCTTCAGGCTCGCCCACTTGTCCGTCGCTTTCGAAATCCGTTCGGACGAGAACTGCGCCAGAAGGTTCGAACGCCCGAGCCGTATCAGGCGGATATCTGGATCGCGGATCAGCGCCTCAGTGACATCGCACGAAAGGTGGCTGAAATGTTTGAAACCCATCGCCGCACGGCCTGCGGCATCGGCCTTGGCGTAGACGCGCCTTAGAAACCCGACCGGGTCGGCATTCCGCTCGGCAAGCGCTTCGACCTCCTTCACCGTGTTCCGTCTGAACTGGATCATCTCTTCGTGGAAAAGCTCGAAATGGCAAAGAACACCCGGCGTTAGGTTGAGAAGGTTACAAAGGAGAGTCGAGCCTGTCCTGGGCTCCGCGAGGATAGCGAAGCGAACCATCGGCGCGGTGACCCGGCGTGCCGCAGCATTGGGCGCGACGGTTCTGGCCTGCCTCGCAGTTTCGGAGGGCGGAGTTGCAGGTCCCCAAACCTCCGCGATTGCACAGAGAGCATCCGACAAAGCCTGCCCGAATTCCGGATCACAGTGCGGCCGCGCGCCACTGTCTAGGAACGCCCTGAGCGTCTCGCGTTCCCGACGCGACGCATCAGGATCCGTCGCCAGTCGGACCGCTTTCGAGACGTAGCTTCGAGGCGACCGCGCGACGAGATTTTTCAGGCCATAAGCGTTTACCCAGGAGGCGCCGGTCAACTGCCGAAGCGCACCGCCTGCACAGGTCAGGACTGGCACCCCCTGTGACAACGCCTCGCAGACCGTGGTCGCACCGGTATAGGGAAAGCTGTCGAGATAGACGTCCGCCGCGCCGACGATCTGGTGGACCCGTTCGGTCGTCTGCGTCGGCAGCACGACGGTGCGGTCGCCCACCACGCCCTTCTGGTCCAACGCAGCGATCCATCGGTCGCGGAACGCCTGTTCATCAAACGCCATCGACCAGTTGGACGCGAAGGGATAGAGGACGAGCGCGGCCTTCGGCGCGCGGGCAAGGATTTCGGCCCATGCCGAAAGCAAAGTATCGGTGATCTTGTGAGTCAACGCCCCGCTCACCAGCATCACCGCGTCGCCGGACAGCCCTAGGTCTCGCCTTACATCCGCCGCCGGCGGCGCGACCGGGAGGTCGTAGGCACACTGGACCGGGCCGCCGAGCCAGGCAACGGTCTCCGTGTATTGCACTTGCGCATCCTTCGGCTCGGTGGCCCGATGCGTCAACGCGACGTCGAAGCTTCTGAACCCGCCGGTCGTCGGGCAGACCGCGCCGTGCCAAACCTGAACACGCGCAAGACGATGCGCAAGGATGAGCGCCGTCTTTTCCCAATCGAAGACGTAGCAACCGGTGATCAGAAGATCGAGATCAAGGTCACGGATCCTCTGCACTGCCTCGGTCACAGTGAGGCCGGACAGAACCAACGTCGTCTCGAACCGATCGCCGGGGTACGCCGTTTGGGCGGTCTGGTCCATGGCGATCAGCAGGGGCTCGATCCGTGCCCGATCGACGCCCGCCCACATGCCAAGAAGCGCCCAACCTTCGGGATTTGCACGAATATCGCGGACAAGAACACCCACACGAAGCCTTCTTGGCCCGCCCTGCCGCGACGGCGCCTGGTAGGCCAGATCGGCGCCCGACGCGATCAGCCCGCGCTCGATCGCGCGGCTTCGCGCGCGGATGAGCGGTGCCAAGTTACCCGCACCGAAGATGACCCGCGCGGAACGGAGGCCACATAAAACGCCATGGCAAAGCTTGAAGATCGCGCTCGTCGTCTGCTCCGTCGCCAGCGCCACGCAGATGCCGTCATAGACCTCGCGCAGCCAGTCCGCATAGTTTGCCTGTTCCTCCTCGCTGTTTAGAAGAGGCGCGCGCGCCATGTAGGCGGCGACGGCGTCCGGCCGCCAGTAAAGCGGCGCTGGAAGCGCGGCGGGATTGCGGAAGACAGCCGAGCGATAGGCTGGGCGCGTGACAAGATCGGCAAGTGCCTGGCGGAGACTCACGCCCGGCTGCCCAGCATCAAGCGCACCAATTGTTTCCTCCAGCCGGCGTTCCGTCTCGGATGGCCGCAGGGCCGAGCCCGCTGCGCCGAGGGCGTCGAGCGTGGCAATGCCGTTCCGGCTCGCCGCGATCATCATCAGCGCCGCCGGATCGTGGTGCGAGAACATCTCGAGCACCTTCTCGCGGAGCGCGCACAGGGCTGACACATCGGGATCGTCTTCTGCGTCTATCTCAGCAAGCGCAGCCGAAATATCGTCGATGAGTTGACGGAACACGACCCGTTTCGGCCGCGGCGCCCAGCGAAGCCGTCCTGGCTGAATGTCGGGCTTGGCAATGACCTGAAGCGTCGAGAGCTCGAACGGGGCGGTTTCCGGCTCGACTGCCTCTGCCCCGTCCTCGCGTACGAAGACGGAGTGAAAGCCCAGTTCGACAAGACCGTCGGGCGGCAAGGCAGGCAGTTCGAATTCCACCTCGCCTGGCCCCTCCAGTACCAGCGCCGACAGCACTGCCCCGCCCATACTGATGCCCAGCACATGCCGACGACCCGGCACCGGTGGCAAGAGCGGAGACAGCGACAGCTTCAGCCGGCAATGCTCACGCGCACCCGCAACAGCAAGACGCAACATCGCTTCGGCGGCGTCGTTCCGCGCCCCGCTTGCTATGCCCTTGACCCAGCCCCCGGCAAGTAGCCGGACAGCATGGGGCGAGATGTTGAAATCGATGATCTCACACGGGTTTACCGGCTGCGCGTCTTCTGCCCCGTCAACCCCGTTCCATGACGCAAACCCGATGCCGTCCAACGCGAGCCCGCCCCCGCGCGAATGATCTTCGGGCCAGAAGGCGACTTTCAGCGCATGCGCGCTCCTTTCCTCACTAGGTGGAATCTCGATCAGCAGGACGCCTGGTCCAGTGACGTCGCCCGCGAAGATAGGCCGGTCCTTATGCAATATCCGCAGAAACCCCGGCACGGTCGCCGCTGCGATCGAAAGTTGCAACCGCCCGCCGTGGGCGAGGTGGGCAGAGAACCGCAACTTTCCCTCCGAGCCGGCCAGCAAGACATGATCTTCGGCCTCGGCCCATTCCAGCGGGGAAAGCCCGGGCCAATCCTCAAATCGCAATCGGGCAAGCCGACCCTCCGGCAATCGGGGCGCCGCGCCAAGCTCGCCCGCCGGCGTAATCGATAAAGCAGCGAATACGACCGCGTTGTCGCCATTGAGCCTTAGGGACACGCGCCGCCTGGCCGCCCACGGATCGCGCTGCAGCGGAAACGCGATCTCTCCGGTGCCGCTCACCCGCCCGGACCAGATGGCGGTGCCGTCCGACCAGACCTCCACGAGGACCGGTTCCTCGATCTCTTCCAGCAGGCGAAGCTCCGCCCGCACGATCAGCGTTTCGCGCGCGGGATCTACAGCGAAAAAAAGCGCCCTTGGCCGACAGGCAGCGCCCAGCCCGTCCGGGGCGAGTTGCTGCACGATGGCCGCGCGATGTGACACTTCGGAAAGCAGATCGATCCGCTCGCCAAACGGAACATGCGCCGGCCATCGCGGCTCAAGAAAAGAGCTGCGAGTGGGAAAGCCGGTCAGAACACGCGCACCCCTCGAACGCGTGCGGATCGACGCGGCCTGCCACCGGAGCGCTGCGGCCAGATCCTCCGCCTCCTCGGGCGTGCCGGCCGAAACGCCCTCATGTGTTGCCAGCGCGTCAAGAGCATCGGCGATGTCTGCGGCATTCTGCCGCTCGACCGCGTGATCCTGAATGCCGGGCGCGCTGCGCGCGTAGTTGTTCGACCCATGAACCCGGTATTCGCCGAGCACCCGCGGCACATGTCCCGCTCGACCGAGAAGGGCGGCGGCGCGGATCAGGAAGCAGTCCGCACTGATGCGCCAGCGCGCTTCCGGCATCGGCATGACCCGGGCGAGCATTTGCCGGGAAAAAAGGTTTCCCGACGTTGGCGGGAACGCGAAGGTTCCGGTGGCCAACAGGTCAGGCCGATTGTCCCCGGCCCGCGCCGCTAGCGACGCATCATGCAGGCCGAGACTACGACCCGCATCGTCGATCTTCTCTAGACCGAATGTCAGAACCGTAAGATCGTCGTGCCAATGATAAATCGCGGTTTCGAGCGCCTCGGGTTTCAAAAGGTCGTCCGCGTCGAGAAACAGGATCAGATCGCCGGTGGCGGCTGCAAATCCACGGTTGAACGCGGCTCCCTGCCCACGGTTCTCGGTGCGGATGTAGTCGATGCTATCGCGATAATGCTCGGCAACGCCCGGGCTGTGATCGGTCGAGCCGTCGTCGACGATCAGGACCTGCTCAGCCCTGCGAGTCTGGGCGAGAACACTCTCGATGCAGTCGGCAAGGAAATGGCCATAATTGTGGCAGGTGATAACCACGCTGACAGTAGGATCTCCCAGCCGGCGGTATCGTTCGAACTCCGCCCGCAAGACGCCCGACGCAGCGACGCACCCGGCTGACGGAGATCCGTGCTGCATCGCATCACGCATCAGCCCCCTCCACCGGGGTCACCGAGATAACCGCGCCGCCCAGAACCTGCGGGCTCTCTGCGCCCAAGAGATCGCCTGATACGAGTTGACTGGTCATCACCTCTAGCCGCAACGGCGCGCTGAATGCCGCGGGCACAGGCAGATCGACGACGCTCGTCCCCTCCCCTTCGGTCGTTGCTGATGAAAGGCGCTGGCCGCGCTTGTCGATCAGCGAAAGAGCCAGCCTCTGATCGAATGGCGGACCCAAAGTCAGCGTGCGCGCGCGCAGCGCGGAGGTTTCGGCCGGAAGTCCAGCAAGCAACAGATTTCCCGAACTCGTGGTAAGCCAATGCACCGCTTCATCCGTTGCCTGCCAGGCGTACGGCAGCTCTGGCCGGGCCACGCCGCCCGGCAGCGAGTCCGCCGGATCGGCCGCGACCTGATTCGGCGGGGCGCAGTCGAGGAATGCCGAGGTCAGCACAAGACCGCTTGGGTCGGCATCTGCGACGAGTGCTATTTCCAGCGGTTCCGCCACGCCCCGAGGGCCAATGGGCAAGACGAGTCGTGCCCATGCTCCGATCACCGCCCGGTGCTGCGCGCCCTCGGTAGTCACCGTCAGGGCCAGTGGCTCGGCACGCTTACCGCTCCGCCGCAAATCAATCATAAGCGTTGACCCCCCTGGCACCGGCGGCAGCAAAACGGTCAGCAAAGCGAAGCGTGAGGTCAACACACCGCCTTCTGCCGTCACGCGGATACCGCAGACAGCCGTTCGAGGCGATGCGAAGAGATCCGCGAATGGACAGGGCATCGCGAAGGGCACTGCATCCTTGGCCGTGGGGGAGAGGCACAGGGCGCGCAACTCCGGCGGAACGCCGCTCTCCGCGAAAATAAGATTAATCTCGACCCGCCCGTCCGGCTGGATACAGTCGTGCGCCAGCTCGATCACGGAACATGCGGAGCCCTCCCAGTGCAACACCGGAAGCTGAGCATTCCCCAACCGCGCCCGCAGCTCGATCGGAGCGGACCAGCCGAGAAGCAGCATCGAGCCACGCCGCTCGATCGATGTGAACGCCAGCTGCACCGACGTTCCGGCCGGCGTCACGCTCCGCACTCGCGGCCAGTCCCAACCACGGCCAAGACACTGCGACGCGCGCAGACCCGTGCCGATCCCGTGCCAGTGGTTCGGCTCCAGCGCGGGCGCGGGCTGCCCGCTGCCGAAAAGAAGGTCGAGGCGAAGCGCCTGCAATCCCAGACTCTCTCTCCGTGTCGCACCGACCTCGATAGAAAAGATGACGTCCCGCCGTCCTGTGCCGGCGACCGGCATCAGCATCTCCGGCAAGCGCAGTCTGATCGTGCCATCTGTAAGCAGATGGCGCTCGTCTAGGAGATGGCCGTTCAGCAGGAAGCGTACGTCCGACAGCACCTCGTTCGCCAAAAGCCTGTAGTCGATCGAAAGCTGCCAGTCCCCGGCCACCGCCGGAAGGGTGAAGGCGAGACGCCCGGTCGCGCCGCGCAGCACCGCGCCGCGCGGACCGGACTCCGACCAGCCGGCGCCTAGCGGTGACGCCCCCGCCTCGGGGACGGTGAACAACCGCGAAACGTTCGTGTCGAAAGGCGGCCAAGTCGCCTTGCCCGCGCTTTGCCATATCGGCGCGGACGCTTCGTCCACTAACGAAACCAGCCTCTCGGCGCTGCACGCTGCCCCGGCGGGCGCGGCCTTCCGCCGCAACAATCCTTCGAACGCGCGCTCGTATGCTCCCCGCTCATCGGACCGAGCGATGGGATCGAGCCGCCCCAGCAAGGTGCGCCACGCGGCCCCCCGCTGAGCCGACCGCCGCGCCTTCAGGTAGGGCGTGCCCATCTCGGCGTGGAAATAGGCATTCGCGCCGTGGATTCGATACTGCCCCAGCACCTGCGGAAGATGAACGACGGACCCCCGCAAAGCCGCCGCGAGAACGAGGTAAAGATCGGCGGCAATGCGAAATTCTGGCTCGGGCATCGGCAGGATTGCCTCAAGAATGTGCCGTGGAAAGGCGTTCCCGCTCGTAGGCATGAACCCGAAGATGCCCTCAGTCAGAAGCGCACCCCGAAGATCGCCCGCCGCAGCGCGGAAGCAGGCCGGATGCAGGCCCGTCGCCCGCCCCTTTCGATCGATTGTTTCAAGAAGAAACTGCACCCGGCCCGCTTCTCGAACATCCGCCTGACCGAGCGTTTCGATGGCTTTCGCGCCAAGCCGGTCATCGGCATCGAGGAACAGAACTAGATCCCCCGTCGAGCTTGCGAAACCGGCGTTAAAGGCGGCTGCCTGGCCCCGGTTCGGCTGGCTGATGACCTTGATCCCGTCAAAGCTCGCGAGAACCTCTGCCGTATCATCGGTCGAGCCATCATCCACCACGATGATCTCATCCGGTGCAACGCTTTGTGCCTGTGCACTGCGGATCGCATCGGCGACATAGCGGCCATAGTTATGCGCGGTGATTATGACGCTGACACGCGGCCTCGCCCTTACGGCATGGGCGTCGGCGGCGTCGGACACGGCGGCCGCGATGATGCGGGGATCGGGCGGAAAAACGTTGAAGAGCCGTTCAACCGCCAGAAGCGCTCGCGTCCGGTCGCGCCGATTTCGACGGACACGCCGGGCCGCCGCAATGGCGCTGGAAAGCTCGTCAAGATCCTGCGCATCATGCGTCAGGCCGAGCCCTGCCGGCCCAGCGCCTGCGATCGTGACTACCTCTGCGCCCCGCGCCAGGGCGAACCAGACTTCGTCGGCGTTGTCGGTCACGACTATTGCTGCAGGTACATCGCTGGCACTCGCCTCACCGAGTTTGTCCAAACACGAAAGAAACTCCGTCTTCCGCCCGACTCGAACGGCAATACCAGACTCTTCCTCGGAACCCTCACTGGTCACTGACGCGGCGGCGGCGCTTAGAGTATCTTCGGTCAACACATCTGCGTAGAGGGCGACGAGACGGCCCGGCCTGACATCACCGCGATATTCCGTCGCTATGACCCGCTCGGCCAGCGAAAGCCCAAGCCCGGTCCAACTCTCCCGCAACTCCAGCACCGGAAACCCGCCCGAGCGCGCGAGATCGTACAGCCGGCGGTCATCTGTTCCGCGCCCGCCCGAAACCAGCACCGCCGCTGGCTGAACATCATCAGAACCCGCACGCCACCTCCCACCAACGCCAAGCGCGCGCTCAAGCGCCTTGGTGTCAATCATCTCGGCGATGTCATTGGACAGGCGCAGAGCCTGAACCGCATTCGCTGTGTGTAGCTCCGCCACGTCACGCACGCCGCATCATGCGCGCAGGGTCAGTAATCGTTGTCTCGGTCACTTGAAGAGACATTCTGGACCGGGCTCGCCACTCTCCGGTTCCCGCACAACGCATTACGACGGTCGCTGGACACCTTCGCCCATGTGCTGTCCGGAATGCCCTGCAAGGCGTCCTCCCCTACCGCGCAAAGCGTCGAAAGCGGCAGTGTGTTCAACAGGGGTGCGACTTTGGGGCTCTCGGGATAGGCACGAACGAAAGCCTCGACATCGGCGGGCAAGCGGGATTCAAGCGCCCGGCTGCTAAGCCGCTGCTCCTCAGCGCTGACGTTTGCCGTGCGAGTCTCGTGAGTTTGGAATAAAGGTGCGCAACCGACCTGTGTCACTGCCATGGTGCCCGTAGAAACACCGACCATAAGCGATCGCGTCAACAGGGAGAGTTTCGTGCTATTCGACATTGAACATGCCCCCCATCCTGCCTTCAAGGTTTACACGCGAGGGGTTTTCAGTCTAGCTATTTCTCGTCAGGCTGGGGGCAATGGCCGCTCTGACGGGCGGCACTGGATACAGCCACCGGGATAGTTTCTTTGTCATGTTTCGGGTTGCTTCGTTGACCCAATTGCCTTTTCGGCCTCGCGGAGAGCCGCATGATAGCCCGCAGTCTCGATTCTCTTCTCGTGAAAGTCGCGGTCATGCTGTGGCTAGCGGTCGTGGCGACTACCGCTGCCATGGCAGAGGGGAGAGTCGCGCTTGTCGTCGGCAATAGCGACTATGAATATGTCTCCGCGCTTCCCAATCCGCGCAATGACGCGGCGGCGATCCAGACCAAGCTGCTAGAACTAGGATTCACCGTCGTTTCGTCACTAAACGCGGACCTCGAAGGGATCCGCGCCAATCTCGACCGCTTCAAGCAGGAAGCCGCAGGCGCCGATATCGCGCTCATCTTCTACGCGGGCCATGGGCTTCAGATTTCCGGCGAGAATTACATCCTCCCCATCGACGCTAGGATCACTACACCATCTGATCTTCAGTCAGCGGCGATCCGAACGTCGGAGCTCTACGAAACATTCCGCTCCGCCCAACCGAAGCTCGCGATCCTGATCCTCGATGCCTGCCGCAACAACCCGCTCACCGACGTGCTTGGCACCGCGCCGGGCCTCACGAGCGGTACCGCGTCGCCGCGCGAATTCGTGCGGAATCCGGAAAGCGCGGGCATGATCATCGCGTTCGCGGCGGCTCCTGGCGCAGTGGCTTATGACGGCATCGATGGCAACAGCCCGTACACGACTGCTCTTCTCCAGTGGATCGATCGCCCCGGGCTCGAGCTTGGCACCATGTTCCGCAAGGTGCGCGGAACCGTGCTCGATCTGACGCAAGGCGCCCAGATTCCCTGGGTCGAAGAGGCACTGCTGCGCGAGGTCTACCTCAATCCGCTGGACCCCAATGCTCTCGCGGGCATCGTCGAGAGCGCGCGGGTGGAGCTTGCGCTTCTGGAGACGATCCGGGCGCTCGACGACCCTGTCGAGCAGGCCGCAGGCGCTGAATTCTACGATCGCTATGTCGATGGCGACCAGGTACTGGAGGAAGCAACCATCCAGCGCGCCTCGCTTACCGACGATACCGAGCTTTCGCAGGACGAGGCTTTCGCGCAGCAGGGCCTCATCTGGCTGTCGATCCGGAGGAGCGACGATCCCGACGTGTTCCGGGCCTTCGTAACGCGCTTTCCCGGCAGTCCGTTCGAAGCATTGGCCCTAGCGCGGATTGAGGCATTGGAGGCCGCCGACCCACCGCCGGTTCTCGCCGAACTGGCGACCGGTAACTTCGGAGCTTCGGCAGGTGACGGTGCGACAGAAGCGGCCGGCGTTTCCGGCTTCGGCACAGAGGATACCGCCCGCCCGGAAACCGTCGCGGAGCTTGGCGGAACGCCGGAGGGGGCGGACCAGCCGCTGCTGCCACTCGCCACTCCGGACTCACCTTCGGTCGTCGAGGCGCAGTTCGGCTTCGGCAAGCCGCATCTGGCCGCCGTTCAGTTGCTCCTGAGGCAGGCGGGCAGCTATGGCGGACCTATCGACGGGGATGTTGGCCAGCAATCACGGCGCGCGATCACCGATTTCCAGTCGGCGCAGGAGCTGCCCGCATCGGGCTATCTCGATCTTGAAACGTTGCTGGCGCTGGTCCGCCAGAACGCGCGCCCGGTTCTCCTCGGCGATCTGCCTGATGAGATGCGCGACGCACTCCACCGTGTCGCCGCCACTGCTGCACGCGGGCCCGGCGCCGCGCCCGAAACGATTCGCGTCATCGCCATCAGCCGAAACGACGATGTCCACAACTACTGGCGCGAGGTCGCCGATGAATTCGAGGCGGGTCATCCGGGCTACCGCATCGCGCTCAGCTTCCAGCCCGGCCAGGAATACCAGAGGCGGCTCATGGCGATCCTTGGCTCCGAAGACCCGCCCGACATCCTCTACACCTGGGGCGGCGGTCATCTGGACGCGCTGCGCCAAGCCGGTTTCGCCCGCGATCTGACGGCTGAGATGACCGATGGGTGGGCGCTCGAATTCCGGCCGGGTGCGCTTCAGAACTACACGTTCGACGGCCAGATCTACGGTGCGCCGGCCTTGATGTCGCTCATTTCGCTCTGGGTGAACCGGAAGGTGATGGCCGAGGCCGGCCTGCCGGTCGAGGCCCTCGCGACATGGGAAGGCTTTCTCGATACCGTGGCCGAACTCAAGCGGCGGGGCGTCACTCCTATCGCCATCGGCGGCGGCGATGAATGGCCGTTCGAGCTCTACTGGGCCAATCTCGCCCAGCAGATCGGGGGTCGCTCAGCCTTCCAGGACGCGTATCAGGGACTCGGCCAGGGCTTCCGCGATCCAGTCTTCGTCGAGGCAGGCCGCCAGTTTCGCCGGCTGGCCGATCTGGAGCCGTTCCAGCAGGGCCATCTTGCTATGGATGACGGTCTCGCGGTCGAAGCCTTCGCCCAGGGCGAGGCTGCGATGGTCCTGACCGGAAACTGGCGGCTCCAGAAAATGCGCTGGAAGTGGCCCGGCGGGCCCGAACGGATGCAGGCCGAGCTCCTGCGCCTCCCATTCCCGCGCGTCGATCAGGCGGCGGATATCGGAATCACCTATGGCGGCGTTGACGGCTTTGCGGTCAATATGAACGCGCCGGATGCCGCGGTCGAGTTCCTCAAACTCATGACAAGCCCCCAGGTGCAACTGCGGATGATCGAGCTCGCCTCGTCGCTTCCCTCCGTGTCCGGCACGGACATCTCCATCGAGGATCCGTTTCTCAGCGGCGTCGCGAAGGAGCTTCTGGAAAGCAGCCATCACCAGCTTTATTACGATCAGGCCCTCGGCCCCGTGGCCGGAGAGACGCTGACCCAGCTTGCCATGGCGATTGGCCAGCGCGCGATGACCGGTCCCGAAGCCGCCGAGCGACTCGATGAGGTCTGGGATCGCGTGCTAATCGAGAACCGCGGTACGGAGCCGTCTCAGACGATCCCAGCTGAGTGAGAGCGGAGACTGGACGATGATTCCGTGAACCAGCGGTGATGGCCGGTGATTGCAATCTAGCGGGCCACCGCCCGCCTGCCCCCGAAATCATCGTCCAAATGGACCGAAGGCAAGCCATGAACCGTAACTCGATAGGGTCGCAAATCAGAAGAGCGGAAACTCTGATAACGGCCGAGGGCGCATTGGGTAGCACGTCAACCCCTGAACAGAGCTAGCTGATAATGCGGACGCCAAGCGGAACGTGTCAGGGTCTGCTCGGCACTACCAGTCGACTTCGAACAATCCAGTGGGCTGGACATAACCGCACAACGCCCGCTCAACCGTTCTGTTACTACTTCTATGGTCTCTTGTCCCGGTCTAGCATGACCTTGGCCTTGAGGCGCCGTGTACCGCCTGAGGCGCTGAAGCGCGATCACTCCTGTTCCCACAAGAGCCGGTCTATGCCGGCTTCGAATCCGTCGAATGTCTCGGCCAGCCGCGCTTCGATTTCTTCCTGAAACGAGAGGGCAAGCGGCAGCAGCTTTGCCATAAGCGCGCGGCCCTTTGGCGTCAGGGAAAGTTGCAGCAACCTTCGGTCGCTGTCATTTACGCTCTTGGCGATATGGCCCGCCGACTCAAGGCGCGAGGCGGCGCGGCTGACCTTGGATTTCTCCATCGCCACCCGCACCTCGATATCGCGGACGGATACGTCGCCCGAATGGGCGAGATGGGCGAGGACGCGCCATTCGGGAATCGAGATGCCAAATTCCTGCCTGTAGTGCTTCGCAAGCTCCTCGCTCAGTTTCTGGGCGGCGACGGCCACCCGATAGGGCGTGAAGCGGTCGAGGTTAAATTCCGGCAGGTGAGATTCGTTCATGCCCTGTCCTTCAACTGCGTCCAATCTCGGCGCCTCCACACGCTCCATAAACCACTATATCGTTGCATTTGCAACAAATTGACTTGACATCATTGCAAATGCAACGATAATTCTGCCCGCGCCGGCCAGTGAGACTCGGCTGTCGCGGAGGGAAATCAGATGACCCGTCACGAACTGCCGAAAGACTTGGTGCGCGCCACCGATACGACCGGCACATGCGAAGGCTACATGCCGGGCTTCGGGAACGACTTCGAGACGGAAGCCCTGCCCGGCGCTCTGCCGCGAGGCCAGAATTCGCCGCAGAAATGTAACTACGGTCTTTACGGCGAGCAATTGTCAGGCACCGCCTTCACCGCGCCGAGCCATCAGAACGAGCGGACCTGGTGCTATCGCATCAGGCCCTCTGTCAAGCATTCGGGCCGCTACGAGACTATTGCCCTGCCCTACTGGAAAACCGCGCCGCATGTCGTGGGCGACGTCATCAGCCTCGGACAGTACCGGTGGGACCCGGTGCCCCATGCCGGCGAGGAGCTCACCTGGCTGACCGGAATGCGCACGATGACGACAGCGGGGGACGTGAATACGCAAGTTGGCATGGCAAGCCACATCTACCTTGTCTCCGCTTCGATGGTGGACGGCTACTTCTACTCGGCCGACAGCGAGCTTTTGGTCGTGCCGCAGGACGGCAAGCTGCGCTTCGTCACCGAGCTGGGCGTCATCGACCTCGAACCCAGCGAAATCGCCATCCTGCCGCGCGGACTGGTCTACCGCGTGGAAGTGCTGGAGGGGCCGTGCCGCGGTTTCGTCTGCGAAAACTACGGCCAGAAATTCGAGCTTCCGGGCCGCGGCCCAATCGGCGCGAATTGCATGGCCAACCGGCGGGACTTCAAGACGCCCGTCGCCGCATTCGAGGACCGCGAGGTCCCGTCGACGCTTACCATCAAGTGGTGCGGCCAGTTCCACGAGACGAAAATCGGCCACTCGCCACTCGACGTGGTGGCCTGGCACGGCAACTACGCGCCTGTGAAATATGATTTGCGCACCTATTGCCCGATCGGCGCGGTCCTCTTCGATCATCCGGACCCGTCGATCTATACCGTATTGACGGCGCCATCGGGAGTCGCGGGGACGGCGAACATTGACTTCGTCCTCTTCCGGGAGCGCTGGTCAGTGGCCGAGCACACCTTCCGCCCGCCCTGGTATCATAAGAACGTCATGTCTGAGCTCATGGGCAACATCTACGGTCAGTACGACGCGAAGCCGCAGGGCTTTGTTCCGGGGGGGATGAGCCTTCACAACATGATGCTGCCGCACGGGCCGGACCGTGAGGCGTTCGAGAAGGCGACCTTCGCCGATCTGAAGCCCGACAAGCTCGACAACACGATGTCGTTCATGTTTGAGACCCGCTTCCCGCAGCACCTGACGGAATTCGCCGCCGAAGAGGCGCCCCTGCAAGACGACTATATCGACTGCTGGGACAGTCTGAAAAAACGCTTTGACGGTACGCCTGAAGGCAACTGGGACAAGTAGGCCCGGACATTCGCCTGCGGATCGGATGAAACGATGAGCATGAAGAAAAGCTGGGTCGAAAGCGCCAATAGTGCTGCGACCGACTTTCCTCTCAACAACCTGCCCCATGGTGTCTTCTCCGTCGGTGACGGCGACCTGCGCTGCGGCGTCGCCATCGGCGACCGGATCGTCGACGCGACCGGGCTGGAAGCCGCCGGAATCCTGCGCGCCGATCCGGAGGCCGACGTGCTCGACACGCCATTCTGGAACGACTTCATGGAGCTGGGACCGAGCGCCTGGTACGCCTACCGTCAGGTCCTGACGATGATGCTGTCCGAGGGGATGGACGAGGATGTTCAGGACCGTGTGACGGCCTGTTCCGTCCCCATGTCCGAGGCGACTTTGCACTTGCCCTTCCGCGTCGCCGAGTACACCGATTTCTATGCCGGCCGGCACCACGCCACCAACGTGGGCACCATGTTCCGCGGCCCTGAGAACGCGCTGCCGCCGAACTGGCTGTCGATCCCCATCGGCTACAACGGGCGGGCCTCATCCGTCATGGTCTCGGGCACGCGCGTATGTCGGCCGTGGGGGCAGCTCAAGGGGCCGAACGACGACCTGCCGCGCTTCGCGCCGTCGGCGCGGTTCGACTTCGAGCTCGAGCTGGGCGCGATCGTCGGGCAGCCGTCGGAGGGCATGGTTTCGGTCGCGATGGCCGACGCGATGATCTTCGGCTACGTCCTGCTTAACGACTGGTCGGCGCGCGACATCCAAGCCTGGGAATACCAACCGCTCGGCCCCTTCCAGGCCAAGGCAACGGCTACAACAATTTCACCTTGGATAGTGACCAAGGCGGCGCTGGAGCCCTTCCGCATATCGACGCCGGAGCGGGAGCGACTGCTGCTTCCCTATCTTCGCGAAACCGGACCAATGCTGTACGACATCGACCTTGAGGTTGCGCTCGCCCCGCATGGTGGGGCGCAAACCGTCATCGCCCGGACCAACTACCGCGAGATGTACTACTCCGCCGCGCAGCAACTGGCCCACCACACAAGTTCGGGCTGCCCGATGCGGGTTGGCGACCTTCTCGGCTCGGGCACCATTTCCGGACAGAGCAAGGACAGCCGCGGTTCGCTCCTGGAGCTGAGCTGGGGCGGCAAGGAACCACTCAACCTCAATGGTGGAGAGACGCGCAGCTTTCTGGAGGATGGCGACACGCTGACCTTGCGCGGGGCGGCGCACGGCAAGGACTACAGGGTCGGATTCGGGGCATGCACGGGGCAGATCCAGCCCGCAACGGAATTGCCGGGCTGGGCCAAGGAATAGTCACCGACAGGACAGCCGGGCTTATTGCGGTTCAGGGCGGCCACGCGCGGCCGTTCATTCGGATGCACGACTGGGCGGCTCACCGGCTCGACGCCAACTCGCGGTTTCTTGCCGACTGCCCAGAGTCCCCCCATCGACCTCACACGTGACAACCGGGAGACTCTGCTGGCGATTGCCTTTTTGGAGGTCATCATGTCCTGATGGCGGGCGACGCCGGACGGGTCGAGGCGAATCCCGCCGACCGGACGGGGGGGCGATGCCGATTGGAGTAGCGGAGCGGACGACAAAGTGTACTTGTTCAACCAATATGTGCTGATTGTCGCCGGCGTGCTCGCGGCAGCGCTGGCGGTCGTGTTCGTCCTCCAGCAGCGCAGGACGCCGCAATCCGCCGCCGCGTGGATCCTGTTCATCATCGTCATGCCCTATGTCGGCATCCCGATTTTCCTCATGCTCGGATTTCGCAAGCAAGGGTCGCGCTTCCCCGCGATCCAGTTCAGCGAACCCGCTGCGCCGCCTGCAGAAGACTACTCAACTGCGGAAACCCTCGCCCGGCTCGGCGCTCCGGCGGCGACTGCCGGGAACGGATTTGTCCTGCACGACACCGCCGAGCGGGCCTTGGCGGAACTCGACGCCGTCATCGCCGGCGCGACGGTTAGCCTAGACTTGCAGTTTTACATCCTTGACAATGATAGTTCGGGCCGCCGCTTAGTCCGTCTGCTGGCAGAGAAGGCGCGCGAGGGCGTGGCGGTGCGGCTGATCCTCGACAGGCTCGGCACGCTGACGCGTCCGCGCCGCGCGCTCGCCGAATTCACCGAGGCGGGTGGACAGTTGCGCTTCTTCTCTCCATTCGTCCATCCGCCGGATAACGGTCACATGAACTTGCGCAACCACCGCAAGCTTGTCATCGCGGACAATTCCGTGGTCTGGGGTGGCGGACGCAATATCGGCGACGTCTATCTCGCGCCACCCGAGGGGCGATGGCTCGACCTGAGCTTCACCGTGACCGGTCCGGTCGTGCAGCACTTCCTCGATGTCTTCGCTTCCGACTGGGACGTGAGGGGACATGCTCAGCAGTCAAGACGGGCTCGCTGGTCAATAGCGGATCAGGACGCGGTATTGCAGCTTGTCCCCTCGGGGCCGGATGAGCCGGGCGACGTCCTGCACGACGGGCTCACAAATGCGATCCACAATGCGCGGCGCCGGGTCTGGATCGCCACACCCTATCTGGTGCCGACCGAAGCGCACAGCGCAGCGCTGGCCGTCGCCGCCCGGCGGGGAGTGGAGGTCCGTCTCTTGATCCCGGACCGCTCGAATAAGTGGAGCGCCGACCATGCCCGCGGCCCCTATTTGCGCGAGCTGGGGCAAGCGGGATGCCGCGTATTCCGCTATTCGGGCGGAATGCTTCATGCCAAGGCCGGGCTGATCGACGATACCGCGTGGGTCGGTTCTGCCAATTTCGATGTCCGCTCGATGCTTCTGAACTTCGAACTCGCGCTGTTTGTCTATGATGCGGGTTCAGTCGGCGCCCTGGAGCGTTGGGCGCAGGGCCTTGCGGAGCGCTCAACCGAGGGCCTGACTGAGGCTGGTCTGCCGCGCCGCGTACTCGAGGGTTTGTTCCGCCTAGGGGCGCCCGTGCTGTGATCGGCGTCACCAGCGCAAGGCCACCACTATGGACTCACACCCCGGCGGAGGGGCCGGGGCATGAGCGTCCCGCGCGTGCGGGCATCGTCAGCGGAACCCGAGTACAAGGGGGACTTGCGGCGGTCCGCTGACGAAGGGATCAGGCGTCGTGCGCGCTGCGGTTTGCGAGCGTGACGTCGAGCGTCAGGCGCTCACCCCTGCGCAGCAGCTCGATCTGCGCCGCCGTGTCCGGTGCCTCGCCCGCGACCGCGCGTGTCAGGTCGCGCACCTCGTTGATGGGCTTGCCGGCAAAGCTCAAAACGATGTCGCCGGATTTCAGGCCCGCCTTCGCCGCAGGGCTATCCGGCATCACGCTTTCGACGACCGCACCCTTGGCCGCGTCGTAGCCGAGCACACTGGCCACTTCGTCGGACATCGGTTTTATCTGTACCCCAAGCCAGCCGCGATCGATCTTGCCGTCGTCCTTGATGTCGTCGACGATCGTCTTGACCATCTGCGAAGGCACCGCGAAGCCGATCCCAATCGACCCGCCGTCGGGCGAGAAGATCGCGGTGTTCATGCCGATGACCTCGCCATCCGCGTTAAAGAGCGGCCCGCCCGAGTTGCCCCGGTTGATGGCTGCGTCGGTCTGGATGTAGTCGTCGAACGGCCCGGCCTGGATGTCGCGCGCTTTGGCGGAAACGATACCCGAGGTGACCGTGCCGCCCAGACCGAAGGGGTTGCCCATCGCAATGACCTCGTCGCCCACCCGGACGGAGTCGGAATTGCCGAATTTGACCGTCGGAAGCGGCTTGTCGGCGTCGACGTTCAGAAGCGCGATGTCGGTCAGCGGATCAGTGCCGACGACATTGGCATCGAGGGTTGTCCCGTCGGCGAACTTGATCCGCACCGTCTCGGCGCCGTCCACAACGTGCTGGTTGGTGACGATCAGACCATCCTCGGAGATGACGAAGCCGGAGCCGACGCCCTGCTGCGCCTGTCCGTTCGGCGTGCCGGGCATTCCCGGCATGTCCGGCATCATCCCGGGCGGCAGCCCGAACCGCCTTTGGAATTCTTCAAGGGGGAAGCCTTCCGGCATCTGGCCTTCGGCGTTGGCAGGTGCGGCCTTCGCGGTCACTTCGACATAGACGACTGCGGGAGAGACCTTGGCGACAAGGTCTGCATACCCCCCAACGGGAACCGCCATCGCAGCCGAAGGCGCAATGACGGTAAGGCTCGTGGTGGCGAGCGCCGCAGCCAGTACGGTGGCGGCAACGCGAGGCGCGCGGTGTATTTTGGTTTGCATGAATCTGCTCCAGATCACGGGTTCTTTGGCAGGATTGTGGCCGGCCCGCCTGCCGTTCGGATGATCGGAGCTATACAGATTCGTAATGTCACGCGCCTGTGATGGATGCTGTGATGGCGCCTTACGAACAGGTAGTCACACCGCAATTCAAGCTTGAGGTGCAGTCGCCAATTACTGGTGATGGAGACATCGTGGGACGGACATCGTCGATGCCTGTCCTGCCGGTGGCGCCAGCCGAAAAGTCTAGGTCAATCGGTGCAGGGCGGCGTGAGTGAGGCCGCGAAAGACTTGCCAAGGGCGGGCGCAGGCATACGTTTGCTGTCATGGGGCCGTCGGACGCCGGGTAAGAGACGGTGGCGGCCAGAGGCCTGTTGGTGGGAACGCACGGCACGGAACTGACATGCACATACTCGTGATCGAGGATGACAGGACGACAGGCTCTTACATCGCCGAGGGCCTGCGGGAGGAGGGTCATGTCGTCGATCTCGTGCCCGACGGCCGCGACGGTCTGATCCGCGCCTCGGCAACGCCCTACGACGTGCTCGTAGTCGACCGGATGCTGCCGGGGATCGACGGGCTGTCACTCATCAAGATCCTGCGTGGGGCGAAGAACCATACGCCGGTCCTCTTCCTGACGTCGCTCGGCGGCGTGGACGACCGGATCGACGGACTGAATGCCGGCGGGGACGACTACCTCGTCAAGCCTTTCGCATTCGGCGAGCTTTCCGCCCGCATCGCGGCGCTGGCCCGGCGGCCACAGATCGCGCAGGAAGAGACGGTTCTCTGCGCCGGCGACCTTGAGATGGATCTGATCCGACGCAAGGTCTCCCGCGCGGGCGTCGAAATTGATCTGGTGCCGCGGGAATTCGCGCTTCTGGAGCATCTGCTGCGCCGCAAGGGCCGGGTGCAGACGCGCACCATGCTGCTCGAAGCGGTGTGGGACATCAGCTTTGACCCTCAGACCAACGTGGTGGAAACCCATATCAGCCGGCTGCGGTCGAAGGTCGACAAGCCTTTCGACCACGAGTTGATTAAGACCATCCGCGGCGCCGGCTACCGGATCGAGGGTTGAGCCGGTGGCCCGTCAGCGATCGTCCATCCTGGAGTCCACCCCGCTCAGGCTTACGGTCGCGCTGATCGCGCTTTTCGCGATCGTGTTCCTTCTAACATTCGCCGCCACCTATACGATCACCCGCTCTGCGATGTTGACATCCCTGAACGACTCTTTGGTGCAGGAGATGACTGGTTTCCGTGCTGCGCCTTCGGCCGAGGCGCTGTCGGCGCTGGTGCGCTCGCAATCCTCGGTCACCGATCCCAAGCAAAAAATTCTGAGCTATCTCGCACCTGGCGGCTTCGTCGCAGGCAACGCCGCGCTGCTGCCCGAACGGGAGGGATTCCGTGCCATTGCCCTCGGCAGCACTACCGGAGACGGTAGCGGCGAGATCGACGGGGAGTATTTTACCCTGACCGAGCGGCTGCGCGGCGGGCTCATGACCATCGCGTTCAGCGCCGCTCCGGTCGACGAGTTGGGCGCGACCTTCATCCGGGTCTTCTTGTTCAGCCTTCTGCCCACAACCGCAATCGCACTGTGCGGCGGGCTGCTGCTAGCGCGTCGCTCGGCCCGTCGGCTCGATGCGCTTGAAACGACGCTCGATCGTCTCACGGCAGGCGACCTGAAGGCGCGCGTCCCGACGCTTCCCGGGCGCGCCGACGACCTGACCCGGATCGGCGAGCGGATCGACCGAATGGCTGTCTCGCAGGAGGCGCAGGTGTCGGCGCTGCGCCAGGTCTCCGCCGATATCGCGCACGACCTGAAGACTCCGATCCAGCGCGTCTCGGTCATGCTCAACCGGCTGAAGGATGACAAGCGGCTGCCATCCGAGGCGGTCGAGATCGCGAACCAAGCTACAGCCGAGACCGACCGGATTGTCGCGATCTTCCAGGCGCTCCTGCAGATCGCGCAGATCGAAGGCGGTTCGCCTCGCGCGCGCTTTGCCGAGGTCGACATCGCGGCGCTCTCCGAGACCTTCGCCGAGGTCTACACGCCTGCGGCCGAAGAAAGCGGTCACCGGCTGGTCTGCAGCAGGCCGGCTGAGCCGGTGCGAGTCTCGGGAGACAAGACGCTTCTCGGTCAGGCGATCGCCAATTTGGTGGAAAACGCGCTCCGCCACACCCCGCCCGGTACAGTCGTGACTCTGGAGCTGGACTGTCAGGCGGGCCAGCCGGTGCTCAGCGTCGCCGACACCGGCCCCGGCATCCCGGAAGCTGAACGCGACAACGCCCTGCGCCGACTCTATCGGCTGGAGACGAGCCGGACGACGCCGGGGAGCGGTCTCGGCCTCAGTCTGGTCGCGGTGATCGCCGACCTGCACGGCGCCAAACTGTCGCTGGTCGACAACGCGCCGGGGCTGCGGGCGGAGCTTCGGTTCCCGCCCGTGGCGAAGTCGGAACATCGCCCTGAGCCGTAACCGCGCGCCTGCCCCAGCTATCCGCGCGGCAGAAATGGACCGGGTCCTTGAAGCCCTTCCGATAGTCGATCTCGGCCCGGTTGAACCGCCGAAATCATCGGCCGCATGCATTTTCGACTACTGCCAGTCATCGCTCTGCATTTTGCGTTTTTCGTGCCAGGTCGTGTCTTATGATCACCAATGGAGCGCGATCGGGAGAACCGGCATGAAGACACAGGTTGCCATCATAGGGGGCGGTCCGGCCGGACTTCTGCTGTCACAGTTGCTGAACCGGGCGGGCATCGCGACAATTCTCGTCGAGAAGCACTCACGGGCCCACGTACTGGCCCGCATCCGCGCGGGCGTCTTGGAGCAGAGCACGGTGGAACTCATGCGCGAGGCGGGTGCCGGGGCGCGGATGGACCGCGAAGGGTTGCCGCATGACGGCTGCAACCTGTCCACCGCGCACGGTATGTTCCGCGTAGATTTCAGTGAAGGCTGCAATGCGCAGGTGATGGTCTATGGGCAAACGGAGCTGACAAAGGACCTCTACGACGCGCAGGACGCAATCGGCGCGACAATTATCGACGAAGCGGAGGATGTCGCGCTGCACGGAGTTGATGGCGACGCGCCGAGCGTGACGTTTCGAAAGAACGGTGCGCCCCAGCGCATCGACTGCGACTACATCGCCGGGTGCGACGGCTTTCACGGCGCCAGCCGACCGACGATCCCGGCGGGCGTCCGCCACGAGTTCGAAAAGGTCTATCCATTCGGCTGGCTTGGCCTTCTGTCGCCCACTCGTCCAGCCGCCAAGGAGTTGATCTACGCAAACCATCCGCGTGGCTTCGCTCTCGCATCAATGCGGAGCCACAGTCTGTCGCGTTACTATATTCAGGTGCCGTCGAGTGCCCGGGTCGAGGACTGGTCCGACGAAGATTTTTGGGGGGAGTTAAAGAGGCGGCTGCCCGCGAGCGTTGCGGCGACGCTGGAGATTGGCCCGTCAATCGAGAAATCCATTGCGCCGCTCCGCAGCTTCGTGTCGGAGCCAATGCGCTGGGGCCGGCTCTTCATTGTCGGCGATGCAGCCCATATCGTTCCGCCCACCGGAGCGAAGGGCCTGAACCTTGCCGCTTCGGACGTGCGCTATCTTTACGAGGCGCTGACCGCGACGATCCTGAATGGCGATGTCCAGGCGCTCGACCACTACTCGGACCGGGCGTTGACGCGCATATGGGGCGCAATGCGGTTCAGCTGGTGGATGACCTCACTGCTACACCGATTCCCCGATCAAAGCGACTTCGACCAGAAAATCCAGGAAAGCGAGCTTCACCAGCTTGAGACGCTCCAAAGTGCACGCGCGACCATGGCCATCAACTACACCGGACTGCCCTATTGAACCGCCCGCGTCCGCCCATGCGAGCGGATGTCCTGCGCCAAAATCGGCCGCAATCGCCGGATCAGGCGGTCCGCTACACAGCGATCAGACACGCAGTCCGACCCGTGGCCAGTCTCGCCTCGTCCATGTCAAATCGCTGCTGCGGATCGTGTCGGGTCGCATGTCGGTCCGTCCGACCTGGCAAAGGAACCATTCGATATCAGAGGATTGCCATGAAATAGCGTGAGTATCGCTTGTCGCAGCGCTACTATGAGCGTCAACAATAAGGACGCACATTGAAAACGCCGTATGTCCGACACGTCCCCAGGGAGGATGAAATGAACCGGATCTTGAAGCTCATCTGCGCCACCGCCATGGCCTCCGTCGTCGGCTCGGCAGCGCCGGCTCAAGAGGTGACGCTTACCTTGCACCATTTCCTGCCGCCGGTCGCGAATGCCCACAAGGTGATGCTCGCGCCGTGGGCTGAGAAGGTGTCGGCTGACAGTGGCGGGCGCATAGCCATTGAGATCTTCCCGGCGATGTCTATGGGGGGCAAGCCGACCGAGCTTTACGGACAGGTTCGCGACGGCACCGCCGATATCGTCTGGACACTTCTCGGCTACACACCTGGCGTGTTCCCGCGCACGGAAGTGTTCGAACTTCCCCTCGTCCATGCCGGGTCTGCGACCGACACAACGATCGCGCTGAACGCCTCGCTCGACATGCTCGCCGAAGATTTCAAGGACGTGCATGTCTTGTTCCTGCATGCCCATGACGGCAATCTCATCCACTCGGCGACGACAGCGATCCGCACCTTCGAGGATGCCGCCGGCCAGAAGCTACGCACGCCCAGCCGCTCGGGCGCCTGGGTCATCGAGGCAATGGGCGCGGAGCCGGTCGGCATGCCGGTCCCGGCGCTGCCCGAGGCGATGTCGAAAGGCGTTGTGGACGGCGCGCTGATCCCATATGAAATTGCGCCCGCGCTGAAACTGCAGGAGCTCGATAAGTTCACGACCGAGTTGCCGGACGGAGGGCGCCTTGGCACATCCGTCTTCATGGTAGCTATGAACAAGGATGTCTACGAGGCGCTTTCGGACGATCTGAAAGCGGTGATCGATGCCAATTCCCGCACCAACATATCAGCCGAGATCGGTGCCATGTGGGAAGATTTCGAGCAGGGTGGAATCGATGTTCTCGCCTCGGCCGGTGTCGAGAGGATCGTCGTGTCGGAAGAGGAGGCTGCCAAGTTCAACGCGGCGAACGAAACCGTCGTGGGCCGCTGGGTCGACGAAGTGACAGCCAACGGCATCGACGGCGCGGCAATCGTCGAACAGGCTCGCGCGGCCGTGGCCGCCGCGAAGGCCGGAAACTGATCCGGATACCAGGGGGACCGTACCGTCCCCGACCCGAACTACCTGAGTCAGGGAGGGAGCCATGCCCGTCATTCTGGGGCGCTTGGCGGATGCCTTTGCCGTGCTTGGCGGCGCCATCCTGCTGATCATCGTCGGCGTCACGACTGCGAATGCCGGGGCATTCATCCTCGACCGCATCGCGGCCTTCTTCAGCGCCGATGTGGCGGGACTGCCGGGCTACGAGGACTTCGTGCAGCTCATGATCAGTGGTGCCGCCCTGATGTTCTTTCCCTATTGCCAGGCCCATCGCGGTCACGTCTCGGTGGACCTCTTCATGGAACGGATGCCTCAGGTGCTGCGGCGCCAGATCGACCGCGCCTGGCTTGGCCTGACCGCCGGCATGGCCCTGTTTCTGGCCTACTGGATGATCTACGGCCTCATTGAAGCGCGCGCCGACGGCGTGCTGACGAGCGTGCTTGGCTGGCCAGTCTGGCCGTTCTACCTGCCCGGCATCGCGTCGATGATCCTTTGGGCGCTTGTGGCGATGTCGCAGCTCGGCGAAGGCGCGAGACATGCCTGATCCGATTACCATCGGCATGCTCGGACTTCTCCTTCTATTCGGCCTTCTGATCCTTCGGATGCCGGTCGGAATCGCGATGATCACCGTGGGCGTCGGAGGAACCTGGGTGCTGAGCCTAGTTGTAGGCCATATCCGCTTCGTCCCCTATCTCCGTCAATTCAAGTCGCTCTTGTGGGAGAATGTGGCGAACTACGATCTCTCGGTCGTGCCGCTCTTTGTTCTCATGGGCTACATCGCGGCCGAGGCGCGGTTGTCGAGCGATCTCTTCAAGGGGCTCGAGGCGCTTCTGTCGCGGCTCCGTGGCGGCGTCGCGATGGCTGCGGTCGCGGCCTGCGGCGGGTTCGGCGCGGTCTGCGGATCGTCGCTCGCTACCGCCGCGACGATGGGCAAGGTCGCGCTGCCGGAACTAAAGGCGTTGGGCTACTCGCCGCGGCTCGCCTCGGGCGCCCTCGCGGCCGGCGGCACGCTTGGAATACTGATCCCGCCTTCGGTCGCGCTCGTCATCTATGCGATCATCGTCGAGGGCTCGATCCTCAAGATGTTCCAGGCAGCCGTCCTTCCCGGACTGCTTGCAGTGCTGGGTTTCATCCTCGTAATTGCGGTGCTGGTCAGGCTCAATCCCACACTCGCGCCCGCACCAAGGCCGATGGAGCGCGAAGCCCGGCGCATCGCGATTCGACGGCTCGTGCCGGTAATCGCGATTTTCAGCGCGATTATCCTAGGCCTTGGCTTCGGCCTGTTTACCCCGACCCCGGCGGCATCGATCGGGGTCTTCGTCATCACGGTCTACGGCTTTGTGCTGCGCGGCGTGACGGGCGAGGGTCTGACACTCTCAGGTCTGCTAAGTGCGATCCGGTCGACTGCGATCACGGCGGGCATGATTTACTTGATCCTGTTCGGTGCCGAAGTGCTGAAGGGCTTCTTCACCCGCACCGGCCTGCCGCAAGCTCTTTCAGACTGGGCGGCGACAAGCGGTCTCGATCCCATGAGCGTGCTCATCATCATGCTGGTGATCTTCATTGTCCTCGGCTGCTTCATGGAGAGCCTCGCAATGATTCTCGTCGTCGTACCATTCTTCTGGCCAACGCTGATAGCGCTCAACGGCGGGGATTTCGTCACGGCGGACAGCGCCGCCTTCGGGATGGACAACGACAGCCTGAAGATCTGGTTCGGCATCCTGGCGCTCATCGTCGTAGAACTCGGGCTGATTACGCCGCCGGTGGGCCTCAACGTCTTCATCATCTCGTCGCTCGCAAAGGACACGCCGATGGCCACTGTCTTCCGCGGCGTGCTGCCATTCCTCGCCGCCGAGTTCGTCCGGGTGGGCCTGATCCTGATGATCCCGGCGCTCACTCTCATCGTGCCGCGTCTTATCGGACATTGATCTGCCGGGGGCTGTGGGGCGCGCGGCGCGAGCCGCTACGGCGCGGGGACATCACTCAATCACCCTCGCATGCGGGCGACCAAGGTCTGATATGGCTACGCGCTAAGCCAGCTCAAGCAGTGCACGCGCGGCTTGCCAAGTCGCCACGGGTCGGTCGTACTTTTCGCAAAGCTCCGTCACTCGACGAACGAGCGCCGCGTTCGACGGCGCGAGCCGCTCCTTGTCGAGACGCACGTTGTCCTCGAGCCCGGTGCGCGCGTG